>NZ_JBHYOP010000004.1:392577-508869 GCF_042745235.1 Streptomyces sp. NPDC058796
GATCACCTGCCGCGGCTTCAACGTCGTCTCCACGAACGCCGCACGACCCGGCTCGATCTGCACATTCCCCGGACGAACCTCGTACGACAGATGATCGCCGGTATCACTCCCCGAAACCGACGCCGTCACCTTCGTATTGCCCAGGTTGTCCACCGCCAGCCGCGGCCGCCCCCGAAACCGCCCCTTCACCGTCGGCGGCACCAACTCCGCCCGCACCTCCGTGAAAGGCGTGACCGTCAGATTCCCCTCCGGAACCGTCACCGCCTCCGGATGCTCCGTCGGCGTGATCCGCACCGCATACGGATTCGGACCCGCCACCGCATCCGACGTACGCGGCGGCGCAAACGTCAGCTCCACCGTCCCCGTCGTACCGGGATACAACCGCAACGTCTGCGGCTCGACCACCGTCCAGGGCGCCACATCCCCCACCGGCTCGAACCGGTACTCGTCCACCACATCGCCGGTGTTACGCACCCGCAGCCGCACCCGCGTACTACTGCCGGGATCGACGGTGACGGACGCGGGCTCCAGGGAAGTCCAAAGGCTCACGCGGCGCACGCTAGAGGGCGGGTGCGGAAGCCGCAGGAGTCTTCCGGGCAGCGACGGCGGTCAGGGGGACCGGCGTCAGTGCCCTCCGCTACTTCTTCTGCCATCCACTCTGCGGCAGGGCCAGACCACCCGGCACCTTCAGCTCGAAGGCACCGCCGATCGCGGCGTCCAGTGCGGTGGCGGGATCATTGCCCGCGTTGAACACCGAAGCGGCCAGCAGCTCCTTCAGTTCGGTACCCGAGCCGCGGAACGCCTTCGCTCCCCGCAGGGCCGCACGCGCCCCGTCGGCGTCCATGTTCTTGTTCATCCGCTCCAGCAGGTCCGCGGAGACCCAGCAGTCAGCGATGCTGTCCAGGTCCCACTCGGCGTACCAGTGGGTGTTGTTGAGCCAGGGTCGCGGCGGCACTTTGCCGCCTACGGCCACCAGGTAGAACGTGAACTTGATGTTGCCCAGCGAGCGCCAGTCCGCCACGTTCGTGTTGGCGCCCGCCCGTCCGGCGGCCGCGTTGTCGTACGTCGTCATGACCTCCTGGAAGGACGGCTTCACGTTCGGGTCCGTACCCGTGTAGTGGCGGATCGTCCACTTCTGGTCGCGCAGACTCTTCGACTGGGTCTTCAGGACGCTGGAGATCCTGTGCTTCTTGATCTCCTTGATGTGGGAGAGCATGTCGAAGTCCTGCTGCCCCTCGCCGGGCGGGAACTGCTGCTGGGTCATGTACTGCATCAGCTCCCAGGCGTCGTCCTTGGAGTGCCCCGACGCCTCCAGTGCGGCAACCATCTCGCTCGGGGTCTTGGCGGAACGCAGCGCCTCGTCCCCGGCTCGCTGCACCGGGGCGTCCCACAGCCCCGTGCTGCGCTGCACGGCCTCGTCCCGCTCGTCCGAACCGGCCGCGACCGCCCGCTGCGCCACCACGGACGGGGCGGTCGCGGCCCCCGCCGCGAAGGCGGCGCCGTCCGCCTCGGCCGCCCGTTCGGAGTCCTGGCCCGGGTCGGTCACGGTGACTCCGGCGCCGTTGCTGTTGCCGGTCTCGCGGTGGCCCCGGAGGTTCTTGTCGACGTGGCCCAGCTCGTGGCCGATGAGGTCCTTGCGGCCGGTGGCCTGTGGCCCGAGGAACACGTGCGTGCCGACCGTCATGGCCTGCGCGCCCAGCGCCGCGGTCGCGCGCTGGGCCGTGGGGTTGTCGTGGATGCGGGCGGCGGAGAGGTCGTTGCGGTAGAAGGCCGTCGCCTCGGAGAGCAGCGACCCCCCGAGCGGACGGCTCGGGGAGGCCATGGCCTCGTCCAGGAGCCGCCGCTGGCCCGCCGGGCTGCCGTCCTCGATCCCGCCGTGCCCGCAGCCGGCGCCGTGCACGTGCTGGTCCTGGCCGACGAGGCGCGAGACGGCCCGGTTGCCGACGGAGCGCTGGAGCGCCAGGGCCGTCCGGGGGGTCACCGGTCCGCCCGTCGCGCCGACGACGGGCGCGGTCACCGCCCGGCGCGGGGTCCGACCGGCCTTCGCGGCCTTGTCGCCGACGGCTTCCTCGTGAGCGCGCACCATGCTCCCCTTCACACTGACCGGGCGGTCCCCCACCAGCCTTACCTCCCGCCCCCGTCCGCCGACAGGTCCGGGAGGGCAGCGAAGAGGGCAGTGGTGCTGCCGGCCGGACGTGAGGGGGAGTCACGCCGGCCGGTGACGCGGGTGGTCCTCAGGCCGAGGAGAGCTGGTTGAAGATCTCCTTCTCCCAGGCGCTCTGCTCCGCGGGGTCGTTGAGCGAGGCTTCCCACTCCTCCTCGGTGCGGCTGTGCTGGGACGGGCCGGCCTTGAGCACCTTCAGGAGCGCACGCGCCGAGACACGGACGTCGTCGGGAACGTTCTTGCCCACGTGAACGGCCGGCCCGGCCGCGAGCGCGTAGAGCTTCTGCGCCATGTGCCGGCGCTCGCCCTGCTGCACGGACTTCGTCACCTTGAAGAACTCCAGCACCGCGTCGCCCCGGCCGACGCCGGCCGCCGGTGCCCCGGGCTCCGCCGCGCCGGTCTCCTCCTGGGCCCGGGTGGGGCGGGCGAACCTGTCCGGGTGCCGCGCCTCGACGTACCGGTTGCCGCCCGCCCTGACCCCCTTGTAGACGGCGTTGCCGAGCAGCAGGGCCGCCGCCGTCCCCGCCACGGCGGGTGCCGCCGGACCGCTGACCGCCCCGGCGACGGCCGCGATCGCCAGCCCGCCGCCGGCGGCACGCACCGTGTTTCCCCCCAGGTTGGTGACGCGCTTGCCCAGCTTGGTGTGCTGCTTGTGCCGCGCGTACCTGCCCACGTCGGCGAGGTCGGCCCGCAAGTGCTCGGTGAGGACGGCGACCTGCTGCCCGTACTTCGCGACCTCGGCCTCCCGCGCGGCGGCGAGGCCGTACAGCCGGCGTGGCGGCAGGGCCCTGACCCGCTCCAGCCGCTCCTGCGCCCGCCCCAACCGGTCGAGTACGTCCTGGAGACGTGCCGCCTCCACCGGCGCCCCGGCGGGAAGCGCCTCGACCACCTCCTTGAGGGCACGGTTCTTGTGGTAGGTCCGCCAGACCGCGGCGGCCTCCCGGACGGCTATCAGCGTGGAGTAGAAGACGCCGGCCCCGCCGGTCGTGATCCCGAGGGCGGGCGCCCCGCCCAGGTCCCCGGCGTTGCGCACGGCGGCGTTGGCCATGCCGCTGACGTCGCCGACGACCATGCCGGAGTTCTGGGCCACGCCGAGCCGTTTCCCCTTCCAGTCCTTCCTGGACTTGTGGGAGTCCGGCCCCGTCCCCGCGCGGCCCCCGTACCCGGCCTTCAGGGCACGCAGGTCGTTGAACAGCCCCAGGGAGTCGGTCACGACGTTGATCCCGGTGCCGACCTGCCCCTGGATCGCACTGGCCTCGACCAGACCGGCGTTCGACGTGCCCTGCCCGTGGGTGCGCACACCGCCCTCCGTCGGCGCGTTGACCCGGGTGGCCACCGTGTCGGGCGGGTCGACGGCCTTCTTGGCCCGGTCGGCCTTGGAGGTACCGAAGAGCCGGCTGACCTTCGCGTTGATGTCCCTGAGCTTCTCCCCGGCGCCGGACAGACCCCGAAGCGCTCTGCGCCCCTGCCGCTCCTGCCCGGTGTCCGCCTCCGCCGGCCGGTGCCGCCGCTCCGCCGCCTCGGCGGCCAGCTCCGCCCGCCGGCGCCGCTCCGTCAACGCGGTCTCAGCGTCCCGGCCGTGGTCCTCCGCGGCGGTCGCCTCCTCCGGCGTCCCCGGCCCCTCCCCCGCGGCCGTCGCTTCTCCCTGCCGCCTCCGCTCCGCCGCGGCGGCGACCAGCTCCGCCCGCCGGCGCCGCTCCGCCAACGCGGTGTCCTCCAGGGCGGGGGCGTCGGCCGCGCGCTGCAGCAACGCGGCCACGGCCCTGTTTCCGGCGCCGGCCTGCAAGGAAGCCAGCGGGGTGCGGGGCCGCCGGGGGCCGTGCCGGGCCACGGCGGCAGCGTCGGTGCGAGGTGTCTGCGGCGCGCGCGAGCGGTCCAGCACGGACAACTCCCTTCGGGGATCTGGCCACGCCGGTCCGAACGGCACATGACCACCGGGCGACGTCCTGGTGAACCGACGCCCGACAACACACGATGGTGAGGCACCGAGGGCGGCCGTCGGCCGGAGAAGGCGGGGAGTCTGCCCCAACGGGCACGGCGAGGGGCAACGGGAGTGCCCCCGCTCCGGCTCCGAAGGCCGTTCCGGCGGGGGAACGCGCGCGCGAGGGTGAGGGGCGTCCTGTCTCGTACCCCGAGGAGAGCAGAGCATGCCGTCCTACCTGTCGCCCGGCGTCTACGTCGAGGAGGTGGCCAGCGGCTCGCGCCCGATCGAGGGGGTGGGCACCTCGGTCGCGGCCTTCGTCGGGCTCGCGCCGACCGGCCCGCTGAACGAGCCCACACTGGTCACCAACTGGACCCAGTACGTCGCGGCGTTCGGTGACTTCACCGACGGGTACTACCTCGCGCACTCCGTCTACGGGTTCTTCAACAACGGCGGCAGCGCCGCCTACGTCGTGCGCGTCGGCGGCTCCGCCCAGGACGCCGCCACCGGCTCCGACGGGACATCCGCTCCCGCCGCGGTCACGGGTGCCGCCACACCGGCCGCGCTCCCCGCCGCCGAGCCCAGGCAGCTCGGCACGTTCGCCGTGACGGCCACCGCCGCCGGACAGAACGGTCCGCTGTCCGTCGAGGTCGCCGACCCCGAGGGCGAGGGCCCCGCCGAGCGGTTCAAGCTGATCGTCAAGGACGGCGACAAGCCCGTCGAGACCTTCGACGTGAGCGCCAAGAAGGGCAACCGCGCCTACGTCGTCACCCAGGTCAAGGAGCGCTCCAAGCTCATCACCGTGACGGAGGCCGCGCCGTCCGCGCAGCTGGCCCGCCCGGACAACCAGACCCTGACGCTGCCCACGCCGCCCGCCGCCCCGGTGGAGAAGGCCGCCCCGCCCGCCACGGGCGAGGTCGCGCACCCCGGCCCGGCGCAGTACCTCGGCGACTCCGCCGACCGCACCGGCTTCGGTGGTCTGGAGGCCGTCGACGAGATCTCCATGGTCGCCGTGCCCGACCTGATGGCCGCCTACCAGCGGGGCGCGATCGACCTGGAGGCCGTCAAGGCCGTCCAGCTCGGCCTGATCGCCCACTGCGAGCTGATGGGCGACCGCGTCGCCGTCATCGACCCGCCGCCCGGCCTGAACGCCCGCCAGATACGCGTCTGGCGCCAGGAGACGGCCGGCTACGACTCCAAGTACGCCGCCCTGTACTACCCCTGGATCAAGACCTTCGACCCGGCGTCGGGCCAGTCCCGCCTGGTCCCGCCGAGTGGTCATGTCGCCGGCATCTGGGCCCGCAACGACTCCGAGCGCGGCGTGCACAAGGCCCCCGCCAACGAGGTCGTCCGCGGCGCCGTCGACCTCGAACTCCAGATCACCCGCGGCGAGCAGGACCTCCTCAACCCGATCGGCGTCAACTGCATCCGCGCCTTCCCGGGCCGCGGCATCCGCGTGTGGGGCGCCCGCACCCTCTCCTCCGACCCGGCGTGGCGCTACCTGAACATCCGCCGGTACTTCAACTACCTGGAGGAGTCGATCCTGATCGGCACCCAGTGGGTGGTCTTCGAGCCGAACGACCACAATCTCTGGGCCCGCATCCGCCGCAACGTCTCCGCGTTCCTGGTCAACGAGTGGCGCAACGGCGCCCTGTTCGGCCAGAGCCCCGAGCAGGCGTACTACGTCAAGTGCGACGAGGAGACCAACCCGCCGGAGTCCGTGGACCTCGGCCGGGTCATCTGCGAGATCGGCATCGCGCCGGTCAAGCCCGCCGAGTTCGTGATCTTCCGGCTGGCGCAGTTCTCCAGCGGCAGCGGGGAGCTGGAGGAGTAGGCGCCGCGCCCGACCCGTCCCCCACGCCTCCCCTCCCCCATTCCTAGAAGGACAGCGAACACATGAGTCTCCAGCCGGGTGACGCCCTCACTTCACACAACTTCGGCCTCCAGATCGACGGTGTGATGGTCGAGTACCTCGCCGAGGTCAGCGGCCTCACCCTCGAACAGGACGTCATCACCTACCAGCAGAACAGCTCGATGGGCCGGGCCGAGGTGGCGCTGCTGCCGGGCGTGCAGAAGAACGGCCAGTGCACCGTCGTACGCGGCATGACCCAGTCGGCGTCGTTCACCCAGTGGATCAACGACTCGATCCGCGGCCAGATGAGCACGGCCCGCAAGAACGCGTCGATCATCATGATGGACTTCCAGGACAACCCGGTGAAGCGGTACAACCTGCGCAACGCCTGGTGCAGCAAGATCGACACGAGCACGGTGAAGGCGGGCGAGGCGGCGGCCCTGACCGAGACCGTCACCATCGTGTTCGAAGAACTGGTCATCGAGTAATGCGGCGTACGGCTGCCAAGGCACCCGCCGCTCCACCCCAGACCGCGGCGGCGGGAGCGGACTTCCCCCGGTCGGCTCCCGCCGTCGCGCCGCCTCAGGCGCCGGCCGACCCGGCGCCCCGCCGGGAACTGGTCACCGAGTTCCCCTTCGAGCTGCCGCGCGGCTACGTCGACGAGTCGGGCACGCTGCACCGGGACGGTGTGATGCGCCTGTCGACGGCCCGGGACGAACTGGTCCCGCTGCGTGACGTGCGCGTGCAGGAGAACCCGGCGTACCTGTCGGTGGTGCTGCTGGGCCGGGTCATCACCCGGCTCGGCACGCTGACGATGGTGCACGACGGGATCGTGGAGAACATGTTCGCCTCCGACCTGGCGTTCCTCCAGGACTTCTACCGCCAGATCAACGCGGAGGGGCACACCCGTGCGGCCGTGCAGTGCCCGCACTGCTCGGAACCCTTCGAGGTGGAACTCGGCGGGAGCCGCCTGGGGGAATCGTGACGTACGCGACCGACCGGCTGCACGAGGAGATCGCGTACGTCGCCTACCACTTCCACTGGGGCCTGGACGCGATCCTGGACCTGGAGCACCGGGACCGGCGCCGGTACACGGAGCAGATCGCGTCCCTCGTGACGCGCGGCGCGGCGGAGGGCTGATCGGTGGGATTCCTGGACCGGCTGCGGGGACGCGAGGGCGCCGCCCGCGCGGGTGACGGCGGGGCGGACTCCGTGGGGAGCCCCGCAGAGCACGCGAGTACGGGGGGCAGGGCGGACGCGTCGGGCGCGGCCGCGCCGCCCGCGGCCGTCGCGGCGTGGACGTCCCTGCCGCCGATCCAGCGGGCGTCGGGCGGCGCACGGACCGGCGTCGCGGACTCCGGGTTCGGCGGGCGGCTGCCGACCTGGCAGAACCCGTCGTTGAGCGGCGCGCCGTCCCCCGCGGTCCTCGACCCGGCGGCCGGCCACGGCCTGCTCTCGGGAGCGTTCGCCGAGCCGGCACCCGAACGTCCCTCGCGGCGCCTGCCGTCGGCGTCCCCGGGCGGTGAACCGCCGGTGCAGCGAATGCCGGTGGCGCCGCTGCGGGCGTCGGCGCCGGGGGCGGGTACGGGTGCGGCTCCGGGTCCCGTCCCAGGGCCGGTCGCGTCCGCGCCGTCGGCTCCGGCTCCCGTGGGGCGTGCGCGGACCCCGTCGTCCCCGGCACCGCTCCCGCCGGTCCAACGGTCGCGCTCCGCGGGGCCGGCGACCTCCGTGACGCCGGCCCGCGGCCTCCGGGCGGCACCCGTGCCGCCCGCCGCGTCCCGGGGGCGGGACTCCCTCACCAAGGCGCCGTCCGTTCCGGCGGCCGTGCAGCGCCGGGCCCTGCCCGCGAGCCGCCGGACGGCCGACGCCGCGCCCGACTCCCCGAGTCCAACGCCGTCGTCGGCGGACGGCGACCGAGGAGATCCCGGCGCCGCCCCGGTCGCCCGTTCCGTGTCCCGTTCGGACCCGTCCGGCGTCCGTTCGGCCGCGTCGGCCGCGTCGGCCGGTGCGCCCGTCCAGCGCGCGGCGCACGCACCCAGCCCTTCGCCCGCAAGGCCGACGGGCTCCTCCGCGCCCGGGGCGACGGCCGCTTCCCCGGGCGGGCCGGCGGGCGACGCCCCGACGCCGGGCGCCGCGTCCCGGCCCGGTTCCGGTTCCGGTTCCGGTTCCGGTTCCCGGTCAGATTCCGGCACCGGGTCCGGCGGCCGGCACAGCGCCCCGGCATCCGGGACGCCGGTCCAGCGTGCCGTGAACCGACGGGAGGTGACGCCCGACTCCGGCGACACCCCGGCCTCGCGCACCAACGCGCCCGGCGACCGGGCGGCGAACACTGCCGTCTCCGGTACGCCGGTACAGCGAGCGACGCCCGACTCCGGCCCGGGTACGTCCGACACCCTGGGCACGACCGCACCAGTCGCCGGTACGCCGGCACAGTCCGCGCCCTCCGACTCCGGCACGAGCACCACGGGCGACCGCGACCCGACCACCCCCACCCCCAGCACGCCGGTCCAGCGCACGACCCCCGACCCCCGGAACACGACCGCACCAGCCACCAGTACGCCGACACGACCCACGCCCCCCGGCAACCGCCCCCCGACCACACCAAGCGCCCCCACACCGGTACAGCGAGCAACACCCGACCCCCGCCCCAGCACCACGGGCGACCGCAACCCGACCACACCGAGCACCGGTACGGCGGCACCCGGCGCCCCGGTGCAACCGGCCGCACCCGGACGCAGCGCCGCACCGGTCGGCCCGGACGGCACCACGACCGGCCTCCCCGTCCAGCGGTCCGCGTCCGCCACCCCCGCGCCGGCGGTCTCCGTCCCACGCACGCCCCCGGGGACGAATCCCGCTGACAACCGGTCCACGTCCATCCCCGGCGGCACAAAGCCCACCCCACCGGCCCAGCGCCCCGAGCCCCCACAGGGCTCCGCACCGACGGCCACCACCCGCGCCGCCCAGGCCGCCCCCGGCACGAGCCCCGGCCTCGGCGGCAGTACGACCGCCGGCAGCCCAGCCGCACGGGAAGCGCACCCGCACACCCGACCCTCCGCGACCACGGGCCGGGCAACGGCAGCCCCGGACGGCGCCCCCGCGACGAGCACCCCGGTACAGCGGTCCGCACCCCGCACCGACCGCCCGGCCGCGGCACCCGGTCCGCGCGCCGGCGTCCCCCTTCACGAAGCCGGAAGCACGACGACCGGCGCGGCACCCGGCACCCCCCTCCCTCCGGTCCAGCGAGCCGTGTCCCACGGCACCCCGGCAGCGGGCCCGTCCCTGCCCGCCGGCAAGGGGCATCGCCCCGCCACCAGCACGCCCACCCCGCCGCGCACCGTCCACGGCACGACCGGGCCGCAGCCGTCCTCAGGCCCTTCCCCGACGGACCGTCCCCTCGACGCGCCCGGCACCACGCCCGCCGTCCAGCGGCGCACGTCGGCACCCGGCCGCCCGGACGCATCGCGCCCCTCGGCTCCCGACCAGGCCCCTGCACCCCGGCAGACGGCGACGCCCCGCACCACGGCACTGCGACCGCCCACCGGCTTCTCCGCAGCACCCCCGGTGCAGCGCTCCACGGACCACTCCCCCGCCGCCGGCGCCACGCCGGTTCCCGTCGCCCGCCCAGTGACCGGGACGGCCGCCACCGGACACCCCGCCGACGCCCACGCCGTACTCCCCGCCCGCCCCGACGTCCCGACGCCCCGCCCCGGCCTCGGCGCCCCCACCTCCAGGCCCGCCGACGTACGCCCGGCCCCGGACCCGAGCCCGGAGCCCGTCGCCCCCGCGCGTCCGGCCGTCGCCCCGACCCCCCTCCCCGCCGACCGCCGGCGCTCCCCCCTCGGCGCTCCCCTCACCACCGCACCCGCCGGCAGCAGGCCGCTCGCCGCCCCGGCCCGCCCCGCCGCGACGCCGGTCCAGCGAGCCACCACCGCGGCCGCCCCCACCCCCGCGCCCCCGGCACCGGCACCGGCCCCCCACACACCCGGCACCCCCACCCACCCGCCGGTCCAGCGCGCCACCACCACCCCCGCCACGTCCGAACCCCCGGCCTCCGCCCCCGGCGCGCCCCGCAGCGCGACCGTCCCTGCTCCCCCGGCCCAGCGGACCACCGCACACACGCCACCCACCGCCCCTGGCGCCCCGACGCCCCCCGTCCAGCGCGCATCCGCCAAGCCCGTCCCCCTGCGCCGCCCCGCCCCGCCCGACGCCACCGCCGCCCGTACCGCGCTGCCCGTCGCGTCCCTCACGCCGCCCCGGACGGCACCGCCTCCCGCGCTGCACCCCACCACGGCCCCCACGACCCCCGCGGCCACCACCGCCGCGCTCCCCGTCCAGCGCGCGCCCGGCCGTAGCATCGGCGCCCTCGCCGCCGCCGCGTCGGCCACCGTCGCCGACACCCTGGGACGTTTCCGGGCGCCCTCGTCCCGGCAGTCGCCCGCGCAGCCGGGCCCGCACTCACCAGCGAACGCCCCGGCCCCACCCCCGCCCCCGCCTTACGAGCCGCCCCCCTCGTACAGCGCGGCCACGGCCCCGCCCGGTGGTCACCCGTCCCACGCGCCCGGCCCGGAGACGGACCCTCCGCCCGCGTACGCGGCGGTACCCGCGGGCGGTTTCGACCCGCGCGAGCTCACCGACTTCCAGCTCGACGAGCTGGTGCACCGCATCATCGGCCGCGTCACCCGCCTGGTCCGCACCGAACTGCGCATGGACCGCGAACGCGTCGGCAGACTCCGCGACCCCCGCGCCTGACCGGCGGCCGCCCCCTCGCGACCGACGTACCACCCGACAGAAAGGCCACCTCCGATGCCCCGCCAGGACCCGGGCTCCACGATCTGGTTCACCCTCACCATCGACGGCGAGAGCCTCGGTTACTTCAACGGGTGCGAAGGGCTGTCGTCCCACGTGGAGATCGAACAGCGCCAGGAGGGCGGCAACAACGGGTTCGTGTGGCAACTGCCCACCCGCGTCTCCTACTCCAACATCCGGCTGACCCGCCCCCTGACCCCGGACACGGCCAAGGTCGCCAAGTGGATCTCCTCCGTGCAGACCGGCATCAAGCGGCCCACCGCCCAGATCTCGGCGCTGCGTGCGGACGGGTCGCTGGTCGCTCGCTGGGGGCTCATCGAGGTGCTGCCCGTCAGCTGGCAGGGCCCCAGCCTCGACCCGGCCAGCCCGGCCGTGGCCACGGAGGTCCTGGAGATCGCCCACCACGGGTTCACGGACTGACGGCGCCCCGCAGCAGAGGGACAGAAAGGGAAGAGAGCCATGGCAAAGAGCGGCAAGGGCGCCGGCAAGAGCCTCGTACGCGCCAACCTCGCCATCCACGAACCGCCCACCGGCACGACCACCACACCCGGCGCGCTGATGCGCAGGTTCGCCTTCGAGTTCAACCCGGCGCAGCTGTCCCTCACCCAGCGCGCCCAGTGGAAGGCCACGCCGACGATGGCCGTGCGGGACGGTTCGAAACCGGAGTTCATGGGTGCCGACCCGCGGGAGATGACGCTGGAGATCTTCCTGGACTCGTCGATGAAGCCCAACGGCAACACCGTGATGAAGAAAGTCGAGTCACTGCTGCTGTGCTGCGAGGTGACCGCGAAGAGCATCGCCGCCAAGCAGCCCTCGCCGCCCTGGGTGGTCTTCGAGTGGGGCTCCTTCTCCACGGCCCGGTTCACGGCGTACGTCTCCTCGATCGAGGCGCAGTACACCCTCTTCGGGACCACCGGCGTTCCCATCCGTGCCACGTGCCAGGTGTCGCTGGTGGAGATCCCCGGCCCGACCCAGGGACAGAACCCGACCTCCGGCGCGCTCACCGCCCAGCGCGTGCACCGCGTCGTCGCCGGGGACTCGCTGCAGTCGCTGGCGTGGAGCGAGTACGGCAGTGCGGGCGCGTGGCGGGCGATCGCCGAGGCCAACGGCATCGACGACCCGTCCCACCTGCCGACCGGCACCGAACTGATGCTGCCCGCCACCGAGGAGGTGCCGCACTGATGGTGCGTCCCGCGTTCTCCAGCATCGTCGAGATCAAGGTCGGCGGAGCGAAACTGCCGTCCGACATCGCGCCCATGCTCGTGGAGGGCTGGGTCGACCAGGGTGTCGGTGTGCCCGCCGCCTTCCGCCTCACCTTCCGCGACCCCTACCGGCTGGTCCTCGGGAAACTGAACGTGCAGTTCGGCACCAAGATCGTCATTACGCCGATCGCCGACGGACAGGGCATCGGCAACCCGTTGCTGACCGGTGAGGTGACCGGCCTGGAGGCCGACTACGACGGCACCGGCAGCTTCACCGTCATCCGCGGGTACGACTACGGGCACCGCATGATGCGCCAGCGCCGGGTGGCCGCCTACCGCAATCAGAAGGCGTCCGACATCGCCCGCAAGCTCGCCGCGATGGACGGTGTGTCCATCGGCCGCATCCAGCCGACGAAGGGCATGTACGGGTTCATCAGCCAGTCCAACGTGACCGACTGGGACTTCCTGTCCCGGCTCGCCGACGAGAACAACATGGTCATGTCCCTGGACGCCAAGGGGAAGTTCCGCTTCGTCACGCCGAAGCCGTCGGCGGGGGCGCCCTCGCCGAGGACGGACGGCGACAAGAGCACCTTCGTCCTCCAGGCCGGCCACGACATCCTGCGGCTGCGGGCCGCCGTCACCGCCGCCGACCAGGTGGGCAAGGTCGAGTCGCGCGGCTGGAACGTCACCACCAAGAAGAAGATCACCGAGGTCGCGCCCGCCACGACCGACCCGGGCTTCAGCATCGGCACGACGCCCGGCCAGGCGGCCGGGAAGTTCAAGCCCGCCAAGCTCGTCGAGACCGCCAGCCCCTACGACAGGCAGGACGAGGTCCGGCACGCGGCCAAGGCCCTCGCCGCCGACGTCACCTCCTCCTTCGCCGAGCTGGAGGTCGCCGTCTACGGCAACCCCGACCTCCGGCCCGGCGTCCCCGTGGCGCTCTCGGACGTCGGCAAGCCCTTCGAGGGCAAGTACACGGTCACCTCCGTGCGCCACGTCTTCGGCGACGGCAAGCACTACGAGTCGTGGATCACCGTCAGCGGACGCCAGTGGCGTTCCCTGTACGGGCTGGCCTCGGGCGGCGGAGGCGGGGGTGTGGACGCCGCGAGCGCGGCGCGGCTGCCCAGCGTCGCCAACGCCGTCGTCACCGACGTACAGGACCCGCTGAAGCAGGGCAGGGTCAAGCTCCAGTTCCCGTGGCTGGACGACACCTACGTCAGCGACTGGGCACGCAGCGTGCAGCTGGGCGGCAAGGGCGGCGGCGGGGTCTTCCCCATGGACGTCGGCGACGAGGTGCTGGTCGGCTTCGACCGGGGGGCGCTGGACCACCCGTTCGTGATCGGCGGGCTCTACAACGGGCGGGACCTGCCGACGAAGGTCTCCGACGTGCCGCTGCACGACGGACTGAAGAAGCAGGCCGCCCGGCACACCCTGTCCGACCGCCAGGGCAACCGCGTCGACCTGCTCAGCCAGCGGACCGGCGGGCGCAAGCAGGGCGTGCGGATCGCCAGCGGCAACGACAAGCTGATCATCAACCTCGACCGCACCCAGACCGAGATCACCGTCGACAGCAAGGGCTCGGTCACCATCACCGGCAGCCGCTCGGTGTCGGTGGAGGCGGGCACCAGCCTCACCCTGCGCGGGCGGCGCTCGGTGATGATCGACAGCGGCGGCCCGCTCACCCTGAAGGGCAAGGCCCTGGTCAGCCTCACCTCGCTGGGCGGCGCGGTCAACGTCAACGCGATGGGCGGCGCCATGAACCTCTCGTCGAGCGGCATGACGTCGATCAACGCCACCGGGATGGTCTCGGTCAACGCCGTGGCCAACGTGAACATCAAGGGCATCAAGGTCGACCTCCTCGGCGCCGTGTTCGTCAACACCGTGAAATACCCGCTCCCCGCATGACAGGCACAGGACCAGGCACAGGAAGCAGAAGGCAGGTGGCCCACTGATGGCCGAACAGTTCGTCGGCTCCGGCTGGGCGTTCCCCATGCGCATCGGACCCACCGGCGGCATCGCCCTGGTCAGCGGCGAGCGCGAGGTCGAGGAGGCCATCCGGCTGGTCCTCGCCACCGCGCCCGGCGAGCGGCCGATGCGCCCCGAGTTCGGCTGCGCCATCCACGACCTGGTCTTCGCCCCGGTCAACGAGCAGACCGCGGGCCGCATCCAGCACGAGGTGTACGTCAGCCTGGACCGCTGGGAACCGCGCATCGAGGTCCACGAGGTCGACGTCAGCACGGGCACCGACCAGAGCGTCCTCTACATCGACGTCCGCTACTCGATCCGCGGCACCAACAACCCGCGCAGCCTCGTCTTCCCGTTCTACGTCATCCCCTCCCACGACGAGCCGGACCTGCCCGGCGGCTCCGCGGGGCCGGGCGGTACCGCCGGTCCCGGTGGTCCCGCCGGCCTCCCGGGCTCTCCCGAAAGCGACCGCTGATGTCCCTGCCCTCCCCCAACCTCGACGACCGCCGCTTCCAGCAGTTCGTCGACGACGCCAAGCGCTACATCCAGCAGCGCGCCCCGGAATGGACCGACCACAACGTCTCCGACCCCGGCGTCACCCTCGTCGAGACGGTCGCGCACATGGCCGACCAGATCGTCTACCGCCTCAACCGGGTCCCCGAGAAGAACCACCTGGCCTTCCTCGACCTGGTCGGCATCACCCTCTTCCCGCCCTCCGCGGCCCGTACGGACGTCACCTTCTGGCTGTCCGCGCCGCAGGAGGACGCGGTCCTCGTCCCGTCCGGCGCCGAGGTCGCCACCCTGCGCACCGAACGCGACGACGCCGTCGTCTTCGCCACCGAACGCGACCTGGTCGTCGTACCGTGCGCGCTCGGCCGGCTCGTGGTGCAGCACCGCGGCGAGCCCGTCACCGACCGCACCACGGACCTGGCCGAGGGCAAGGACCTCATGTGCTTCGCCGAGGCCCCGCAGCCCGGCGACTGCATGCTCATCGGCCTGACCGCCGCCACCCCCGACTGCGCCCTCGCCCTCGAACTCGACAGCCGCGTCGACGGCGTCGGCGTCGACCCCCGCCAGCCGCCGCTGGTCTGGGAGGCGTGGACGGAGGACGGCTGGCAGTCCTGCGAGGTCGACCAGGACGGCACCGGCGGCCTCAACCGCCCCGGCGACATCGTGCTCCACATACCCGGCGGGCACGTCCTGTCCCGCAACGGCGGCCACGAGGCGGGCTGGATACGCTGCCGGGTCACCGACCCGCTGCCCGGCCAGCCGTTCTACACCACGTCCCCCACCATCCGTTCCGCCGAGGCCTACACCATCGGCGGCACCACCCGGGCCGTGCACGCCGAGACCGTCCACGACGAGGCACTCGGCGAGTCCACCGGCCTGCCCGGCCAGCGGCTGCGGCTCGCCCACGCCCCCGTCGTCGCCGACGACCCGCCCGTCCTCCTCCAGACCGCCGCCGACGACGGCTGGCAGGACTGGCGGGTCGTCCCGCACTTCGCGGCCTCCCGCCCCGACGACCACCACATCACCCTCGACGCCGCCACCGGCGAGATCGCCTTCGGCCCCGCCGTACGCGAACCCGACGGCACCCTGCGCCAGTACGGCACCGTCGCCCCCAAGGGCGCCGTCATCCGCGCCCGCCGCTACCGCACCGGCGGAGGACGGGCCGGCAACGTGGCGCGCGGCGCCGTACAGGTGCTGCGCACCTCCATCCCGTACGTCTCCGAGGTCGTCAACCGCGAGGCCGCGCGCGGCGGGGTCGACGGCGAGACCGTCGAGGAGGCGAAACTGAGGGCGCCGATCACCCTCCGCGCCCAGGAACGCGCCGTCACCCTGCGGGACTACGAGGAACTGGCCCGCCGTGCCGCCCCGGAGACCGCCCGCATCACCTGCCTGGAGGGCGAGGAGGGCGAGCACGGCGCCTACGCGGTCCGCGTCCTGGTCGTCCCCCAGGCCGTACCCGACCCCGGCGGGCGCCTCCGCTTCGAGCAACTCGTCCCCGGCGACGCCCTGCTGGCCCGCATCACCCGCCACCTCGACGAACGCCGCCTGATCGGCACCCGCCTCGCCGTCGGCCCGCCCTACTACCAGGGCGTCACCGTCGTCGCCACCGTCCACGCCTTCCGCGGCACCGACACCGACCGGGTGCGCCGCCAGGCCCACGACGCGCTCTACCGCCACCTCGACCCGCTCACCGGCGGCGCCGACGGCAAGGGCTGGCCCTTCGGCCGCCCCGTTCAGACCGGCGAGGTCTTCGCGGTCCTGCAGCGCGTCCCCGGCGTGGAACTCGTCGACGAGGTCGTCCTGCACCCCGCCGACCCCCTCACCGGCAAGCGCGGCGACCCCACCGACCGCATCGACCTCCAACCGCCCTCGCTGGTCTTCTCCTTCGACCACCGGGTCCGCGTGATCGGGGACGGCACGTGACGACGACGCCCTACCGGGGCTCCGTCGACGGTCTCGGCTCCTCCCTGCCGCTGGGCACGATGCTGCCCGCCGTCTTCGCCGACGACGACCTCGCCCAGCGGTTCGTCGGCGGCCTCGACGACGTCCTCGCGCCCATCCTCAACGTCCTCGACTGCCTGGACACCTACTTCGACCCCGCCCTCACCCCGGTCGACTTCGCCCAGTGGCTCGGCACCTGGGTCGGCGCCGAGACCGACGGCACCGAACCCGAGCCCCGGCTGCGCGCGGCCGTCGCCGCCGCCGCCCGCCTGCATCGCGTGCGCGGCACCCGGCAGGGGCTGGCGGAAGCCGTGCGGCTCGCGTTCGGCGCCGAGCCGGACATCAGCGAGAGCGGCGGCGCCGAGTGGAACGCCCGCCCCCTGGGCCCCTTCCCCGGCACCCCGCGCCCGCACCTGCACGTCGCCCTGCGGCTGCCCGACCCGACCCCGGCCGACCGGCACCGCCTGGACGCCCTCGTCGCCGCGGCCCGCCCCGCCCACATGCCCTACACGGTCGAAGTGACCGCCTCCGAAAGGACCCCGGAGAGATGACCACGCAGAACTGCGCCGAGTGCGGAACGCGCGCGGAACCGGGCCAGTCCTTCTGCGACGCGTGCGGCGCCGTACTCCGCTGGGAGCAGGCCGGTCCCGCCCGCGCCGCCCGGCCCGCCTCCGCACCGTCCGACCAGGACCCCGGCTGGGACGCCTTCGACCGCCCCGGCCCCGGCGGCACGGGGGTGCCCCCGGCCCGCTCCGGCCTCGCGGGCCGGCCGTCCGCCGGGGACGGACCGGACGCCGGTGCCGCTCCCGGACACCGGGACGCGCAAGCGACGGGGTCGGACGCGGGCACGGCTCGGGACACGGGAGGGGGGACGGCCCCGGACCCGGGGGCTCAGCCCACGACGGGCGCGGGAGCGGCCCCCGGCACGGGAACGCCCCCGGGGGCGGGGACGGGGACACCCCCACAGTCGCCCCCGGCTCCGGGCACGGGAGCCGCCGACACCACCGGGCCCCACCGCACCGCGGACACGCGCCCCGGCGCGGAGGCCCCCGTCAACGGCGCGGCCACGAGCACCGCCTCACCGGCCGGCACCACGGCACCGGCAGCGAGCACCACGGCGCCCGCCGCCCCCGACACCGTGAGCGCCGCTCGCGCGGCGAGGGCGGCTCGGGCCGCCAGGACCGCGAGGGTGGCGGCAGGAACCGCGGGAACGGCCACCGCGCCCACCAGCACCACCGGGACCCCGGAAGCCGCCTGGCCGGCCGCAGCAGCCGGCACGGTCCCCTCGGCCGGGGCACCCGCCCCCTCCGGGACCGCACAGCCCGGGGCCACGACCACCCCGCCCCCTTCCGGGACCACCCGGCCCAGCGCCCCCGCCTGGTCGACCGGCGCCGCCACGGCTCACGCGGCCCCCGAATCTCCCGGGACCACACCCCCGTCCGCCACGGCCGACACACACCCCACCGGCCCGGCGCGCCCCGCCCCCGCGTCCTCCGCTCCGGCCCCCGACTCGGAGGAAACCGCCCCCACCACCCCCATACCCCCCGGGCCCGCCGACGCCGCGAACACCCCGAACAACTCCCTCAGCGACACCATGAACCACCGCGCGCGCTCCCTCCTCGTCCCCGTCGCCGACCCGGAGACGCCCGCTCCCGCCCCGCCCCCCGCGGTCGCCCCGGTGCTGCCCGGCCGCCCCGACGCCGACCGGCCCCAGGTGCGCACCCCCGGCCACCAGCCGGACATCGCCAACGGCCCGCCCTGCCCGTGGTGTTCGACGCCCAACCGGCCCGACCGCCACTACTGCGCGCGCTGCGCGATGCCACTGGACCGTACCGGCGAGGGCGAACCGCGCCCCGCCCCGTGGTGGCGCCGGCTCTTCGGCGGGCGGCGCGACGAGACCCCCTGGGCGGGCGACCGGCCGCGCCTGCGCCGCGTGTTCGACCGCATCGGCACCTGGATCACCCTGGCCGTCGTGGTCACCCTGGTGGTCCTCGGCTTCGTCTACATCCCCGACGGCGTCCAGGCCACCCGCGACCACTTCGCCAAGCGCGCCCCGGTCTCCCCGGACCGGATCACGGCCTCCCGCTCCTTCACCGGCCACGAGCCGGAGCTCCTCATCGACAAGCGCAGCAACACCTGGTGGGGCCCGGGCATCTCGCAGTCCGGCCAGGGCCAGTGGGTCGAGGTCAGTTTCACCGAGCCGACCCGGCTGCTGGACCTGATCATCACCCCGGGCACCTCCACCAAGCCCGACCAGCTCAACAAGTCCGCCCTGCCGCACCGTGTCGAGGCGACCATCACCAAGAAGGACGGCAGCACCACGACCCGCGACCTCACCCTGGACCAGGGCGCCGGCGGCCAGCGCCGTCCCTTCCGCGTCGGTGAGGTCACCAAGGTCCGCTTCACCATCGAGTCGGCACACGCGGCCTCCGCCGACAAGCAGGTCGCCATCGCGGAGATCGAGTTCTTCGGCCCGTCCAGCGCGAACCGCGCCTGACCCGCCCGGCCCCCCGCCCCCGCGCCACACCGGGCGGGGGGCCGCTTGCGCCGAATGGCCGCCGTGCCGCGCGCCCGCGGCCGGCCGGCCAGAGCCTGGGCCCATGCCCACAGCACGAGTGATATCCACCGCTGCCCTGCTGTCCACCGCGACCCTGCTCTGCTGTTCCCTGGCGGCCTGCGCGCCGACGGCACGGGACGGCGGGCAGGAAGCCGACGGCGCGACAGCGGCGAGCGACCGACAGGACGAGAACCGCTTCCGGCAGCAGACCCTGGACTGGCGGGACTGCCCCGCACCGACCCCCATCCAGGGCGGCGGTGAGGCCCCCGCCCCGCTCCCGGACGGCACCCGCTGGCAGTGCGCCACCATGCAGGCCCCCCTGGACTGGGAGAAGCCGGCCGAAGACGCCATCGGCATCGAACTGATCCGGGCCCGCTCCAGCGGCGACGCCGACGACCGGATCGGTTCGCTGCTCTTCAACTTCGGCGGCCCGGGAGGCTCCGGCGTCACCACCCTGCCCGCCCTCGCCCCCGACTACGAGAAGCTCCGCTCCCGTTACGACCTGGTGAGCTTCGACCCGCGCGGCGTCGGCAACAGCCGCGGCGTGCGCTGCCTGGACCCCGAGGCCGCCGAGGAGGCCGAGGAGCGGGTCGACGAGACGCCCGACGACGGCGGCGACGAGACCGACGCGCTGGTCGAGTTCAACAAGCTGGTGGCCGCCGCGTGCGAGAAGAACTCCGGCGACGTCCTCCCGTACGTCGGCACCACCGAGGCCGCCCGCGACCTGGAGCTGATGCGACAGGTCCTCGGCGACGACAAGCTGCACTACTTCGGGATCTCGTACGGCACCCAACTCGGCGGTGTGTACGCCCACCTGTTCCCCGGGCGCGTCGGCCGGGCCGTGCTGGACGGCGTCGTCGACCCGACCCAGGACACGATGGAGGGGGCCCTCGGACAGGCCGCCGGGTTCCAGCTCGCCTTCGAGCACTTCGCCGAGTGGTGCGTCGAGCAGCGCTGCACCATCGGCGAGGACGTCGAGGCGATCGTGGACGCCGCCGTGGACCTCCATGCGGACCTGGACGAGACTCCGCTGGCCACCTCGGACGGCGAACTCGACGGCGACGAGGTGCTCGCCGCCATCACCGGTTCGCTCTACAGCCAGTCCTTCTGGCCCGCGCTCCTGGTCGGCCTGGAGGCGGTGACCGGCGGCGACGGCGACGTCCTGGCGGATCTGGCGGAGACGCTCGGACAGCACGGCGCCGGCGGCGACGGCGACGGCGGCACCGAGGACGACCCCACGGACGAGAGCAACGAGAACGACGCCTTCAGGGCCATCACCTGCGACGACTCCAGCGACCGCTACACCGTCGCCGACGTCGGGCGGAGGATGCCCGAGTTCGTCGAGGCGTCACCCCTGTTCGGTCCCGGTCTGGCGTGGAGCGCGCTCTCCTGCGCGGGCTGGCCGGTCCCCGGCGAGGCCCGCCACCCCGAGGTGAGCGCACCGGGAGCGGCACCGATCATGCTGGTCGGCAACACCGGCGACCCCGCCACGCCCTACCAGGGCGCCGCCCGCATGGCCGAGGCACTCGGCAAGGGCGTCGGCTTCGAGCTCACCTACCGCGGCGAGGGCCACGGCGCCTTCGACTCCGGCAACCCGTGCGTGCGCGACGCCGTCCACGCGTACCTGCTCGGCGGCGAACTCCCGAAGCCCGGCGCGGTCTGCGAACCGGAGCCCCTGCCGGAAGGCAAGTAGCACCGGCATCCGGCCCGCGATCGCCCGAAGGCCCGCCGTCCACTGGACGGCGGGCCTTCGCTCTCGTTCCGAGCCCCCTGTCGGATTCGAACCGACGACCTTCGCTTTACAAGAGCGGCGCTCTGACCAGCTGAGCTAAGGAGGCGTCGCGCGGCGGCGCGCGCGGACGCTCCACTGTACACAGAGCCGGTGAACGATGTGATTCGAAAATTTCGGCGAAGTTCACAGCCCCGCAGGTACTGACAGATCAGGTGAACGACAGGTACCGTCCTGTGCCAGTTCACTCGTGTGGACTACACCACACCACCTTCCTACAACGGATCGTCCGGCACGTTCCTGCCGGTAGAAGGGGGCCCATCACCATGGCCACTGTTACGTTCGACAAGGCGACCCGCATCTACCCGGGTTCCACCAAGCCCGCCGTCGACGGTCTCGACATCGCGATCGAGGACGGCGAGTTCCTCGTCCTGGTCGGCCCGTCCGGTTGTGGGAAGTCCACCTCGCTCCGCATGCTCGCGGGGCTCGAGGACGTGAACGGCGGCGCCATCCGCATCGGCGACCGCGACGTCACGCACCTGCCGCCGAAGGACCGGGACATCGCCATGGTGTTCCAGAACTACGCGCTCTACCCGCACATGACGGTCGCCGACAACATGGGCTTCGCGCTCAAGATCGCCGGCGTCAACAAGGCGGAGATCCGGCAGAAGGTCGAGGAGGCCGCGAAGATCCTCGACCTCAGCGAGTACCTGGACCGCAAGCCGAAGGCGCTCTCCGGCGGTCAGCGCCAGCGTGTGGCGATGGGCCGCGCGATCGTGCGCGAGCCGCAGGTGTTCCTCATGGACGAGCCGCTGTCCAACCTGGACGCCAAGCTCCGCGTCTCCACGCGTACGCAGATCGCCTCGCTCCAGCGCCGCCTGGGCATCACCACCGTCTACGTCACCCACGACCAGGTCGAGGCCATGACGATGGGCGACCGCGTGGCGGTGCTCAAGGACGGTCTGCTCCAGCAGGTCGACTCGCCGCGCAACATGTACGACAAGCCCGCCAACCTCTTCGTGGCCGGCTTCATCGGCTCCCCCGCGATGAACCTGATCGAGGTCCCGATCACCGACGGCGGCGTGAAGTTCGGCAACAGCGTGGTGCCGGTCAGCCGCGAGGCCCTGGCGGCCGCCGCCGACAAGGGCGACCGCACGGTCACCGTCGGCGTCCGCCCCGAGCACTTCGACGTGGTGGAGCTGAACGGCGGGGTGTCCAAGACCCTGTCGAAGGACTCCGAGGACGCCCCGGCGGGCCTCGCGGTCTCGGTCAACGTCGTCGAGGAGACCGGCGCCGACGGCTACATCTACGGCACGGTCGAGGTCGGCGGCGAGACGAAGGACCTCGTGGTCCGCGTCAGCAGCCGCGCGGTGCCGGAGAAGGGCGCGACCGTCCACGTCGTGCCCCGGCCGGGCGAGAGCCACGTCTTCTCGTCCTCCACGGGTGAGCGCCTCTCCGACTGACGGAAACCACGCGGCCGGGTGAAATTCACCCGCGTTGACGAAAAGAGCCCCGCGGCCTGCTGCGGGGCTCTTCCCGTTGTCGACAAATACCCCGGCACAACGGACGTTTCGAGCAGTGTGCGTCAACCCCTTACCCATTTCGGTGCCGCTCTTCATCCCCCGAAAAGGTGACTAAATGTCGCCAAATCATTACCGGGCGCTACCCTCACTCGCGTGAAGCACTCCGTGAAGCACTCCACCACCCGACAGACGCGACGCGGCCGGGGCCCCGCCCACCGGATCGGCCGCTCTCTCGCCTTCGTCCTGCCCGTCGTCCTGGTGCTCTCCGGGACCCTCGCGGTCACCCGGGTCAACTGGTCGGGGGACACCGCCGACTCGGTGCTCGCCGCGTCGGAAGCCTCCAGCGCCAAGGCCTCCTCCGCCAAGGCCGCCAAGCGCGCCCCGCACGAGGTGCTGCGCGACCGGCTGCTGACCGAACTGCAGGAGGAGGACCCGGGCGTGGCCCTCACCCACCTCCAGCAGGCCGTGAACGAGCGCCCGTCGCTCGCCGGGCACTGCGCCTCCATCGCCCGCGCCCTCGGCCGCGCCGCGGTCAAGGTGTACGGCCCGACGCGCGCCCAGTCGTACGCGCGCCCCGTCTGCGACACCGCCTTCGCCTCGGGCGTGCTGGCCGCGCACAGCTGAGGGCCGACGGGACGATGAGCTGAGGAGCCCGCCCGGGCCCGCGGGGCGCCGCGTACAGTTCGGGCCATGACCGATCCGAACGCCGCGTCCCGCCGCCCCGTTCAAGCCGTCGTCCTGGCCGGCGGGCAGGGTTCCCGGCTGCGCCCCTACACCGACGACCGACCCAAGCCGATGGTGGAGATCCCGGGCACGGGCACCCCGATCATCGGCCACCAGCTCGCCTGGCTCGCCGAGGAGGGCGTGACGGACGTCGTGGTCTCCTGCGGTCACCTGGCCGAGGTGCTGCAGAAGTGGCTGGAGGGCGCCGACCTGCCGCTCTCCGTCACGACCGTCGTCGAGACCGAGCCGCTGGGCCGCGGCGGCGGCCTCAAGTACGCCGCCGCGCACCTGCCCCACCCGGACCGGCCCTGGTACGCCACGAACGGCGACATCTGGACCCGTTTCTCGCTGCGCGACATGGCCGACTTCCACGCCGAGCGGGACGCCGTCGCGACCCTCGCCCTGGCTCGCCCGCGCCTGCCGTGGGGCGCCGTGCAGACGGACGGCTTCGGCCACATCACCGACTTCATCGAGGCACCGCCGTCGACCTTCGAGATCAACGCCGGTGTGTACGTCTTCTCCTCCGCCTTCGCGGCGATGCTGCCGGAGCGCGGTGACCACGAACGGACGACGTTCCCGAGGCTGGCCCGCGAACGCCGGCTGGCCGGTTTCCCGATCCCGCAGGGCTCCTACTGGCGTGCCATCGACACCGCGAAGGACCTGACGGAGGCGGCCCGGGAACTGGCGGCCCTGAGCGGCCGCTGAACACCCGGGCGAGCCGGTACGCCGAAGGGCCCCGCACGTGGCGTGTGCGGGGCCCTTCGGCGTACGTACGGCCGCGTGGGCCGCTCTGTGGGAGGCGGCTAGCCCAGGAGGCCGCCCACCAGGCGGCTGCCCCCCGGCTCTCCGGTGGAGGAGGAGCCGCCGTCGTCGCTGTCACCACCGCCGCTGCCGCCGCTCGATCCGCCGCCGCCGGTGGTGGTGCCGCCCGCGGTCGGTCCCGCCGTGGTGCTCGGTGCCTCGCCGGCCGGGGAGGACTGCCGCGGCGGGGCCTGGCCCGTCGTGCCCTGGGTCTGGCTGGGCGTGGTGCCGGCCGTCGCGCTGCCGCTGTCCCGGGTGGCTCCGGAGGTGGCCGCGGCGTTCTCGGACGGGGTGGCCGCGTCACCGGTGGCGCCACGGGTGGGCGAGGCGGAGGCCTCCGGGGAG
This sequence comes from Streptomyces sp. NPDC058796, assembly GCF_042745235.1. Lineage (NCBI taxonomy): Bacteria > Bacillati > Actinomycetota > Actinomycetes > Kitasatosporales > Streptomycetaceae > Streptomyces > Streptomyces sp. NPDC058796. The sequence continues at coordinate 416,617 of NZ_JBHYOP010000004.1, forward strand.
GTCTTCGGCTCGCGGGTGCCGGGCTCCTGCGGGAGCGGGGAGCCGGGCAGTTCGTTGCGCGGGGCCTCGCCGGGCCCGGGGACGACCACTCGGTCGGCGTCCCGGACGGCACCGCCGAGCAGCGAGCCGACCAGGAGGGTGACACCGGCGACGAGGAAGGTGACGAGGGCGCCGCGGCGCAGGACGTAGCGGCGCAGGTCCCAGATGTCGGCGCGGGGGCCCAGGCGCCGCCAGGCGTTGCCGGCCAGCCTGCCGTCCACGGAGTAGACGGGCGCGCCGGCGATGATCAGCGGGGACCAGGCGGCGAGGTAGATGATGTCGGGCGCGTCGTAGACGGGGACGCTCTTCCAGCTGACGGTGACCAGGAGCGCGGCGGACAGGCCGGCGCCGATGACTGCGGCGACGCGCTGCCAGCAGCCCAGGACGGTCAGGACGCCCACGAGCACCTGGAGGAAGGCGATCACGAGCCCGGCGCCGACGGGGTGAGCGAGGGCGAACTGGCGCAGCGGCTCGGCGACGTCCCAGGGATGCAGGGTGTTGAGCCACTTGACCATGGAGCCGCGCTCGCCGCCGTCGAAGTAGACGGGGTCGCAGAGCTTGCCCATGCCGGCGTAGATGGAGATGAAGCCGAGGAAGACGCGCAGCGGGAGCAGCACGACGCCGAGGTTCATGCGGCGGCCGGGGAAGTAGGCGTGCCGCGCGTCGTCGTCGGCGTGCCGCCGGGTGCGCGGCTCGGGCTCTTCCGTGCCCTCGTCGTAGCCGTCGCCGTAGCCGTCGTCGTACTGGCCGGGTCCGGTGGTGAAGTCCTCGCCGGGGTAGGCGGGTTCGTCGTAGGCGCTGCCGACGGTGCGCATGGCCGGCAGCAGCCGGGTGCCCTCGGGGACGGGGCCGCGCTGGGCGCCGACGAGGGGGGCCTCGAGGGGCTGGGTGGCGGGCCCGTCGCCGTAACCGTCGTAGTCCTCGTAGCCGTCGTGGCCCGGGGCGCCGCCGTCGATGTCGACGCGGGGGATGACCTGGGTCGCTCCGGCGTCGGCGGAGGTGTCGGCGGCCGGGTCCTCGGTGTGGCGGCCGGCTCCGGCCCGCACCGCCTGGAGCAGCCGGTGGGCGCCGGTGTCGTCCGGGTCGGAACGCCCGCTCCAGACGACGGCGCGGCGGCGGGCGGCTGCCGGAGCGGTGCCCGTGAGGCCGGGCATGCGGGCGGTGTCCTGGGTGGCGCTCAAGTGCCGCGCGATCCGCGGGGACCGGGTCCGCCCGGCGGAGGCACCGAGCTGCACGCGGAAGCTCGCGTGATTGACGATGACCTGGGCCGGATCGCTCGGCACCTTCACCATGCTCAGCGCGGGAGCGTCGTCGTATCCCGACGAGCGGTCCCCCGTGGGTGTGCGGGGTGTTCTGGTGTCCACACTCATCTAACCGAGTGATGTGTCGTTAGGACACTGCCTTGACCGCGCCGAACTGTCCGGACCGCGTCAAGCCCGCCCGGACAGCCCGGAACACCCCGTGTGGGTGACGGAGTCGAAACCCCGTTCCCGGATCAGCGCCTGCGCCGCGCCGCCTCGTACAGCACGATCCCCGCCGCCACACCGGCGTTCAGCGACTCCGCCCCGCCCGGCATCGGAATCCGCACCCGGACGTCACAGGTCTCCCCGACGAGCCGGGACAGGCCCTTGCCCTCGCTGCCGACCACGACGACCAGGGGGCCGTCCAGGGCCTCCAGTTCGCCGAGTTCGGCCTCGCCGTCGGCGGCGAGGCCGACGACCGTGATCCCGGCCTTCTGGTACTGCTCCAGCGCCCGGGTGAGGTTGGTGGCCCGGGCCACCGGCGTACGGGCGGCCGTGCCGGCGGACGTCTTCCAGGCGCCCGCCGTCATGCCGGCCGCGCGCCGCTCGGGCACGACCACGCCGTGGCCGCCGAAGGCGGAGACGGAGCGGACGACGGCGCCGAGGTTGCGCGGGTCGGTCACGCCGTCGAGGGCGACGATCAGCGGGTCCGCTCCCTCGTCGTGGGCGGCGGCGACCAGGTCCTCGGGGTGCGCGTACTCGTACGGCGGGACCTGGAGGACCAGGCCCTGGTGGTTGAGCCCGTTGGTCATCCGGTCCAGCTCGGGACGCGGCGCCTCCATGAGGTTGATGCCGCCGCGCTCGGCCGCGAGCTGGAGCGCCTCGCGCACCCGCTCGTCGTTGTCGATGAACTGCTGGACGTAGAGCGTCGAGGCGGGCACGCCGTCGCGCAGCGCCTCGAAGACCGGGTTGCGGCCGACGACCAGCTCGGACGTGGACCGCCCGCCGCCGCGCCGCTGCTGGGTGCGCCCGGTGGCGCGGCGCGCCTTGGCGTTGGCGGCACGCTGCTTGGCGTGCCCCTTGCGCATCTCGGCGGGAGGCGTCGGCCCTTTGCCTTCCAGGCCCCGGCGCCGCTTGCCGCCGCTGCCGACCTGCGCGCCCTTCTTGCCGGACATGCGGCGGTTGTTCGCGGCCATGAGTTACCTGTCTCCGCTCTCTACGGGAGTGTGCGTGAAGCTCGGTGTCTTGTTGCGTTCTCATGCAGTGTGCCGCCCGGAGGGCCGGGCGGCACAATCGATCTACGGTTGCGGACTCCGGCGCCCGGCCGGTCAGCGGGAGCCGAGGCTCCAGCGGGGGCCCTGCGGGCCGTCCTCGATGACCAGACCGGACCGTCCCAGCTCGTCGCGGATGGCGTCCGCCGTGGCCCAGTCCTTGCGGGCCCGCGCGGACTCCCGCTGGTCGAGCACGAGCCGTACGAGACTGTCGACGACGTGCCGCAGGTCCTCGCCCTGCTCCTGCTCCCCCGCCCAGTGCGGGGCCAGCGGGTCCAGGCCCAGCACCCCGAGCATGGCCCGCACCTCGGCGAGCCGCTCGACGGCGGCCTCCTTGTCGTCGGCGGCCAGCGCGCTGTTGCCCTGCCGGACGGTGGTGTGCACGACCGCGAGCGCCCCCGGGACGCCGAGGTCGTCGTCCATCGCCTCGGCGAAGGCGGGCGGCACCTCGGCGGCGGGCTCGACGGCGTGGCCGGCCAGCTCGGTGACGCGCTGCACGAAGCCCTCGATCCGCGCGTACGCCGACTCGGCCTCGCGCAGGGACTCCTCGCTGTACTCGATGGTGGAGCGGTAGTGCGGCGTGCCCAGGTAGTACCGCAGCACGACCGGCCGCCACGTCTTCACCATCTCGCTCACGAGCACGCTGTTGCCGAGCGACTTCGACATCTTCTCGCCGCTCATGGTGACCCAGGCGTTGTGCACCCAGTAGCGGGCGAACGCGTCGCCGAAGCCCTTGGCCTGGGCGATCTCGTTCTCGTGGTGCGGGAAGATCAGGTCGATCCCGCCCCCGTGGATGTCGAACTCCTCGCCCAGGTACTTGTGCGCCATGGCCGAGCACTCCAGGTGCCACCCCGGCCGCCCCCGCCCCCACGGCGTCTCCCAGCTCGGCTCCCCCGGCTTCGCCGCCTTCCACATGGCGAAGTCCCGCGGGTCCCGCTTGCCGGTCTCGCCCTCTCCGGAGGGCTGGCGCAGCTCGTCGAGGTCCTGGTTGGACAGCGACAGGTACCCGGGCAGGGACCGCACGTCGAAGTAGACGTTGCCCTCGGCCTCGTAGGCGTGCCCGCGCTCGATGAGGCCGCGCATCATCTCGACCATCTCGGTGATGTGCCCGGTGGCGCGGGGCTCGTACGTCGGCGGCAGGCAGCCGAGGGCGTCGTAGGCGTCGTTGAACGCCCGCTCGTTCTCGTACCCGATGGACCACCAGGGGCGGTGCTGGTCCGCGGCCTTCCTGATGATCTTGTCGTCGATGTCGGTGACGTTGCGGATGAACGTGACGTCGTAGCCGCGGTACGCGAACCAGCGGCGCATGATGTCGAAGTTCAGCCCGGAACGGATGTGCCCGATGTGCGGGGCGGCCTGGACGGTGGCACCGCAGAGGTAGATCGAGACGCAGCCCGGCGTGAGGGGGGCGAAGTCACGGATCTGCCGGGCGCTGGTGTCGTACAGGCGAATAGTCACCCCTCCAGGGTAGTGGGCGCGGGGCGGTGCCACGGGCACGCGGCCACTCTTGTCCCCGGACCGGGCCCGGCGGCGACGCCCGCCCATCGGCCGACCGAGTCGGGTGGTCGGGTGGGCACAGGCCGGGGTCCAGGGGCGGAGCCCCTGGCGGGGTGCGGGGCGGAGCCCCGAAACGGCCCGCCCGGCACCGGCACCGGCACAACGCCGGGTCAGCTCACCCCCCGCTCAACCCGCCCGCACCACCAACGCCGTAGCCACCGCCATCAGCCCTTCCCCCCGCCCCGGAAACCCCAGCCCGTCCGTCGTCGCGCCCGACACGGACACCGGCGCCCCCACCGCCCCGGACAGAACCGCCTCCGCCTCGTCCCGCCGCTTTCCGATCTTCGGCCTCGGCCCGACCACCTGCACCGCGACGTTCCCGATCCGGAACCCCGCCGCCCGCACGATCCGCGCCGCCTCCGTCAGCAGCGTCACCCCCGACGCCCCGGACCACTCCGGCCGCCCGGTACCGAAGTGCTGCCCGAGGTCCCCGAGCCCCGCCGCCGAGAACAACGCGTTGCACGCCGCGTGCGCCACGACGTCCGCGTCGGAGTGCCCGGCCAGCCCGGCCCCCTCGCCGTCCCACTTCAACCCGGCGCACCACAGCTCGCGCCCGTCCTCGAAGGCGTGGATGTCCGTCCCGATCCCCACCTGCGGCAGCACCACGAACCCGTCCGTCACAGAACCCTCAGCACCCTCAGAACCCATCGTTCAGCCTCCTGCGGGCCAGCACCGCCTCCGCGAGCACCAGGTCGAGAGGCCGCGTCACCTTGAACGCCTCCTCGTGCCCCGGCACGACCACCACGGTCAGCCCGAGCTGCTCGACCATGCTCGCGTCGTCCGTGACGTTGTCGGTCACGGTCCCGTGGGCCCGCACCAGCGTCCCCCGGTCGAACCCCTGCGGCGTCTGCACCGCACGCAGCCGCGCCCGCTCCGGCGTCGCCACCACCGGCTCCGGCTCACCCGGCACCGCGGCCGGCTCGACCTGCTTGACCGTGTCGGCGAGCGGCAGGGCCGGCACCACGGCCGGCGCGCCCTCCCGTACGGCCTCGATCACGGTGTCCACCGTGTCCACCGGCACCAGCGGCCGGGCCGCGTCGTGCACGAGGACGACGTCGTACTCGTCCGGCAGCGCGTCCAGTCCGAGCCGTACGGACTCCTGCCGCGACCCGCCCCCGGGCACGACGAGGAAGTCCGTCCACTCGGGCAGCGCGTGGGCGTCGAGCAGGCTCTTGACCTCGGCCGCGCCGTCGGGCGGGGCGACGACCACGACGAGGGAGACCCGGCGGGAGGCCGCCATCGCCCGCACCGCGTGGATGAGCATGGGCGTCCCGCCCAGCGCGCGCAGGGCCTTCGGGGCGCCGGGCCCGAGCCGTACGCCCCGGCCGGCGGCCGGAATGACGGCCGCGGTCCGGATGTTCGCACGGGTGCCGGCGGCCGTCTCGGTGGACATCTCGGCGGGCGAGGGACGCGATTCGTCAGACATCGGTTCCTGTCAGGTTTGTGTGCTCGACCTAGTTGGGTATGGCCTCACCGTGCCGGGCGCGACGCCTTGACCGGACCCTTCCGTGACCCTGGTCGAGCCAGCAGCCCGGGCCCGGCACGCCAGGACCGGGGGACGGGTCCCCCGGGTTGATCGTACGAGGACGACGTCCGGGTACGAACATGCCGCAGCGCCCGGCGACAGCAAAGATGTCATCGGGCACCGCGGCATTTCAGTGCGCTGATCCGGGCGGACGCCTACCCGCGTCCCGCCCCGGGAGGCGCGTCAGGAGGCGAGCACCTCGTCGAGCAGGGCCTCCGCCTTGTCCTCGTTGGTGTTCTCCGCAAGAGCGAGCTCGCTCACCAGGATCTGGCGGGCCTTGGCGAGCATGCGCTTCTCACCGGCGGAGAGTCCGCGCTCGCGCTCCCGGCGCCACAGGTCGCGCACGACTTCCGCGACCTTGATGACGTCGCCGGAGGCGAGCTTCTCCAGGTTTGCCTTGTAACGACGCGACCAGTTCGTGGGCTCCTCGGCGTACGGCGCGCGCAGCACCTCGAAGACCCGGTCCAGTCCGTCCTGACCGACCACATCACGCACGCCGACGAACTCCGCATTGTCCGCTGGCACACGTACCGTCAGATCGCCCTGGGCGACCTTCAGCACCAAGTAGGTCTTGTCCACGCCTTTGATCTGGCGAGTTTCGATAGCCTCGATCAGCGCGGCCCCGTGATGGGGATAGACCACGGTGTCGCCAACCTTGAACGTCATGTGACAGGTACCCCTTCCGTGGCTATCCAGGGTAACACGGATACGGCGTCTTCTGAATGGCGTTTTCGCAGGTCAGGGCATATCTCGGGGCTTGACAACAGCAACATGAACGTGCTGCGCCGGGCGAGCGGAAGAAAGTATTCGCAGGTCGGAGCGGCTCTTCAGGCCGGGCGAAACGCGCACGTCACACACATCCGGAGGCCCTCCCACCTGCCCGAACAGCCCCATATGTCCGGTTCAACGCGTGCGACTTCCGCTACTCCGTTCGGTGACCGGGACGGGGTTCCGGCCGATTCCGGAATTGATCACGAGCCACCCCGGCCGGCCCTCGGATGATCAATTTCCTGCCCCTCCGCGCATTCCTTCACGGAAAATTCGCGCACCGATCGGTGACCGGTATGGCGGAGGCTTCTTATGTGAATGGCGGACGAGCGCGGGCCGCAAAACCCTGTCCGAAGCGGTCCGCCGGCAAGGCAGCCGCGCCACCCGTACGGCCGCCTGCCGGGCGAAGCAGATCACCTTCGGGGAGGGTCGGGTGCGGCGGCCCGGGAACGGCTCGGTAGCCTAAGGCCGCTGACAGTCACTTAGGGCGGCTTTATCCGTTGCCGCCGCCTCGCTCGAGTCCAAGGAGTTGCCGCCGCCGTGAGCAGCAGCCTTCGACGCGGCGCCCTCGCCGCCGCCGCCATCGCGTTCTCGATCGCCTCGCTCGCCGCGTGCGCTGCCGGTCACAACGCCGAGACGCTGAACATCAAGCCGGACAACGCCGCGACGACGGTCGGTGACATCCAGATCCAGAACGCCGTCGTCATCACGCAGCCCGACCTGGAGTCGACCGGCCCGGCCGTGGTCTCCGCCACCTTCTTCAACAACGGCAGGACGGACCAGACCCTCGAGTCCATCACCGTGGACGGCACCGGCAAGTCCGCCGAGCTGAAGCCCGCCAAGGGCGAGAAGGGCGGCGACGGCGGCCTGACCGTCCCGGCGGGCGGCTCCCTGGTCCTCGGCGGCGAGGGCAACGCCTCCGCCGTCCTGCCCAGCAGCCGCGAGGCCATCCAGGACGGCAACGCGCAGAAGATCACCTTCACCTTCAGCAAGACCGGTGAGGTGAGCCTGGAGGCCTTCGTCGTCCCCGCCGAGAGCTACTTCTCCGGGTGGGGCCCGAGCGACGTCCCGGCGGCGCCCGGCGCGTCGGCGAAGCCCTCGCAGGAGGAGTCGGGCGCCCCGTCCGACGACGAGTCGGCCACCGGCACCGACGGCGCCACCGGCGAGCCGTCCGGCGAGGCGGGCGAGACCGGAGCGGCCGCGGACGGCACCACCCAGGGCACCGGCACCGAAGCCGGCCACTGAGCCCCGTACCGGACGAAGCAACGAAGAAGGGCGGGACCTCTCCGGAGGCCCCGCCCTTTTCCGTACCCGCCGCAGGCGCCGACGCGCCGGCCGCTCTACGGCTCGAACTTGTACCCGAGCCCCCGCACCGTCACCAGGTACCGCGGCGCGCCCGGGTCGGGCTCGATCTTGGCGCGCAGCCGCTTGACGTGGACGTCGAGGGTCTTGGTGTCACCGACGTAGTCGGCGCCCCACACCCGGTCGATGAGCTGCATGCGGGTCAGCACGCGGCCGGCGTTGCGCAGCAGCATCTCCAGCAGGTCGAACTCCTTCAGCGGCAGGTCGACCTTGGTGCCGCCCACGGTCACCACGTGCCGGTCGACGTCCATGCGGACGGGACCGGCCTCCAGGGCGGCCGGGGCGACCTCCTCCGGCTCACCGCGCCGGCGCAGTACGGCCCGGATGCGGGCGACCAGCTCGCGGGAGGAGAAGGGCTTGGTGACGTAGTCGTCGGCCCCTATTTCCAGCCCGACGACCTTGTCGATCTCGCTGTCCTTGGCCGTCACCATGATCACGGGGACGTTCGATCGGCCGCGCAGCTGGCGGCAGACCTCGGTGCCCGGCAGGCCGGGCAGCATCAGGTCGAGGAGGACGAGGTCGGCGCCGTTGCGCTCGAACTCGTCGAGTCCGTCGGGGCCGGTGGTCGCGACGGCGACCTCGAAGCCCTCCTTGCGGAGCATGTACGACAGGACGTCGGAAAAGGACTCCTCGTCCTCGACGACGAGCACACGGGTCACGGAAGGACCTCCGGGGCGGGAAGCGTTTCGTACGGGGAAGTATGGGGGGATGAGGGGGACCGCTCGGTCTCGGCACTGAGTCCGGCGCGGTCGGGGCGCCGCGGCGCGCGGCCGCGGGCGGGGCCCGACTCCGGCAGCCGCAGCGTGAAGGTGGAGCCCTGGCCTTCGGCGCTCCACACCGTGACCTCCCCGCCGTGCGAGGCGACCACGTGCTTGACGATCGCGAGACCCAGACCGGTGCCTCCGGTGGCCCGGGAGCGGGCCGGGTCCACGCGGTAGAAGCGCTCGAAGACGCGCTCCTTGTCCTTCTCGGAGATGCCGATCCCCTGGTCGGTGACGGCGATCTCGATCAGGTCGCCGCCGGGCGCGCCCACGCGGCGGGCGGCTATGCCGACGCGGGTGCGGGCGGGCGAGTAGTTGACGGCGTTCTCGACGAGGTTGCCGAGCGCCGCGGCGAGCTGGCCGCGATTGCCGCGCACGTGCAGATCCGCCGTACCTCCGGCGGCCATGGTGATCTGCTTCGTGCCGGCCGCCTGCCGGCACCGGTCGATGGCCTCGGCGACCAGCTCGTCCACCCGGACGGGCTCGGCGTCGTCGAGGGGGTCGTCGTTCTGCACCCGGGACAGGTCGATGAGCTCCTGCACCAGGTTGGTGAGCCGGGTGGCCTCGATCTGCATCCGCCCGGCGAACCGCTCCACGGCCTCCGGATCGTCGGAGGCGTCCATGACGGCCTCTGACAGCAGCGAGAGCGCCCCGACCGGCGTCTTCAGCTCATGGCTCACATTGGCGACGAAGTCGCGGCGTACGGCCTCGATGCGACGGGCCTCGGTGAGGTCCTCGACCAGCAGCAGCACCAGCCGCGACCCGAGCGGCGCGACGCGCGCGGAGACGGCCAGGGCCTCACCCCGCCCGTTGCCGCGCCTCGGCAGGTCCAGCTCGACCTGCCGTATCTCCCCGTCCCGCCTGGTGTCCCTGGCCATCTGCAGCATCGGCTCGACGGCGAGCTTGCCGCCCCGGACCAGTCCGAGGGCGTACGCCGCCGAGCTGGCCTTGACCACCGCGTCGGCCTCGTCGAGGACGACCGCGGAGGACCGGAGCACCGACAGGACGGTGTCCACACCCGGCGGCAGCACGGGGTCCGTGTGGAGCGAGGTGCGCGTGGGGCGCTTCTGCTCCCGCTCGCTCCAGCGGAACGCCAGCATGGCGATGACGCCGGTGAGCACTCCGGCGATCGCAGCCGCTGCGGCGACCGCCGCGTTCACGTCCATGCCTCCAGGTTAGGCACGGCGAACGGCCCCGCCCCAGCCATCCGACTGCGACCTCGAACACTCGTCGCCCAGAGTTCACCTTGGAGCCAGGGGCGATTCACTTGTGGTGCCGGAAACGGACGCGTACAGGCGGGAACGTGTAAGCGTGGGGGCACGGCAAGGGGTCCGAGCCGGTGCGAGCCGGAGCGAGCCCCCTATACGGACGTACGAGAGGGAACCCTGATGCGGGACGCGTACCACGAGGAACTTGACTCGATCGGCGACAGTCTGGTGGAGATGGCCCGGCTGGTCGGGTCGGCGATCGGACGCGCCACGACCGCGATCCTCGACTCCGACCTGAAGCTGGCCGAGGCGGTCATCGAGGGCGACCAGAAGGTCGACGAGCTCCAGCACGAGCTGGAGGCCCGGGCGATAACCCTGCTGGCCCGGCAGCAGCCGGTCGCCACCGACCTGCGGATAGTCGTCACCTCGCTGAGGATGTCGGCCGACCTGGAGCGCTCGGGCGACCTGGCCCAGCACGTCGCCAAGCTGGCCCGGCTGCGCTACCCGGCGCGCGCGGTGCCGCACGACCTGCACGCGACCATCCTGGAGATGGGCCAGCTCGCGCAGCGCCTGATGGCGAAGGCGGCCGAGGTGATCATCACGAAGGACGTCGACCTGGCGCTCCAGCTGGAGCAGGACGACGACGCGATGGACCTCCTCCACCGCACCCTCTTCCAGCACCTGATGGACGACCGCTGGAAGCACGGCATCGAGACGGCCGTGGACGTCACTCTCCTCGGCCGCTACTACGAGCGCTACGCCGACCACGCCGTGGCCGTCGCCAAGCGGGTCGTCTACCTGGTCACCGGTGAGCACGCGGACGAGCTCCAGCCGGACATCCAGCCGACGACCCAGGCCGAGGGCGCGTGAGCCCACCGGTGTTCGTGCCGGGGGCGCGCGAGGTCACCCCAATGCGCCGTTGATGCGACTGCCACCCCGGGCGTGCAATGGACCGAGGCACACCAGCCTCCAGGAGGAACCATGCCCGATTCCCCCAGCACGCCCGGCGCCCAAGGCACGAAGCACCCCGACCCCACCCGGCAACGCCCCACCGAGCAGCCCCCGGAGCCGCGCGCCCTGCCCCTGCTGGCCGCCTGCGGCTGCGGGTCGGGCTGCGGCTGCGGCTGTCAGTCGGGCAGTCCCTGTCAGTGCGGCTGACGGCGCGGCAGCGGCGTCGGAGCACGCGACGGGCACGGCGGCCGGTTCGCCCCGGCCGCCGTGCGCGCGCACTCTGGAAGGAGCAGGAAGACGCTCCCGAAGGAGGTGCGCCGCCATGGCCCACTTCATGGACGTGCACCACGGCATGCACGGCATCACCGCGGACCAGCTCCACCGTGCCCACCAGGCGGACCTCGCCCTGGAGAAGGACGAGAACGTCCACTTCGAGCGGGCATGGGCGGACCCCGGCTCCGGCACGGTCTACTGCCTCTCCGAGGGCCCGTCGGCCGACGCGGTCCAGCGCGTCCACGAACGCGCGGGGCACAAGGCGGACGAGATCCACGAGGTCCCGCTGACGGTCTAGGTCTGGTCTCCTCTTTGAGTACGGGTACTCAGGCCCCGGAGGCCGATCCCGTCCGACCCTGGACACGCAGATTCAGGCCGGGAACACCCAGCCGGAAAGCGACCTCCGGGGAGACCGAAACCCGATGAACACCACCCGCACCACCCGCATACGCACCCTCACCAACCTCACCCGCCTGACCCGCCTGACGGTCGCCAACCGCGTCTCGGCGACCTACCTCACCGCGGTCGGCGGCGCGATGGCGGTTGCGGCGCTGACGCCCCTCTTCGCCACCAGCCCCGACGCCTCCCTCATCTGGATCTGGCCGGCCCTCTTCACCTTCCCGGCCTTCGGCTTCGTGGCCTGGCTCGGCGAGTCACTCTGGGGCGGCGAGGCCCCGACGTGGTTCTTCATCGGCGGCATCGTGCTGTCGGCCCTGGTCCAGTCGCTGGCGCTGGGGGCGGCGTGGGAGGGCCTGCGGGACCGGCGCCGGGGGCGGCGCCGGGGGCGGCTGACGACGGCGAGGTGAGCCGCGACAACCGGTACAGCCGCCTGATCCCGCGCCCTCCCGCACCCGACCGAACCGGACCACAACGATCGGGAGGCGCACCCCCGCCCCCTGCCACGGTGGATGTCGGAAGGAGGCCTCGTGATCTCGGCACTCAACCACCTCGTCGACCTCGTCGAGGAACACCTCACCGAGGAACTCGACGTCCCCGCACTGGCCGGAACGCTCGGCACCACCGAGTACCACCTGCGCCGGATGTTCTCGTCGCTGGCGGACATGCCGCTGTCGGAGTACGTGCGCCGGCGCCGCATGACGGTCGCCGCCGCCGACGTCGTACGCGGTGAGGACGACCTGCTGAGCATCGCCGTCCGGCACGGGTACGGCTCCACCGAGGCGTTCGGACGTGCGTTCCGGTCGGTCCACGGCGCCGCCCCGCGTGACGTACGCCGTGACGGAGGCCCCCTTCAGACACAACCGCAGCTCAGGTTCCGCCTGACCGTCGAAGGGAGCACCCCCATGGACACCCGCTTCGCCGACCGCCCCGCGTTCCGCCTGATCGGCCACGCCGCCCGCGTCCCGCTGATCCACGAGGGAGTCAACCCGCACATCCAGCAGCACATCGCCGCACTGCCCGAGCAGGAGCACGCCCGTCTGAAATCCCTCAGCGACACCGACCCGGCGGGTCTGCTCCAGATCTGCGACGACCTGGAGCCCGACAGCCCGGAGGGCAGCGAGCTGACGTACCTGCACGGGGTCGCCGTCACCGGGGACACCCCGGCCCCCGACGACCTCGACGCCATCGAGGTCCCGGCCGGCCGGTGGGCGGTCTTCCGCAGCTCGGGCCCGTACCCGGCAACCCTCCAGACGACCTGGGCGACCACCGCCTCGGAGTGGTTCCCGTCCAATCCGTGGCGCCTGCGCCCGGGTCCCTCGATCGTCGCCGTCCTCGACCGCGCGGAGGACTTCTCGACGGCGACCTGCGAACTGTGGCTCCCGGTGGAGCCCGCGTAAGTTCCCCGAGGGGGGCGGGACGACCGGATTCGAACCGGCGTCCTCGCGGTTCTGGAGACCGCTCGCGTCGACCACTGCGCTACGTCCCGCCCCCGGCCGCGATCGTAACGGCTGAGGGCGGGGCGGTCGCGTGGAATTCGCGGCTGATCCGCGCGTAGTAGGACACGATCTGACCTCAATCGCTCATAGCGTCTTCCCACACCGACGGAGCAGGAACCCCGGAAGGCGGACACCATGACCTCCAACGAGCAGACCACCCGCGACACGGCCACCGGTGAGCGCGCCGACCTGCTGGAAATGCTGGCCAAGCAGCGGCACTTCCTGCGCTTCACCACCCGAGACCTCACCGACGAGCAGGCCGGCCTGCGGACCACCGCCGGCGAGCTGTGCCTGGGCGGTCTGATCAAGCACGTGGCCTCGACCGAGCGGGGCTGGGTCGACTTCATCCTCGAGGGCCCGTCGGCGATGGGCGACTTCACGACCATGACCGAGGCCGACATGGCCAAGCGGACCGACGAGTTCCGCATGTTGCCCGGTGAGACCCTCGACGGCGTACTGGCCGCCTACGCCGAGGTGGCCCGCCGCACCGACGACCTGGTCGCCACCCTCCCCGACCTCGACGCCGCGTGGCCACTGCCGAAGGCCCCGTGGTTCGAGGCCGACACGCAGTGGTCGGCCCGCCGGGTGCTGATGCACATCATCGCCGAGACCGCCCAGCACGCGGGCCACGCCGACATCATCCGCGAGTCCCTGGACGGCGCGAAGAGCATGGGCTGACGCCCGGCGATACGCCCCTCACCTGCGCGGGACGTGCGGGTGAGGGGCGTGGTCGGCTTCAGAGGTGTCCAGCTCCGCAGAGAACAACCCGGGAGCCAACCGGCGGCCCGGCGCGGCGAGAAGGACATTCGCCGGGCGGACGCCCCCTCAAAAGGACGACTCAGGAGGCGGACGGTTCGATCTCCCCCGCGAAGACGATGACCTGGTCGATGAGGCTCCGCCGCAGATGGACGACGTCCGTTCCCGCCAGGCGGGGGCCTCCGTCCGGCGTGGTGAAGACCCACTGGTACCGGGCCCACTCGTCAGGCATGTCCACCGCCGAGCAGCGCACCATCGTGCCGGTCCCCGCCGGGTGGCGCCGGATGTCCAGCACGAACCGCTCGACCGCCGCGATCCCTTCACTGCGGCCCAACGGCCCCCAGAAGACCACGTCTGAGGTCAGAGCCTGGGAGAGCAGGGCAGTCACATGGCTGTCGTCCGAAGCGTTGAACGCGGAGATGAACGTGTCGATCGCGGAGCGTGCAATGTCTTCCTGCATGCCCCAGTAATACCAGCCGTTTCGCGTGCGCCCGGAGGAAGATGCGGGCGCCGCTTCCTCGGGGACGGCGATCCCGGCCCCCACCGTGACGCTCGAGCGCCCGCCCCCACGCGAAAGCCCCCGCCCAGCGGAGAAAACCGCGGGGCGGGGGCTTGCCGGCGTCGGTGCGGGCTACTTCTTCTTGCCCTGGTTCTTCACAGCCTCGATCGCCGCCGCGGCCGCGTCCGGGTCCAGGTACGTCCCGCCCGGGTTCAGCGGCTTGAACTCGGCGTCCAGTTCGTACGTCAGCGGGATGCCCGTCGGGATGTTCAGGCCCGCGATGTCGGCGTCGGAGATGCCGTCGAGGTGCTTCACGAGGGCGCGCAGGCTGTTGCCGTGGGCGGCGACCAGGACCGTGCGGCCGGTGAGGAGGTCGGGGACGATGCTGTCGAACCAGTACGGCAGCATGCGGCCGACTACGTCCTTCAGGCACTCCGTCTGCGGGCGCAGCTCCGGCGGGAGGGTCGCGTAGCGGGCGTCGGAGAACTGGGAGTACTCGGCGTCGCGGTCCAGCGGCGGCGGCGGGGTGTCGTAGGAGCGGCGCCACAGCATGAACTGCTCCTCGCCGAACTCGGCGAGGGTCTGGGCCTTGTCCTTGCCCTGGAGGGCGCCGTAGTGGCGCTCGTTCAGGCGCCAGTGGCGGTGGACGGGGATCCAGTGGCGGTCGGCGGCCTCCAGGGCGAGCTGGGCCGTGCGGATCGCGCGCTTCTGGACGGACGTGTGGACCACGTCGGGCAGCAGGCCGGCGTCCTTGAGCAGCTCGCCGCCGCGCGTCGCCTCCTTCTCGCCCTTGGGGGTGAGGTTGACGTCCACCCAGCCGGTGAACAGGTTCTTCTCGTTCCACTCGCTCTCGCCGTGGCGGAGGAGGATCAGCTTGTACGGTGCGTCGGCCATGCTTCCGAGCCTAATCGAACCCCCGCACCGGCCGCGCGGGGCGCCCGAAGCGCGGACGGTTGACGGGAAGTGTTAATCGAGTGGCTCCCGTACCGACGCGTTCGTAGGTTGTTCGTGCGTCACGTAAGACGTGCTTCCCAGCCCAGCCGCTTACAGTCTTCGCCGCTCACAGTCTTCTCGGGGGTCCCATGTCCGTCACCGGTGTCAGGCGTGCCGTGCGGGAGTCCGTCTCCGGGCTCCCCCGCGAGTTCTGGTGGCTGTGGACCAGCACCCTGGTCAATCGGCTCGGGGCCTTCGTCGCCACCTTCATGGCGCTGTACCTGACCATCGACCGCGGGTACTCCGCCTCGTACGCCGGACTGGTCGCCGCGCTGCACGGGCTCGGCGGGGTCGTCTCCTCGCTGGGCGGCGGGGTGATGGCCGACCGGCTCGGGCGGCGGCCCACGCTGCTCGTCGCGCAGGTCTCCACCGCGCTGTCCGTCGCACTGCTCGGCTTCGTGCGGGACCCGGTCGCCATCGCGGGCGTCGCCTTCCTGGTCGGCATGGCGAGCAACGCCTCCCGGCCGGCCGTGCAGGCGATGATGGCGGACATCGTGCGGCCCGAGGACCGTATCCGCGCCTTCTCGCTCAACTACTGGGCCATCAACCTCGGTTTCGCCATCTCCTCCATGGCGGCCGGGTTCATCGCCGAGGCCAGCTACCTCGCCGGCTTCCTGATCGAGGCCGGGATGACGCTGGTGTGCGCCGTGCTCGTCTTCGTGAAGCTGCCCGAGTCGCGGCCGGAGGGGGGCGACGGCAGCGGGGCCGCCGGTGCCACGGAGGCTCCCGTATCGCTCGGGACCGTGTTGCGTGACGGGCGGTACATGGGGGTCGTCGGGCTGTCCTTCCTCATCGCCCTGATCTTCCAGCAGGCGTACGTGGGGCTGCCGGTGGCCATGGGCGAGGCGGGGTTCACGCCCGCCGACTTCGGCATGGCGATCGCCGTCAACGGGGTGCTGATCGTCGTGCTCCAGATCCCGGTCACGCGGTTCATCGAGCACCGTGATCCGCGGCTGCTGCTCGTCGGCTCGGCACTGCTGGCCGGGTACGGCTTCGGGCTCACCGCCTTCGCCGGGTCCGTCGCGGTCTTCGCGCTGACCGTGTGCGTGTGGACGCTGGCCGAGATCGTCAACGCGCCGACCCAGACCGGGCTCGTCGTGCGGCTGTCGCCCGTGCACGGGCGCGGGCGGTACCAGGGGATGTACACCATGTCCTGGGCGGTCGCCTCCCTCGTCGCCCCACTGATGTCCGGGTTCGTCATCGACCGCTGGGGCGCCGAATGGCTCTGGGGCGTGTGCGCCGTCGTCGGGACGGCGGCGGCGGCCGGGTACTGGGGGCTCATGCGGGGACTGCCACGGGAGGACGCCGCCGTCACGGAGCCGGTCCCCGGCACGCCCGCGCCGGCGAAGGCCGCCGAGGTCACCGGCGCCTGACCGCCACCGCCCCGCTCACGGGTGCATCCGCGCCCCCTTCAGCACCTTGTCCACCGCGTTCCTCGGGCCGTACACCGCGAGGCCCACCAGGTCCAGTTCCGCCGTCGGCACGGCCCGTACCGCCGCCCGGTTGTCGCGGTCGTTGCCCGTGGTGAAGAGGTCGGACGTGAACACGGCGCGGGGCAGGGCGCGGGAGAGGACACGCGCGTGGGCGGTCGTCAGCGTCTCCTTGGTGCCCTCGAAGACCAGCACCGGCTGGCGGAACATCGGCAGGTAGCCGACCGCGTCGGCGTCCTCGTACGGCTCGCCGACGACTTCGGGGGCGTTCGTGCCCAGGCCGCTGACCAGGAAGGCGGTGACGTTGAGGCGCTGCCAGGTCTCCAGGTCCTCGCGCAGCAGTACGGCGATCTTGGTGTCGAAACGCGTGTTCATACGGTGAGACTGCCGGGCCGGGCACGGGCGGGTCTTGTACGTTCTTTGCATGGCCGCCGACCAGCGGACGCGCACCGTCTCCGCCTGGCGACCCCGCGTCCCGGGCGTCGTCGAGGTCTTCCACGCCCACTACACCGAGTACGCCTACCCGATGCACGTCCACGACGCCTGGACGCTGCTCATCGTCGACGACGGGGCCGTACGGTACGACCTGGACCGGCACGAGCACGGCACCCCGCACGACACGGTGTCGCTGCTGCCGCCGCACGTGCCGCACAACGGCTCCCCCGCCACCCCGGACGGCTTCCGCAAGCGCGTGCTGTACCTGGACGCCTCCCGGCTGGGCGAGGAGCTGATCGGGCCGGCGGTCGACGGTCCCGACCTGCGGGACCCCGTGCTGCGGCGGCGGGTCGGGCAGCTGCACGCGGCGCTCGCGCTGCCCGGGGAGGAGCTGGAGGCGGAGAGCCGGCTGACGTTGATCGGGGAGCGGCTGCACGCCCACCTGCGGCCCCGGGAGCCCCGGGACGCGGCGCGCCGTGATCCCGTGCTGGCGCGCCGGCTGCGGGAGTTGCTGGACGAACGGGTCGTCCAGGGCGTCACCCTCGACGAGGCCACCGCGCTCGTGCCCGCTCATCCCGCCCACCTCGTACGGGCGTTCAGCGGCGCCTACGGCATCGCACCGCACCAGTACCTGATGTCCCGGCGCGTGGAGCGGGCGCGGCGGCTGCTGCTCGCGGGGCACGCTCCGGCGGAGGTGGCCGGCGCGACCGGCTTCTACGACCAGGCCCACCTGACCCGGCACTTCAAGCGGCTGGTGGGGGTCACGCCGGGGCGGTACCGGACCGGCCGCACCCGGGGCTGACCGGGCGTCAGTCCTCCGTGCGCTCGATCAGGCGCTGGAACGCCTCCAGGTTCCGCGTCGACTCCCCGCGCGCGGTGCGCCACTCGTACTCCTTGCGGATGGCGGTGGCGAAGCCCAGCTCCAGCAGGGTGTTGAAGGCGCCGTCGGCGGCCTCCAGGACCTGGCCGAGGAGGCGGTCGATCTCGTCGGGGGTGACGGCTGCCAGGGGGAGCTTCGCGGTGACGTAGACGTCGCCGAGGCGGTCGACCGCGTAACTGACGCCGTACAGCTTGAGGTTGCGTTCCAGGAGCCAGCGGTGGACGGCCGGTTCGTTCTCGTCGGGGTGGCGGACGACGAAGGCGTTGAGGGAGAGGGAGTGCCGGCCGACGAGGAGGGAGACCGTCGTGGAGAGCTTGCGGGTGCCCGGGAGCTTCACGACGTAGTTGCCGGGCTCGGGGCTCTCCCACTCCAGCTCGGCGTCCTTCAGGGCGTCCTCGACAACCTGTGCTGCCTTCTGCGCTGCCTCAGCCATGGTGGGAGGGTACGCGACGGCGGTGGGCGTGGATCGCGGCCGTGTAGACGTCGGCGGTCGCGGCGGCGGCGCTGTCCCAGCCGAAGGACTGGGCGTGCCGGGCGGCGGCGTCGCCCATCCGGGGCACCAGCTCCGGGTTGTCGGCGAAATCGCGCAGCACGCGCGCGTACGCGGCGGGGTCGTGGCCCTCGACGAGGCGGCCGGTGTGTCCGTCGCGCACGGCGACCGGGAGCCCGCCGACCGCGGCGGCGAGGACGGGGGTGCCGGCCGCCTGGGCCTCTATGGCGACCAGGCCGAAGGACTCGCTGTAGGAGGGCATGACGAGGACCGACGCGGCCCGGAACCAGTCGGCGAGCTGTTCCTGGCCGACGGGAGGGCGGAAGCACACGACGTCGGCGATGCCGAGCCGCGCGGCGAGTTTCTGCAGGCCCTCCGGCTTGGCGAGGCCGCTGCCGCTGGGGCCGCCGACGACGGGGACGAGGATGCGGGAGCGCAGCTCGGGGCGTTCGTCGAGGAGGACGGCGACCGCGCGGAGCAGGATGTCGGGGGCCTTCAGCGGCTGTATGCGGCCGGCGAAGAGCGGGATCAGGGCGTCCTGGGGCAGGCCGAGGCGGGCGCGGGCGGCGGCACGGGCGTCGGTCCTCTCGCCGGGGCCCGGCTCGGCGCCCTTGGGGAAGGGGCGGAAGCGGTCGAGGTTCACGCCGGGGTGGACGACGGCGACCTTGGCCGGGTCGGCGGCGTAGTGGCGGACCAGCTCGTCGGCCTCCTCGGCGGTGTTGGCGATCAGCCGGTCGGAGGCGGCGACGATCTGGGTCTCGCCGATGACGCGGGCGGCGGGCTCGGGGGTGTCGCCGTCGGCCAGGTTGGCGTTCTTGACCTTGGCCATGGTGTGCATGGCGTGCACGAGGGGAGCGCCCCAGCGCTGGGCGGCGAGCCAGCCGACGTGGCCGGAGAGCCAGTAGTGGGAGTGGACCAGGTCGTAGTAGCCGGGGCGGTGGCCGGCCCAGGCCTGCATCACGCCGTGCGTGAAGGCGCACAGCTGGGCCGGGAGGTCCTCCTTGGCCAGGCCCTCGTAGGGGCCGGCGTCGACGTGGCGGACGAGTACGCCGGGCGCGAGCTGGACGGAGGGCGGGAGCCCGCCGGCCGTCGCGCGGGTGAAGATCTCGACCTCGATGTTGATCGCGGCGAGGCGCTGTGCGAGTTCGACGATGTACACGTTCATGCCGCCGGCGTCGCCGGTGCCGGGCTGGTGGAGCGGTGAGGTGTGCACGGAGAGCATGGCGACGCGTCGGGGCCTGCGGTGCAGCCTCAGCCGCGGGGAGGCCGCCGGTGAGCGACGCCCGAGCCTGGTGACGTACTGGCTCACGAGCCATTCCTCCTCGCTGCGGGCATGCCGGTCGGAGGACACGCGCCGCCCTCCGAGAGGTGGGAACACCGGACGGGGGCACTCCATTTCCGGTTTCCCCGCCTTTGCCGAATCATTACCGGCAGTCGATCAACCGTTCGAGGTGCGGTTGCGTCACCCCCGCAGGGGCGGACGCGTCCGGACGGACGGCCCCGGCCGCATACCCTCGTACGCATGCCCTCCCGCACCACCGCCCGCACGGCCCCCGTGGGCACGGTCACCCGCGGGACGACGAACCCGAACCGGCTGCGCCGGATGGACCGCTGGATCGCCGCCGTCCACGGAGCCGAACTGCGCCGCGCCGCCGCGCCCCTCGCCGTGGACCTCGGGTACGGCGCGGCCCCCTGGACGGCCGTCGAGCTGCTGCACCGCCTGCGCACGGTCGCGCCGCAGGCGCGCGTGGTGGGCGTCGAGATCGACCCGGCGCGGGTGGCGGCCGCCCAGCCGTACGCGCGCGAGGGCCTCGACTTCCGGCACGGCGGCTTCGAGGTCCCCGTCTCCCTGCGGCCTTCGCTCATCCGCGCGGCGAACGTGCTGCGGCAGTACGACGAGGGTGAGGTGGCCGCGGTCTGGCGGCGGCTGTGCGCGCGGCTCGCGCCGGCCTCGGAGCACTCGCGCGGGGGGCTCCTGGTCGAGGGGACGTGCGACGAGATCGGGCGCCGGCACGTGTGGGTGGCGCTCGGGCCCGAGGGTCCGCGCACGGTCACCCTCGCCACCCGGCTGGGCTCTCTGGACCGCCCTTCCGACCTGGCGGAACGGCTGCCGAAGGCGCTGATCCACCGCAACGTCCCCGGCGAGCCCGTGCACGCCTTCCTGCGCGACTTCGACCGCGCCTGGGCCGCCGCCGCGCCCTACGCCTCCTACGGTGCCCGCCAGCGCTGGATGCGGGCGGTGCGGGACCTGGCGGCCGACTGGCCGGTGACGGACGGGCCGGGGCGGTGGCGCCAGGGCGAGGTGACGGTGCGGTGGGAAGCGCTGGCGCCGCGCGGCTGACGGCGGCGGCCCCACCCGTACCGGGCGGCCGCACGCCCGACCGGACGACTCCACGCAGGCCGGCCAGACCCGCGAAGACCTGGCGGCTCCCCACAGGCCGGGGCTCCACACACGCCGCCCGCCGGGGGGGCACCACGCCCGGGCGGGCGACATCACACGGACCGAGCCCCGTCACGCCTGACCGGCCGGCCCCACACCTGACCCAGCGGCCCACCGACCGGGCAGCATCACACCCCGGCCGGGGCACCCCCGTCCCCGGCCGGGCAAGCGGGAACGATCTCCGTGCGGCGTTCGTCACACAGCGGGGGAATCGTCGTACGGCGCGGCAGAAGGGGGGATGCAGGAGGGAAGCACGACCTCTGTCGCTTTCCGCGCCGGCATGGCACGATCCCCCAGGCGACGTATGTTACTGACGGTTAATCAGCTTGGGGGCGAGGTATGCGCACGGGGAAGCATGGCTGGACGACCGCTGCCGTGACTGTGGTCTGCGCGGTCACCGTGCTGGCGGCACCGGGCACGGCGTTCGCGGACCCGGGTCCCTCACCGTCGCCCGGTACGCCCGGCGCCTCCCCCTCCGCCCCTGCCGCCACCCCCGGCAAGGACCTGGAGGCCGTGCGCAAGAAGCTCGACAAGCTCTACCGCGCGGCGGCCTCGGCCACGGAGGAGTACAACGCGGCCGAGGAGAAGGCGGACAAGCAGTCGGCCGAGATCGTCGAGCTGGCCAAGAAGATCGTCGAGGGCCAGGAGAAGCTGGACGGCCTCAAGGACCGCGCGGGCGCGGCGGCCCGCTCCCAGTACCGCACCGGCGGCCTGCCCGACGAGGCCAAACTGATGCTGAGCGACGACCCCGAGGGCTTCCTCGACGGCACCGGCCGGGTCGTCCAGGGCCAGCGCGCCACCAAGGGCCTGCTCGGCGAGATGACCCGCACCCAGCAGGACCTGAAGGCCTACGCGGCCGACGCCTCGGCACAGTTCGACAAGCTGGAGGCGAACCGCAAGGCCAAGGCCACCGCCCAGAAGAAGATCGAGAAGCAGATCAAGGCGGCCGAGGAGCTGGAGTCCGAGCTGGAGCAGGAGGAGAAGGAGCGCCTGGCCCGGCTGGAGCGCGAGGCCCAGGAGAGGGCCCAGACCGCCTGGCTCGGCTCCGGCATCCTGAAGGACCTCGACAGCGAGGCGACCGAGCAGGGCCGCAAGGCCGTCGAGTACGCCACCGCCCAGGTCGGAAAGCCGTACCAGTGGGGCGCCGAGGGCCCGAAGGCCTACGACTGCTCCGGTCTGACCTCACAGGCCTGGGTGGCGGCCGGCACGGCGATTCCGCGCACCTCGCAGCAGCAGTGGAAGCAGCTCCAGCGGGTGGACATCGAGGACATGCGCCCCGGCGACCTGATCATCTACTTCGACGACGCCAGCCATGTCGGCATGTACGTCGGCGACGGCTCCGTCGTTCACGCACCGCGCCCGGGGCGCTCGATCACGATCGCCGGGGCGGGCACGATGCCCATCCTCGGGGTGGTACGGCCCGACACGGGCGCCTCCGCCCCGGAGTGACCCCTCGCGCCGGGAACGTGAACCGGGCCACGTGACCCAGTCCACGCCCGGCGCCCCGCCGCGCGTGACGTTCGTCATCCCGGACCCCCGGTCGACGTGTCCAACTGCGGTGCATAACGCGGCATATGACAGTGGCCGACGACCGTCCGGCGTGTTCTGGACCATTCCGCAGCGGCGGCGTCACCCGCTATGGTCCCCGTCGGTGGGTCGAGGTCCCTCGCCCCGCCATGCCCTCGGGGGGAGGGAAGGAACCAAGAAGATGCCCGTACCCGTACCGCGGCCAAGGGCGATCCCGGCCGTGGAGTGTGGTCAGGCGCCCGCCGCGTCCCAGGACCGCGGCCCTTCCACGGAACAGGCCCCGCCCGGGACAGCCCCGGCCGAGAACCTCTCCGGCCGGCCGGAGAACCCCACCCAGAAGCGCGAGAAGACCACGGAGAACCGCGAGAACACCCCGACCCGGACCACGGACCGGACCCCCGGCCGTGTCACGGACCAGCGTGAGGGTGCCGTCCCCACGAACCTGACGGTGCTGCTGATCGAGGACGATCCGGGCGGCTCACCGATCGTGCCCGACCTGCTCGACCAGGCCGGCAAGCCGATCCGCATCCGCACGGCCCGCAACCTCACCGAGGCCGGCCGGCTGCTCACCGACGACGTCCACTGCATCCTGCTGGACCTCGCCCTGCCGTCCCCCGCCCCGGCCCGCACCGGCGCCGACGACGGCGGGGACGGGGACGCGGACGGCCACGACGAGCTGGCGGTGCTGAGGCACGTGCTGGAGCTCGCGCCCCGGCACGCCGTGCTCGTGCTCACCTCCTCCAGCGACGCCGAGCGCGGCGCGGAGGCCGTGGCCGTCGGCGCCCAGGACTACCTGTTCCGCGACGAACTCGACGGCCGCCTGCTGAGCCGCGCGATCCGCTACGCCGTCGAGCGCAAGCGGTCCGACTCGGCGGAGCGGCGCCTGGCCGAGGGCCGGCTGCGCGCCCAGGAGAACCGCCGCCTGGAGCGCGGCCTGCTGCCGACACCGCTCCTGGAGGGCTCCCCGCTGCGCTTCGCCGCCCGCTACCGCCCGGGCCGCTCCCGCGCCCTGCTCGGCGGCGACTTCTACGACGTCGTCCGCACCCCGGACGGCACCGTGCACGCCATGATCGGCGACGTCTGCGGGCACGGCCCGGACGAGGCGGCGCTCGGCGTGGAGCTGCGGATCGCGTGGCGCGCGCTGACCCTGGCGGGGCTCTGCGGCGACCAGCTGCTGGGCACGCTGCAGCAGGTGCTGGAGCACGAGCGCGCGCACGACGAGATCTTCGCGACCCTGTGCGCCGTGGACATCGCCCCGGACGGGCGCCGCGCCGGCCTGTGCCTGGCCGGGCACCCGGCGCCGCTGATCGCCGGTCCGGGCACGCCCGCGAGGCTGCTGCCCTACGACAACAACGGCCCGGCCCTGGGCCTGCTGCCGGGCGCCCGCTGGCCGCGCATGCAGGTGGAGCTGGGCGCCGAGTGGAGCCTGATGCTCTACACCGACGGCCTGATCGAGGGCCACGTGGGCGAGGGCCGGGAGCGGCTCGGCCAGGACGGCATGGTGGAGATGGTGCGCCGGCAGTTCGCCGAGGGCCTGCAGGGCGAGCAGTTGCTGCGGGCGACCGTCAACGAGGTCCGCGAGCTGAACGGCGGCGAACTGGCCGACGACGTGGCCGTGGTCCTGCTGGACCGGACGCCCTGAGCCGCCCGGTCCGAGCACCGGTGCGGCTCAGCGCCCGCCGTTGTACGGACCGTACGGGCCGTCGCTGCTGGAGCCGCGGCGGGTGCTGCGCCCGCCGCCCGGCAGGCCGCGCAGCGCGGGCCGGACGTCGACCATGTACACGATCGTCGCGATGAGCCCGATGATCGGCAGGAACGACAGGATGTTGAAGACCAGGTTCACCACGAAGGCGAGCCCGAGGATGATCAGCCAGAACGGCTTGGTCTTCTTGTCGGCCGCGCGGTAGGCGTCCTCACGGCGCGTGGCGGCGTCGATCAACGCGAAGCCGCTGAAAAGGATCAGGGCGATGCTCAGCAGCCACATGAAGCCTGCGAACCCCTGCATCAGCACAACGTCCACCACCCGAGTCGGATCGTCCTTACGCGGTCACCGTACCCGTTGAACGGGCCGGACACCCCAGAGGTGCCCGGCCCGGAGCCGGCTACTTCGCGGGCGGCGCCGTCTTCTTGGCGGCGGCGCTCTTCTTCGCCGGGGCCTTGCGCGGCGCCGGGGTCTTCTTCGCCGCGGCGGACTTGTCCTCGGTGACCTCGACCGGCTCGGACTTGGCGGGCTTGGCCGGCTCGACGGCCACCGCGAACTCCTCGACGCCCTCGGCGACGTCCTCGATGCCGTCGGCGGCCTGGCCGCGCCAGGTGCGCACCGCCTGCTCGCCGCGCTCGGCGACCTTCTCGTAGGCCTCCCGCGCCTTGACGGCGTACTCGGCGGCGACGCCGACCGAGCGCAGCGCGAGGTCCTGCGCGTTCTCGCCGAGCTTCTTGAAGTCGGCGTCGAGGGAGCCGAAGAGCTCGTTGGCCTTGGCCTGGAGGGTGCCCTGGGTCTCCTTGACGCGGGCCGTCGCCTTCTCCTGGACGGCCTTCGGGTCGGTGTTGCGCACGGCCTCGATCCGCGCCGGGGCCTCGGCGCGCAGCTGCTCCACCAGCACCGGCACCTTCTTGGCCTGCTGGAAGGCCAGGTCCGCGGTGCCCGCGGCGAAGTAGAGCGGGGTGGGGTCGCTGAAGGTCTTGCGCAGGTCGTCGGTGATGGCCATGGTGATGGTCCTCCGGAATTGCGTTCGACTGAGGGTTTTGTGGTGGTCCCGCGCCCGGCCGGCCACCGGCTACTGCTCGCTGCCGCCGGCCGTACGGGCGCCGGGACCCGGTATGGAGTCCGCGCCTTCGGCGGCGTCGCCCGCCGCCGACTCCTGGGCCGGCACCTCTTGCTCCCCGTCGGTCCCGAACCCGTTCTCCTTGCGGAAGGACTCGTAGATCTGGAGCAGCACCTGCTTCTGCCGCTCGTTCAGCGAGGGGTCGGCGAGGAGGACGGCACGCGTCTCCACGTCATCCCGGCCGCGCTCCGCGTCGAGGATCCCGGCCCGTACGTAGAGCGTCTCGGCGGAGATCCGCAGCGCCTTGGCGACCTGCTGGAGCACCTCCGCGCTCGGCTTGCGCAGCCCGCGCTCGATCTGGCTCAGATACGGGTTGGACACGCCCGCGGCGTCGGCGAGCTGCCGCAGCGAGAGCTGCGCGTTGCGCCGCTGCTCGCGCAGGTACTCACCGAGGTTGCCGAGATTGCCGACGTTGAGCGAGGCCATGCCTCCACCATGCACCAGCCTGCTAACTATTGCAAGCATCCGCTTGCAATAGTGCCCGTACCCACTTTTTTGTGCGTACTGGGCAACGCGCCTCGCCCGTTCGAGACTGAAGCGGCAGACAGGGCGGGCGTCAGGAGGCCGCGCGGACGGCGGCCTCCGGTTCCGCCAGCCGGTCCAGGCGGCGGTGGCCCCAGTCGGAGAGGGGGGAGAGGGCCTCGGCGAGATCGCGGCCGAACGCGGTCAGGGAGTACTCGGTCTTGGGCGGCAGCACGTCGTACACCTCGCGGTGCACCACGCCGTCCGCCTCCATCTCGCGCAACGCCTGAGTCAGCACCTTCTCGGTGAGGCCCGGCGCCTTCCGGCGCAGTTCGGCCGGCCGGTGCGGCCCTGACTCCAGCAGCCACAGCAGCGTGGTCTTCCACTTGCCCTCGATCACGGCGATCGCGGCGGTCACTCCGCAGACGTTCGGATCGTGGCGCCGGTGTGCCATGTCGTGCCCCCATTCATCAGCAATCGTTCGTCACGTTACGGGAGTTCAAGCATGTCCGCACAGACCCACCAGCCCTCTGACGTCACCGTCCTCGGCCTGGGCCCGATGGGCCGGGCGCTGGCCGCCGCCTTCCTGGCCGCCGGGCTGCGCACCACCGTCTGGAACCGCACGCCCGGCCGGGACACCGACCTGGTCGCCAAGGGCGCGATTCCGGCGTCCTCCGCCGAGGAGGCGGTCGCCGCCGCCCCGCTGACCGTCGTCTGCGTGGTGAACTACGACGCCTCCGACGCCGTACTGCGCCAGGACGCCGTCACCGCCGCCCTCAAGGGCCGCACGGTCGTGAACCTGAGCGCCGACACCCCCGGACGGGCCCGGGACACGGCCGAGTGGGCCGATCGTCACGGCGTCCGCTACCTGGACGGCGCGATCATGACCCCGACCCCGACCATCGGCACGGACGACGCGGTGTTCCTGCACAGCGGACCCGAGGAGCTGTACCAGGAGCACCGGCCGGTGCTGACGGCGCTCGGCGGCACGCACACCCACCTCGGCGCGGACGCCGGGAGGGCCGCGGCGTACGACATCGCGCTGCTCGACATCTTCTGGACGGCGATGGCCGGTTACACGCACGCGCTCGCCGTGGCCCGGGCGGAGGGCGTCACCGGCGCGGAACTCGCGCCGTTCGCGCAGGGCATCGCCGCGATCCTGCCGCCGCTGTTCACCGAGTTCGCCGCCGACACCGACGCCGGCACGTACTCGGGCGAGCTGAACCCGATCACCTCGGCCGCCTCGACCATGGCCCACGTCGTCCACGCCTCCGAGGCGCACGGCATCGACGCGAGCCTGATGCGGGTCGTCGAGGGGCAGGCCCGGCGGGTCATCGCGCGCGGGCACGGCACGGACGGGTACACCCGTGTCACCGACGTGATCACCGGGCGCTGACCCGGGCGGCAGCCGTCAGAAGGGCAGCGGCCGCGCGTGCACCACGTCAAGCCGGGACACCGCGCGGGTGAGCACCACGTACAGCCGGTGCAGGCCCCGCCCGCCGGTGCCCTCCGCCTGCGCGATCGCCGCCGGTTCGACGGCGACGACGTGGTCGTACTCCAGCCCTTTGACGACGCTCGCCGGCGCCACGGTCACCCGGGCGCCCAGCTCTTGTGGCCCCCCGGCCGGGATGCCGGCCGCGTCGAGGGCGGCCCGCAGTCCGGGCACGTCCGCGTCGTCGGCGACGACCCCGACGGAGCCGTCCCGGGTGAGGGCGGCCCGTACGGCGTCGACGGTCGCGTCCACGACCCGGCCGGGGGCGACGGGGCGGACCGCCAGCTCCCCGTCCGCGCGCAGCGAGCGGGCCTCGGGCACGTCCACGCCGAGCCGTGCCAGCAGCCGGTTGGCGAGGCCCACGACCGCCCGCGGCACCCGGAAGCCGGTGGTCAGCGGCGTCACCGGGGCGTCCGGGCGGCCGAGGTGCGCGAGGGCCGTCCGCCACGACCGGGCGGCCCACGGCGTGGTGCCCTGGGCCAGGTCACCGAGGACGGTCAGCGAGCCGAAGGCGGCCCGGCGGGCGATGGCCCGGTACTCCATCGGGGAGAGGTCCTGGGCCTCGTCGACGACGATGTGCCCGTAGCCCTCGGGGTGTTCGAGGAGACCCGCAACCTCGTCGAGGAGGACCAGGTCGGCGGCGGACCAGCGGGCCGACCGCCACGAGCGCCGCGCACCGGCCGCCGTCCACAGCAGCGCCTTCTGCTCCGCGTCGTCCAGCAGCCCCTCGGCGGCCCGCGCCAGCGCGTCCGGATCGCCGAAGAGCCCCGCGACGACCTCCTCGGGACGCACCCGGGGCCAGGCCGCGTCGAGGTACGCGGTGACGGGCCGGGCGCGTTCGACCCGGCGCGTCCAGGCGGCCGTCCGCGGCCCGCTCCGCCGCTCGGCCTGCTGCTGGACGTACCGCACGATCCGGGCCCGCACCCGCTCCCGTCCCACGGTGTACGGCGGCTCCTCCTCCCGTACGTCCGCCACGATCCGGGTCAGCTCGTCGGCCGGGACACGCCAGCGGTAGGAACCGTCCGGCACGACGAGGGAGCCGGCGGCGCCGGCGGCCACGCGCGCGTACAGGGCGCGGCGCAGCACCTCGGCCGTCCGGGCGTCGTGCTTCACGGCGGCGGCCCGCTCGTCGTCGGTGGCGGTGACCGGGTGCCGGGCGATCTCCCGGGCGAGGGTGGACTGCCGTACGCCGGTCTCGCCGAGGGCGGGCAGCACCTCCGCGATGTAGGCGAGGAAGGTGGGGTTGGGACCCAGGATCAGCAGGCCGCCGCGGGCGATGCGCCGCGGGTGGGTGTAGAGCAGGTAGGCGGCCCGGTGGAGGCCGACGGCGGTCTTCCCGGTGCCCGGGGCGCCCTGGACGCAGACCGTGGCGGTGAGGTCGGCGCGGACGAGGTCGTCCTGCTCGGGCTGGATGGTGGCGGCGATGTCCCTCATGGGTCCGACGCGGGGCCGTTCGATCTCCCGGGCGACGATGTCGCTCGCGCGGGACTCGCCCCGGCCGAGGCGTTCGTCCTCCAGCCCGGTGAGGTCGGCCGAGTCCCCGCGGCTGCCGGGCGCCCAGCCGAAGCGCCGGCGGACGGCGACGCCGCGCGGGTCGGTGGCGGTGGCCTGGTAGAAGGCACGGGACACGGGGGCGCGCCAGTCGACGACGAGGGGCGGGGCGGCGGGGTCCTCGGTGATCCGCAGCCGGCCCAGGTGATACGTCTGCCCCGCGTGATCGCCCGCCGCGTCCGTCCCGGCGAAGTCCAGCCTCCCGAAGAACAGCGGCCCCTCGGGCAGTGCGCGCAGTTCCTCGGCCCGGCTGCGCAACCGGTACCCGAGCACTTCGGCGTCGGCGCCGGAGGCGGAGACGTCCTCGCCGGTGACGACGTGTTCCCGGGCGCCGTCGACCATGGCGGCGAGGGCGGTGCGGCAGTGATCGTGGTGGGCGCGTTCGCGGGCGAGGGTGTGCCGCAGGGCGGGGTCGGGTGAGCTCATTCCATCGAGCGTACCCAAAATCGAGACTCAGTTAAATAATTTACTCTGACTCACGCGGCTCAGGCGATCCGCGGCAGCCCGGCCGCCAGCGCTCCGAACGCCCGCTCCGCCGCCGCCACCGCGTCCCCGCGCACTGCGGCCACCCGTTCCCCGGCCGCGATCCGCCGCCAGTTCTCCAGCGCGAGCACCCGCTGTACGGCGATGATCTGCCCGGCCGCGAGCCTGGCGTCCAGGTCCCCGCCCAGGGCCTGGCCCAGCGCCGCCTCCGACCGCTCCAGGTGCGTGTGCATCCGGGCGACGAGCGCGGGCGTCCCGTACAGCAGCGTGTGGAAGGCGAGTACGCCGGGATCGTCGTTGAGGCCGGTCACCGGGTCGCACCGCTCCAGCCCCGCAAGGAAGTGCCGGCGCAGCGCCGCCAGCGGTGTGGGCCCCTGCGCCACCACCCGCGCCGCCTCGCCCTCGTGGTCGGCGATGCGGTGCAGGACCAGGTCCTCCTTGGCCGGGAAGTACCGGAAGAGCGTCGGCTTGGACACCTCGGCCGCGGCGGCGACCTCCGCGACGGACACCGCGTCGAAGCCCTTCTCCACGAAGAGCCGGACGGCGGTGTCCGACAGCACCTGGATCGTCCGCTGCCTCTTGCGCTCCCGCAGACCGGTCTCCACCATGCGACGACCCTACGCCGGGCGCCGGGCGGCGACTCGGGCGGCGGGCAGCGCGCGCCGGGGGGCGGCGACGCCATACCGTTGCCGCCGGTGGCCGCTCAGACGTCCGCCACCAGCCGCGCCCCCCGTGGCCCACCGCGGTCCCCTTGTGGCAGCGCCCGGGCGAGATACGGGTTGGCCATGGACTTGTCGGGCAGGCCCAGGGCCGCCGTGGCCTCGGCCAGGGTCATCGCGTAGGTCTGGACGGCACGCTTGACGTTGGGCGCGTCGAGGCCGGCGCCGGTCACCAGGCGGTCGAGGTCGACATAGGCGGAACGGACGGTCTCGATCCACCGGTACACACGCCAGTCCCGCTGCCAGTCCTTGGTGCAGTCGGGCGGGAGCGAGCGTTCCCACCGGCGGAACATGCGGTCGCGGATCTCCGGCCGCGTCGGTGTGAGGTGCATGTGGCGGACGAGGTCGTACAGGGGATCGCCCACCATGGCCATCTCCCAGTCGATCAGCGTCAGACCCCCGTCCGGACGGCGCACCAGGTTCCAGGGATTCAGGTCACCGTGCAGCAGGACGGAACGGCGGGGTGTCAGGGTGTGGCGGGCGAGGATCTCGGCCAGCCGGACGCTGTCCGGCAGTCCCAGTTCCCGGGCGAGGGCCATCGTGGCCCTGGGCAGCTCGCTCACCAGCCGGACCAGTTCGCCCCGCAGCCAGGGGTGGAAGGCCTCCCCGCCCAGCGGGTCGAGGGCGACGCACTCGACGCCGGTCAGCTCGCCCAGCTGGTCCACGAGGTCGTCGGCCTCGTACGGGCGCAGTCCGTACGCGGGGTGCTCCGGGGGCCGGAACCCGTCCGCCGGCCCTTCGTAGGAGTGGACGGTGAACTGTTCGCCGAGCCCGCTGGTGCCCAGGGCCAGCACCCTGGGTGCCCGCACACGCACCGCGGACCGCTCGATCGCCGTCAGCACGGCGTGCTCGCTCAGGAACCGGCGCTCCCGGACGTCGGTGGTGCTCGCCTTGCGCCGCACCATGACGGGGAAGCCGACGCCCGGGACCTCCACGACCGTGTTCAGGTGGGCCGTCCCCTTGAGCACCCGGTCCGCCGAAGCCGCCCCCTCCTCCAGCAGGGCGCGGCCGACCGCCCACGCGGGGAAGTCACGGGGGAGGCGGAACCGTGGATCCCGCTGCCACCCGATCCGGAACAGGGCCCGCTCCCGGCTCGGCCGGCCGCCGTTGGACTCGTTCCAGCGGTAGAGAATCCGCTCGATGGCCCGCTCGTCCGGCACGCTCTGGAGGCGCAACGGTTCCTCCGCCGCCACCAGCGCCCGGCGCACCTGACGCGTCGCGGCGTCCAGGTCCCGCTGCTCGAAGGAGGCGCCGAGCGACTTGGCGGCACGCATGACGTCCGGGTAGACGGACTGGGCGTGCTCGAAGGCGACGTAGTGCTTCAGGTCCCGGTCCAGCCCGTTCACGGCCTTGCCGCGCCGCCGCCCCATCACCTTCCGCCAGGCCTCGACGACCTCCGGCCACTGGTGGTCCGGGTAGCGCATGCGCACCAGGTGGGTGGCGAGATCGTGCACGGGGTCGCCGTAACTCGCCAGCTCCCAGTCGACGCAGACCAGCGGCGGGTCCCCGCCGTAGGACACGATGACGTTGTCACGGTGCAGGTCCGTGTGGAGCAGGCTGAACGGACGGCTGACGAGTGTGGGCACCCGTTCGGCGAACCTCAGCAGAGCGTCCTCGGGGATGCCCAGCATCGCGAACAGGCCGCCGAACTCGCCCCAGTTCCGCTGCCTGATCTGCTCCTCGGCGGCGAAGGCCAGGGCCCGCAGGAAGGCGCCGCTGTCCCGGCTGGAACGCGGCCAGGAGGCGGGCAGCGGTGGCAGGTGGTGGCGGCGTACCTGCGTCATGTCGGCGAGCAGCCCCGTGAGCGCGACGATCAGGTCGTGGCCGACAGGCGTGTCGTTGGGGCAGACGGTCGCCAGGGGCACGCCCTCCACATGGCTGAGGACCACGACGTCACCGTGCTTGGCCAGGCACCGCGGGACGTTGGGCAGCACACCCCGGATCCGGTTCAGCACGTCGGCCTCGTCCTGCCAGGTCCGGACGACCACCGGCAGCGCGGAAGGGATGCGTTCGCGGACCGTGACCGCCGCGCCGTCCTCGGCGGCGACCAGGCGCGCGTCCTCGGAGGTCAGGGGGCGCACCGTGTAGTTCAGGTTGTGGTGGCCCCGGCCGAACCGTCCCAGCGCCCTGGCGTGCGCCAGGAACCGGTCGAACGCCTCGTCGGCCGCCCGCTCGAGTGCCGGCTTGCCGAGCGGGGACGGACGACTCACGGAGTGCTCCAGGAGGACTTGCGACGCGCCGGATCTTCATGTGGGGACGGAGAAAGTGGGCACACAGTACAGCCACGGCTGGTGGCCCGTTGGGTGTACTCCACGATCCGGAACGCACAGGAGCAACTCGGGTGACCCGACCGGGCGAATCGGTCCTGTCACCCGACCGTGCCCGACCGTCACCCGTCCCCGGCCTGCCGCTCGCGGCACCCGCGGCCGTGCTCCTCGTCCTGCCGATGGCTCAGGCCTGAGCCCGGCCCCCGCCGCCCTCCCACACCAGCTTCAGCACCGGCTCCAGCGAGTGCACGACCGTGTCCGCGCCCGCCTGCCTCAGGAGCTTCCCCTTCTCCTCGTTGCGCGCGTAGCCCAGGAACGGCACACCGGCGCGGCGGGCGGCCGTCAGGTCGGAGGGGGTGTCGCCGATCATCAGGGCCTGGCCGGGCGCCGCGCCCATCGCGCTGAGGGCCCGGGTGAGGCAGTACGGGTCGGGCTTGAGCAGGCCGAGATTCCGGGTGCGGCCGTAGATGTGCGGGGCGAAGCAGCCGAGCAGGCCGCGCGTCGCGAGGTACTCGCCCACCACGCGCGGCGAGTTGTTGGTGGTGACGGCCAGTCCAACGCCCAGCGCGGCCCAGGTGCGGATCAGCGGGTCCGCGTACGCGGTCGGCCGGGCGGAGGGCACCGCCCGCAGCTCCTCCCGGGTCAGCCGCTCCTCGAACTCCGCGGCCAGGTCGCTGCGGTGGCGCCTGCGGTCGACCGCGCCCAGCAGGACGTGCGGGTCCGGGTGGACCTGCTCCTCCTCGGTCAGCAGTTCCTTGAGGCCCATCCGTTCGAGCCAGTCCACCAGTTCGCCGGCGACCCGGTCGGCCGAGTAGCCGGCGAAGAGCCTGCAGATGGGGCCGTCGAAGTCCCACAGGACCACCCGGGCGCCCGCGATCAGGTCCCTGAGGCCGGCGGTCCGCTCGGTCACCGGTTCCGTCTGATCCGTATCGGAAGTCACTAGGAGAGTGTCATGTCCGAGGTGATGGTTTCCCAGAGGGCGTCGAACCACTTCTGCGATTCCTCCACGAACACCGCGTCCCGGTGCCCCGCCCGCTTCAGGAAGGAGAACAGCAGCGACTGGGAGCCCAGGGCGTCGTACATCTCCAGCGTCCGGCTCTCGTACTCCTCCTCGCGCCGGGTCAGCATGTAGTAGCCGTACAGGGCCTCCTCGCCGTTGAGCAGGTAGAGCTTCATCGGCGGGGTGAAGGGCAGCGCGCGGAAGGCGATGTGCACGTCGACGCGGTGGGTGGAGCGCACGGCGTGCAGGTTGTGCTGGAGGACGCGGGCCTGGGCGTTGCGCATCTGGAGCCAGCGCTGGTGGACCGGGTCGTCGTCCTCCTCGTCCACCAGGACGGGGAAGGCCAGCTCGATGTCCCGCGACGGCATCAGGACGCGGAAGTCGATGGACTCGGGCCGGATGCGGCCCTCGTGGATGAGGCGGAGGGGCTCGCTGAGGGCGAGCATCAGCGTCTCCGAGGTGTGGCAGACGACGTCGACCTTCACGCGCGGTGCCGAGAACGCGTCCGACAGGCGGGGCCCGAGGGCCACCATGGTCGGCTGCGGTTCCCCCCGGGGCGTGGCGGGCTCGGCGATGCGGGGCGGGCTGCCCTTGCTCACGTTGGTGAGCAGGCCGTCCTCCTGGAGCGCGCGCAGGGCCTGGCGGACGGTGCCGCGCTCCACCCCGAACTCGTCGGCCAGCTCGGCCTGGGTGGGCAGGCGGTCCCCCGCCTTGAGGTCTCCCTCGCGGATCCGCTCCCGCAGGATGTCGGCGATCTCCTGGGACGAGAGCCTTCTGCCGCCGTTCACGGACACGTTCTCCTGGGTCACGACCAAACGCTACAACTTCGACCTACCTATAGGGAGTTGTTTGAAACTTGTTTATAGGTAGTAGCCAAGTGGGGACAACCTAGTTGGAGTTGGTTGCCAACTTTAGTCAGTTGGCGGAAGTTCTTCTTCCCGAACCTCCGAAGGGGGAAAGACAGTGCCCGTCCTCGCTTTCGTCTCCGCGATCCTCGTCGTCACCCTCGAGCAGGTCGTCCAGTGGAAGTACGGCGCCACCGGCATCGTCGGACTGCTCCTGCTCACCGTGGGCGTGAAGGCCAAGAGCCCGTCCGTCAGCTCCGCCGGAGCGGTGGTGCTGGCCCTCCTGGTCGCGGGCCCCGCCCTGTGATCACGTCGTGAGCAGCAGTTCCGAACTGATCGTCTCCCACAGCGCGTCGAACCACAGCCGCGACTGCTTCACGAACACCGCGTCCCGCACGCCCCCGTCCTGCCCGAACGCGAACAGCGTCGAACGGATGCCCTCCACGTCGTACGTCTCCATCGGCTCGTGATCGATCTCGTGTTCACGCCGGCTGAGGGTGTAGTACGCGAAGAGGGCCTCCGCGCCGTTGAGCAGGTACAGCTTCACCGGCGGCGTGAAGGGCAGCGCGCGGAAGGAGACGCTGACGTCGATGCCGTGCGTGGCCCGCAGGCCCAGCAGGTTGTGCTGGAGCACCTGCCCCTGGGCGTTGCGCATGGCCAGCCACCGCTCGTGCACCGCGTCGTCGTCCCCTCGGCCGGCCACCGCCACGGGGAAGGCCAGGTCGATGTTCCGGCCCGGCAGCAGCACGCGTACGTCGATCTTGGCCGGTTTCCGCCGCCCCGCGTGGATCTGGCGCAGGGGTTCGCCGAGGGCGAGGGTGAGGGAGACCGAGGTCAGGCACAGGGCGTCGATCTCCACGTGCGGGGACGCGAAGGCCTCGGCGATGCGGGGCGCGAGGGCGACCGTGGTGGGCGCGGGCAGGGCGGCCGGGCCGGTCAGGGCCGCGTCCGGATCGGGCGCGACGGTCGCCGGGCTCCCCTTGGACACATTGGTGAGCAGGCGCTCCGACTGGAGGATGCGCAGGGCCTGGCGGACGGTGCCGCGCTCCACCCCGAACTCGTCGGCCAACTGGGCCTGGGTGGGCATGCGCTGGCCCGCCCGCAGCCGACCGGACCTGATCCGGGCGCGCAGCTCGTCGGCCACCTCGCGGTGTGTCCTCTGCGGCCGCCGCGGTCCCTTGAGGCCGTCGACGAGGACGTGTTCCGGCTCCACGACCAAACACTACAACTTCTCGCCATCTTTGGGCAGTTCACCGGAAGGTGGTTATGAGACGCACCCAAGCGGAGATAACTACAGTGAAGTTGGCAGCCAACTTGAGCAACGTGGTCAAACCTTCAGAGGGTTGGCCGCCACGGTGAACAGGGGGTCCACCATGCCGCTCATCGCCATCGTCGTCGCCGCTCTGGCCATCGGGTTCGAGCAGCTCGTGCAGTCGAAGTACGG
Source organism: Streptomyces sp. NPDC058796 (assembly GCF_042745235.1). Lineage (NCBI taxonomy): Bacteria > Bacillati > Actinomycetota > Actinomycetes > Kitasatosporales > Streptomycetaceae > Streptomyces > Streptomyces sp. NPDC058796. Next base: position 452,006 of record NZ_JBHYOP010000004.1, read on the forward strand.
GCCGATGGGCGTCATCGCGTTCGTCGCGCTGTCCATCGGCATCAAGGCGAAGAACACCATGATCGGCGGTGTGGGCGCGGTGATCCTCGTGATGCTGCTCGCACAGTCCGGCTGACCCGGCCCACTGCTGTCCGGGCCCCCGTTCCGGAGGGGAGCCGGGGACCCGGACGGGCAGTCGCACCACGCACGACAACCACAACCACAACCGAACAGCGGCACGACAACCACAACCGAAGAGCGCTACGGATGCGCACACCCACCGTCACCGGCAGAAGGGAGCCGCCTCAGAACAGGTCCGGGCACCAGGGCCGCCTGGACGTACGCAGCAGGGCGTCGGCCACACGGGCGGCGCCCGCTCGTTCTTCCCGGACCCGCCCGAGCGCGGCCAGCCGCACGGCCGACTCGTCCCCGAGCCACAGCGCCGCCAGCTCCCCCGCGTCGAGCACGAGGTGGGCGCTCTCGGTGGTCGGCGTGCAGGAGGCCCCGTCCGGCCCCGCGTCCAGCCGCCACCGCCCACCGGTCAGCCCCGCCCGGTCCGCGACCTCCAGCACCAGCGACCCCCGCCCCTCGTACGCGCGCGCCTCCAACGCCCGTACGACGTCCAGGATCCGTACCCACAGCCAGTCCGCCTGGGTGGTGATCCTGGCCGCGCGCGGGTCGGGCAGGAGGTGCGGGAGCAGGTCGTCGGGGGCGCGCCAGCCGCTCTTGACGGTCGTGATCCAGTCGATCGAGCACAGGTAGCGCCACAGCGCGCGCTCGGCGGCCGGGGTGACGGCGATCAGCCAGTCGACGGTCGCCGTGTTCAGCGGCTGCTTGCCGTCGCCCCAGTGGTCGTCGCTCCGGTAGCAGACCAGGCCCTCCACCTCGCCGTCCGCCGAGCGGTACAGGGCGTAGTAGGGCTCGGTCCACGGGGTGCCGCTCCAGTTGACGGCACCCGTCCGGATCTGCCACCACAGCTCGGTCCGGCTCACGGCGCCCGGCTGGGCCCGGCGCAGCCGCTCGTGCAGTTCGGGGCCGAGCTTGCGGACGTCCTCGCCGTCCACGAGGTCGATCCGCCCGCCGTCCTCCGGGGCCGCCCAGCGGGGGTCGAGTCCGGCGCGGGGGACGTCGACGGTCCACTCGGTCATGGTGGTGGCGGGGCCGAAGCCGTAGCGGCCGTAGATCGGGTACTCGGCCGCGATCAGGGTCGCGACGACGTCCCCGCGGTCCTTCGCGGCGGCCAGGTCCTGCGCCATCATCCGGGTCAGCAGGCCGCGGCGGCGGTGGGTCGCGGTGACGGTCACGTTGGAGATCGCGTCGGCCTGGACCGGGGCGCCGCCGACGGCGGTGACCTCCTGGTCGAAGGACCGGAAGGTCGCCACGCACCGGGCGCCGTCGAAGGCGCCGAGGAGCCTGCCGGGCACGAAATCGACGCGGCGGGCCTCCAGCTGTTCCGCGGTGACGGCGGGCGGTCGCAGGAACCCCGTGTTCAGTGCCCGGTTCCAGTCGGCGTACTCGGCTTCGGTGATGGGACGTACGTCTACGTCGGTGCTGCTGGTCATGGGCTCACGGTAGGCCGGTCCCCCCGCCCGCGTCGCGGGGATTTGCGGGTCCCGTGCGCGGGCCCCCGGGCTGGTCAGAAGGCCGCTCGGATCTCCCCCACCTCGCGCCCGCCGCCCAGCAGCGGCGTGCGGCCGATGCGCTCGACCACGGGGCTCTCCACCCCCATCAGCGTCAGGGCGCGGGCCAGGACCGGGCCGAGGGCGCGGGTCGCGCCGTCCTCGACCTTGAAGGCCAGGGCGCGGCCGTCCGGCAGGGCGACGGCCTGGACGGCCTCGGCGCCCATCTTGGAGAGGGTCCCGGGCACCTCGCGCATCAGCCAGGTGTCGGCGCGCCGGGTGCCGGCGACGTACTCGGGGTGGGCGCGCATCGCGTCGGCGACCCGGCGCTCCGCCGAGCCCGGCTCGGCGGCGACGAAGGAGCGGAAGGCGCGGGCCAGCCCCACCAGGCTGATCGCCATCAGGGGCGCCCCGCACCCGTCCGTGCCGACGGCGGCGACCGGCTCGCCCGCCGCGTCCTCCACAACCCTGTGGATGATCCGCTGGAGCGGGTGCTCCGGGTCGAGGTACGTCTCCTGCGGCCAGCCCCGCTCGGCGCAGACCGCCAGCATCGCGGTGTGCTTGCCGGAGCAGTTCATGGTGACGCGGTCGGCGGCCGCGCCCGAGGTCAGGTACGTGTCCCGCTCCTCGGGGTCCAGCGGCAGGTCGGGCGGGCACTGGAGCAGGGCCGGGTCCAGGCCGTGCTCGTCGAGCATCTTGCGGACCAGGTCGCGGTGAAACGATTCTCCGGAGTGGCTCGCGGCGGCCAGCGCCAACCGCTCCCCGGCGAGGTCCAGGCCGGCCCGCAGGACGCCGGCCGCCTGCATCGGCTTGTTGGCGGACCGCGGGAAGACCGGCTCCGTCACCTCCCCCAGCGCCAGCTCCACGGCCCCGTCCGCGGCCAGGACGACGAGACTGCCCCGGTGCCGCCCTTCGACGAACCCGGACCGGACGACCTCGGCGAGAACGGGCGGCACGACGGGCGACAGGGCGGACGTGGGGGCGGGCTGGGACGACTGGTGCGGCTGGGGCGCGGACATCGGCGGTGGGCCTTCCGGACGGGTGACCCGCCGCGCGGCGACGGCCCGGGATCACCGGACCTCCGGTGGGCGGCCGGACCGGCCGCCCCTCACGTCACACGAGCAGGTCGTCGACTTGTGCTTCCCCTTCACGGTACCGGCGTGCGATCTCCCCGCTGCAGTCGTCGGCTGTCCGCTGGAGCCGCTGCCTGCGCCGGGAGATCTGCCGCTCGTACCGGACGAGCCGGCCCATCCCGCCGGTCAGCTCCGCGTCGGTGCGGGCCGTCAGGTCGGACAGCTCCACCTCGCCCAGCATCTCCGCGGCCAGCCGCCGGCACTCCTCGCTGCGCGGGGTGGCGAGCGTCACATGCCGTGCGGAGGACCGCTGCCGCGCCGGGGCGTCCGCCAGGATTTCGGACAACCGCTCGACGACGGACCCCGTCGCCGCGGTGGTGACCACGGACGACGACGGGCCCGGACCGCGCCGCGCCAGCTCCGCGCGCAGGATGTCGATCCGCCCCTGCAGCAGCCGTCGTACGTAGCTGAGATCGGCCTCCTCTCGCTGGGCCTCCCGGCGCAGCGTGCGCAGCTCGGGCAGGCTCAGCGCGGTCAGGTCGTGCGCCCCCTTGTCCCCCGTGCCCCCGGTGCCCGAAGGGCCTGGTGGGGGAAGGTCCGCGGGCAGCTCCGGACTGTCCGTGCGCTGCACGGGCGGCCGGGGCGCCTCCAGGCCTCCCGGATATGTCAACGCGACAGTGCCAAGCGACTGCCCCGTACTCGGTGTGCTCATGTGCCTCTACCGTCCCCTCGACCGGCGTCTGGGAGCATCGTGCCACCCCAAGTGGTTGTTATGTGACCGAGTGCCCACGATCGGCCCCGATCGGCCCCAGATGGGGGGTTAGGGAGAGAAAAGAAACCCCGTACGGGCCCGCCCGCCCGCACCCTGGGGGCGCACGGCATCATGACGGGATGCGTGCAGTGGTACAGCGGGTGGACGGCGCGAGCGTCGTGGTGGACGGCGAGACCGTGGGGGCGATCGAGGGCGAGGGTCTGTGCGTCCTGGTCGGTGTCACCCACGACGACACCGAGGAGAAGGCGGCGCAGCTCGCCCGCAAGCTCTGGTCGGTGCGGGTGCTGCACGACGAGAAGTCGTGCAGCGACGTCGACGCACCGCTCCTGGTGATCAGCCAGTTCACCCTTTACGGCGACGCCCGCAAGGGCCGCCGCCCCACCTGGAACGCCGCCGCCCCGGGTGACGTGGCCGAACCCCTGGTCGACGAGGTCGTCGCGCGGCTGCGCGCGCTGGGCGCGACGGTGGCCACGGGCCGCTTCGGCGCGCAGATGCGGGTGTCGCTCACGAACGACGGCCCGTTCACGGTCCTCGTCGAGGTCTGAGACGGCGTCCTACGGCTCGACGACCGTCTCCTGGGCGGCGGCCGTGTCCTCGGCCACCAGCCGGGCGTCCACCGGCACGTTCCGCTTCACCAGGGCGAGGGCGACCGGGCCCAGCTCGTGGTGGCGTACGGACGTGGTGACGAACCCGATCTTCCGGCCGTCCGGACCGTCGTCCGCGAGCCGCACCTCCGACCCGCTCGGCGGCAGGTGGACCTCGCTGCCGTCCAGGTGCAGGAAGACCAGCCGGCGCGGCGGCTTGCCCAGGTTCTGCACCCGGGCGACGGTCTCCTGCCCCCGGTAGCAGCCCTTCTGGAGGTGCACGGCGGTCCCGATCCAGCCCAGCTCGTGCGGGATGGTCCGGTGGTCGGTCTCGAAGCCGAGCCGCGGGCGGTGCTGCTCGACCCGCAGCGCCTCGTGGGCGAGGATCCCGGCCGGCGGCCCGGCCTGTGCCGCGAACGCCTCCAGCTCCTCCCTCGGCAGGAAGAGATCACGGCCGTACGGCGTCTCGCGGACGGCGGCGCCCTCGGGGACCTCGGCGATCGACCCCGCCGGCAGGTGCACGACCGCGGTGTCGGCGGTGCGGTCGGCGACCTCGACCCGGTAGAAGAACTTCATCGACTCCAGGTAGGCGATCAGCGCCTCCTGGCTGCCGGGCTCCACGTGGGCCCAGGTGGTCGTGCCGTCGTCGACCAGGTACAGGGCGTGCTCGATGTGGCCGTTGGCGGAGAGGATCAGCGCCTCGGTGGCCTGTCCGGCGGGCAGCTCGCTGACGTGCTGGGTGAGCAGCAGGTGCAGCCAGCTCAGCCGGTCGTCGCCGGTGACGGTGACGACGCCGCGGTGGGAGAGGTCGACGAATCCGGTGCCGTCGGCGAGGGCACGCTGCTCGCGGAACAGGTCGCCGTAGTGGGCGGCGACGCCTTCGTCCACGCCCTCGGCGGGGACGGCGCCGGGCAGGGACAGCAGAGGGCTCTTCATACGCCCTAGCCTACGACTCGGTAGTTGAAGCCTTCAGGGAGCAGTCCTCGCACCGGCCGAAGATCGCGAAGTGCTTCATGTCGGTGTCGAAGCCGAACTGCCGCCGCAGCTTGGCGGTGAACTCGGCGGCCACCGACAGATCGGCCTCGATCACGTTCGTGCAGTCCCGGCACACCAGGTGGATGTGGTGGTGCCGGTCGGCCAGGTGGTAGGTGGGCGCCCCGTGCCCCAGGTGGGCGTGGCTGACCAGCCCCAGCTCCTCCAGGAGCTCCAGCGTGCGGTACACCGTGGAGATGTTCACCCCCGACGCCGTCTTCCGCACTTCGCCGAGGATGTCGTCGGGGGTCGCGTGTTCCAGGGTGTCGACGGCTTCGAGCACCAGCTGCCGCTGCGGGGTCAGCCGGTAGCCGCGCTGCCTGAGGTCGCTCTTCCAGTCGGTGCTCACCACACCCCTGAGTCTAGGACTACTTGAAGAAAGCGATCCCGTCGTCGGGCATGTCGTCCGGGAGGGCCTTGGCCCAGCGCTCGACGTCCTCCGGGGTGACGACCTTCTTCAGGTGCGCCGACATGTAGGGGCGCAGCTCGACCTCCGGGGTCTGCTTCTCGCCGACCCACATCAGGTCGCTCTTGACGTAGCCGTAGAGCCGCTTGCCGCCGGTGTAGGGCTGAGAGGCCGCCGTGCGGGCCACCGCGTCCGTCACCAGGTCGATCTGCGGCTTCTGCTCGGCCATCTCGCCGTACCAGATCTCGATGACGCCGTCGTCGCGCGTCATCGTCACCTCGACCTTGCGGTTGGCGTCGATGCGCCAGAAGCCGTGCTCGGACTCCAGCGGGCGGACCTTGTTGCCGTCGTTGTCCAGCACCCAGGTGTGCGACTGGTACTCCAGGAAGTCCCGCCCGTCGTGGGTGAAGGAGACCTCCTGGCCGAAGTTGCACTTCTCGGCGCCGGGGAAGTCGTGCACGCCCGCGCCCGCCCAGTTCCCGAGGAGGAAGGCGAGGGGGACGAGGTCCTTGTGGAGGTCGGACGGGATCTCGATCATGAGGGGTACTTCCTGGCGTCGGTGATCAGCGCTGGCCCTGGTACAGCTTCTTCACGGTCAGACCGGCGAAGGCGAGGACGCCGACGCAGACCAGGACCAGCAGGGCTTCGAAGAAGATCTCCACGGGGTGCTCCTTGAGCGGGGGGCATACGACAGGGCCGCCCCCAGCTTACGCGGCCCTTCCGGCCGCTTCCCGTCGGACTCCGCCCACGAAGGCGGCCCACGCGGGCGCGGTGAAGAGGAGCGCTCCGCGGGAGGGGTCCTTGCTGTCCCGGACGGGGACGAGGGAGGGGAGGTTGTCGGAGACCTCGACGCAGGCGCCGCCGTCCTGGTTGCTGTAGCTGCTCTTGCGCCACGTGATGTTGCTCAGGTCGATGACTCGCATGACGCTTCCTCCAACATCCGCCCGATGAACTGCCGCGATCCCTCTGGAGACAGAGCCAGATCGCGTACCCGATCGTATCGGAGCTGGAGCTGTTCGACGGGCGTGGTTTCTTGGACCAGTTCGCCTGAGTAGCCGGTCTCGACCCAGGCGACGGTCCGGCCCCCGCGGCCCCGTAGAAACATGACGTCGGTGTTCGTCAGCCCGTGCAGCCCGGCCGTCCAAGGCAGCACCTGGACGATGACGTTGGCGCGCTCCCCCATCGCGGCGAGATGGCTCAGTTGCGCCCGCCACTCATCCCGGTCGCGCAACGGACTACGCAGCACCGTCTCGGAGAGGATCGTGCGGAACTGCGGACCGCCGGGTGCCAGCAACAGCTCACGTCGTCCTACACGTGCCGCCACCTGGGCTTCCAGCTCCGCTCCGGCAAGCCCACCCTCCTTGAGCAACTCGGCCGCGTACTCAGGCGTCTGAAGCAACCCGTGAACGATGCTCGGCGAGTACTGCCACATACTCACCGCCTCGGCCTCAAGGACCATGTACCGGCGGTACCGCTCCTTGAACTGCGTGGGATCGGCCACCGCCAGCTCCCACAGCGTGAGCAGCATTCCGTTCGTGCCGTAGTACTGGTCCAGCGCCTCGACGATCTCCGGGCCGCCCAGCGTGTGGCCGTTCTCCATCTTTCCGAACTGGGACGCGTCCCAGCCCACCGCCTCCGCCATGCCCCGCAGGGACACACCCCGCCCCTGCCGGAGCAGCCGCAGCTCCTCCGCGAACCGTGCCCTCGGTTCCTGACTGCGACCCGTGATCGCCCTCCGCTGCGGCACCGCACCCCTCCCGGCTGTGGAATTTGTGGAATTTGGAGCGCCCGTTGTGGCACTAGCGGCCGTTCCGGGCTTGGCGACCCCCGCCGTGGGACATGCTCGTAACTGCCCACTGCTACACAGAGTAGGGCAACTGTCGCATTCCGTATAGATGTTGACGTAAGGGAGCGAACCCGTGAAAACAGGACCGGCCACCTTCCAGCTCGGTGCCGTGCTGTACGACCCGGCCGCCGCGAAGGTCGGCGCATACCAGGGCCGGTCCGGGCCCCGCGCGCTGCTCCGTCCCCTCGGCGGCGGCCGGGAGTGGGAGGCGGAACCGGCATCGCTGCGGCCGGCGACCGACCGCGAACGCCTCAGTGCGGGCGTGCGCGCCGCGAACGACCGCGCGCGTACCGCGCCCCCGGACCCCGGCGACCTGGACCGGCCCCCGGCGCCGGTCCCCGGCTGCGCGGCCTGCGCCCGGCTGGACGACCGGCGGGAGGCGGCGCGCACGGAACGCGACCACAGCGCGGTGACGGACGCGAACGTCCTGCTGCGCCAGCACCAGCGGGCGGAGCACGACGGATGACGTACGAAGGCGGTCTGCCCTACGAGGAGTGCCGACGGGCCCAGCGGCTGTCGCCCCGGCTCGACCGGACGCCCCTCTCGCCCGGTTTCGCGATGCCCCCGTTCCACCCGGACCACCCGCCGAGGCCGCGTGCTCAGCGTGGCGACGCTGCTGGTGACGATCGCCTTCGCGGTCTGAAGCCGCCCGCGAGGGCTACGCTTCCGGCATGGCGAAGAAGCTCGTGATCAAGGTGACGGCGGGGGCCGATGCCCCCGAGCGCTGCTCGCAGGCGTTCACGGTGGCGGCGGTGGCCGTGGCCAGCGGGGTCGACGTGTCGCTGTGGCTGACCGGGGAGTCCGCCTGGTTCGCGGTGCCGGGGCGCGCGGCCGAGTTCGAGCTGCCGCACGCCGCGCCGCTGCCCGACCTGCTCGACTCGCTTCTGGCGGGTGGCCGGGTGACGCTGTGCACCCAGTGCGCGGCCCGGCGCGACCTGACCGAGAAGGACGTCATCGAGGGCGTGCGGATCGCGGGCGCCCAGGTCTTCGTGCAGGAGGCCCTGGCCGACGACACCCAGGCCCTGGTCTACTGACCCGCTCCCAGAAAGCGTGAACACTCAGCACCCGAGTGTCCTCAGACTGCTCATCCGAGCACCCCGAGGACACCCGCGGGCGAAGTGTTCACACTTCCGTCAGAGAAGCAACCGGGTCTGCAGGGCCACGGTCTGCTGGAACGGCACCTCGGCCGCCCCGCCCGCGCGGCTCTGCAGCACTACCGCCAGGACGTCGCCGGCGCCGAGGTACGCCTCGCGGACCTGTTCGCCGCCGTAGGGATCGGGTTCGGTGAAGACGGCGGTGATCACGTCGTCGGACTCGGCGGCCTCCGGGAAGTCCTCGTCGGGTTCCACCGTGTCCGCGCCCCGCACGGCGTAGACCGGGCTGTCGTACGGCGCCAGCTGCATGGTGTGCAGGTCGTCCACGACGGCCGCCGTACCGAACTGGAGCAGGTAGATTCGCGTGTGCGTCCCGTCCTCGGTGGTCCAGCCGCGTGCCGCGATGTGACGCAGCCCCGCGTCGACGATCTTCAGCCGCAGTGCTTCACGGTCGGACTCCTCCTCGTACTCCGCGAGGAACGTCTCCGTCGCCAGCCAGCCGTCCGTGCCGCGCAGAGCCGGGTCCAGTGTCGCCCCGTCGGGCGCCGGCAGGACCAGGGCCCGCAGATCGGCGTAGTGGGCACCGGCCGCGTTCCCCTCGGCGAACGGCCCCGGGCTGCCGGACGGCAGCGGCGCCGCGGTGAGCGTCGGGTACTTCCAGCGCCCGTCCGACGCGGTCGCGAGCCCTGGCACATCCGTCCGGTCCATCCGGGTGATGCCGTACGCCGTGGCCGATCCGACCGCGGCGAAGACGGCGACGGCGGCGGTCCAGCGCAGCACGGCGCGCAGGACCCGGCGGTTCTTGCCCGACGGAGCCGGGGCGCCGGGCGGCGGGGCGTCCGGCAGGGGCGGCAGGGGGGTGGGGGCCGGCGGGGTGATCTGCTCGGTCACACGGACTCCCCGGGTTCGACGATGCGGTCCAACTGGTCCTTCAACAGCGCGGCGACACCGTCGGCGTCGAACGGCTGCGCTCCCTCGGCGGTGGCGACGACCGCGATGTCTCCCGTGGAGGCGGAGCAGAACATCCTGTCGAGCTCCTCGTCGTCGCCGGAGCCGGAGCCGGAGCCGGAGCCGGAGCCGGAAGGCGAGCGATAGCAGGCGGCGTTCTCGTAGCCTTCGATCTCGGGGCCCTCGAGGAAGATGTCGAGGGCGTCCAGAAGCCCGTTCCGGCCCGTCGTCACGGAACTGGCCGCGGCCTGGTCCTCCATCCGGGCCAGGACGATCGTCATGGTGGCGGCGCCCGCCACACGGTTGGCGTTCTCCCCCATGGTGAAGGCGTAGCTGCGCATCGCCATCTCCTTGACGCGCCGGCGGTCGATCTCCTTCTCCAGCTCTTTGCGCTCGGTTCGGGGCAGGCCGGCCAGCGACTCCTTGAACAGGGCGGCCGTCCGGTCTCCGTTCAGCACGGCGTCCGAGCCGAACTCGCCCAGGTCGGGGCCGCGCCGCCAGTTGTCGGGCCGGTACGGCACCAGGGTCCAGGCCAGACTGCCCGGCTCGGCCGCCGCCGCCGTCCGGTCCTCGGTGGGCTGGGGACGCGCCCAGGAAGGGGCACCCGGATCGCGGTCGGCGTCCGCGACGGCCACAGCGGTCCACGCGACGGCGCCGACGACGGCGCCGGTCAGCAGGAGCGCTCCGGTGACGGCGGCGGTCCGGCGGCGGCCTCGGCGTCCGGGGGCGGGAGAGGGCGGTTCGGTGGGCTCGACCGTGGACGGGTCATCGTTCCGGTGCTCGTTCACAGCCGCCCCATCTGCTGCTCGGCCAGGTCCAGGATCATCTTCCTGTCGATCCGCTTGGCACCGCTCACCCAGATCTGAACGGCGATGTCGCCCCGCCGGGCGTGCGCTACCGCCCGGTAAGGGAACTGCGAGGCGTCGAGGCCGGGGACAGGCTCGTCATAGACGTACACGCGGCCGTCCCCCGTGCCCGGGATGCTCCAGTCGCCGACGCCGTTTCGGCCTGCGGAGAACTGGCCTTTCGCGTTGGCCTCGGCGGCGCCGAGGACCTCTTCCTGCCGGTACTGGATCAGCCGGATCTCCACGGAGTACGTCTCGCCGACCTCCCAGCCGGTGACGGCGGCCCGGCGGAACTCGTTGCGGAGCAGATACTCGTACGCAACCTGCGGATTCCCGAAGGTCGTGGTGTAGCCCGCCAGGCCCATCCAGCCGTCGGAGCCCTTCAGCCAGTCGAACTCCTCCGCCCCGCGCGGCTTCTCCAGCAGCAGGTCACGCAGGTCGCCCTCGGTGCGCACCTGGCGGTCCTGGCCGGCGGGCAGCGGCTTCGGCGCCTTCCCGGTGCTGGGCGCGAGCGCGGCCTGCGACAGCGGCGGCAGCTTCGTCGGCTCCCGGCCCGCCTGCACGATCACTCCGGCGCAGGCGCCGACGACCAGTCCCAACACGGTGGCGGCACCCATGAGCAGTGCCGTACGCCCGCGCCTCCGGGGGCGTACGGGCTCCTCGACGGGCGAGGAAGGGCCACCGGCCGGCGGCACGTCCTCGTCCGGCGCCGCCGGCCCGGCGGGTACCGCGGGTCTCCCTGGTTCCTCTTCCATGACGTCCCCCCACAGAATGTGAAGCGCGCGTTCCGTATACGCGCACCCAGGAGACCCGCAGCCGAGGTCCGGGGTTGCGGCGAAGTTGATCACGATTCGGCCATGGTGAACCCGGTGGACCGCGTCTTCGGCAGTTTGAGACTGACGCTCACTGCCCCATGACGTACGCCACGGTCGGGCCGGTGGTCCAGCCGCCGTCCACCGCCAGTTCCGCGCCGGTGACGTAGGACGCGGCGTCCGAGAGCAGGAAGACGACCGCGCCGGCGATCTCGTGGGCCTCGCCCACCCGGCCCATGGGCGTGTTGGGGTACTTCCCCTCGCCCCGCTCGATGCCGACGGCCGCGGTCATCGGGGTGTACGTCATCCCCGGGTGGACGGAGTTGACGCGGATGCGGGCGGTGCCCAGTTCCACGGCGCCGATCTTCGTCAGTCCGCGCACGCCCCACTTGGAGGCGCCGTAGCCCGCCGTGAGGGCGAGGCCCATCAGACCCGCCGCGGACGAGATGTTGACGATCGATCCGCCGCCGGCCTCCTTCAGCGCGGGGACCACGGTCTTCATGCCGATGAAGACGCCCGTGAGGTTGATGTCCAGCACCTTGCGGAAGTGCTCGACGGACTCCGACTCCAGCAGGGAGCCGGTCGAGATGCCGGCGTTGTTCACCAGACCGTGCAGCGACCCGAACGCGTCGACCGCGAGGTCGGCGGCCCGGCGCCAGTCCTCCTCCGAGGTCACGTCGTGGTGCAGGAAGCGGGCCCGGGCGCCGAGTTCGCGGGCGGTGGCCTCGCCCTCGTCGTCGAGGACGTCGGTGATCAGGACGTGTGCGCCGGCGGCGACCGCCTGGCGGGCGGCCTCCGCGCCCAGGCCCCGGGCGCCGCCGGTGATGATCAGGTTCTTGCCGGTCAGGTCGTGCATGGGGGGTGCTCCTTCCAGAGGCGGGCAGGTCAGAAGTGGGTGCCGCCGTCGATCCGGATCTCGGTGCCGGTGATGAACCGGCCGTCCTCGGAGCCGAGCATCGCGACCACGGACGCCACGGTCTCCGGGCCGGCGAAGCCCTGGCCGAGGGCGGGCGAGAGCTTCGCGAAGAGGCTCATGTCGGCGTCCTCGGGCAGCCCGGGACCGGCGCTCTGCCCGCTGGCCCCGCTGCCGTCCGTCATGCCGGAGGCGATGGATCCCGGCTGCACGGCCGTGAAGCGGATGCCGCGCCCCGCGTACTCGGCGGCCAGGGCGTGGGTCATGGACTGGATGCCGCCCTTGCTCGCCGCGTAGGCCGCCATGTACGGGTGGGCGAACGCCGCCGAGGTGGAGCTGAAATTGACCACGGCCGCGTCCCGGCCCTCCAGGAGCGCAGGAATCGCCTCGCGGATCACCAGGAAGGTGCCGACGAGGTTCACCGTCAGGACGCGGGTGAAGTCCGCGAGGCTGGTCTGCTCGGTGTGCGAGGAGCGCAGGATGCCGGCGGCGTTGACGAGGACGTCCAGGCCGCCGAGGGCGTCCGTGGCGGCCTGGACGCCCTCGCGCACGGAGGTCTCGTCGGCGATGTCGACGACGAGGGTGGTGAGCCGGTCCGTGTGACAGTGGCCGGCCGCCTTCTCGAAGGTGTCCTTCAGGCCCTTCTCGCTGACGTCCGCGGCCACGACGGTGCCGCCCTCCGCCAGCAGTCGCAGGACGGTGGCCTGGCCTATGCCCGATCCGGCGCCGGTGACCAGGGCGCGGCGGTCTTCGTAGCGGTTCAGGTGGGTGAGGTGGTTCATGTGTGCTCCAACCCGGCTCGCCGTCGTCCGTCGGCCGGTCCCTTACGGCGCCCGCTCTCTGTCCTGCGGCGCCCCGATGCACTTCACGGTACGCCTAGGTGGCACGGTTTGCCACTACGTCACGACATGCCGCCGGACGGTCGCGGGTCGTACGCTTCTGGGGTGAGCACCGAGCCGCCGACCCCGTCCCTGACCGAGCGCCGCAAGGCCGCCACCCAGCTCGACATCGCGCACGCGGCGGCCGAGCTGTTCGGCACCCAGGGCCCGCACGCCACGACGGCCGAGGAGATCGCCCGGCGCGCCGGGGTCGCGCTGCGCACCTTCTACCGGTACTTCCGCTCCAAGCAGGACGCGGTCGGTCCGCTGCTGACCGTCGGTGCCGACCGCTGGCGGGGGCTGCTCGCCGACACGGAGCCGGGCACCCCGCTCGGCCCGGCACTGCGCACCGCGGTCGAGGAGGCGCTGGCGGTCCCGGACGCCCAGGCCGCCGAGGCGATGCTGCGTACGCGCGGGCTGCTGCGGGCCGCTCAGGACGATCCGGCGCTGCGCGCCGTGTGGTACCGCGTGAACCAGGAGTCCGAGGAGCGGCTCGTCCCGGTCGTCGCGCGCCTCACGGACGGCATGGCGGACCCTCTGGAGGTACGGCTGGTGGCCGCCGCCGCCACCGACGCCATCCGGATCGCCATGGAAACGTGGGCCGGCACGGAGGCGGGCGCAAAGGGCCCGGGATCACCGGCCGAACTGGCGGTGCGCTGCCTGGAACGGCTCGTCGGGGGGCTCGACCGGGGGTAGGGAGCGCCTGGGACCGAGGGCCCGGGGCGCCTGAGGCCTGGAACTGAACTGGCTAGTGGGACTTCTTCCTGCCGTCCAGCTCGTCCCACCACTCGTCGGACTTCGGGTCGCCGGAGGGGTCGTCCCACCAGCGGTCGTCGGGGCCGCGGCGGTTGGCGACGACGGCGGCGAGCGGGGGGATGACCATGGCGACCACGCACATGGCGACGGCCGCGGGGACCGACCAGAGCCGGACGACGCCCCAGGCCAGGACGAACAGCGCGATGCAGGTGCCCATCATCACGAAGTAGCGATGCCGCCGCCGCGCGTACATGACTCCAGGGTAGGTCCGCACCCGGGCCGCGGACATGCCGAGGGGCCGCACCCCGGGCGTCCAACCCGTGGGGTGCGGCCCCTCGCCGCCGCAGTCGCCGTCAGACGGCGATCGCGACCTCCGCGAGCCCGCCCTGCTGGGCGACGACCGTGCGGTCGGCGCTGGCGCCCGGGACGAGCGCGCGGACGGTCCAGGTGCCCTCGGCCGCGTAGAAGCGGAACTGGCCCGTCGCGGAGGTCGGGACCTCCGCCGTGAACTCGCCGGTGGAGTCCAGCAGACGGACGTAGCCCGTCACCGGCTCGCCGTCGCGGGTCACGTGGCCCTGGATCGTGGTCTCACCGGGCTTGATCGTCGAGGCGTCGGGGCCGCCGGCCTTCGCTCCGCACATGTCGTACTCCTGAGAAGTTGAGAGGGGGCGGGCTTACTTGTTGGCGCCGAGCTCGATCGGCACGCCGACCAGGGAGCCGTACTCGGTCCAGGAGCCGTCGTAGTTCTTGACGTTCTCCACGCCCAGCAGCTCGTGCAGCACGAACCAGGTCAGGGCCGAGCGCTCCCCGATGCGGCAGTAGGCGATGGTGTCCTTCGCCAGGTCGACCTGCTCGTCGGTGTAGAGCTGCTTCAGCTCGTCGTCCGACTTGAAGGTGCCGTCGTCGTTGGCGTTCTTCGACCACGGGATGTTGCGGGCGGACGGGACGTGGCCCGGGCGCTGCGACTGCTCCTGCGGGAGGTGGGCGGGGGCGAGCAGCTTGCCGGAGAACTCGTCGGGCGAGCGGACGTCCACCAGGTTCTGCGCGCCGATCGCCTTGACGACGTCGTCGCGGAAGGCACGGATGGAGGTGTCCTGCGGCTTGGCCTTGTAGTCGGTGGCCGGGCGCTCGGGCACCTCGGTGCCGTCGACCAGCTCGCGGGCGTCCAGCTCCCACTTCTTGCGGCCGCCGTCGAGGAGCTTGACGCTGTCGTGGCCGTACAGCTTGAAGTACCAGTAGGCGTAGGACGCGAACCAGTTGTTGTTGCCGCCGTAGAGGACCACGGTGTGGTCGTTGGAGATGCCCTTCTTCGACAGGAGCTTCTCGAAGCCCTCCTGGTCGACGAAGTCGCGGCGGACCGGGTCCTGGAGGTCCTGGGTCCAGTCGATCCGGATCGCGTTCTTGATGTGGTTCTTGTCGTACGCGGACGTGTCCTCGTCCACCTCGACGATCGCGATGGTCGGGTCGTCCAGGTGGTCCTGCAGCCAGTCGGCGTCGACCAGGACGTCGCTGCGGCTCATGTTTTCTCCTCCGGGGCAGGTGCGGCGGGGCGTGCGGTGAGAGGGTGTGCGCGCTCAGGCCGGGGCGGCGCGCGGGTGCCCTGGGCAGGGCGGGCGAGGGGACACGGACGGCGGCGTCGCCGTCCGCTCAGACGGTGCGACAGAGCATGGCGGCGACACGGCACAGGTCGACTGCCCGCCGCTTCGTGAGATCCGCCTGTCGCTTCATAAGTCCCGATCGTAGGGACGGACAGCGGGGCGTGTCACCGGCGTGTCGAATTATGAGACACGATTGTCCGCCATGCGGGATGCCCTACGCTCCCCGGGCGGTCGCACGCCGCCTCCCGGCCCGGACGCACCGCCGTACATCTACGCTGCGGACTGCGACGTCTCGCCAGTCGGACGCCCAGTCGCCGCGCTACCCGGCCAGCCTGACGTCCGCACCCTTCACCGTGATCTCGACGCCGTCCTTCGCCGCCTCGACCTTGTCCAGCTGCACGCCGCCGGGCAGCTCGTCGATGGTCTGCTGGAAGTCGGTGATGGCCCGGATGCGGGACTCGGCGAGCTCCTTGCCGCCGATCTCCGGCAGTCCGTCGGCGACGACCTCGACGTTGTTGTCCTTGACCGTGACCGAGCTGAGCACGTCGACCGGCTCGGGCAGCTCGACGCCGAACGCCGTGGCCCGGAGAGAGACCTTGATCTTGCCGTTGCCGCCGTCGGAGAGACCGACGACCTTCGCGGTGATGCCCGGCGCGATGTCCGTGGGCTCGGACTTGGCGGCCTTCATCAGCTCGTCGTAGGCGATGGTCGCGGTGCCGGTGGCGGTGGCCGCGGTGGCGGAGCTGAAGTCGCTGGAGAAGCCGACGCCCTTCATGTTCGCGCGCAGGTGGTCGATGCGGATCTTCTCGGCGCCGTCACCGGTGGACGCCTCGTAGCCGTCGATGCCGATCTCGACGTCGTCCAGCTCGCCGCCGAGGACCTGGGTGAGGAAGGGGAAGCCGTTGATGGAGACGTCGGGCGTCGAGGCCAGGTTCTCGGTGCTTCGCAGCTGGTCCGCCGCCTCGCCCTCGGCGAAGTTGACCGCCACCCGGTCCGCGATCACGAAGAGACCGCCCAGGATCACGACGACGATCAACAGTATTCGCAGTGCACGCATGCGGTGTTCCCCCACCTGGGCGGTCGATTGACGGCGGTCTCCGACGACCGGCGGCCGTCCAGCGCGAGAGTAACGCGCCGGACAAGGGCCACCGGATTTTTGTCGATCACCTGTGACAGGCGGCCGGTTTCAGCCGAGTGCCCGGCCCAGCAGGTAGACGGCCGGCGCCGCGGCGGCCAGCGGCAGGGCCACGCCCGCCGTGAAGTGGACGAAGCGGGACGGGTAGTCGTACGCCGCCACCCGGTGGCCGATCAGCGCGCACACCGCGGCGCCCGCGCCGAGCAGCGCCCCCGACGCCCCGAAGTCCGTCATCGCGCCGGCCGCGATCCCCGCCCCGGCCGCCGCGAGCAGCGCCACGACCAGGGACGCCGCGGTCGGCAGCGGCAGGGCCCGCGCCACGACGGCGACGGCCGCCGCGATCGCGCCGACCGTCACGGCGTCCGCGTCGGCGGCGAGGTACCCGCCCGCGACCACGGCCAGGGCCGCCGCGACGATGGTCGCCATCAGGCCGTACATCCGCTCGTCCGGGTCGGCGTGCGAGCGCAGTTGCAGCACGAGGGAGAGCAGCACCCATACCCCGAGGGTGCCGATGATCGCCGCCGGGGAGCGGTCCGACACCAGCATCGCCGCGTCGGCGGCGAGCGCGGCGGCGAAGCCGAGGGCGATGCCCTGCCGGGCGGGCCACATCCCGTTCAGCCGGAACCAGCCGGCCGCGGTGACCGCCTGGAGGACGACGAGCGGGACGAGCAGGGCGTACGTGCCGAGCGCCGCCCCGACGGCCAGCAGCAGACCGAGCAGCGCGGTGAGTCCCGCCGGCTGCATGCCGGGGTCGATGATCGGCGAACGCCCCTCGGCACGGGCACGCTGGGCGTCCGTTATCCGCGTGTTCCCGGCGAGGGTCGCGGGGCCGTAGCCGGGCTCGTCGGTGGAGGCGGGGGCGGGGGCAGGCGCCGTCGGGGACGCCGGGGAGGGCGTGACCGACTGGTACTGCTGGGGCTGGTGCTCGTAGGGCTGCGGCTGCGGCCCAGAGTGGTACCCGTATGCCTGCGGGTACTCCTGGTACTCCTGGTACGGCTGCTGCGGCTGCTGCGGCGGGAGGTACGCCGTCTCCTCTGCGGAGACCGGCGGCTGCACCTGGGTCTCCCAGGTCTGCCCCTGCCACTGCTGGGTGTACTGGGCGGCGTCCGGGCCCTCGTACCCGTTCTGGTAACCCTGGTGGTCCTGGTACGCCTGCTGCCCGGACGGCCACGCCTGGGCGTCGTACCCCTCGTACGGCTGGTTCTGCCCGTACGGCTGATGCGGCTGGTTGGTCATGCTCATCCTCCCGCGAACGGCGGGAGCACCTCGACCGTGCCGCCGTCGGCCAGCCGTACCGCCTCGTGCTCGCGCGTGCCCACGGGGTCGCCGTCGACGAGGAACGAGCAGCGCAGCAGCACGCGCGTGAGTTCGCCGGGGTGCCGCTCGCGCACCGCGCCGAGCGCGTCGGCGAGCGTGGCCGCGTCGTACGCCTCCTCGGCCACCCCCGCCGCGGCCTTCGCGGCGGCCCAGTAGCGCACCGTGACCTTTGCCATCTGGATCCTTCGTCGCCGGTGCCGATCGGCGTCGGTGCCGTTCGGCGGTGAACCATGTCAGGCTAGCCCGCTCGCGCGGCCGCCCAGTCGCCGATGCGGTGCAGCAGCCCCTCGCCGGACGCGTGCTCGGCGTGGCCCATGCCGGGCTCCACCCAGAGTTCCCCGTGGTCACCGGCCGCCTCGGCCAGCATCCGGGGGTGGTCCAGGGGGAAGTAGCCGTCCCGGTCGCCGTGCACGACGAGCAGCGGCCTCGGCGCGATCCGGGGCACCGCCTCCACCGGCGACAGCGGCACCGGGTCCCAGTCCCGGTGGTGGATACGGGTGCGCATGCCGTAGCGGCCCACCAGGCGCCCGGCGGGCCGCATCACCAGCCAGTGCAGCCGGCGCATGGGTGCCGTGCCCCGGTAGTACCAGCGGGCCGGCGCGCTCACCGACACCACGGCGTCCGTGGCCGCCTCGCGGTCGCCGGCGTACAGCGCGGCGTGCCGCAGGACGACGGAGCCGCCCATGGAGAAGCCGACGGTCACCACGCGGGCGTGCCCGAAGCCGCGCGCCCAGGTGACCGCGGCCGCCAGGTCCAGCACCTCGCGGTCGCCGACGGTGGACCGGCCGCCGGAGGCACCGTGCCCGCGGAAGGAGAACGTGACGACGGCGCCGTGGCGCGCGAACGCCTCCGCGATCCGGCGGACGTGCGGGCGGTCGGCGTCGCCGGTGAACCCGTGGGCGACGACGAACACCAGGTCAGAGGTGCCGCGGGTGGTCGCGCCGGGCTCGTACACGGCGTCGATCCGGACCCCGTCGGGCGTGTGGAGGAAGGTGCGCGCGGGCGTGCGGCGCGGCGTCCGCCGGGACCTGTCCGCGGGTGTCTCGCCGGACGTCTCGGCATTCGGACGAATGGTGGAACGCGCCACATGACCTGCCGGTCGGTTGCTCATGTCGGCTATTCTGCTGGGCAGAGGACTCGGGCAACGTAGCCCCCGGGTCCTTTTGTGCTTTCGGGAGCGATGCCGGGCGGCCGCCGGGCGTTCACCTCCCGGACGCGCGGCGGGCCCCACGGGCACGGGACCCGCCACCTGCACCACCGTACGAAGCAGTGCCGCAAACGTCCTCGCAGGGACCCAGGAGGAACCAGACGTTATGGGCGAGCGAACCGGGCACGACCACAGGACGACCCAGGCAGGTGGGGCGCGATGAGTTCTCTGCTGCTCCTGACCAACGCCCTCCAGCCGTCGACGGAGGTGCTCCCCGCCCTCGGCCTGCTGCTGCACAACGTCCGCGTCGCGCCCGCGGAGGGCCCCGCGCTCGTCGACACCCCCGGCGCCGACGTGATCCTCGTCGACGGGCGCCGCGACCTTCCCCAGGTCCGCAGCCTGTGCCAGCTGCTGCGCTCCACGGGCCTCAGCTGCCCGCTGGTCCTGGTCGTCACCGAGGGCGGCCTCGCCGCCGTCACCGCCGACTGGGGCATCGACGACGTACTGCTGGACACCGCGGGCCCGGCGGAGGTCGAGGCCCGGCTGCGCCTCGCCATGGGCCGCCAGCAGATCGTCGGCGACGACTCCCCCATGGAGATCCGCAACGGCGACCTGTCCGTGGACGAGGCGACGTACTCCGCGAAGCTCAAGGGCCGGGTCCTGGACCTGACCTTCAAGGAATTCGAACTGCTGAAGTACCTCGCCCAGCACCCGGGCCGGGTCTTCACCCGCGCCCAGCTGCTCCAGGAGGTCTGGGGCTACGACTACTTCGGCGGCACCCGCACGGTCGACGTGCACGTACGGCGGCTGCGCGCCAAGCTCGGCCCCGAGCACGAGTCGCTGATCGGCACCGTGCGCAACGTCGGCTACCGCTTCGTCACGCCGGAGAAGCCGGAGAAGCCGGAGAAGCCGGAGAAGCCACAGAAGTCGGACAGGCCGGAGCGCTCGGCGCAGGAGGCCGAGGCGAAGACCGACGCCCGGCCGCAGGCGGACCCCGCGGCGCGGGCGACGTCAACCAAGGTGTGATACGCCCTGCCCAGGGCGGTTCCATCCGCGTAGACTCCGCGCGTGGCCAAGGTGACTCGGGATGACGTGGCGCGACTGGCGGGGACTTCCACCGCCGTCGTCAGCTACGTCATCAACAACGGACCCCGGCCGGTCGCCCCGGCCACGCGCGAGCGTGTCCTCGCCGCGATCAAGGAGCTGGGGTACCGCCCGGACCGGGTCGCCCAGGCGATGGCGTCGCGGCGCACGGACCTCATAGGGCTGATCGTGCCGGACGCGCGCCAGCCCTTCTTCGCGGAGATGGCGCACGCGGTCGAGTGGGCCGCCTCCGAGCGCGGGAAAATGGTCCTCGTCGGCAACTCCGACTACGTCGGCGAGCGCGAGGTCCACTACCTGCGCGCCTTCCTCGGCATGCGGGTCTCCGGGCTGATCCTGGTCAGCCACGCCCTGAACGACCTGGCCGCCGCCGAGATCGAGGCCTGGGACGCCCGGGTCGTCCTGCTGCACGAGCGCCCCGAGGCCATCGACGACGTCGCCGTCGTCACCGACGACCTCGGCGGCGCCCAGCTCGCCGTGCGCCACCTGCTGGAGCACGGGTACGAGTACGTCGCCTGTATGGGCGGCACCGCCGAGACCCCGTCCGTCGGCGACCCGGTCTCCGACCACGTCGAGGGCTGGAAACGGGCGATGAAGGAGGCCGGTCTCTCCACCGAGGGCCGGCTCTTCGAAGCCCCGTACAACCGCTACGACGCCTACCGCGTCGCCCTCGAGCTCCTCTCCGGCCCGCGGCGGCCGCCCGCGATCTTCTGCTCCACCGACGACCAGGCGATCGGCCTGCTGCGCGCGGCCCGCGAGCTGCGCATCGACGTACCCGGCGAGCTGGCGGTGGCCGGCTTCGACGACATCAAGGAAGCCGACCTGGCGGACCCGCCGCTGACGACGGTCGCCTCCGACCGCTCGGCGATGGCGCGGGAGGCCGTGGACCTGGTCCTCGACGACGGCCTGCGGGTGGCGGGCTCGCGGCGGGAGCGGCTGAAGGTCTTCCCGTCGCGGCTGGTGGTCCGCCAGTCCTGCGGCTGCGAGTAACCTCCGGCGGTCCTCCGGGCGGCCGTGCGGGTCTTTATATCGGGCATACGAGGTTCTGCCGGGCTTCTCAGGCAGCACTCAGGCCCTTCTCATGCGCGGGCGGGACGCTCATGGACATGACCGAGAGCCTCCGCCGGAACGGCGAGTACGAGCACGCACAGGAGAACCCGTACCAGGGAACCCACGAGCACGCCTCCTCTCCCGTCGACCCCGAGTGGCCGCCCCCGCCGGCCCAGCCGCCCGCCGCCTCCTTCGCCTCCTTCCAGGGCGGGCAGCCCGAGCAGCCGCGCGAGAAGCGCAGGGCCCGGCGCGGCCCGGTCGCCCTCCTCACGGCCGTGGCGATCGTCGCGGCGGCCGTCGGCGGCGGTACCGCCTTCGGCATCCAGGAGCTGACCGGCGGCGACACCGTCGCCTCCAGCTCCAGCAGCACCAACGTGGTGCCCTCCAGTCAGAAGGGCACGGTCTCCGGCGTCGCCGCGTCGGTCAGCCCGAGCATCGTCGAGATCAGCGCCACCTCGCCCGCCGGATCCTCCACCGGTTCCGGCGTGATCATCACCGGTGACGGCGAGATCATCACCAACAACCACGTCGTCTCCGGCGCCTCCTCCGTCAAGGTGACGACCAACGACGGCAAGCAGTACACGGCCGAGGTCGTCGGCACCGACAGCAGCAAGGACCTCGCGCTGATCAAGCTGGAGAACGCTTCCGGCCTCAAGGCCGCGACCCTCGGCGACTCCGATGCCCTGAAGGTCGGCCAGCAGGTCGTGGCGATCGGCTCCCCCGAGGGCCTCACCGGCACGGTGACCAGCGGCATCGTTTCGGCCCTGGACCGCGACGTGACCGTCTCGACCGACGAGGGCCGGCAGCAACAGCAGCAGGGCGGCGGCTGGCCCTTCGAGTTCGGCGGCCGGGAGTTCAACGGCGACACCGGCTCGTCCACGACGACGTACCAGGCGATCCAGACCGACGCGTCCCTGAACCCGGGCAACTCCGGCGGCGCGCTGATCGACATGAACGGCAACATCGTCGGCATCAACTCCGCGATGTACTCGTCGGCCGAGTCCTCCGCCGGCGCGGGCAGCGTCGGCCTCGGCTTCGCCATCCCGATCAACACCGTCAAGGCCGACCTGGCCAAGCTGCGCGCGGGCGCCGACGGCTGAGCGGGCGTCCCACGCGGCTGCCCGAGGCCGCCGCGAACATGCGAGGCTGAAGACGTTGGCAGCCGCACCCGACACCGCATCCGAGGAACCCGAGCCCATGAGCCCCGCAGACGGCGACCGTGACCGCGACCGCGAGATCCAGCGCATCCTGATCGTCGACGACGAACCGGCGGTCCGCGAAGCCCTCCAGCGCAGCCTCGCCTTCGAGGGTTACGACACCGAGGTCGCCGTCGACGGCGCCGACGCGCTGGAGAAGGCGTCGGCGTACCGTCCCGACCTGGTCGTCCTCGACATCCAGATGCCCCGCATGGACGGCCTGACCGCCGCCCGCCGCATCCGCGGCGCGGGCGACACGACGCCCATCCTCATGCTCACGGCCCGCGACACGGTCGGCGACCGGGTGTCCGGCCTGGACGCCGGCGCCGACGACTACCTGGTCAAGCCCTTCGAGCTCGACGAACTCTTCGCCCGCATCCGCGCGCTGCTGCGCCGCAGCTCGTACGCGGCGGCGGTGGAGGCCACCGCCGAGGACGACGACACCCTCACCTTCGCCGACCTGACCATGGACCTGTCGACACGGGAGGTCGTCCGCGCCGGGCGCCCGGTCGAACTGACCCGCACGGAGTTCACCCTCCTGGAGATGTTCATGGCCCACCCGCGCCAGGTCCTCACCCGTGAGCAGATCCTCAAGGCCGTCTGGGGCTTCGACTTCGAGCCGTCCTCCAACTCCCTAGACGTGTACGTCATGTACCTGCGCCGCAAGACCGAGGCGGCCGGCGAGCCGCGCCTCGTCCACACCGTGCGCGGTGTCGGCTACGTCCTGCGGCAGGGCGGCGCGGAGTGACGAGCCTGGCCCGCCGCGTCCGGGCCCTGCCCATCCGGGCGCGGCTGTCGCTGCTGGTGGCGTCGGCGGTGGCGCTGGCGGTCGCGGCGGCGGCGGTGGCGTGCTGGTTCGTGGTGAAGAGCGTGCTGGTCAGCTCGCTGGACGAGGCGCTGAAGGCGAACCGCATGAGCAAGCAGCAGGTGAGCCAGTACGTCAACCTGCGCACCGGTGAGTGCGCCCACGACCCCGTCACCCACGAACAGAACCCCTTCGGCTCGTCCGTACAGCTCGTGGACGGCAAGGGCGGAAGCTGCCTGATCATCGGCATGGAAGAGGTCCCGCTCGCCGACACCGACCGTGCCGTGGCCGAGGGCAGGACCGAGGACGCCCTGCACGACGCCACAGGCCCGGACGGCACCCAGTACCGGGTCTACACCTACAGCGTGCTGCCCGAGCTGGGTGTCGCCGTCTCCGCCGCCCGCCCGCTGAGCGAGGTGAACAGCTCCCTCAGCAACCTCGCGCTGGTGCTCGTCTTCGTCGCGGGCGCCGGGGTCGTCGGCGCGGGCGCCGCGGGCCTCTGGGTGGCCCGGACCGCCCTGCGTCCCGTCGACGAACTGACGCGGGCCGTGGAACACGTGGCCCGCACCGAGGACCTGACCGTCCGCATCCCGGTCGAGCAGGACAGCGAGGACGAGATCGCCCGCCTCTCCCGTTCCTTCAACTCGATGACCTCGTCCCTGGCCAGCTCCCGCGACCTGCAACAGCAGCTCATCGCCGACGCCGGCCACGAACTCCGCACCCCGCTCACTTCCCTCCGCACCAACATCGAACTCCTGACCCGCAGCGAGGAGACCGGCCGCCCCATCCCGGAGGCGGACCGCAGGGCCCTGCTCACCTCGGTCAAGGCCCAGATGGCCGAACTGGCCGCCCTGATCGGCGACCTCCAGGAGCTCTCCCGCCCCGACACGGGCCAGCACGCGGGCAAGTCCCGCATCCTCGCCTGGCACGACGTCGTCGAGTCCGCCCTGCGCCGTGCCCGCCTGCGCGGACCGGAGCTGACCATCACGGCGGACGTGCACCCCTGGTACGTGCGCGCGGAGCCGGCCGCCCTGGAACGCGCGGTCGTCAACATCCTGGACAACGCGGTGAAGTTCAGCCCCGAGGGCGGCACGGTCGACGTACGTCTCGCCGACGGCGTCCTCACCGTCCGCGACCAGGGCCCCGGCATCCCCTCCGACGAGCTCCCGCACGTCTTCGACCGCTTCTGGCGCTCCCCGTCCGCCCGCGCGCTGCCCGGCTCGGGCCTCGGCCTGTCGATCGTGGCCCGCACGGTGCAGCAGGCGGGCGGCACCGTGAGCCTGATACCGGGCGAGGGCGGCGGCACGACGGCGACCGTACGCCTGCCGGGAGCGCCGGTACCGCCGCCGGAGACGGGCGGGGCCGACGGGGGGCAGAAGTAGCCGAGCGGGGCCCGGCGTCCGCACCCCGTGCGGCCGCCGGGCCCCGCTCCCGGACGCGCAACGCCTACTGCACGACCGTGATCCGGTCCGCCGCCGGCGGCTCGATCGGGTCGGCGGCCGAGGAGTTGGCCGTCAGGTACTGCTCAAGGGCCGTCAGGTCGTCCGCGCCGACCAGTTCGTTCGTGCCCTCGTCGAGGGTGGGGAAGCCGTCGCCGCCGCCCGCGAGGAAGCTGTTGGAGGCGACGCGGTAGGTGGCCGACGGGTCGATGGGCGCGCCGTCGAGACGGATGGAGTCCGTGACGACGCGGTCCGCACCCGACTTGGTCAGGTCCAGGGTGTAGGTGAGGCCGGAGGAGATCTGGAGGATCTTCGGGGAGGCCTCGTTCGGGCCGGTGACCTGCTCCTTGAGGACCTGGACGAGCTGGGCGCCCGTGTAGTCCTTCAGGTTCACCGTGTTGGCGAAGGGCTGGACCGTGAAGCCCTCGGCGTAGGTGACGACTCCGTCGCCCTCGGCGCCCGACGCCGCGTAGGTCAGCGGCGCGCGGATGCCGCCCGGATTCATCAGGGCCAGGTCGGTCTCCGGGTCCTGGGACTTGCCGTACGCGAGTTGCGCGTCGGCGATCAGGTCGCCCAGCGGGGACTCGGTGCCGCCCCGGTCGATGTCGCCGGAGACGTAACCGATGGCGCGGTTGCCGATGGGGGCGGCCAGGGTGCTCCACTTGTCGATCAGGCGGGTCATGTCCGGCGCCTTCGGGACGTCCCGCGTCACCACGTGGTTCGCCGACTTCACGGCCGTACGGGCGATGTCACCCGTCGCGCGGTCGTAGGTCAGCGTCGTGTCCGTGTAGAGGCGGCCGAAGGACGACGCCGAGGTGACCATGCGGGGCTTGCCCGCCGGGTCGGGGATCGTGCAGACGTACGCCGCGTGGGTGTGGCCGGTGACCAGTGCGTCCACCTGGGGCGTCACGTTCTTCGCGATGTCCGCGATCGGGCCGGAGATGCCGTCGCCCGCGCCCGGGGAGTCGCAGTCGTAGTTGTAGGAGGAGGAGGCCGGGAAGCCGCCCTCGTGGACCAGGGCGACGATGGACTTCACGCCCTGGCGCCGGAGCACGTCGGCGTACTTGTTGATCGTCTCGACCTCGTCCTTGAAGGCCAGGCCCTTGACGCCCTCCGCCGAGACGATGTCCGGGGTGCCCTCCAGGGTCACGCCGATGAAACCGACCTTGACGCCCCGCTGCTTCCACACCCAGTAGGGCTTCAGGATGGGCTTCTTCGTCTTCTCGTCGAGGACGTTCGCCGCCAGGTACGGGAAGTCGGCGCCCTTGAACTCCTTGTCGGTGTAGCAGCCGTCGGTGGGGTGGCAGCCGCCGTTCTGGAGGCGGGCCAGTTCCCTGGCGCCCTCGTCGAACTCGTGGTTGCCGACGCTCGTCACGTCGAGGTCCAGCTTGTTCAGGGCCTCGATGGTCGGCTCGTCGTGGAAGAGGCCGGAGAGGAGGGGGGAGGCGCCGACCATGTCGCCGCCGGCGGCGGTGATGGAGTACCGGTTGCCCTTGCGCGCCTCGCGCAGATGGGTGGCCAGGTACTCGATGCCGCCCGCGTCGATCGTCTCCGTCGTGCCGTCCGGCTGGATCTCGGTGACCCGGCCGGAGGATCCGGCGGGCGGTTCGAGGTTGCCGTGCAGGTCGTTGAAGGAGAGGAGCTGGACGTCCTGGTAGCGGCCATGACCGTGGCCGTGGCCTCCAGGACCGCCGTGGCCCCGGTGGTTCCCGGCCGTGCTCGCCGACGCCGGCAGTGTCGCCGCGGCGAGCGCGCCCGCGGTGACGACGGTGGCGGCAGCGGCGAGCAGACGGGTCGTACGGCGTCTGCGGCGCGGATGGTGCGACTGTGCTGTGGCTGGCATGCGCCCCCCTGTGGGTGTGCGTGAGCGCGAGCCGCTGAGGAGACGGCTCGTCGGCGCAGCAGCCTAGAGTCAACGCGCGTAGCGCGACAGGGGGCGACGGGTTACATCCTGGTGTACCTCCGCATCGGCCCAACTCCCGCGACCACCGCCGCTTTGCCGCACCCGCCCCTTACCCTCGTACGCATGACCAGCGACGACACCGTGCGGCCCGGCCGCTCCCGTTCGATCGACACCCTCTCCGAACTCACCCCGGAGCAGACCGAAGCCGTCCTCGCCCTGCTCGCCGAGGCCGCCCGGTACGACGGTCAGCAGGCCGTGTCCGAGCAGGGGCGGCTGCAACTGCGCGGTCCGGCGCGGGAGGGCGTCTCGCACCTGCTGCTCACCGTCGACGGCGGCGAACTCGTCGGCTACGCCCAACTGGAGGGCGCCGACCCGATCGAGCCCCCGGCCGCCGAGCTGGTCGTCCACCCCTCGCACCGGGGGCGGGGACACGGGCGGGCGCTGGGTTCCGCGCTGCTCGCCGCCTCCGGCAAGCGGCTGCGGATCTGGGCGCACGGCGGCCACTCCGCCGCCCGGCACCTCGCGCAGGTGCTGGGGCTGACCCTCTTCCGCGAACTGCGCCAGATGCGGCGCCCGCTGGCCGGCCTGGAGCTGCCGGACCCGCGTCTGCCCGAGGGCGTGACCGTGCGGACCTTCGTGCCCGGCCGGGACGACGCCGCCTGGCTCGCGGTGAACGCCGCCGCCTTCGCCCACCACCCCGAACAGGGCTCGCTCACGCAGCGGGACCTCGACGACCGGAAGGCCGAGGCGTGGTTCGACCCGGCGGGGTTCTTCCTGGCGGAGCGGGACGGGGAGCTGATCGGCTTCCACTGGACCAAGACGCACGCCGAGGAACGGCTCGGCGAGGTGTACGTCCTCGGCATCCGCCCCGACGCCCAGGGCGGCGGCCTCGGCAAGTCCCTGACGACCATCGGCCTGCGGCACCTGGCGGAGCGTGGACTGCCCACGGCGATGCTGTACGTCGACGCCGACAACACGGCGGCGGTGTCCGTCTACGAACGCCTCGGGTTCGTCACCCACGAGACGGACCTCATGTACCGCACGGAGACGTGAGGCGCGCCGCCCGTCAGGCCGCCCCGTCGCGCCGTCCCACCGGCTCCGGGCCGCACACCGCCCACGCCACGGTCACCGCCACCAGCAGCACCGCCCACCGGTCGTGGGCCTCGGGCCACCGCGGGTCCTCGGCCGGGACGAACAGTGCCCAGCCCTCCGGCGCCAGCAGGGGCGCGGCGACGGCCGCCAGCAGCAGGGCCGCCACCACCGCCGGGCCGGGACGCGCCTCGTCCGTCAGCCGTACCGCGGTCGCGGCGGCCGCGAGGGCCAGCACGCCCACCGCCGCCGCCTCCAGGGTGATGTCACCGGCCGGGGGCCGGGACGCCGACGGGGCGACGAGCAGTACGGCCGTCCACCACAGGGCGGCGAGCGGGGCGACCAGGGCCACCCTCAGCGCCTGCCGGAGCGGGCGCGGGACGGGGACGGGCGTGGTGAGGTGGCGGGCCGGGTCGTCCAGGAGGAAGGCCAGGCCGAGCGCGCCGATGAGCGCGACGCCCCGGAGCAGGACGAGCGTCTGCCAGGGGGCGGGCTCCGCGCCCGTCAGGGCGGGCGTGGACGCGGCCAGCAGGCCGAGTGCTCCGGCTGCGGCCAGGGCCGGCCACGGCAGCGTGCGCCACACGGGGACGACCAGGGCGCGCGTCACTCCTCGCACGAGTCCGCCTTGTCCGGCCCCCTCACACCCAGCAGCTCGGCTGTCCGGGCCGTGGTGACGCCCGGGGCGGTCAGCGCGTCCCAGTGCTCCTTGACCCGCCGGCCCACCCCGGCCGGCGGGTTCTCCAGCAGCCGGCGCACGACGTCCGTCTGGCCCTCCGTCATGGTCAGCGGGTCGGTGGGCGACAGGACGATCGCGGAGCCCTTGACGCTGTCGTCCAGCCGGACCCGGCGCAGGGCGTCCATCGGGTCGTCCTGCCAGGCCAGGGACAGCCACATGACGGTGACCATCCGACCGTCGCACAGCTCGCTCCCGGCCGCCTCCGTTCCCGCGACGAGCACGGCGGCGACGGCACTGGAGAACTCGGGGACGCGGTTGCCGCCCCATGCGGTGCCCACGGTCACCTGGCCGGGCTCGGTGAGCGCGGGGATCGCGGCGTCGCCCTCCAGCCCGTACCGGGCGTCGATCCGCTGCCGCACGACGATCCGCCGTTCCTGCGCGGCACCGCCCGCCAGGGACTGGACCCGCTCCACGACGCCGGCCCAGGCGCCGACGCGGGGGACCCACTCGTCGAAGGCGCAGTACGTCGATCCGCCGCGCTCCACGCACGTCTGCTCCGGCCGCACCGAGGCACGCTCCCGGGCCGCGGTCAGCTCCGGCGACGGCGCCACGCCCCGGGCCTGGAGGACCCCGCCCGTCACGGCCAGCGCGAGGGTGAGGGCGACGCCCGCCCGCACGACCGGGTTCCGCCCGCCGGCGAGGAGCACGGCGAGGAAGGCGGCGAACAGGGCGGCGCCCGTCAGGTAGAGGGCGTGCCAGGCTGCGGGCCGGCCCAGCAGTTCGGAGGGCAGGGTGTCGCCGCTGATCGCGGCGACCACCGGCGAGAGCCAGGAGGTGCCGTCCGTGCCGCTGGGTCCCGTACCGAGCACGAAGGCGAACAGCAGCAGCACCACCGTGAGCGGCCCGGCGAGCGGCGACCGCAGCACCCGCGCCAGCAGCACCCCGAGCATCCCGAACAGCAGCACCGTCAGCGGTCCGACGGCCAGCTCGGCGGGTGAACCGTGCCCGACCGCGCCCGGCTTGAGGGCCGCCCAGGCGAACTGCCCGGCCACGCAGACCGCGGTGAGCAGGGCGGCCGGTACGACGGACAGCGCGTGCGCGACCGTACGGTGCCAGGCCGGCAGGACCAGCACGGTGAAGTGCGCCTCGGTGCCGTGCCGCTGGGGCCGCAGCATCGCGGAGTTGACGCCGACCAGGACCGCGAGGCCGACGAACATCGGCATGCTCTGGGTGGCGCGGTCGGCGTCCTGGAGGGCGGGGTAGCCGTCTTCGGCGCTGCGGCCGCGCCACACGATCCAGGCGATGTAGCCGAGGAAGACCAGCACGACGGGGATGCTCGTCAGCATCCGGCGCGCCTCGAACCGCGCGAGGGCGAACACGGCCTTCGCGCCCGCCCCGCGGGGACCGGCGTCCACGTCGTCCGGGGCGGTCGTCGTCAGTACGGCGCTCACGCGGCCACCTCCGCGTCGCTGCCGGCGGCGCCGTCGAGGGCGAGCAGGTAGCCGTCCTCGAGCGTGGGCTCGACCAGCTCGGCGCCCCCGGGCGGATCGCCCACGTTCCGGAACGACCCGTCGCCGGTACGCCACCCGGCCTTCGCGCCCGCGTCGCGCGCTCCGCTGCTCCACACGCGTCCGGCGGCCCGTGCGGTCAGTCCGGCCGGGGTGCCGTCGAAGCGCACCGTGCCGGCGGCCATGACGACCACCCGGTTGCAGAGCATCGCCACGTCCTCGGTCTGGTGGGTGGAGAGCAGCACGGTGCGCCCCTCGCCCGCCCCGGCGATCAGCTCCCTGAAGCGCATCCGCTGCTCCGGGTCCAGGCCCACGGTCGGCTCGTCGAGCACCAGGAAGCCGGGGTCGCCGACCAGCGCGGCCGCGAGCGCGACCCGCTGCCGCATCCCGCCGGACAGCTTCTTGATCTTCCGCCCGCGCACGTCGCCCAGCCCGGCCTCCTCCAGCACGCGCCGCACCTCGCGGTGCCGGGCGGCCCGGCCCGTCATCTCCTTCAGGACGGCGACGTAGTCGACGAACTCGAACGCGGTGAAGTCCGGATGGAAGCCCGGCGTCTGCGGCAGGTACCCGAGCCGCCGCCGCACCTCCTGGCGCCCGCGCGCGCTCCCCGGGTCGTGCCCGAGCACGGTGAACGCGCCCCGGTCGGCGGGCACGGCGGTGGCGAGCACCCGCAGGAGGGTGGTCTTCCCGGCGCCGTTGGGTCCGAGCAGCCCGGTGACGCCCGGGGTGAGCCGCAGCGACACGTCGTCGAGGGCACGGGTCCGGCCGTAGGAGAGGCAGAGCCCGGAGGCGGAAACGGTGGGGGTCATACGGCACTCCCGTACAAGAGGTTCGAGTGGAAGAAGTGAGGGAGGGGGGCGGCGCTCACACGACACCGCGCGCGGACACGTCGAACCGGTCGCGCAGCAGGAACAGCAGCCCGGCGCCGAGCGCGGCCACCAGCCCGGACACGCCCTGCCCGGCCGCCGTGAACGGCGCCAGCGGGTCGTCCCCGGCCGGAGCCGCCGCGTCCGCGGCCAGCAGCACCGCCACCCACGCCCCCGCCACGACGGACGGCGCGGCCACCGGCCCCAGCCGGGGCGTCAGCGCCAGCCCGGTCGCGGTCAGGGCGAGCCCGGGCAGCAGCCAGGCGAGCGCCCGCAATCCGTACCCCGGCATGGCCAGGCTCGCCAGCCCGCCCACGCCCAGCGCGACGAAGAGCACGGCGACCGTACGGATCATCAGCAGCCGGAAGCCGTGCAGCGGCGAGACGACGGCCATCTCGTGCGTCGGGTCCAGCGCGGGCCCGTACGCGAGCGCCACCGAGGCCAGCGGCAGCAGCGGTGCGACGGCGAGGAAGAGGGTGGGCCGGTCGGCCGCGCCCGCCGTCCAGGCGACGAGGAACGTCGTCAGCAGTACGGTGGCGACCGCACCGAGCCAGGAGCGGCGCAGTACGGGGGTGGCGGCGAGCAGCCGCGCGGTGCCGTCCCCGACGCCGCACCGCACCAGCAGGCCCTCGAACCACCCCGGCCTCGGGGCGTCCAGCTCTGCGTCGAGCCGTTCCCACCCCGCGTCCAGGGCGACGGGGTCGCTCACCTCGGCGAGGACGGCGCGGCAGTGGGCGCAGGCGGTCAGGTGGGCGTCGGCGGACCACAGGACGGGTGCCGCCAGCTCGCCCCGGGCGTAGGCCCGCAGGTCGGCCTCGTCAACGTGCCAGGTCATGCCAGCGCCTCCCGCAGCTGTCGGCGGGCCCGCATCGCCCGTGTCTTGACCGTGCCCGGCGGGATGCCGAGCAGGACGGCCGCCTCGCGGGTGGTCAGCCCGTCGACGACGGTGGCCTGGAGCACCGCGCGCAGCTCAGGCGAGAGCCGCACGAGCGCGCCGGCGAGGTCGCCGTGCTCCACACCGGCCAGCACCCGTTCCTCGGCCGAGGCCTCGTCCCGGTGCCGCAGCCGCGCCAGCGCCTGCCGCAGCCGGCCCCGAGCCCCGTCGCCCCGCATCACGTCGATCAGCCGCCGGGACCCGATCCGCCACAGCCACCCGGCCACGTCCCCGTCCTGCCGGTAGCGCGCGCTGCCCCGCCACACCGCGAGGAACGTCTCCTGCACGACGTCGTCCACGACGCCGGCGTCGGCGCAGCGGCCGCGCAGGCGGGCGGTCAGCCAGGGTGCGTAGCGGCGGTACAGCTCCTCGAAGGCACGCCGGTCGCCGTCGGCGGCGACGGCCCGCAGCAGCTCGCCGTCGCTTCTCGTCTCGCTCACGTCTCCTCATCGCACGGGGCGGGTCCTCCGGTTCACGATCGCAGCCGGCGATTTCCGGACCGGAGGGGGATCCCGGCGTGCACCCCACCGCCGGAAGCCCCCCGCTATCCCACACGTCATGTCCTCGTAACCGTCGATTCAGACTGCCTTGCGACCCTCGCCGAATGCAGCCGACCGTGCCGGAGCAACCAGGAGCAGGGCATCACGCGCCTTCCGACGCGCCTGTCCTGCGCGCTGCGCGGAAGAATGGGTTCATGAGGCAGCCGAACACCCAGGCAGAGGTCCAGCACCCGCAGCCCTCCGTGGGCTCCATCGCCGCGCACCGCCCGCACACGGTGGCCGCGACCGTCTCCGACCTGGAACCGGACATCGACGCCGACCTCGACGCGTACGAGGAGTCGGAGGAGTCCCAGGGGCTCCAGGCGGACGGCACCAAGCTCCCGCAGGGCCGCTTCCTGGACCGGGAGCGCAGCTGGCTCGCGTTCAACGAACGCGTGCTGGAACTGGCCGAGGACCCGAACACGCCCGTCCTGGAGCGCGCCAACTTCCTCGCGATCTTCGCCAGCAACCTGGACGAGTTCTTCATGGTCCGCGTCGCCGGCCTGAAGCGCCGCATCGCCGCAGGCGTCGCCACCCGTTCCGCCTCCGGCCTCCAGCCCCGCGAGGTGCTGGAGATGATCTGGGCGCGCTCGCGCGAGCTGATGGCCCGGCACGCCGCCTGCTTCCAGGAGGACGTGGCCCCCTCCCTCGCCGAGGAGGGCATCCACCTGGTCCGCTGGAGCGAGCTGGCGGAGAAGGAACAGGCCCGCCTGTTCACCCTCTTCCGGCACCAGATCTTCCCGGTCCTCACCCCGCTCGCCGTCGACCCGGCGCACCCCTTCCCGTACATCTCGGGCCTCTCCCTGAACCTCGCGGTCGTCGTCCGCAACCCGGTCACCGGCCACCGCCACTTCGCCCGGGTCAAGGTCCCCCCGCTGCTCTCCCGCTTCCTGGAGGCCTCCCCGGGCCGCTTCGTCCCCATCGAGGACGTCATCGCGGCCCACCTGGAGGAGCTGTTCCCGGGCATGGAGGTCCTGGAGAGCCACGCCTTCCGCGTCACCCGCAACGAGGACCTGGAGGTGGAGGAGGACGACGCCGAGAACCTCCTCAAGGCGCTGGAGAAGGAGCTGATGCGGCGCCGCTTCGGCCCGCCGGTGCGCCTGGAGGTCGAGGAGTCCATCGACCGCGAGGTGCTCGACCTCCTGGTCCGTGAACTGAAGGTCAGCGAGGCCGAGGTGTACCCGCTCCCGGGCCCCCTGGACCTCACCGGCCTCTTCCGCATCCACGGCCTGGACCGGCCCGAGCTGAAGTACCCGAAGTTCGTCGCCGGCACCCACCGCGACCTCGCGGAGGTCGAGTCCGCCTCCGCGCCGGACGTCTTCGCCGCCCTGCGCAGCCGCGACGTCCTCCTGCACCACCCGTACGACTCCTTCTCCACCTCCGTGCAGGCCTTCCTGGAGCAGGCGGCCACCGACCCGGACGTCCTGGCGATCAAGCAGACGCTGTACCGGACCTCCGGCGACTCCCCGATAGTCGACGCGCTCATCGAGGCCGCCGAGGCCGGCAAGCAGGTCCTGGTGCTGGTCGAGATCAAGGCGCGCTTCGACGAGCACGCGAACATCAAGTGGGCCCGCAAGCTGGAGGAGGCCGGCTGCCACGTCGTCTACGGGCTGGTCGGCCTGAAGACCCACTGCAAGCTGTCGCTGGTGGTCCGCCAGGAGGGCGAGACACTGCGCCGCTACAGCCACGTCGGCACCGGCAACTACCACCCGAAGACCGCCCGCCTCTACGAGGACCTGGGCCTGCTCACCGCCGACCCGCAGGTCGGCGCGGACCTCTCCGACCTGTTCAACCGGCTCTCCGGCTACTCCCGGCGCGAGACCTACCGCCGCCTCCTCGTGGCTCCGAAGTCCCTGCGCGACGGCCTGGTCTCCCGCATCCACAAGGAGATCCAGCACCACCGCGCCGGCCGTCCCGCCTACGTCCGCATCAAGGTCAACTCGATGGTCGACGAGGCCGTGATCGACGCCTGCTACCGCGCGTCCCAGGCGGGCGTCCCGGTCGACGTGTGGGTGCGCGGGATCTGCGCGCTGCGCCCGGACGTGGCGGGCCTGTCGGAGAACATCCGGGTCCGTTCGGTCCTCGGCCGCTTCCTGGAGCACTCCCGCGTCTTCGCCTTCGGAGGCGGCGGCGAGCCGGAGGTCTGGTTCGGCAGCGCCGACATGATGCACCGCAACCTCGACCGCCGGATAGAAGCCCTGGTCAGGGTCGTCGACCCGGCCCACCGGGCGGCTCTGAACCGGCTGCTGGAGACCGGCATGTCCGACTCCACCGCGTCCTGGCACCTCGGCTCGGACGGCGAGTGGACGCGGCACGCGACGGACCCGGACGGCCAGCCCCTGCGCAACGTCCAGGAGATGCTCATTGACGCCCGGAGGCGCCGGCGTGGCACAGCAACACCTTGAACCGACGGACCCCGCGGCCGCCGCCGGGCCGCCGCCGGCGCCCGCGGGCGGTGACGCCCTCGCGAGCTACCTGCGCGCCCAGGCCACGGAGTTCCTCCGCGCCCTGCGCCTGCACCGGGAGACCGGCGCGGGCGCGCACGCCACCGGGGCCCAGGGACCCGGAGCGCGCGGGGCCGGAGCACACGGCCGGGACGGGGCCCCCGCCCCCGACGGCCCCGTCGACGCGGCCCGCGCCCTGCGCCGCGCGGCCCGCCGCCTCAGCGGCACCCTGCACACCTTCCAGCCGCTGCTGGACGCCGAGTGGGCGGAGTCCATGCGCCCCGAGCTGGCGTGGCTGTCCGGCACGCTGGCGCTGGAGCACGCGTACGCGTCCCGGCTGGAACGCCTGCTCCAGGCCCTGCACCGGCTGTCGGGGACGGCGCTGTTCCCCACCCAGCAGCAGGCGGGCCGCACCACCCCCACCGTGTCCGCGCCCACCGGCGCGGACTCCCCCGCGCCCCTCACCGCCACCCGCCCGTCCCCCGCCGACCGCGGCAGCCTCACCGTGGGCGCGGCCAAGGCGGGCGCGCTGCTCGACCGCCAGCTG
Organism: Streptomyces sp. NPDC058796; assembly: GCF_042745235.1. Taxonomy (NCBI): domain Bacteria; kingdom Bacillati; phylum Actinomycetota; class Actinomycetes; order Kitasatosporales; family Streptomycetaceae; genus Streptomyces; species Streptomyces sp. NPDC058796. The sequence goes on from NZ_JBHYOP010000004.1 coordinate 486,857, forward strand.
ACCCTGGCCCGTACCCGGGCGCACTCCACGGCCCTCCAGGCGCTGGGCAGCAGCCGCTTCCACGCGGTCGCCGACAAGGTGGCCTTACTGGCCAGCGAGGTGCCGCTGAAGGACACCGCGGCGTCCACCACCGACCTGCGCCCCCTGGCCGCCGCGGCCCGGGACCGCCTCACCGACGCCGTGGCCGCGCTCCCGCTGGTCACCGCGGGCAGCCCGTACAACGCCCAGGCCCTGATCCACGGCCTCTCCCCGGACCCGGCGCCCCACCCCCAGGACGCCCAGTGGCACCAGGTCCGCCTGCTGCTGCGCCTGCACCGGTACGCGCTCGAGGTGCTGTCCGGCGAGCACGCCGACGGGACCGACGGCGGCACGGACGTACGCCTCCTGGCGGCCGGCGAGGCCCTGGACCGCCACCGCGACGCCTCCGAGGCCGCCGCTGCCGCCGCCCAGGCCGCGCGCACACCGCGCATCGCGCCCGCGACGGCGTACGCGCTCGGCGTGCTCCACGCCGACCAGCGGCATGAGGTGGAGGCGGCGAGGTACGCGTTCCAGCACAGCTGGCGCAAGGAACCCATCAGGCTGCCCTAGGCGCTCTCGCAGGACTGGAGGCGACACACACCGTGAGCCCCGACGAGGCCCCCGCGGACCCGGCCGCCGCCCACACCGCCGTCCGCGCGGCGGGCTGCGTCCTGTGGCGCCGCTCGCCCCGCCCCCCGGGCCTGGAGCTGTGCCTCGTCCACCGGCCGAAGTACGACGACTGGTCGCACCCGAAGGGCAAGCTCAAGCGCGGCGAGGACCCGCTCGCGGGCGCGCTGCGCGAGGTGGCGGAGGAGACGGGGTACGCCGCCGCGCCCGGCGCCGAGCTGCCCCGCGTGCGCTACCTCGCCGACGGCCGCCCCAAGGAGGTCAGGTACTGGGCGGCGGCGGCCACGACCGGCGCCTTCACCCCCTCCGACGAGGTGGACCGCATCCTGTGGCTGGCGCCCGCACAAGCCCGCGCCCGCCTCACCCGGCCCGGCGACCGCTCCCTCGTCGACGCCCTCCTCACGGCGCTGCCCGCCGGGACCACTCCGTGTCCTTGACGTAAGCGTTCCGTGACCTCACCGCACCGACCACAGGGGTTCACCCCGCGTTCATTTACGGCCATCGGCGGCTTCACCTGTTCTGCCTAATTTCGGCCTTACCGATACGGGACGCACCCCGAGAACGCGGCCGTATCGCCCAGTCTTCAGCGCAGTCCTCGCACGCCGCCGAATTCAGGACGGCGGCTCCTGGAAGGAACTCCCTCAAGTGAAGCTTCAGCGCAAGAACCGGCGGGCCCTCGCTCTCGGTGCTCTCGCCGTCTCCGGCGCCCTGGCCCTCACGGCGTGCGGCTCCGACGACACCGGCGGCAACAGCAACGGCGGCGACGCCAGCGCCGCCGCCAACAGCAACATCAAGTGCGACGACGCCAAGGGCCAGCTCCAGGCGTCCGGCTCGTCCGCGCAGAAGAACGCGATCGACGCCTGGGTCAAGCAGTACGTCGCGGCCTGCAACGGCGTCCAGATCAACTACAACCCGACCGGTTCCGGCGCGGGCATCACCGCCTTCACGCAGGGCCAGACCGCGTTCGCCGGCTCGGACTCCGCGCTGAAGCCGGACGAGATCGAGGCGTCGAAGAAGGTCTGCAAGGACGGCCAGGCCATCGACCTGCCGATGGTCGGCGGCCCCATCGCCGTCGGCTTCAACGTCCCGGGCGTCGACACCCTCGCCCTGGACGCCCCGACGCTCGCCAAGATCTTCGACAGCCAGATCACCAACTGGAACGACGAGGCGATCGCCAAGCTCAACCCCGACGCGAAGCTGCCCGACCTGAAGATCCAGGCCTTCCACCGCTCGGACGAGTCCGGCACCACCGACAACTTCACCAAGTACCTCAAGGCCGCCGCGCCCGACGCCTGGAAGTACGAGCCGGGCAAGTCCTGGGAGGCCAAGGGCGGCCAGTCCGCGCAGGGCTCCTCCGGCCTGGCCGGCCAGGTGAAGCAGACCCCCGGCGCCATCTCGTACTTCGAGCTGTCGTACGCCAAGGGCGGCATCAAGACCGTCGACATCAAGACCGAGGCCGCCGAGCCGGTCAAGGCCACCGTCGACAACGCCACCGCCGCCATCGGCGCCGCCAAGATCGTCGGCACTGGCAAGGACCTCGCGCTGGAGCTGGACTACACGCCGGCCGCCGACGGCGCCTACCCGATCGTCCTCGTCACGTACGAGATCGTCTGCGACAAGGGCAACAAGGCCGAGACCCTGCCCGCCACCAAGTCCTTCCTCAACTACATCGCCTCGGAGGACGGCCAGGGCCTGCTGAAGGACGCCGGCTACGCCCCGATGCCCACCGAGATCATCACCAAGGTCCGCGAGACCATCTCGGGCCTGAGCTGACCCGAGTGCGGTCCGGCCCCCGACCGGGGACCGGACCGCACCGTCCGGTGCACCGCCGCCAGGAGCCCGACGGGCTCCGCCCGAGCCGCCGTCACAGCGGCGGCTCCGCAGACCGGAGAACCCGATGGACATAACCACTGACCCCCAGAAGCCAGCAGCAGCCCCCGTACCGCACCAGCCCCCCGGCAAGGACGGCAAGCGCGCCACCCGCGGCGCCACCCGCCCCGGCGACCGGGTCTTCCTCGGGCTCTCCCGCGGGTCCGGCATCCTGGTGCTGGCCATCATGGCCGCCATCGCGGCCTTCCTCACCTACCGCGCCATCCTCGCCATCAGCGAGAACGAGGCCAACTTCCTCACCAGCTTCGAGTGGAACCCCAGCGGCGACCCGCCGCAGTTCGGCATCGCCGTCCTGGTCTACGGCACCGTCGTGTCGTCGGTCATCGCGATGGCCATCGCCGTCCCGATCTCGGTCGGCATCGCCCTGTTCATCACGCACTACGCGCCCCGCAAGCTGGGCGGCGTCATCGCGTACGTGATCGACCTGCTCGCCGCCGTGCCCTCGATCGTCTACGGCCTGTGGGGCGCGCTCTTCCTCGTGCCGCACATGGACGGGCTCTTCGGCTGGCTGGACGAGTACCTCGGCTGGACCGGCATCTTCGAGTGGAGCGGCGGCGCGCCGCGCTCGATGCTCACCGTGGGCGTCCTGCTCGCGATCATGATCCTGCCGATCATCACCAACGTCAGCCGCGAGGTCTTCCGGCAGGTCCCGCGCATGCACGAGGAGGCCGCCCTGGCCCTCGGCGCCACGCGCTGGGAGGTCATCCGGATGTCGGTGATCCCCTTCGGCCGCTCCGGCATCATCTCCGCCTCGATGCTCGGCCTCGGGCGCGCCCTCGGCGAGACGATGGCCGTGGCCATGGTCCTCTCGCCGACCTTCGACATCAACGCCAGCCTGCTCGACCCGGGCGGCGGCACCTTCGCCCAGAACATCGCCAGCAAGTTCAACGAGGCGACCGTGATGGGCCGGGACGCGCTGATCGCCTCCGGTCTGGTGCTGTTCGTCATCACGCTGCTGGTCAACGGCGGTGCCCGCATGATCATCGCTCGCCGCAAGGAGTACTCGGGGGCCAACGCATGAGCAACGCAACCCTCACCCCCAAGAGCCGCAGCTCCCTGCGCGGCGCCACCCTGCCCAAGTGGTTCCCGTGGGCGGTGGCGGCCGGCGCGACCCTCGCCGGCCTCGGCATCAGCACCGTGGCCGGGCTGAACAGCAGCATCCAGTGGGCCCTGATCGCCGTGGTCCTCTTCGTCGGCGGCACGTACGCCATCTCGGCGGGTGTCGAGGGCGGGCGGCAGGCCAAGGACCGGGTGGCGACCAGCATGGTCTGGGTCGCGTTCCTGCTGGCTCTGATCCCGCTGCTGTCCCTGATCTGGGAGACCGTCAAGCGGGGCGTCGAGGTCCTCGACGGCTACTTCCTCACCCACTCGATGGGCGTGGTCGCCGACTACGAGCCCGGCGGCGGCATCTACCACGCCATCCTCGGCACCCTGGAGCAGGTCGGCCTCGCCACCCTGTTCTCCGTGCCGGTCGGTGTGCTCACCGCGATCTACCTGGTCGAGTACGGGCGCGGCCGGCTCGCCAAGGCGGTCACGTTCTTCGTGGACGTGATGACGGGCATCCCGTCGATCGTCGCGGGTCTGTTCATCCTCAGCCTGTGGGTCCTCATCCTGGACATGGGCCCCTCCGGTGTCGCCGGTTCGTTCGCCCTGTCCATCCTGATGATCCCCGTGGTCGTCCGCTCCACCGAGGAGATGCTCAAGCTCGTCCCCAACGAGCTGCGCGAGGCGTCGCTGGCGCTCGGCGTGCCGAAGTGGCGCACGATCCTGAAGGTCGTCCTGCCCACCTCGATCGGCGGCATCGTCACCGGCGTCATGCTGTCCGTCGCCCGCATCACCGGCGAGACGGCGCCCGTGCTGCTGCTGGTCTGGGGCACGGACTTCATCAACGCGAACCCGTTCCAGGATCCGCAGGAATCGCTGCCGATGTACATCTACCTCCAGTACACCGCCGGTTCCGACCCCGCCTACGACCGTGCCTGGGCGGCGGCCCTGACGCTCATCGCGTTCATCATGATCCTCAACCTCGTGGCCCGCGGGATCGCCCGCTGGAAGGCCCCGAAGACGGGTCGCTGACGCGGCCGCGGCAAGAACAGTCAGCGATCCGGACACGCGAAAGAAGAAGTGATACCCATGGCCAAGCGCATAGACGTCAGCGGCCTCAACGCCTACTACGGCTCCTTCCTGGCCATCGAGGACATCTCGATGACCGTCGAGCCCCGCTCCGTGACCGCCTTCATCGGCCCCTCCGGCTGCGGCAAGTCCACCTTCCTGCGCACGCTCAACCGCATGCACGAGGTCACGCCCGGCGGCCGCGTCGACGGCAAGGTCATGCTGGACGACGAGAACCTCTACGGCGCCGGCATCGACCCGGTGGCCGTGCGCCGCGAGGTCGGCATGGTCTTCCAGCGCCCGAACCCGTTCCCGACCATGTCGGTGTACGACAACGTCGCGGCCGGCCTGAAGCTCAACGGCAAGTACAAGAAGTCCGAGATGGACGACGTCGTCGAGAAGTCGCTGCGCGGTGCCAACCTCTGGAACGAGGTGAAGGACCGCCTGAACAAGCCGGGCTCCGGCCTCTCCGGCGGCCAGCAGCAGCGCCTGTGCATCGCCCGCGCCATCGCCGTCGAGCCGAACGTCCTGCTCATGGACGAGCCCTGCTCCGCCCTGGACCCGATCTCCACCCTCGCCATCGAGGACCTGATCGGCGAGCTGAAGGAGCGCTTCACGATCGTCATCGTGACGCACAACATGCAGCAGGCGGCGCGTGTCTCCGACCGCACGGCGTTCTTCAACCTGGCGGCGGTCGGCCAGCCCGGCAAGCTGATCGAGATCGACGAGACGGAGCGCATCTTCTCCAACCCGTCGGTCCAGGCCACGGAGGACTACATCTCCGGCCGCTTCGGCTAGACCCCCACCCCGATCCCCTCGCGGTGCTGCATGGCGGTGCCACCGCGAGGAGCACAAAGGGCCCGCCCCCGTCGGGGGCGGGCCCTCTTGCCTGCCGCAGCCGCGGGTGAGCGGCTACAGGAACGCCAGATTCACGATCCAGAACGACACCGCCGCCACCACCGCGGCCGCCGGCATCGTGATGAACCAGCCCACGATGATGTTCCGCGCAACGCCCCACCGCACGGCGTTCACCCGCTTCGTAGCCCCCACACCCATGATCGACGACGTGATCACATGCGTCGTGGAGATCGGCGCGTGGAACAGGAACGCGGACCCGAACATGATCGAGGCCCCCGTGGTCTCCGCGGCGAACCCCTGCGGCGGATCCAGCTCGATGATCTTCCGCCCCAGCGTCCGCATGATCCGCCAGCCCCCCGCGTACGTCCCCGCGGACAGCATCAGCGCGCACGCGATCTTCACCCACACCGGAATGGGATCGCCGTAGTCCTCGACATCGGCGATGACCAGCGCCATCACCACGATGCCCATCGTCTTCTGCGCGTCCTGCAGACCGTGCCCCAGCGCCATACCCGCCGCGGACACCGTCTGCGCGATACGGAAGCCCCGCTTCGCCTTGTGCGGGTTGGCCCGCCGGAAGATCCACATGATGGCCGTCATCACCAGGTAACCGGCGATCAGACCGACCACCGGCGACACGAACATCGGAATGACGATCTTGTCGACGACCCCGTGCCAGTACACGGTCGTGCTCCCGGCCAGTGCGGCCCCCACCATCCCGCCGAACAACGCGTGCGACGAGGACGACGGCAGCCCGAAGTACCAGGTGATGAGATTCCAGACGATCGCGCCCACGAGCGCCGCGAAGAGAATCCCCATTCCCTTCGAGCCCTCGGGCGTCTCGATCAGCCCCTCACTGACGGTCTTGGCGACCCCGGAGCCGAGGAACGCGCCGGCGAGGTTCATGACGGCGGCCATCGCGAGCGCCGCGCGGGGCGTCAGCGCGCGCGTCGACACGGACGTCGCGATCGCGTTCGCCGAGTCGTGGAAACCGTTGGTGTACGTGAAGAAGAGCGCGACCCCGATGGTCACGACCAGTGCGAAGGTGTCCATGAAGGGGTCAGGACTCCTTGACCGCGATGGTCTCCACCGTGTTCGCCACGTGCTCGAACGCGTCGGCCGCTTCCTCGAGCACGTCGACGATCTGCTTGAGCTTCAGCACCTCGATGGCCTCGTACTTGCCGTTGAAGAGGTGGGCGAGCAGCTTGCGGTGGATCTGGTCGGCCTGGTTCTCGAGCCGGTTGACCTCGATCCAGTACTCGGTGAGGTTGTCCATGGTCCGCAGGTTCGGCATGGCCTCGGCGGTCAGCTCGGCGGCCCGCGCCAGCACCTCGATCTGCTGCTCGACGCCCTTGGGCAGTTCCTCGATGTTGTAGAGGACGACCAGGTCGACGGCCTCCTCCATGAAGTCCATGATGTCGTCGAGGGAGGAGGCGAGGTTGTAGATGTCCTCGCGGTCGAAGGGCGTGATGAACGAGGAGTTCAACTGGTGGAAGATCGCGTGCGTGGCGTCGTCACCGGCGTGTTCGGCGGCCCGCATACGCTCTGCGATCTCGGCCCGGGCGGATGCGTCCGCCCCGAGCAGTTCCATCAGGAGTTTCGAGCCCGTGACGATGTTGTCCGCGGAAGCGGCGAACATGTCGTAGAAGCTCGTCTCCCTGGGGGTCAGACGAAAGCGCACGTGGGGTCCTCGGGGTGCATCGGTTTCGGTCAGGCTGATGCTAGGCGCATCATCCGGCCACGGCTAACGGGCCGTCCCCCAGTGTCGCCCATCAGGAAGACTGATGAGCAGGGGGGCGACACCCGGGCGACAGCCAGGGTTTCCTCCCGAGGGCCCCTTACCCCGCAAAGTTCGTTACCATATACCCGCCAGGGGTATATGTCCGCTATCTGCCCAATCTCACAGGAGGACGCGATGACGACCACTGAGGCCGGCGCAGGTGCGCCCTCCCCCGCCGTGGACGAGGCGAACGAGGTGGAGACGGACGGCACGGACGTCGTGACCGACCACGACCGGGGCGTGCACGGCTACCACAAGCAGAAGGGCGAGCACCTCAAGCGGCTGCGCCGCATCGAGGGCCAGATCCGCGGCCTGCAGCGGATGGTCGACGAGGACGTCTACTGCATCGACATACTGACCCAGGTCTCCGCCTCCACGAAGGCCCTGCAGTCCTTCGCCCTGCAACTCCTGGAGGAACACCTGCGCCACTGCGTCGCCGACGCGGCCGTCAAGGGCGGCGCCGAGATCGACGCGAAGGTGGAGGAGGCCACGAAGGCGATCGGCCGCCTGCTGCGCACCTGACCCCGGGCGGCCCCGGCGAGCCGCTACCGGTCGGCCGGAGCGGACCTGCGCTCCTCGGCCACCCGCAGCACTTCGTCGATGCTCTCCAGACTGAGCCGCTCCCGGGCGGCCGACGCCGCGATGATCAGCTCGCCGCACAGCTCGATCTCGGCGAGGGCCACGTGGTCCTGTACCGCCGTACCGCCGACCGGAGCCACGCGCGTCACCTCGTCTCTGCCGTCACCGACTTCCTAGAGTAGGGAGCGGCCTACACACCGCGCATGGCACGGAAGGGCTAGTTCTTGTCGCCGCCCGGCCCCGCCGCGATCTTGCCGGCGTAGATGTCCTCGTCGTCCGGCAGCCGTACGCGGACGGCGGCGCCGAAATCGTAGAGCAGCGTCGTCGAGGAGACGTCGACGGTGCCCTCGTCCCGCCCGTTGACGAAGCTGAAGCGGTGCCGGACCTTGCGGATGCGGCCCTCGTCGTCGAGGTAGGCGTCGAAGGGCACCTCGGCGGTGGCGAACCCGTCGGCCGCCGCCGCCAGCGCGTCCTTGTTGCCGTCGGAGGCGCCCCGCGCCGCCCGCCCCAGGTCGGCGGTCCCCCGGTAGTGCCGCACCTCAGTCCCGCCGACCTCGGTCCGCCCCACGTACGTCGCCGTCCGCGTCCCCCGCAGCACCTCGGCGGCGGCGAAGGGGTCGGTCGCCCCTCCGGTCACGAGGTTCCCGTCGGACAGCGAGGCGGTCTCCACCCGCACCCACTTGTCGTCGGGCACGCCGGCTCCCCGGTTCTTCATGAACAGGGCCCCCGGTGCGAGCAGTTCGGTGATCGGCCGGTGCTCGCTCGCGCCCGCGGGGTCCTGGGGCAGCCGCACCTCCAGCCGGCCGAACCGCCGCTCGAAGTCGTAGACGCCCTCGCCCCGGATGGTCACCCGTGTCCCGCCGCTGGCCATCTCCATCGCGGTGCGCGCCTTGGCGCTCCCGGCGGCCACCAGCCGGTCGGCGGCCCGCTGCAGCACGGCGACCGGATCACCGCCGCCCGCGCCCCGGACGGCGGCTCCCTCCCCGGAACACCCGCTCCCGGCCAGCCACACACAGACCACGCCCCCGGCGACGGCGAGACCACCGACCCCCCTCCTGCCCCGCCGCTCCCTCTTCCGCTCCCGCCCGACCATCGCCACCTACCCCAGCCGTCACGCCCGCTCCGGACCCCCTGCCGACCCGGTTAACGAGGGGCAGGTGACGCCGGTAACGTGGACGGCGTGGCGCAGCAGGACGGGCTGGAAGCCCCCGGGGAAGCCCCCGGACCGGAGCCGGAACACCTCACGACGACGACCGAACAGGGCCGCTTCTGCCTGGCCCGCTGCAGCTGCGGCTGGCGCGGCCCGGCCCGCAGGGCGAGAAGCCAGGCCCGGACGGACGCGAAAACGCACGCGGCGGCCTGAAAGGGCCGCCGCGTGCGTTACCGAAGTGGGGGACGTCTGCCTCAGGCGGCGAGATCCCGCTCGTCCGCCTCGGCGCTCTCCTTGCGGGCCCCCGGAATCACGGCGCCGCGCCCGTCGGCACCGTCTCGCCCCCGCGCGCGCACCAGCCATCCCACCCGGGGCGACCGCTCGACGGCACGGGTCAGCGGCGTCAGCAGCGCCATGGCGACCGGCGACAGCAGCAGCGCGACCGCCGTACCGAGGGCGAAGCCGCCGATGACGTCCGTCGGGTAGTGCACGCCCATGTAGACCCGGATGAAACCGCCGAACAGCGCCAGCACGATCGCGCCGAGCCCGAACTTCCGGTTGGCGACGAACAGTGCGACGGCGAGCGCCATGCACAGCGTCGCGTGATCGCTGACGAACGAGAAGTCGTCCTTCCCGGCGACCAGCACTTCCAGCCCGTCATGGGTCTTGAACGGCCGTGGCCGCTCCACGAAACCCCGTATCGGGACGTTGACCAGCACCGCGACACCGGCCGCGAGCGGCGCCCACACCAGCGCGGCCACCGAGGACGCCGCGTCCTCACCGCCCCGCCGCCGCACGCCCCACCAGCACCACAGCACCATCAGCACGATCGCGAACAGCAGTCCGTACTCACCGACGAACTCCATGACCCGGTCGAACCAGTGCGGCGCGTCCTTGGCCAAACCGTTGATGTCGTAGAGCAGCTCGACGTCGGGGTTCGACCCGGATTCGGCGAGTCCAGCCATGGTGCTGCGGCCCCTTCGTCATGTCCTGCGGCGCACTGTGCGCACGCCTTTCCTCTGCCACCCCCGTGGTCAGTAGATCCGCCGGCTCCTCTTGTCCCGCACACCTACACGACAACAGGAACGCACGGCCCCCGTTGATACGTTCCACACTCCACTGAATGATCACGCAGACGTTATCGAAGAGAGACACGTCGTCGCAGCTCAGGGCACGGGTTCACGCTGTGTCCAAACCATGGCATTCACACCGTGGTGGGCAACGCTTTCGCGCCATCTTCCGTCACCCGGGTCGCCCCGAAGTAGTCCGGCGTGTCGATCGGGTCGAACCGGATCACGGCGCCCGTCCGCGGCGCGTCGATCATGTACCCGCCGCCGACGTAGATCCCCACGTGCCGGATCGCCCGCGAGTTGGTGAGGTCGTCCGAGAAGAACACCAGGTCCCCCGGGAGCAACTCCTCCCGGCTGGGATGCGGCCCCGCGTTGTACTGGTCGTTGGCCACCCGCGGCAGCGTGATCCCCACACTCTCGTACGCCGCCTTGGTCAGTCCCGAACAGTCGAACCGCCCACCCTGATCAGCCGTCCCGTTACCGCCCCACAGATAGGGCGTCCCGAGCTTCTCCTGCGCGTAGGCGATGGCCCCGGCGGCCTGCTCGGAGGGGTCGACGCGCCCCTCGGGCGCCGCGAAGCTCTTCTCCAGGCTCCGGATGACCTTGACGTAGTTCTGGGTCTCCTTGTACGGCGGCACGCCCTGGTACTGGATCACCGCGCCGGCCCCCGCGTTGTAGGAGGCCAGCATGTTCTCGGTCGGGTTGCCGGGCACGTCCTTCACGTAGGACGCGAGGGTGCAGTCGTACGACGCCGCCGACGGGATGGCGTCCGCCGGGTCCCAGACGTCCCGGTCCCCGTCACCGTCCCCGTCGATCCCGTGCGTCGCCCACGTCCCCGGGATGAACTGCGCTATGCCCTGCGCGGCAGCGTGGCTCTGGGCCTTCGGGTTGAAGCCGCTCTCCTGGTAGAGCTGGGCGGCGAGCAGCGCGGGGTTGATGGCGGGACAGAGATTGCCCCACTTCTGCACGAGCGGCTGGTACGCCGCGGGAACGGACCCCTTCGCGAGCCTCTTCGACCCGCTCCCGACGCCGTTGGCCAGATTCCCGGCGACCACGTAGACGCCCACGACGAGCAGCATCACGAAGCCCATCCCGAGGGCAACCGCGACACCGGCCCCGACCCACAACTTCCGCATGGCCCAACTTTCCCCCATGTCGGGGCCGTTCAATAACACTTTCCAGCCATGTCGCGCACCTCTTCGGGGCGGCTTCGGGACTCGGCCCACAGCAGCTTGCCTCCCATCGACGCGTCCAGCTCACGCAGCACGGACACGCCGACGGCGTCGGCGCAGGCCCGCACCAGTGCCAGCCCACGCCCGGCGTCCGCCGGGGCCGCGGTGCCGGGCTGCTCCCCGTCCCGGAAGCCGGGTGACCTTGGCGTGGGCGCGAGCGACCTTCAGGCGGGCCTTGGCACGGTTCTTCGATCCTTTCTGCTTGCGGGTCAGCTCCCGCCGGGCCTTCTTCAGCTCCTTCTCCGCACGCCGCAGGAAGCGCGGGGAGTCGATCTTCGTGCCGTCGGAGAGGACCGCGAAGTGGGTGAGGCCACGGTGACGGACGAGGGCGTGGAGGGCAGGCTGCGGGCGTTGGCGGTGAACCGGACCGACTGCCGGGCCTCCTTGCGGCACTTGAAGCGAGGCCGTCCACTCCTGGCTCCTTTGCGGCCGCCCTGGAGGAAGGCGAAGAAGTTGCGGTACGCGGCCTCGGCGTCACGCGGAGACTGCTGAAGCACCACCGCGGACACCCCCGTACGCGTCCGCGGTCCCGGCGCCCGAGATGCCGTCGTCACGACGGGCCGTCAGGAGTGGGACGCCTTCGTGCTCGGCGTGAAGGCCGGCGAGTTCGATCACTTCGTGGGTGCGTAGAAGGGTCCAACGACACAACCACGCGACAGGTTGCGCTCCAGCATCATTGCTAGGCGTAACATGCCGTGATACACAGAGTGACCATACGACTCATCGCACACCGGTCCGCCCGGCCCTCTTAGGGGTCGGCGCGGGCCGGTGGCAAGCTATCCGTACGAAACCTGCCAATCAATGACGCCAAGTCGACATACGACGGCGGATTTGTCGGCGACAATGAGGCCTGACCTCTGCATGCCCGCAGAGGATGCGGAACTACCCAACAGGGGCGGTGACTTACATGCTCTTTGCGGCCGACGAGGGAGACATCAACACCATCATCGGGGGGATCGCTCCGGACTGGGGCCCCTTCGGTGCGCTGGGAGCCGAGGCGAAGACGATGGTCCAGGTCGTCATGGCCGTTGCGATCCTGCTCTGCCTCGGCATCGCCATCTGGGGCGCCGCCAAGCAGCGCATCGGAGCCACGGCCCTGAGGGACACCTTCAGCGCCGAGCAGGGCAAGGGTCTCATCATCGCCGGGCTGACGGGCGTGTTCATCATCGGCTCCCTCGGCACGCTCTTCACCATCGTGTACGGGATGGCCGTATAGCCACGCTCACGTCCGTTCCTCACCCTCCACCCCACCCGCCCGTCGTGCCAACCGGCTGAGGTTGCGTTTCCCTGATGTCGAGTCACCACACCGCGCCCGCGCGGGAACCAGCACGGCTACCGTCGTACTTCTACGGCAGACACGACGTCGAGGGGGCGTACGCGGCATGAGTCTCGGAGACGACCACGAGTCCTCCGGCGGTTACGGCGGCACGAGCGGGACGCGGATGCGGCTGCCCGAGGACGAGGGCGGACACCGGCGCGGCGGCCGTTCGTCGTCCAGAAGCCTGGTCACCGTGGTCGGCGTCGTCGTCCTCCTCATCGCCGCGATCGCCTTCGCGAACCGTGGAGGAGGGGACTCCGATTCCGCCGACGCGGCCACGGACAAACCGAAGACGTCATCGACGGCCCCGTCCGGAACCGCGCCGGTCCAGTCGGGCTTCGCCCATGACGAGCAGGGGGCGCAGAGCGCGGCGGCGAACTATGCGGTGGCTTTGGGGTCGGCCGACATGTTCGACAAGGCCAAACGCCAGGACATCGTGAACACCGTCTATGCCCCCGACGTCGCTGCTTCCCGGCAGGCCGATTTGGAGGAGGCCTACTCGAGCCCGAAGTTCCTGTCCAACATCGGGCTCGACAAGAACGGCAAAGCGCCCGGCGGTCAAACGTTCGTCTCGCGCGTGATCCCGGTTGGTACCAAGGTCACGGAGTCAAGCGCCGACAAGGCCACCGTCGAGGTCTGGTACACGTCGCTCTTCGGGCTGTCCGGTGGCAAGTCGACCAACCCGGTCACCGAGAGCTGGTACACCACCACCTACCAGCTGACTTGGACCGGCAACGACTGGAAGGTCATCGACTTCCAGCAGAAGGACGGCCCGGTGCCGATCGGGCGCGATCAGCGGGCCTCCGCTCCCGACGAAATGTCGAAGGCCGTCGAGGAGTTCGGAGGGTTCACCTATGCGCGCTGACCAACGCCTTCTCAAGGTCACGACCGTCCTTGTCTCCGTACCGGCGGCCATGGCGCTCCTGGCGACCCGCGCGGCCGCTGCTCCGACACCGACCCCAAGCCCGGCCGACAGCGACGATCCCTGCGACCTCATCCGCGGCCCCGCCAAGGACTACTGCGAAGACGGAAACTCCGGCACAGGATCCGGCGGCGGAGCCGACACCCCCGGCATCACCTCCACCCTCGACCCCCTCTCCTCCCTCGCCAAGGGCTGCGCCGACGCCGCCGCGTGGACCGTCGACAAGCTCAGTGCCGCCGTCGAGGACACCGCGAACGTCGACTTCACGAACCCGAAGTTTCTCCAGCAGTACGCCGTCGTCTTCGCGGCGTCGACCGTCCTCACGCTCGTCCTCTGGCTGCTCGCGGTAGCGAAGCGTGCCGTGCGCGGCGTCCCCCTCAGTACCGCGCTCTCCGAGGCCATCGGGTTCCTCTGGCTCACCGTCCTGGCGTCGGCGTTCACGCCGCTGATCCTCTACACGGTCGTGTCCGCGACCGACGGCGTCACGGACGTCCTCGCCCAGACCACCGGCGACCAGACGAACACGTTCTTCGGCACGTTCTCCGGCGCCCTGAAGAAGGGCGAGGACATCGGCGGCGGACCGATTATGCTGATCGTCGTCTCCCTGGTGTCGATTCTCGCCGCCGGCGTCCTGTGGCTGGAGCTGGTCATCCGCGCCGCGTTGCTCTACGTCGGCGCCCTGCTCGGCACCGTCGTCTACGCCGGCCTGGTCGACAAGAACCTGTGGGGACACGTCCGCCGCTGGGCCGGGATCATGATCGCGGTCATCCTCGTGAAGCCCGTCATCGTCATCGTGCTCGGGCTCGCCGGGGCGCTCTCCGCCGACGACGGGCCGGACGCCTTCTCCGCCGTCGTCTCCGGCCTCGCGATCATCCTGCTCGCCATCTTCGCGTCCGCGATGATCTACCGTTTCGTCCCCGGCTTCGGCGACGAGATCGCGAGCGGCCGCAACAACCGGATCATGCAGGGCGCCGAGGGCAAGGCCGCCGCCGTGATCAGCTCCCCGGCGAACCTCGTCGCCCAGGGCATCAGGACCCACAGCTCCCGCCACAACGGCGACGGCGGAGGCGGCGGCAGCCAGAGCGGCGGCTCCTCCTCCGCGTCCCGCCCCTCCAACCCCGCCTCCGGCGGAGTCGCCGCGCACAGCTCGCGCCCCTCGAACGGCGGCGGCGGAACTGTCCCCTCCGCCGCACCCGCACCGCGCTCCGGCAGCCCGGTGAACACCCCGCACGCCAGCAACAACCGCAACAGCAGCACCAAGAGCACAGGAGGTGACGGGCGTTGACGACCGAGTCCCACGTGTCCCATCCGGTCACGCCCCGCCGTACGTATCTGATCGGCCGCGCCCGGCCGAACGCGATCGTCGGCCGCAACCGCGAGACCGGTGAGATCGCGCTGATCGTCGTCGGCGCGTTCCTCGGCATGATGTGCGGGCTCCTCGTCCCCGTCCTGACCCTGCGCATCGTGCTGCTCGTCGGCTTCCCGATGCTCGCGCTGGCGGCCGTCTACGTGCCGTACAAGCACCGGACGTTCTACCGGTGGTTCGAGATCAACCGCAGTTACAAGCGGACACTGCGCAACGGCACCACCTACCGCTCCGGCGCCATCGAGGCCGGCACCCGGCTCGACGGCCGGGAGGTCGAGGTCGGCCCGCCGCCCGGCATCGGCCGCATCACCTGGCTTGCCGCGCCCTTCGGCCCGGACGAGATCGCCGTACTCCTGCACGCCGACCGCAAGACGGTGACGGCCGCGATCGAGATCGAGGGCCCCGGCGTCGGCCTGCGCGACTCCGAGGACCAGGAAGCCCTCGTCGACCGCTTCGGCACCCTGCTCAAGCACGTGGCCAACGGCGACGGCTTCGTCACCCGCATCCAGATGCTCGCCCGCACCCTCCCGGCCGACCCCGACGCGCACGCCAAGGACGTGGCCCAGCGCGGCGACGACAAGGCGCTCCCGTGGCTGCAGCAGTCGTACGACCAGCTCCAGTCGATGGTGTCCACCAGCAGCGAGCAGCACCGCGCCTACCTCATCGCCTGCATGCACTACACACGCGAGCTGGCGGCCGAGGCCAACGCCATGGCCCGCGCCGCCCGCCCGCAGAACGGGCGGAAGCTGGACCGGGACGCGGGCCTGGCGGTGGTCATGGCGCGCGAGCTGACCGACATCTGCTCGCGCCTCCAGGAGGCCGACATCCGCGTACGCCAGCCGTTGGGGCAGGGGCGGCTCGCCTCCCTCATCCACGCCATGTACGACCCGGACCACCCCATCGACCACATCCAGGCGATGACCAAGCGCAACGCCTGGCCGGCCGAGCTGGACGCCATGGAGCCCACCTACCTCCAGGCGAAGACCCGTGAGTCCTCCACCCGCGCCCCCTGGTGCCACGCCACCGCCTGGATCAAGGAGTGGCCGATGACCCCGGTGGGCGTCAACTTCCTGGCGCCCCTCCTGGTCCACACTCCGGACGTCATCCGCACGGTCGCCGTCACGATGGACCTCGAGCCCACCGAGGTCGCCATCGAGCGCATGCTGACCGAGAAGACCAACGACGAGGCCGAGGCCTCCCGCGCCGCCAAGATGAACCGCACCGTCGACCCGCGCGACATCGCCGCCCACGGCCGCCTGGACCAACGGGGCGAGGACCTCGCCAGCGGAGCCGCCGGCGTCAACCTGGTCGGCTACATCACCGTCTCCTCCCGTTCCCCCGAGGCGCTGGCCCGCGACAAGCGGACGATAAGGGCCTCGGCCGGTAAGTCGTACCTGAAACTGGAGTGGTGCGACCGTGAGCACCACCGCGCCTTCGTGAACACACTTCCGTTCGCCACCGGCATCCGAAGGTAGGGGCTGAGCCTGATGCGGGACCCGCTGACCGTCCTCACCGAAGCCTTCACGTCCTTCCTCTTCGGGAAGGTGGAGACGACCCGCCTGCCCGTCCGCACCTCCACGGGCCAGGCGCAGGCCGTCTACCTGCCGACCGCCGCCCCCGGCCTCGGCGACTCCGGCGTGATCATTGGCCGCGAGGTCTACTCCGGCAAGGGCTACATCTACGACCCCTTCCAGCTCTACGGCCAGCAGCTCCCCGCCCCGCACTGGCTGGTCCTCGGGGAGTCCGGGAACGGCAAGTCGGCGCTGGAGAAGACGTACGTCCTGCGACAGCTCCGCTTCCGCGACCGCCAGGTCGTCGTCCTGGACGCCCAGGGCGAGGACGGCGTCGGCGAGTGGAACCTCATCGCCGAGGAGCTGGGCATAACTCCCATCCGCCTCGACCCGATGGCCGCCCTGGACCACGGCATCCGGCTCAACCCGCTCGATCCGGCGATCACGACGACGGGCCAGCTCGCGCTGCTGAGGACGATCATCGAGGTCGCGATGGGCCACGGCCTCGACGAGCGCTCCGGCTTCGCGCTCAAGGTCGCGCACGCCTACGTCAACGAGACCATCGTCGAACGCCAGCCGGTCCTCACCGACATCGTCGAGCAGCTCCGCCACCCCGAGCCGGAGTCGGCCGAGGCGATGAACGTCGCCATAGACGACGTACGGGCGTGGGGCCTGGACGTGGCGCTCGTCCTCGACCGCCTCGTCGACGGCGACCTGCGCGGCATGTTCGACGGCCCGACGACGGTCGGCATCGACCTCGACGCCCCGCTCATCGTCTTCGACCTCTCCCACATCGACCGCAACTCCATCGCCATGCCGATCCTCATGGCGATCGTGGGCGTGTGGCTGGAGCACACCTGGATCCGCCCCGACCGGAAGAAGCGCATCTTCCTGGTCGAGGAGGCCTGGCACATCATCAACAGCCCGTTCGTGGCCCAGCTGTTCCAGCGGCTGCTGAAGTTCGGGCGGCGGCTGGGCCTGTCGTTCGTGGCGGTGGTGCACCACCTGTCGGACGTCGTGGACGGCGCGGCGGCCCGGGAGGCCGCGGCCATCCTCAAGATGGCCTCCACCCGGACCATCTACGCCCAGAAGGCCGACGAGGCACGGGCCACGGGGCGCGTCCTCGGCCTGCCACGCTGGGCCGTGGAGATCATCCCCACGCTCACGCCGGGCATCGCGGTCTGGGACGTGAACGGCAACGTCCAGGTGGTCAAGCACCTGATCACGGAGACCGAACGCCCGCTGGTCTTCACCGACCGCGCGATGACCGAGTCCTCCGCGGACTTCACCGACGACGCCCTGCGCGCCGCCGAACTGGAGGCGGAGGAACGGGCGGCGGCGTTCGTGGAACAGCACATCGGCGACTCGTCCGAATCGACGGTGGCCTAGGCGAGGGGGAGGCACGGGGCAGATGAGACCGGACGACCAGCGGCGGAGCGGCCAGGGCGGCGGCATCCCGGACGGCCTGCTGCTCGGCATACTCGCCTTCCTCCTCGGCACGACCCTGCTGGTGTGGACGGCGACCGGTCTCGCCGCTCTGTTCGCCCACGGCTCCTGGCCCGCCGGCGTCACCTTCACCGGCACGCCCCCGGCCATGCGCCACCTGATCGCCGAACCCCACGACATCCCCGGCGCCTGGCCGGACGCGCCCGCCTCCGGCCTCTCCGGGTGGGGGCTCTTCTGGGGGCTTTTCATCGGCCAGCTGATGGTGCTGGTCGTGCTGAGCGTGTTCGTGATGGGGACCGTGGCGCGGTGGCGTGCGGTACGGCGGCGACGGCGGGCCGAGGCGAGGACCACGGCGAGGACGACGGCCGTACGGGAGCCGGAGCAGGTTCAGGAGGTGCCGACCCCGAGGGCACCGCAGGCACCGCAGCAGCCGGTGCCGGCACCGGCGGAGGAACCCCTCACCTCTGTGGCCGACGGTAAACGACTGGGCGGGTGGGAAACCCCCCGCGCCGAAGGCACGGTCCACTACGGCCCCCCGGACGCCCGCGCCGAAACCGCCGCAGACGCCCTGCGCGCAGCGGAAGGCGCCGCCCTCGTCATCACCTCGAACCCGGCCCTCTGGTCGGACACCAAGGACGCCCGCGCCAAGCTCGGCCCCTGCCACCTCTACGACCCCGGCCACCTCTGCGACACCCCGGCCCGCCTCCACTGGTCCCCCACCACCGGCTGCGAGGACAGACAGACGGCCACGGCCCGAGCGGCCGCCCTCCTCGCGCCGGTCCGTCCCACCGCCCGGCTCGACCAGGCCCTCGGCGACACCGCCGAACTGCTCCTGCGCAGCTACCTCCACGCCGCCGCCATCGACGGCCGCACCGTCCGCCACGTCCACCGCTGGTCCCAGGGCCTGCAGATCCAGGACGCCGTACGCATCCTCCGTACCAACCCCAAGGCGGCACCCGGCGCCGCGGGCGAACTCGAAGGCGCCCTCACCGCCCACCCCGACCGCCGGGACATGGCCCAGCAGCTGACCACCCGGGCCCTGGCCGCCCTCTCGACGGTCAACATCCGCGAAGCCTGCACCCCCAACCGAACTGATGCCCTCGCCTTGGATTCCTTCGTGCACGAACAGGGAACCCTTTACGTGGTGGGTGAATCCATCGAGGACCCTCGGACGAGCCCCGGCGCGATGCCGCTGCTGACGGCGCTCGTCTCAAGCGTGGTCGAGAGCGGCCGGCGCATGGCCGAACGGTCATCCTCCGGTCGCCTCGACCCACCACTCACCCTGGTCCTGGACGACGTGGCCGCCGTCGCGCCGCTCCCCCAGCTCCCGGAACTGCTCACCACCGGAGCGGACCTCGGCCTGCCGACCCTGGCCCTCCTCCGCTCCCGCGAACAGGGCCGCGCCCGCTGGCCCCACGACGAACTCCCGGTCTGAGCCCGCGAACACACGGCCGCGTCAGCGCTCGACCGCGAACTCCCACTCGACCTCACCGGGCTCCCCGCCCACCAGCGGCACCGTCCGCCCGGTCGGCGCGAACCCGGCCTTCCGGTAAGCGCCCTGCGCCCGCCCGTTGTCCGGGTGGACGATGAGCCGCACCCGCTCCAGGCCGCACGCCCACGCCCACTCCAGCCCGGCGGCGAAGAGCGCCTTGGTCAGCCCGCTCCCCCGCCACTCGGGCCGTACGAACACCCCGACCACGTGCCCCTGCCGCCGCTCCACGGGCAGCCCCGCCCAGTCGGTGGTCCCGGCCTCCTCGACCAGGACGGCCAGCGTGCCGAGCCACAGGCCCTCCGGCCCCTCGGCGACGAACTGCCGCGCCCCGGACGCGCCCTCGGCGGCCTTCGCCGCCCGCTCCCGCCAGTACGAGTCCGGCCGGCCCGCGGCGTCGTCGTACGTCTCCAGGAACGCGAGGTGCGCCAGCGGGTCCCGCAGCGCTCGCAGCCGCAGTTCCTTCACGGCGGGCCACTCGTCGGCGCGTATGGAGCGGATGACGTAGTCACCGGGGACCGAGGCACTCATGCGGGCCACCGTAATACCCCGGTACTACGCCCCTCACCTCATATACGGCCCCGAGGCGGACGCCCGCCCGGCCCGAAGGCCCGACGATGTCCGGATGGAGCCCGTGACCGAGGAAAGAGCCGCCGACCCCCTCACCGAGCACGTCCAACGCGTGGTCCGCCGGGTACGGGCCTTCGACCGACGCCGACCGCTCGTCTGGGATCTGCACCTCACCGCCCTCTGGGTCACGGCCGGCCTCATCGACTACACCGGCGGCGGCTGGCGCAGCATCGCCCACAACCTGGACGTGCCCGGCTGGCTGCTGCTCGTCATGACCCTGGGCTTCACCATCCCGCTCCTGTGGCGCCGCAGCCACCCGGGCGCGGTACTGCTCGCGATGGCCCCGGTCGCCGTCGTCAACGCCTGGACGGGCGCCATCCTCCAGGCGGCCATGCTCCAACTCCTCGTCGTCTTCCACATCGCCCTGCGCCTGCCCCTGCGTGCCCTGTGCTGGGCGACCCCCCTGGTCCTCACCCAGGTTCTCGTCTCGGCCGTCCGCTACGGGGACGGCGCGGGCTCCTGGAACCAGCAGCTCGGATCGCAGCTGCTCTCCATCGGCGTGGCGGCTCTCATCGGCGTCACGGTCCGCACCCGACGGAACTACACCGCCGCCCTCGAGGACCGCGCCCGCCGCCTGGAGGTCGAACGCGACCAGCAGGCCCAGCTCGCCGCCGCCGCGGAACGCGCGCGTATCGCCCGCGAGATGCACGACATCATCGGCCACAACCTCTCCGTCATCACCGGCCTGGCGGACGGTGGCCGGTACGCCGCCGCCAAGTCCCCGGAGCGCGCCGCCCAGGCCCTCGACGCGATCGGCGACACCAGCCGCCAGGCCATGGGCGAACTCCGCCGTCTCCTCGACGTCCTGCGCGACGACGAGCAGAGCCGCCCGGGACCGGCGGAGCTGGCTCCCCAGCCCACCCTCACCGACCTCGCCCCACTCATCGACGGCGTCCGCCGGGCCGGCCTCCCCGTCCGCGCGACCGTCCACGGTCGGCCCGACCTCCCCGCCGGCCGTCAGCTCGCCGTCTACCGCGTGATCCAGGAGGCCCTGACCAACACCCTCAAGCACGCGGGGCCCGACGCCACCGCCGACATCACCCTCTCCTACGGCGACGGTGGCGCCGTCACCCTCACGATCACGGACACGGGCCGCGCCGCCCGGCCCGGCGCCCCGACCGACGGCCGAGGACTTCCAGGGATGCGGGAGCGGACCGCCCTGTACGGCGGCACACTTGAGGCCGGCCCACGCCCCCGCCCCGAGCAGGGCTGGCGCGTCCACCTACACCTCCCGGAGGAATCCCCGCAGTGACCACCGTCCTCATCGCCGACGACCAGCCCCTCCAGCGGTTCGGTTTCCGGATGCTCCTGGAGAGCCAGGACGACATGACAGTCGTCGGGGAGGCGGCCAACGGCTCGGAAGCCGCCCGCTCGGCAGCCGAACTCCACCCCGACGTCGTCCTCATGGACGTCCGCATGCCGGGCCTGGACGGCATCGAGACCACCCGCCGCATCGTCGCCTCAGGAGGCCGCAGCCGGATCCTCATCCTCACCACCTTCGACCTCGACGAGTACGCCTACGCCGGTCTGCGCGCCGGCGCCTCCGGCTTCCTCGTCAAGGACGCCCAGCCCGAGGAGCTGCTCTCCGGCATCCGGGCCGTGGCAACCGGAGACGCCGTGGTGGCCCCGAGCCTCACCCGCCGCCTGCTCGACGCCTACGTCCACCACCTGCCGGCTCCCGAGGACACGCAGGATTCCCCCGATGCCCGCCTGGCCGCCCTCACCGAACGGGAGAGCGAGATCCTGCGTGCCCTGGGCCTCGGCTGGACCAACACGGAGATAGCGGAGCGCCTGCATCTGGCCGAGTCGACGGTGAAGACGCACGTGGGCCGCGTCCTCGCCAAGACCGGCTCGCGCGACCGCGTCCAGGCGGTCATCCTGGCGTACGACACGAAACTCGTGACACCGTCCTGAAAACCTCCTGAAATGCAGAAAGCCCCGCACCGTTCCCGGTGCGGGGCTCTCTCGCAATAATTGTTCGGCGGCGTCCTACTCTCCCACAGGGTCCCCCCTGC
>NZ_JBHYOP010000005.1:0-360000 GCF_042745235.1 Streptomyces sp. NPDC058796
GAACCACCCCTCACCACCGTCCGCCAGCCCATCGAGGCCATGGGACGCGCCGCCGTCGACCTCCTCTGCGCACAGATCCAGGGCACCGAAGTGCCCCATCGCGAGCTGCTCTTCGAACCGGAACTCGTCGTCCGCGGCTCCACCGCACAGGCGGCCGTCAAGTAACCGGCCCTCAATCGACCCTCAACATCTACAGCAGACTGTCGAACAATTACGAAACCTGCGCGAGATATTGCGTTCACTTGTTCACGGTGGTTGAGTGAGCGGCGCCCCACAACGCATCGGCGGTGGGGCGCCTTCCACGTTCATGCCCGAAGGGGACCACCCATGAGAAGTGCTCGGTTCCGCCGTACCCGTCGTGCCGGCGCCATCACGCTCGTCTCCGCCCTCACGCTGACCGCTCTGGCCGCCTGCGGCACGAGCAGCAGCGACGACGGCGGCGGTTCCGAAGGCGGGAGCGGGTCCTCCGACCCGGCAGCTCCCCTGGACCCGAAGACCAAGGTGACCATCACCATCGACTGCATGCCCCCGGCGGCGAAGGCGGCCGAGCTGAAGGAGTGGAAGGAGGACGTCGCCGAATTCAACGAGAAGTACCCCAACGTCACCATCGACGGCCGCTCCACCCCCGGTCAGTGCCTGGAGCCCCCGCGCTTCACCGCGATGCTGAAGGCCAAGTCGCAGCCCGACGTCTTCTACACGTACTTCACCGACCTGCCCCAGGTGCTGGACAACGACGGCGCCGAGGACATCACCGCGTACGTCAACGACAAGACCGTGCCGGCCCTCGCGGACATCGACCCGAACGTCCTCGGCCAGCTCAAGCATGAGAACAAGCTGTACGGCCTGCCGACCAGCAACTACACGATGGGCCTGCTGATCAATCGCAAGCTCTTCGAGAAGGCCGGACTGGACCCGGACAGCCCGCCGCGCACCTGGGACGAGGTCCGCACCGCCGCCAAGAAGATCTCCGACCTGGGCGACGGCATCGCCGGCTTCGGCGAGTACAGCGCGGGCAACACCGGCGGCTGGCACTTCACCGCCCAGATGTACAGCCTCGGCGGCGACGTCGTCGACGCGAGCGGCAAGAAGGCCGCGTTCAACGACGAGCTGGGCAAGCAGGTCGCCGAGAACCTCCACGCGATGCGCTGGGAGGACGGGAGCATGGGCAAGACCCAGCTGCTCAAGTGGGGCGACCTGCAGAAGCAGATCGCGACCGACAAGCTCGGCATGTTCCTCGCCGCGCCCGACGACATCACGTACATGGTCCAGCAACTCGGCGCCGACTACGAGAACTTCGGTATGGGGCCGATCCCGGGTGCCGAGAACACCCTGGCCGGCGGCAACAGCTACATGATCAAGAAGGGCATCTCCCCCGACAAGGTCAAGGCCGCGATCGCCTGGCTCAACTTCCAGAACCTCACCGTCGGCGAGGGCCAGTTCAACTGGGAGCGCAAGAAGAAGGACGACCTGCCGGTCGGTCTCCCCCAGCCCAACTTCTGGCTGAACGAGTCGAAGAAGAAGGACGACGCGGCCCGCGTCGAGCACGCCACCATGCCGGTCGAGAACTTCAAGACGTTCATGGACTCCCCGGTCCCGGGCAAGGCCGAGCCGCCGAAGGCCCAGGAGGTCTACAAGGTCCTGGACAACGTGATGTCCGGCATCCTCACCAACGAGGACGCCGACATCGACAAGCTGCTCGAAACGGCCGAGCAGCAGGTCAACCAGGTTCTGGCCACGCAGTGACCGGCTCCCTCGGGGGGCGGGCCGCACCGCCCCCCGGGGCCCATGAGATCAGTACCGAGGAGCGACGATGTCGGCCCCCAGCCTGTCCCCGAGCAAGGCGGCGAGAGCCCGCCACGCCCAGCCGCCGCCGGACGGCCCGCCCCCGCCCGGCGGGGCCTTCGCCCGGAGCCTGAAGCGCAACCTCACCGCGCACGGCTTCCTGATCGGCGGGGTCCTCTGCTTCGCGTTCTTCTCCTGGTACCCGATGGTCCGGGAGTTCCTCCTCGCCTTCCAGAAGACGGACCAGGGCGAGGTCTCCTGGGTCGGCCTGGACAACCTGCGCACGGTCTTCAACGACCCGGCCTTCTGGCAGGCCTGGCGCAACACCCTGCTGTTCACCGTGCTGGCGCTGGTGCTCGGCTTCGCGGTGCCGTTCGTCGTCGCGCTCGTCATCAACGAACTGAGGCACGGCAAGGGCTATCTGCGGCTGCTGGTCTACCTGCCGGTGATGCTGCCGCCGGTCGCCGCCGTCCTGCTCTTCAAGTACCTGTACGACCCCGGCTACGGCCTGCTCAACGAGTTGTTCAGCACCGTGGGACTGCCCGAGCAGCAGTGGCTGCAGGACCCCGACCTCTCCATGCTCTCCGTGGTGATCGCGTCGACCTGGATGAACATGGGCGGGGCGGCCCTCATCTACCTCGCCGCTCTCCAGGGCATCCCCGGGGAGCTCTACGAGGCGGCGGAGCTGGACGGGGCCGGACTGTTCCGCAAGATCTGGCACGTGACGATCCCGCAGACGCGGCTGATCCTGTCGCTGCTGCTGCTGATGCAGATCATCGCCACCATGCAGGTCTTCGTGGAGCCCTTCCTGCTCACCGGCGGCGCCGGACCCGAGGGGTCGACCACGACGGTCGTCTACCTGATCTACCAGTACGCCTTCAACTTCAACAACTACGGCGCCGCTGCGGCCCTCGGTCTGCTGCTCCTCGTACTGCTCGCCGGTTTCTCGGCGGCGTACGTGAAGCTGAACCGCGCCGGGAACGAATAGGCCGGGGGAATCCACCGATGTCCACACGCACGCTCATCTCGCCGGCCCAGCTCGCCCGGCCGCGCGGCAAACGCCTGTACTGGCTGACGTTCGGCCTGGTCGTCACGGTGTTCACCGTGGTCTTCCTCGGCCCGATGTACTGGATGGTCTCCAGCGGCTTCAAGGACACCCAGGAAGCGGTCGCGACCCCGCCGACGCTGATCCCCGAGTCCTTCCAGCCGGACAACTACTCGCAGGCCTGGAACGTCATGGACCTGGCCGGCCTGCTGGGCAACACGCTGTACTACGCGTTCGGCGCGCTCGCCTTCCAGCTGGTGCTGGACGTGGCGGCGGCGTACTCGCTGTCCAAACTCCGCCCGGTCTTCGGCAAGGCCATCCTCGGCATGATGCTGGCGACGCTGATGATCCCGGCGACCGTGCTGGTCGTGCCGCAGTACCTGACGGTGCTGGACGTGCCGGTCTTCGAGCGCAACCTGCTCAACACGCCGTGGGCGATCTGGCTGCCCTCGGTGACCAACGCCTTCAACATCTTCCTGCTGAAGCGGTTCTTCGACTCGATCCCGAGGGAGCTGCTGGACGCCGCGTCCATGGACGGCGCCTCACCGATGCGCACCCTGTGGTCGATCGTCCTGCCCATCTCCCGGCCGATCCTCGGCGTGGTGTCCATCTTCGCGATCGTGGGCGTCTGGAAGGACTTCCTCTGGCCCATGCTGACGCTGCCGGACCCGGCCAAGCAGACCCTGAACGTCGGCATCTACTCGCTGTCCAACGGCGTGCCCGTCAACGTGCTGATCGCCGCGCTCACCATGGCCTCGCTGCCGACCCTGATCATCTTCCTGATCTTCCAGCGCAACATCATGAGCGGACTCACCGCCGGCGGACTCAAGGGCTGAGGCGCCCCGCGCCGCCCCTCCCCGGCTCCGTCCCCGTCAGCCTTCGCCGCCGGCCCGCCCGGCCGCCCCGCCCTGTCCGGGCCGGCGGCGAAGATCCGACCTGCCCGAAAGGACCGTCACGTGGCAGCCCCCAACTCGCACCGCACCGCTGACTGGTGGCGCGACGCCGTCATCTACCAGGTGTACCCCCGCAGTTTCGCCGACGGCGACGGCGACGGCACCGGTGACCTCGCGGGCGTGAGGGCGAGACTGCCCTACCTCGCCGAACTCGGCGTGGACGCCGTGTGGTTCACCCCCTGGTACGTCTCGCCGCTCGTCGACGGCGGCTACGACGTCGCCGACTACCGCACCATCGACCCGGCCTTCGGCACCCTCGGCGAGGCCGAGAAGCTGATCGCCGAGGCGCGGGAGCTGGGCATCCGCACCATCGTCGACATCGTCCCGAACCACGTCTCCGACCGGCACGCCTGGTTCCGGGCGGCGCTGGCCGCCGGCCCCGGCAGCGCGGAGCGCAAACGCTTCCACTTCCGTCCCGGACGCGGTGAGAACGGCGAGCTGCCGCCCAACAACTGGCCCTCCCAGTTCTCCGGCCGCACCTGGACCCGGGTCCCGGACGGCGAGTGGTACCTCCACCTGTTCACCCCGGAGCAGCCCGACCTGAACTGGGCCCACCCCGAGGTGCGCCAGGAGCACGAGGACGTGCTGCGCTTCTGGTTCGAGCGCGGGGTGGCGGGCGTACGCATCGACTCCGCCGCCCTGCTCGCGAAGGACCCCGCGCTGGCGGACTTCGAGGAGGGCGTCGACCCGCACCCCTACATCGACCAGGACGAACTGCACGACATCTACCGCTCCTGGCGGGCCGTCGCCGACGAGTACGGGGGCGTCTTCGTCGGCGAGGTGTGGCTGCCCGACGCCGAACGCTTCGCCCGCTACCTGCGCCCCGACGAACTGCACACCGCGTTCAACTTCAACTTCCTGTCCTGCCCCTGGGACGCGGACCGGCTGCGCCGCACCATCGACGACACACTCGCCGAGCACGCCCCCGTCGGCGCCCCCGCCACCTGGGTGCTGTGCAACCACGACGTGACCCGCACCGTGACCCGGTACGGACGCGAGGACACCGGCTTCGACTTCGCCAAGAAGGCCTTCGGCACGCCCACCGACCTGACGCTCGGGACGCGGCGCGCCCGGGCCGGCGCGCTGCTGACGCTGGCCCTGCCCGGGTCCGTCTACCTGTACCAGGGGGAGGAGCTCGGTCTGCCCGAGGCCGACGTCCCGCTCGACCGCATCCAGGACCCGATGCACCACCGCTCCGGGGGCGTCGATCCCGGCCGGGACGGCTGCCGTGTGCCGCTGCCGTGGTCGGCCGACGCCCCGTACTGCGGTTTCGGCTCCGAGACGGAGCCCTGGCTGCCGCAGCCGGCGGGCTGGTCGGCATACGCGGCGGACCGCCAGGGCAGCGACCCGGCGTCGATGCTCGCCCTCTACCGCGAGGCACTGCGCCTGCGGCGCACCACCGACGGCTTCGGCGACGGTCCGCTCGGCTGGCTGCCCGCGCCGGACGGCGTCCTGGCCTTCCGGCGCCCCGGCGGCCTGATGTGCGTGGTCAACCTGTCCCCCGGGCCGGTCCGCCTGCCGGAGCACGGCACGCTCCTGCTCGGCAGCGGCCCCCTGGACGGGGACGGCCGGCTGCCGCGGGACACGGCGGTGTGGCTGCGCGCCTGAGGCACAACCCCGGCGGAGCCGTGGCCTCCCGTCCCATCCGTCGCGGCGCCGCCGTCGCCGCCCGTCCGCAGGCGAGGCAGAATCGGGGCAGGAGGCGTGGGAGGAGGCGACGCGTGCGGGAGCGACCGTGGCGGCGCGAGGTGCGCCGCCCTGCGAAAGCGCTCGTCGGCGGGCGCCGGGCGCTGCGCGGAGCGCTGCGGCCGATGACGGAGGCACTGGGCGCGCGACGCCGGCTGGCCTGGCTGAACGAGGCCGGTACGTGGATCGGCACCACGCTGGACCTGCGGCGCACGGCGGAGGAGCTGGCCGCGTTCACCGTCCCGGAGCTGGCCGACGGCTCCGCGGTGGACCTGCTGGACACCGTGCTGCGGTTCCAGGACGGCGACCGCGTCCGGGGCAGCGAACCCCCGCGGCTCAGGGCGATGGCGGTGGCGGAGATCGACGGCCTGGACCTCGCGCCGGACCCGGTCGGCGAGCTGTCCGTGCACAGCGCGGACCGGCTGGGTCTCAGGTGCCTGACCACGCGCGAACCGGTGCTGATCGCCCGGATGACGCGGGCGGACTACGCCGTCGTCGCCCCGACCCCCGAGTCCGCCGACGTCATGCGGCGCGCGGGAGTCCACTCGTACCTGGTGGTTCCGCTGGTCGCCCGCGGGGTGCTGCTGGGGCTGGCGGACTTCGTCCGGGCCGGCAGCCGGGCACCGTTCACCGAGGGCGACGCGGCGCTGGCCATGGAGCTGGCGTCCAAGGCGGCCGTGTCCATCGACAACGCCCGGCTCTACGGGAGGGAGCGCGAGCACGTGGTCACGCTGCAGCGCGCGCTGCTTCCCCGGTCCAGTCCGAGCACCCCGGGGCTCGCGGTCTCCTCGTGCTACGACCCCGCCGCCGATCCGGGCGCCGTGGGCGGCGACTGGTTCGACGTGGTCGCGCTGCCCAGCGGGCGCACCGCGCTGATGGTGGGCGACGTGATGGGGCGCGGGCTGGCCGCTGCCGCGACCATGGGGCGGCTGCGCACGGTGGCCCGCACGCTGATGGCGCTGGACATCGCGCCCGAGCGGCTGCTGGCCCGGCTGGACCTGGCCGCCCGCGACCTGGAGGAGGACCAGTACGCCAGCTGTCTGTGCGCGGTCTACGACCCGTACGGCTCCGCCTTCCGCATCGCCAGCGCCGGTCATCCGCCGCCGCTGCTCACCGGCGCCGACGGAATCGCCGCGTATCTGGACGTGCCTTCCGGAGCGCCGCTGGGCGCCGGGGTGATCCCGTACGACCCGGTGGACGTTCCCGCGCCCGGGGGGAGCCGTCTGACGCTGTACACGGACGGCCTGCTCAGGTCGCGGACCGCCGGGCTCGCCGACCGGATGGAGCGGCTGCGCGAGGCGGCCGGCGGCGCCGTGCCCGAGGGCGGCGCGGTGTGCCGGGCGGTCACCGAGCGGGTGGGGAGCGACCGGTCCGACGACGCGATCGTCCTGGTCGCGGGCGCCCGTCCGCTGGGTCCGGACGGTGACGTGTTCGTACGGACGCTGCCGCCGGACGGCAAGGCCGCCGGGCAGGCGCGCACGACGGTGCGCGAGCAGTTGGTGAAGTGGGGGCTGGAGGAGCTGGTCGACACCACGGAGCTGGTCGTCAGCGAGCTGGTGGGCAACGCCCTGCGGTACGGGAACGCCCCGGGTGAGCTGCGGCTGCTGCGGGACGAGCGGCTGTCGGTGGAGGTCTCCGACTCCGGGCCCGACCTGCCGCAGATCCAGCACGCGGACGTGAGCGACGAGAGCGGGCGCGGTCTCCAGCTGATCAACATGCTGTGCCGGCGCTGGGGCTCGTGCCGTACGCCGTCGGGGAAGGTGGTCTGGGCCGAGCAGGACCTGCCCGTGCGGGCGGGTGCTCCCCGGCCGCACGGGCAGCAGCACCCTGGCCCCGCTTAGTCCGCTATGCGGCCTTCTCCATCGCCCGCCGCCCGAACTGGGTGCGGTGCAGCTGGGCGTAGCGGCCGCCGGCCGTGAGGAGTTCGTCGTGCGTGCCGCGCTCCACGATGCGGCCGGCCTCGACCACCAGGATCTGGTCGGCCGCCCGGACGGTGGACAGCCGGTGCGCGATGACCACGGCGGTCCTGCCCTCCAGTGCCTCGGTCAGGGCCTCCTGGACGGCGGCCTCGGAGGTGTTGTCCAGGTGGGCGGTGGCCTCGTCGAGGATGACGACGCGCTGGCGGGCCAGCAGCAGCCGGGCGATGGTCATGCGCTGGCGCTCTCCGCCGGAGAGCCGGTAGCCGCGCTCGCCGACCACGGTGTCGAGGCCGTCGGGCAGGGACCGTACGAGGTCGGTCAGGCGGGCGCGGCGCAGCGCGTCCCACAGTTCGGTGTCGGAGGCCCCGGGCCGGGCCAGGAGCAGGTTGGCACGGACGGTGTCGTGGAAGAGGTGGCCGTCCTGGGTGACCATGCCGACGGTGTCGCGCAGGGAGCGGGCGCTCAGGTCGCGGACGTCGACGCCGCCGATGCGCACGGTGCCGCCGTCGGTGTCGTACAGGCGCGGCAGGAGCTGGGCGATGGTGGACTTGCCGGCGCCGGAGGAGCCGACGAGGGCGATGGTCTGGCCCGGTTCGGCGCGGAAGGAGAGGCCGTGCAGGACCTCGTCGCCGCCCCGGGTGTCCAGCGCGGCGACCTCCTCGAGGGAGGCCAGGGAGACCTTGTCGGCGGACGGGTAGCCGAAGCGGACGTCGTCGAACTCGACGGCGACCGGGCCGTCGGGGACCGGGACGGCGTCGGTTTTGTCGTCGATGAGCGGGGCCAGGTCCAGTACCTCGAAGACCCGCTCGAAGCTGACGAGGGCGCTCATGACCTCGACACGGGCCCCGGCGAGCGCGGTGAGCGGCGCGTACAGGCGGGTGAGCAGCAGGGCCAGCGCGACGACGGCACCCGCGTCCAGGGTGCCGCGCAGGGCGAAGAAGCCGCCGAGGCCGTAGACGAGGGCCAGGGCGAGGGCGGAGACCAGGGTGAGCGCGGTGATGAAGGCCGCCTGTGCGGTGGCGGTGCGCACGCCGATGTCGGCGACGCGGCGGGCGCGGTCGGCGAACTCGGCCGACTCCTCCTCGGGACGGCCGAACAGCTTGATCAGCGTGGCGCCGGGTGCGGAGAAGCGCTCGGTCATGCGGGTGCCCATCGCGGCGTTCAGGGTGGCGGCCTCGCGCTGCATGCGGGCCATGCGGCGGCCCATGCGGCGGGCCGGGAGCACGAAGACGGGGAGCAGGACCAGGGCGAGCAGGGTGATCTGCCAGGAGAGGGTGAGCATCACGGCGAGGGTGAGGACCAGAGTGACCAGGTTGGTCACCACGCCGGAGAGGGTGTTGCTGAAGGCGCGCTGGGCGCCGATGACGTCGTTGTTGAGCCGGGAGACCAGGGCGCCCGTACGAGTGCGTGTGAAGAACGCGACCGGCATGCGCTGCACATGATCGAACACAGCCGTGCGCAGATCGAGGATCAGTCCCTCCCCGAGCATCGCCGACAGCCTCCGGGAGAGGATGCCGAGTGCCGCCTCGGCGACCGCGATCAGCGCGATCAGCAGGGCGAGCCGGACGACCGTGCCCTCGTCGCCGCCCGACACGATCGCGTCCACGACGCGTCCGGCGAGTACGGGTGTGGCGACGGCGAAGAGTGCGGTCACCACCCCGAGCAGGACGAACCGGACGATACGGGAGCGGTGCGGGCGGGCGAAGGCGCCGATGCGGCGCAGCGTGGCGCGGGCGAGGGGGCGGCGGTCCTGCTCGGCGTTCATGACGCTGTGCAGCTGGGTCCAGGCTGTGGTCTCCATGCTCATGCGGGTGACGGTAGAACCTCGAGTTTCCTTGAGGTCAAGCGTCGAGGAGTGAGCCTGCCGCCCGCGGTCCGTAAGCCGTCGTCCGCGCGTCGGCCATCCGCAGTTGGCGCGGCTCGGGGAATCTCTTGTGGTGTGACAGCGGTGGAGATTCCCCAGGAGTCCGTGCCCGTGCGCGCCCCCGTCCGCCGGGAGGGCCGTGCCCGGCTGGTCCGGCGGGTGTGCTGCGTGCTCCCGCTGCTGCTGGTCGCCGTGGTCGCGGTGCGGCACCGGTCGGTGCTGGCCGAAGGCTTGGGCCATCTCGCGACGGCCCGGTGGCCCTGGCTGCTGGCGGCGGCCTGCGCCACCTGTCTGACCTGGGTCGCGGCGGCCTGCACCCGGCAGGGAGCCGTGGTCCGGCGGCTGCCCCGGCGGCGGCTGCTGGCCACGCAGTTCGCGGCGGGCGCGGCCAATCACCTGCTGCCGACGGGACTGGGCGCGAGCGCGGTCAATCTGCGGTTCATGGCGGTGTGCGGGCTGCCGCTCGCCCGTTCCTCGGCCGCCCTCGCCCTGTACCTGCTGGCGGAGAGCGTCGGCCGCGTCGCGCTGCTGGGCGCCCTGCTGCTCGCGTTCCCCGGCGCACTGCGGCTCGGCACGCTCCTCCCCGACGGCGCCGTGGGGCCGCTGCTGATCGCGGCCGGGGCGGTGCCGGTCGTCGCGGCGGGCGTACTGGCGCTGGTGCCGCGGCTGCGCGGCGCGGTGGAGTCCTTCCTGCGGACGGCGCTCGGTGAGGCCCGCTCGGTGCACGCCCGCCCGGCGCGGACGCTGGCGCTGTGGGGCGGGGCGCTCGCCTTCCCGGCGCTCCAGACGGCGGCGCTGGTCATGGTGGGCAAGTCGCTGGCGCTCGACGTGCCCGTCGGGCACATGGCGGTGGCGTACCTGGCGGCGACGGTCGCGGTCGCGCTGGTGCCGACGCCGGGCGGCATCGGTTCGGTCGAGGCGGCGCTGGTCGTGGCGCTGGTGGCGGCGGGCGGCCCGGCGGCCGTGGCCACGGCGGTGGTGCTGGCCTTCCGGCTGCTGACCGTCTGGCTGCCGTTGCTGCCGGGGGCCCTGACGCTGGCGGCGCTGGTTCGGATGCGGGTGATCTGAGGCGGGTGCGAGGATCGCGGGAACCGGACCTGACTGGGGAGGGGCAGATGGACGTGCTGATCAGGCCCGCGAGGGCCTCGGAGGCGGAGCTGCTCGGCGAGCTGGCACTGCGGTCCAAGGCGCACTGGGGCTACGACGCCGGGTTCCTGGAGGCGTGCCGGGAGGAGCTGACCGTGCGTGCGGACGAGGTCGCACGCCGACGGGCCCTGGTGGCCGACGCGGGCGGCCGGGTCCTGGGTTTCACGACGCTCGAGGGAGAGCCGCCCGTGGGGGTGCTCGGCATGATGTTCGTCGAGCCGCGGGTGATCGGCCGGGGAGTCGGCCGCCGCCTGTTCGCGCACACCGTCGCCGCCGGACGGGACCTGGGCTTCACCCGGCTCACCATCGACGCGGACCCGAACGCCGAGCCCTTCTACCGTGCGATGGGCGCGGTGCGCGTGGGGCAGGTCCCCTCGGGTTCCGTCGCCGGCCGGGTGCTGCCGCGACTGGCGCTCACCATCGAGCGCCGGGACGCCTGACCCCTCGGCGCGGTACGGAGCACCGCTCGGGATGCGGCAGGATGAACGCTCGCCCCGGTCGAACTGCCTTGCGGACCGGGGCAGTCATGCAAACCGACATCCCGAGGTGACCGGTGACCGAAGACCTGACCATGGACCACCTGGTGCCCGCCGGCATCGCGCTGGCGGCCGGCCTGGTGGCGGCGTTCCTGCTGCGCGTGCTGCTGCGCTGGCTGGCGGGGCACGCCGGGCGCACCCGCTGGAGCGGCGACGACGTGATCGTGGCCGCGCTGCGCACGGTGGCACCCTGGGCGGCGGTCGCGGGCGGCGTGGCGGGGGCCGCGGCGGCGCTGCCGCTGACGCGGACCGTGCAGCACAACGTCAACCAGGTGCTGACGGTCCTGCTGATCTTCGTGACGACCGTCTCGGCGGCCCGGGTGATCGCCGGTCTGGTGCGGACGCTGACCACCTCCCGTTCCGGGGTCGCCGGGTCGGCCACGATCTTCGTCAACATCACCCGCATCCTGGTGCTGGCCATCGGCTTCCTGGTGATGCTCCAGACGCTGGGCGTCTCCATAGCCCCGCTGCTCACCGCCCTCGGCGTGGGCGGTCTGGCGGTCGCACTCGCCCTCCAGGACACGCTGGCCAACCTCTTCGCGGGCATCCACATCCTGGCCTCGAAGACCGTGCAGCCGGGCGACTACATCCAGCTCGACAGCGGCGAGGAGGGCTACGTCGAGGACATCAACTGGCGGCAGACCACCGTCCGTGAGCTGTCCAACAACCTGGTCGTGATTCCGAACGGGCAGCTCGCCAAGTCGAACATGACCAACTTCATGCGGCCCGAGCAGAAGCTCACCATCCTGGTGCAGGCGGGTGTGGCCTACGACAGCGACCTGGACCATGTGGAGCGGGTCACGACGGAGGTGGTCGCGGAGGTCATGACGGAGATCGCCGGGGCCGTCCCGGACCACGAGCCCGCCGTACGCTTCCACACCTTCGGCGACTCCCGGATCGGCTTCACGATCATCCTGGGCGTCGGCGAGTTCAGCGACCAGTACCGGATCAAGCACGAGTTCATCAAACGCCTGCACAAGCGGTACCGCGCGGAGGGCATCCGCATCCCCGCGCCCGCCCGTACGGTCGCCCTCCAGCAGGGCGGCGTCGCGTTCCCGCAGCAGCGCACGGGTGAGGACGCTCCCGCCCACCTGTGATCGTCCACGCGTTCGACGGGGTCGCCCGGCCGGTTGTCCGGAATCTCCGTGCGGCCCCTGTCGAGCCGGCGTCGATCAGGAGATATCTTGATGTCGAGCAATGTTGCAGACGTGGAGCGGAGCACCCGGTGACTGACTCGACCATCATCTATACACACACTGACGAGGCCCCGGCCCTGGCGACGTATTCGTTCCTGCCGGTGATCCGGGCGTACGCCTCGCCGGCGGGTGTCGCCGTCGAGACCCGCGACATCTCGCTGGCCGGCCGGATCATCGCCGTGTTCCCGGAGTACCTGACCGAGGACCAGCGCATCCCGGACGCCCTCGCGGAGCTCGGCGAGCTGGCCAAGACCCCGGCCGCCAACATCATCAAGCTGCCGAACATCTCGGCCTCCATCCCGCAGCTCAAGGCCGCCGTCGCCGAGCTGCAGGCCCAGGGCTACGCCCTGCCGGACTACCCGGACGACCCGAAGACCGACGAGGAGCGCGACATCCGCGCCCGCTACGACAAGGTCAAGGGCTCCGCCGTCAACCCGGTCCTGCGCGAGGGCAACTCCGACCGCCGCGCCCCGGCCTCGGTGAAGAACTACGCCAAGAACCACCCGCACCGCATGGGTGCCTGGACCGGCGACTCCAAGACCAACGTCGCCACCATGGGCGAGAACGACTTCCGCTCCACCGAGAAGTCCGTGGTGATCGCCGAGGACGGCGCGCTGCGGATCGAGCTGGTCGGCGACGACGGCACCACCACGGTGCTGCGCGAGTCGGTGCCGGTGAAGAAGGACGAGGTCGTCGACGCCTCCGTGCTGCGCGTCGCCGCGCTGCGCGAGTTCCTGACCGCACAGGTCGCCCGCGCCAAGGCCGAGGGCATCCTGTACTCGGTGCACCTGAAGGCCACCATGATGAAGGTCTCCGACCCGATCATCTTCGGCCACGTGGTGCGCGCCTTCTTCCCGAAGACCTTCGCGAAGTACGGCGAGGCGCTCGCCTCGGCGGGCCTGACCCCGAACGACGGTCTGGGCGGCATCTACAAGGGCCTGGAGTCCCTGCCCGAGGGCGCCGAGATCAAGGCGTCCTTCGACGCCGAGCTCGCCGAGGGCCCGGAGCTGGCGATGGTCGACTCCGACAAGGGCATCAGCAACCTGCACGTGCCCTCGGACGTCATCATCGACGCCTCCATGCCGGCCATGATCCGCACCTCCGGCCACATGTGGGGCCCGGACGGCCAGGAGCACGACGCCCTCGCGGTCATCCCGGACTCCTCCTACGCCGGCGTGTACCAGGCCGTCATCGACGACTGCCGCGCCAACGGCGCCTACGACCCGTCCACGATGGGCTCGGTTCCGAACGTCGGCCTCATGGCGCAGAAGGCCGAGGAGTACGGCAGCCACGACAAGACCTTCGAGATCCCCACCACGGGCACGGTCCGCCTGGTCGACGCGGCCGGCAACGCCGTCCTGGAGCAGACGGTCTCCGCGGGCGACATCTTCCGCGCCTGCCAGACCAAGGACGACCCGATCCGCGACTGGGTGAAGCTGGCCGTCACCCGCGCCCGCGCCACCGGAGACCCGGCGGTCTTCTGGCTGGACGAGGGCCGCGCCCACGACGCCAACCTGATCGCCAAGGTCAAGCAGTACCTGCCGGAGCACGACACCGAGGGCCTGGACATCCGGATCCTGTCCCCCGTCGAGGCGACCAAGCTGTCGGTCGAGCGCATCCGCCGCGGCGAGAACACCATCTCCGTCACCGGCAACGTGCTGCGCGACTACCTGACCGACCTCTTCCCGATCCTGGAGCTGGGCACCAGCGCCAAGATGCTGTCGGTCGTCCCGCTGATGGCGGGCGGCGGCCTGTTCGAGACCGGGGCGGGCGGCTCGGCGCCCAAGCACGTGCAGCAGCTGGTCAAGGAGAACTACCTGCGCTGGGACTCCCTCGGCGAGTTCTTCGCCCTGGTGCCGTCCCTGGAGCAGTACGCGGCGGTCACCGGCAACACCAAGGCCAAGGTCCTCGCCGACACCCTCGACCGCGCCACGGCGACCTTCCTCAACGAGGACAAGTCCCCGACCCGCCGCGTCGGCGGCATCGACAACCGCGGCAGCCACTTCTACCTGTCCCTGTACTGGGCGCAGGAGCTGGCCAAGCAGACCGACGACGCGGACCTGGCCAAGGTCTTCGCGCCGCTCGCCGAGAAGCTGACCGCCGACGAGCAGAAGATCGTCGACGAGCTGAACGCCGTCCAGGGCAAGCCCGCCGAGATCGGCGGCTACTACCAGCCCGACCCGGCCAAGGCCGCCGAGGTCATGCGCCCGTCGGCCACCTGGAACGAGGCGCTGGCGTCCCTCGCCTGATCCTCACCGGGCCCGCGAAGGGCTCACGAAGGGTTCGTGACACCCCGTCTCCGTCTCCCGGAGACGGGGTGTCCGTCTGTCCCACCCCTGCCGTCCGTCACGTACATTGCGAGGCACCCCGTGAGCGACGCCCCGGCGTCCTTCGAGTCCGTCCCCGGCGATCCCGCCTCCCCCGTGATCCTTCACGTGCCGCACTCCTCACGGCACATCCCCGCCGACGTCCGCCCCGGCATCGTCCTGGACGACGCGGCCCTGGAACGGGAGCTGGACCACATCACCGACGCGCACACCGCTCAGATCGCCGAGGCGGCGGCCGGACTCGCGGGCCGCACGCCCTGGCGGTTCGTCAACCGGGCCTCGCGGCTGGTCGTCGACCCGGAGCGGTTCCCGGACGAGCGGGAGGAGATGGCGGCCGTCGGGATGGGCGCGGTCTACACGCGGACCACCCACCGGGAGGTCCTGCGCGCCGACGGAACCGGCCCCGAGCCGTTGGTCGAGCGGTACTTCCGGCCGTACGCACGGGCGATGACCGAGGCGGTCGCCGGCCGGCTCGCCGCCACCGGCCGGGCGGTGATCATCGACGTGCACTCCTACCCCACCGAGCCCCTGCCCTATGAGCTGCACGGCGAGGGCCCGCGCCCGCCGGTCTGCCTGGGCACGGACGGTTTCCACACGTCGCCGGAGCTGCTGTCCGCGGCCCGCGAGGCGTTCGCGCCGTGCGGGGAGACCGGGCTGGACAGCCCGTTCAGCGGGACCTACGTGCCGCTGGACTTCTACGGGAAGCGGGCCGAGGTCGGCGCGCTGATGGTGGAGATCCGCCGGGACACCTACATGACCGAGCCCGGCGGACCGGCCGGCCCCGGGCTGTCCCGCCTCGCCGCGTCGCTGGCGGCCCTCGTCGACGCCGTGTCCGGCTGACCGGTCACCTCCGGGGCCCGCGCGCCCACCGGCTGGAGCACTCCCGCGCGACAGCCGCCGGGCACGCGGGGAGGGTGGGTGCATGACGCAGGAGACCACCACGCTGACCGGCCAGTCCCCGCCCCCGGTACGGGACTGGCCCGCCCTCGACCTGGACGGCCCGGAGTTCGACCCCGTCCTCGCCGAGCTGATGCGCGAGGGGCCGCTGACCCGCGTACGGTTGCCGCACGGCGAGGGCTGGGCGTGGCTGGCCACCCGCTACGAGGACGTGAAGGCCATCACCAACGATCCGCGCTTCTCGCGCGCGGAGGTGACGAAACGGCAGATCACGCGGCTCGCCCCGCACTTCAAGCCGCGCCCCGGCTCGCTCGCCTTCGCCGACCAGCCCGACCACAACCGGCTGCGGCGCGCGGTCGCCGGGGCGTTCACCGTGGGCAGGGCGAAGGCGCTGCGGCCGAGGGCGCAGGCGATCCTCGACGGGCTCGTGGACGGGGTCGTACGGGACGGGCCGCCCGCCGACCTGGTCGAGCGGGTCCTGGAGCCCTTCCCGATCGCCGTCGTCAGCGAGGTGATGGGCGTACCGCCCGCCGACCGGGAGCGGGTGCACTCCTGGACCCGGCAGATCATCTCCACCTCCGGCGGCGCCGAGGCCGCCGAGCGGGCCAAGCAGGGCCTGTACGGGTGGATCACCGAGACCGTGCGCGCCCGCGCGGGCAGCACCGGCGAGGACGTGTACTCGATGCTGGGCGCCGCGGTGGGCCGGGGCGAGGTCGGTGAGACGGAGGCGATCGGGCTGGCCGGGCCGCTGCAGATCGGCGGCGAGGCCGTCACGCACAACGTCGGGCAGATGCTCTACGTACTGCTGACCCGGCCGGAGCTGCTGGCCCGGATGCGTGACGACCGCCCCGAAGCGCGGGGCGCGCTCCTGGACGAGCTGCTGCGCTGGATCCCGCACCGCACCTCGGTGGGGCTCGCCCGCATCGCCCTGGACGACGTCGACGTGCGCGGGGTGCGCATCGGCGCCGGCGAGCCCGTGTACGTCTCGTACCTGGCCGCCAACCGGGACCCGGAGGTCTTCCCGGACCCGGACCGGATCGACCCGGACCGCGACCCCAGCCCGCACCTGTCCTACGGCAACGGGCACCACTATTGCACGGGTGCCGTGCTCGCCCGGATGCAGACCGAGCTGCTGGTCGACACGCTGCTGGCGCGGCTGCCGGGGCTTCGGCTCGCGGTCCGGGCCGAGCAGGTGGAGTGGCGCCGCAAGACCATGATCCGCGGGCCGCGCACCCTGCCCTGCGCCTGGTGAGCCGGGCGTTCTCAGGCGCGCAGCCACTCCGTGACGACCACGTCCGAGCCGGTCCGCAGCCGCAGCGCGAACGGGCCGGCGGGCGGGGCCCCGCCGGTGAAGCGGCCCAGGTCGTCCGCCGTCAGCAGGGCGTGGGCCCGCGGGCCGCTCAGCACCTCGACGTCGGCCGGCCCCGGCGGCAGCAGCTGGCCGATCAGGCCGTCCCCCGTCACCTCGACGTCGACGGTCACGTCGTCCGCGCGGAAGGTGAGCATCCGCGGCGGGTCCGTCGCTCCCCTGACCGGGACGGCGTCGACCAGCGAGTCGAAGGTCAGCTCGGCGACGCGGGCGTCCAGGTCGTGCAGCGCGAAGGCGTCGACGGCGATCCGCCTCAGCTCCGCCGGGACCGGGTCCAGTATCGCGGCGGCCTGCCGCAGCTCCTCCTCCAGGAGACCCGTGTCGAGTTCGTCGTCCCCGAAGGCCTCGTCGTGCGTGTCGCTCATGTCGTCGTCCCCCGTGCCTCTAGACGGGCCCGCAGCCGGCGCAGACAGCGCTGGCGCATCGGCCCGATGCTGCCCACCGCGATTCCCAGTGCGGCGGACACCTCCTGGTAACTGGGCGGCGGCGAGGAGATCAGTACCCGCAGCAACTGGCGGCACCGCTCGCCCAGTTCCTCGAACTCCTGCCACAGCCGACGCACGCGCTCGGTCTGCGCGGCGGCCTCCTCGGAGTCGAGCACCGACTCCTCGGGCGTACGCTCCTCGCTCGGCCGGTCGAGCAGCTGCGGGTCGTCGGTCGGTGTCCACCGCTTCGACGCCTTCAACAGTTTCAGGCACTCGTGCCGTGCCGTGCTCGCCAGCCAGGAACCGGTCTTCTCCGGTTCGCGGATCCGCCCCAGGTGCTGGGCGAACCGGAACCAGGCGGTCTGGTACACCTCGTGCGCGTCGGCGTCGGAGAGTCCGTGCGAACGCGCGACGGACCACACCAGCGGGCCCAGCCCGTCCACCAACGACTTCCAGGCCGCCGCGTCCCCGTCGGCGGCCAACTGGACGAGCACCCCGACATCTGCACGGTCCACGGTCCCACCCCTCGTGTACGACACGCCATCGTACGCTGTGGAGTGGGTCGTTCCGACGGGCATCGCGCCGCTCACGCCCCGTCGCCCGGCACCTCGACGGTGACCGGGTGCCAGGTGGGCGGCAGCAGCGCCGGGACGTGTGCTCCGCGCACCTCCGCGTACTCCGTGTTGGCGGCGAGCAGTTGCCTGCGGGCCGCGCGCGGGTTCCGTTCCTTGCTCTCGGTCATGTGCGAGGCGACCATGCCCGCGACGACGGGGGTGGCGAAGGAGGTGCCGCTCCACTGCGCGTGTCCCTCGAACATCACCTGGTCCGGCTTGGCGGGTGCCTCACCGGGCTCGCTGAGCACTCCGTTGTGCCGGGGGTACTGG
Source organism: Streptomyces sp. NPDC058796 (assembly GCF_042745235.1). NCBI lineage: Bacteria > Bacillati > Actinomycetota > Actinomycetes > Kitasatosporales > Streptomycetaceae > Streptomyces > Streptomyces sp. NPDC058796. The sequence goes on from NZ_JBHYOP010000005.1 coordinate 18,030, forward strand.
CAGGTGCAGGCGTAGCCGAAGCCGTACCGGCAGGCGTCGTAGGTGGAGTGCTGGTAGACGTACGGCACGGGTGACCCGAATCCGGTGAGGGCGCTGGTGAGGCGCTCGCCGGGGGCGTAGACCTTGACCCAGCCGCCGTGGTTGCTGAAGCAGGCGCCGAACTCGCCGTCGCCGCGCAGCGCGCCGACCGACAGCACCGAGTTCTCCCAGCCGGGGAGTTCGGCGTAGGCGGCGGGCCAGAAGGGCGTGGCGCTGCCGTTGTTGCCGGCGGCGGCGACCAGCAGGGTGCGCTGGTCGCGCAGTTCCTCCATGAAGGCGTGCACGCCGAGCAGGCCGTCGGTGCGGCCGTTGGAGGTGCCGGCGGAGAGGCTGAGGATCTCGGGCCAGCCGTCCCGGTCGACGGCCTCGAAGAGCTTCTCGCCGAGTTCGGACTCCAGGATGGCGCCCGCGTCGTTGAGGGTGTTGCGGACGGTCACGTGGGTGTTGGGGGCGACGGCGGCGACGAGTCCGGCGATGAAGGTGCCGTGGCCGACGTACTGCTGGAGGACGCCGTCCTCGTCGCACTCCTTGATCTGGGCGTCGCCGTCCGTGCGGGCGAGCAGCGGGTAGGCGCGGTAGTCGTGCATGAGTCCGGTGTCGATGACGAGGACGCCGACGGCGGTCCCCGCGTCGTACGGTGTGCCGGCGGCGGCCGGGTTCGGCGGCTCGCTGATCGGGACGGGCACGGGTTCGTCGCCGGGGCAGGCGTTGACGGCGATGGAGACGACGTGGTTGCGGCTGATCAGCCGGCGGCCCGCGCGGCCCTCCAGGGTCCGCAGGGAGCGCAGGGCGTGGGCGACGTCGGGGTCGCCGCTGCCGTCGCCCGCGCCGGGGTCGCCGACCTGGATGCGGGTGACGCCGGTGCGGTTGCTCTCGGGGCCCGCCCGGCGCACGTGGTCCGGGGTCAGGCCCGCCATCGTGGTGAAGTGGTCGCGCACGGTGTCCTCGACGAGGCGGGCCTCCTCGCCGTCGCGGGCGAGGACGACGCCCTTCTCGTAGAAGAACTCGGCGGAGTCGTCCGGCCCCATCACCAGCGGGACGTCCGGCATCGAGCGCTGGATCTGGTCGAACTGCTCACGGAATCGCTGTGGTGCCATGGCGTGTCCTCCACTGGGGCGGCGGTGTGACGGCGGTCTTGGCCACGGTGGTGGCGACAGTCGTCAATCAGAGTCCGGGGGTGGCCGATTGATACAGACTCGCACCTGTGGGGTGTGGTTCCGGACCACTACCATCCGTGGGGTGACAGCGGGAAACGACTCGGTTCTCCAACTGCTGCCGATGGTGTTCGCCGCCCCCGGCGAGGCGCTGGCCCGCGCGGAGGAACTGCTCGGGGCCGATCCCTCACCGCTGCACGCCTCGGTCGCCCATCAGGTGATCGGCATCTGGCAGCGGGACTTCGGCGACACCCGGCGGGCGCTGGCCCATCTGCGGCGCGCCCGCGAACTCGCGGCCCGCGCGGACTCGGCGGAGCGGGAGGCGGACGTGCTGGCCACGCTCGGCGTGGCGCTGGTGCACGCCGGTCGGACCCGGGACGGCCTGGCGGCGTTCGAGCAGGGCGTGGCGCGCGGCACCGGGCACACCAGGGCGCGGGTGCTGTACCGGCGGGCGTACGTCTGGTGGGTGCTGGGGCGGCACGGCGAGGCGCTGGAGGACGTACGGCGGGCGGTCCCGGTGCTGCGGCAGGCCGACGACGTGATCTGGACGGCGCGGGCGCTGACCCTGCGGGCGACCGTGCACCTGGCGCTCGGCGCGGTGGACCGGGCGGACGCCGACTTCACGGCGGCGGAGGCGCTGTGGGACACCACCGGCCAGGAGCACGACAAGGCCGACGCGGTGGAGAGCCGGGGGCTGGCGGCGTTCCGGTCGGGCGACGTGCCGGCGGCGCTCAGGCTGCTGGACGAGGCGGAGGAGCGGTACGCCAAGCTGGGCACGCCGACGTTCATGCTGACCATCCGGCGCTGCGAGGTGCTGATGGCGGCGGGGCTCGCCACGGAGGCGCTGGCCGAGGCGGACGGGGCGATCGCGGCGCTGGACGGCATCGGCGGGCAGTCCACCCGCAAGGCGGAGCTGCTGCTGGTGGCCGCGCGGGCGGCCCGGCTGGCGGGCGACGCGCAGACCTCGCTGGCGCGCGCGGCCCTGGCGGTGCGGCTGTTCGCCGGGCAGCGGCGCACCTGGTACGAGACGCACGCCCGGCTGGTGCTGCTGGAGGCTCGGGTCGCGACGGGGCGCGCCTCGGGGCGGCTGGTGGCGGACGCGGCGGCGGTGGCGGAACGGCTGGCCGCCTTCGGGGCGCCGGCCGCGCCGGAGGCGTCGCTGCTGGCGGGACGGATCGCGCTGGGGCTCGGCTGGACGGCGGACGCGGAGCGGCATCTGGCGGTCGCCGCGCGCAGCCGGCACGGCGGGCCGCCGCTCGCGCGGATGACGGGCTGGGCGGCACAGGCGCTGCGGGCGCGGGCGGCGGGGTCGGCCCGTGGGGTGCTGGAGGCCTGCCGAAGGGGTCTGGACGTCCTCGACGACCACCGGATGACGCTGGGGGCCTCGGAGTTGCGGGCGCGGGCCACCGCGCAGGGCGCGGAGCTGGCCGCGCTGGCACAGCGGGCGAGCCTCGTGTCGGGCGGGCCGCGGCGGCTGCTGGTGTGGAGCGAGCGGTGGCGGGCGACGGTGCTGTCGGCGCCGCCGACCCGGCCGCCCGCCGATCCGGTGCTGCTGACCACCATGACGGCCTTCCGGGAACTGGCCGCCCGGGCGGACGAGGCCCGCACGGACGGCGGCCGTCCCGCCCCCGCGCTGGAGCGCGAGCAGCGGCGCCTGGAACGGGAGATCCGCTCCCGCACCCTGCACATGCGGGGCGAGGGGCCCGGTGACGGAGGCCGGTTCGACGTCGGGCGGCTGCTGGACCGGCTCGGTGACGACCTGCGCCTGGTGGAGCTGGCCGTGCTGGACGGGCGCGTGCACGTACTGCTGTGCGGGCAGGGGCGGGTGCGGCGGTTCGAGGCCGGGCTGCTGGCCGAGGCGGAGCGGGAGGCCGAGCACGTACAGGCCGGTCTGCGGCGGCTGGCGCACCCCGGCGGCGAGGCCCGGCTGCCCCTGGTGGAGGCGGCGGGGGCCCGCCTCCAGGAACTCCTCCTCGGCCCCGCCGCGGCCCACCTCGGCAACGGCCCGGTCGTCGTGGTGCCGCCGGGCCGGCTGCACCGCGTGCCGTGGACTCTGCTGCCCGCGTTGCGCGAACGGGTCCTGAGCGTCTCACCGTCGGCGAGCAGCTGGCTCCGCGCGAAGGAGACCGCCCCGCCGCCCGGCGGCCGCCAGGTCCTGGTCCGCGGTCCGGGCCTGGCCAGCGGCGGCGCCGAGGTGCCGGAACTCGCCGACCGGTACGGGGCGGTTCCGCTGACACGGCCGGGCGGTGAGGGGCCCGCGGGCGGTGCCACGGGCGTGCCGGACGTGCCGGACGTGCCGGCCGGAGCACGAGCGGACGCGGTACCGGCGGACGGCCGCGTCACGAGTGTGCTGGAGGGGGACGAGGCGCGTGTGCCCCGGGTGTTGCGGGAGCTGGACGGAGCAGCGTTGTCGCACATCGCCGCGCACGGGACGTTCCGGGCGGACAGTCCCCTGTTCTCTTCGCTGCGGATGGCGGACGGGCCGCTCATCGTGCACGACTTCGAGCGGCTGGACCGCAGTCCGTACCGGATCATCCTCTCCTGCTGCGACACCGCCCGCTTCGCCTCGGTCGGCGCGGACGAGCTGCTCGGGCTGGTCACCGCGCTGCTGCCGCTGGGCACGGCCGGGGTGGTGGCGTGCAGCGCGCCGGTCAACGACGCCGCGGTGGTGCCGTTGATGCTCGCGCTGCACAAGGGCCTGGACGCCGGGCTGTCCCTCGCGGAGGCGCTGCGCGACGCGCGGGCGGCCCTGCCGGACGACGCGGTGCACCGGGCGACGGGCTGGGCGTTCTCCGCGTTCGGAGCGGCCTGACCTGCCGGGACCGTGATGCGCCGGCCCGACGTCGCCGCATGACCCGGCGAAGGGGCGCCGCGCGACGCCGCGTGCCGCGCGCTGCGGAGTCTGCCGTGGCCGGTGTCACGCCGGCTGGCGCTCGGGCAGGTCCATCAGCCAGGGCAGGGCGCCGCGGTCGCCGGCGCCGAGGCGGGTGTAGGCGCCGTAGAGGTGGTTGCCGACGGTGCGGACGGAGAGGGTGAGTCGCTCCGCGATCTGCCGGTTGCTCAGGCCGGCGGCGGCGAGCGTGACGATCTGGCGTTGACGGGCGGTGAGTTCGCCCAGGACCAGCCCGGACAGGGCGGGGGTGCGGGCACCCTCGCAGTGCCGGGCGAGGGCGGCGGCGCGGGTGCGGGCGGTGCGGGCGGCGCTCGGGTCGCGGTGGGCGCGTACCGCCTGGGCGTACGCCTCGGCCGCGAAGAGCAGGAAGCCGCGTCGTTCCAGCTGCCCGGCCACCTCGTCCAGTGCCGGTCCGTCGCCCCGCGCGAGGGCGTCGGCGTGCGCGGCGAAGACGCCGGTCAGCCGTCCGGCCGCCCGCTCGGGCGCGCCCAGCCGGACGGCGTCGTAGGGGTCGCCCCCCTCGGCGGCCGACCGGATGGCCTCGTCGAGGTCGCCGTGCGCGGCGGCGACCCAGGTGGCGACCGCCCCGGCGTGCTCCGCCCGCTCACCGTCCCCTGCCGTCGCGTCGCCCGACTGGGCGGCGGCCAGGGTGAGTTCGCCGCGGCAGGCCCCGTCGTCCGGGTCGGTCCGCAGGCCCTCGCGAGCCCACGCCGCCGCCTCGGACAGCCGTCCGCGCAGACGGGCGAACCGGGCGCGCAGCGCCGCGTACCGGGCCGGCAGCGGCACGCCCTCGGCCGCCAGCCACTCCCCCACCGGCGCCGCGGGCTCCCGTACGTCGCCCTGCTCGATGCGGTGGTCCAGGGCCGCTCTCTCCGCCGCCAGGGCGGGTTCGTACCTCTCGGACCCGGGGGCCAGGCGCCGTGCCCGCAGTCGGCCCGTGGTGGCGCGCAGCACCGGCCCGTGCAGGGGATGGGCGAGCCGGGTGGCGCCCCGGTCGTCGACGGCGACCAGGCCCTCGGCCTCCAGGCGCTCCAGGACGCGCACGTCGAAGGCGTCCAGGCCGAGGGGCAGCGGTTCCGCGAACGCCAGGCGTTCGAGCGTTTCGCGCTCCTCGGGGCACACCCGGTCCAGAACGTGGGCGGCGCGTTCCCGCACGGCCGCGGTGACCGGCACGGGCCCCCGCCAGGCCCACCGGTCCGTGTCCGGGACCGGCGTGAGCAGGCTCCGCTCGCGCACGGCGGTCAGCAGCTCGCGCAGCAGTCGCAGGTCGCCGCGGCACAGGCGGTGCAACCGGTCCGCGGTGAGCGGGTCGAGGGCGGCCCCCGCGCCGGCCGTGAGCAGTTCGGCGGTGTCCTCGCGGGGCAGCGGCCGAAGCGTGAGGCGCGGCAGCAGCTCCCCGGACCACAGCCGGGACACGGCGCCCGGCACGGGCACGCCCTCCGCGGTGACGACCAGGAGCCGGGTGCGGCCGTGCACGGCGAGCTGGTGCAGCAGGGCGGCGGAGGCGTCGTCGAGCAGGTGAGCGTCGTCGACCAGCAGCAGCCGTGCGCCGGACAGGAGCTGTACCGCACGGTGCAGGGTGACGGTACCGGGCAACAGGTGGGCGAAGGCGGCGAAGGGGATGTCCCGGGTCTCCGGCGTCCCGGCGGCCCTGGCGCAGTCCGTGCCGCGGACCGCCTCGGCCACGAGCCGGGTCCTGCCGCAGCCGGCCGGGCCGGTCACCACGATGCCGCCGCCCTTGCCGGCCACCGACCGGCGCACCAGCTCCAGTTCCTCCGCCCGCCCGGTGAACGGCCAGGGCGTCCGAAGTGTCCTCACGTCCCGCAGAGAAGTCGTCACGGCAATAGGAGTCCGCGTACTCAGCCTTGATACAGGGCGACTTGAGTACCCCCCGACTCAGGTGCCCGCACCCGCCCGCACGGCATTCTGGGGGCCATGACCGCACGCTACTGCTCGCTCGCGCGGCAGCCGGCTCCCGTGCTCGCACCGGGACTGGCCGCCGAGCGCGTCGCCGCGCTCGTCGGCGGGCAGCGGATGTGGGTCAACGGCACGGTGCTGCACTACTGCTTCCTCGGCGGGGACACGGACTCCTCGGTCGTGCCCATGCCGGGCACCGGGCGTCCGGCGCGGGGGGCGTGGGCCGGGACCGAGGAGCAGCGGGAAGTGGTCCGCGACTGCTTCCAGGAGTGGCAGGACCTCGGTGTCGGGCTCGTCCTCACCGAGGTCGGCGACCGCTCGGAGGCCGAGCTGCGCATCGGCTTCCAGCCCGGCGACGGATCGTGGTCGGCGGTGGGCAGGGACGCGCTCCGGGTCGGCCTGAACGACCGCACGATGAACTTCGGGTGGGACCTGACCGCTCCCGGGGAGCGCGCCACGGCCCTGCACCAGATCGGGCACGCGCTCGGGATGCTGCACGAGCACCAGAGCCCGTACTCCGGAATCCTCTGGGACGACGAGGCCGTCTACGCGGAGCTGGCGGGCCCGCCGAACCACTGGAGCCGGGAGCGGACGTTCCACAACATCCTGCGCAAGCTCGACGGCGACGAGGCCAACGGCCCGGTCTGGGACCCGCAGTCGATCATGGAGTATCCCTTCCCGTCGGGGCTGATACTGGAGCCGGAGCACTACCGCTCGGGCCTGCACCCGCCCGGTACCCTCTCGGCCGCCGACAAGGAGTTCGCCCTGCGCTGGTACCCGCCCACCGGCCGGCCGGGCCCGCTGGTGCCGTTCCGTTCGGTGCCGCTGGGGCTCGGGCCGGGCGAACAGGCCGACTTCCGCCTGGACCCGCCGGAGACCCGCGAGTACACCGTGGGCACCTTCGGTGACAGCGACGCCGTTGTCGTGATCTTCGAGGTGCGGGACGGGAAGCCCCGCTACCTCGCCGGACACGACGACGGGGGAACACCCCGCAACGCCACGATCAGGGCCCGTTTCGTCAAGGGCCGCCGCTATGTCGTCCGGGTGCGCCTGTACTCCTCGTGGGGTGCGGGCGAAACGGCGGTCATGTGCTGGTGACCGCACGGCTCCGAGACACCCGGGCGCCGCGGCCGCAGTCCGGCGCCGGGGGCGGCTGAGGACGTCACCTTCGGGGGACGGTGTCGCTCTGACACCCGGTGACGTCCCAGCCCGCCGGGCCCGCTTCTTCGGGGGAGGAGGCGGGCTCGGCTCTGTGCGGCCGCCGCTACCCGGGCGTGACCGCCACGGTGACCGTCCGGTTCTTCGCCGGGTCGGAGTACGGTGCCTCGCGCTGGTCCGCGCTGATGGTGGTGAAGTCGGTGAGGGGCCTGCCGGTGGCGGCGCTGAGCTCGCGGGCCGCGACGAGGGCGCGCCACAGGGAGACGACTGATCCACCGCGGGTCGGGGCGCCGGGGACGGTGGCCGCGTGGCCGTGGATCTCGACGTGCAGCCGTCGTCCGCCCAGGCGTTCGCCGAGGGCGGTGAGCCGGCCGGCGCCGGCCGGGGTGAGCTCGGCGCCCCGGGAGAACAGTCCGTCGGTGAAGACGACCTCCACGGCGTCCCCGTGCACGCGTGGCAGGATGCCCGGCGCCCGCAGCGTGCGGGCCAGTTCCTCGGCCGCTTGTGCCCGGCGGGCCGCCGCGCGGTCCCGGTCCCTCGCCTGTCGGGCCCGGTGCTCGGCGGCGAGCTGCCGGGCCCGTTGCTCGAGCAGGTCGGCCCGGGAGGGGCCCGGGCGCTCCAGCGGCGCGCCGGTGCCGTCCGCGAGGACGACGGTGCCGGCCGTCACCGCGGCCACCGCGCAGACGGCGGCGGCCAGGGCGGTGCCGGCTCGGTGCCGGGCGAGCGCGGCCCTCGGGCCGCGGCGGCCGAGCCGGTCGATCCTCGTCAGTCCGGCGGTCGCGGCGGCGTCCCCCGGGTCGAGCTCCAGGACCCTTCGCCAGTGGGCCGCGGCCTGCTCCGGCTCGCCGAGCTGGGCGTGCACCCGGGCGAGCAGGTCCAATACGTCGCGGTGACCGGCGACGACCGGATCGCCCGGGTCCGTCGCCCGCTGTCCGGGCCGGTCGCCCGCACCGGTCCGCGCCCCCGCCCCCGCGGTGTCGGCGTCGCGCAGCAGCCGCAGGGCCCCGTCCAAGTCGCCGGAGCGGGCCGCCGTCCGGGCCCGCGAGACGAGCAGGGCCACCTTGAGCGTGTGGGCGGGGGACGGCGTACCCGCGGGCCCGGGGCCGGGTTCCGTCCGGTCCGGCCCGGTGCCGCCGGCCTCCGTAGCGCCCTGGCCCGCCGACAGGATCGCGCCGGGCGGAGGGCCCGCCGGGATTCGGGATGTGGCCACCTTCGACTCCTCGTTCCCGCTGACTAGTTGATCCCGCCGGACAGCCGCTCGGCCTCCTCCGCGGCCCCGGGCGGCAGCAGTCGCCGCAACCGCTCGTTGACTCCGGCGAGGGCGCGCCGGTCGCCGGCGGCGACGGCCCGGCGGCCCTCGAGGATCGCGGCGTCCGCCTGGGCACGGGAGAACATGTCGTCGCGGACCTCGACCAGCGCGTTGAATACCACGTACTCCCACTGGTCCGTGCGGCGCAGCAGCTCGACGTGGAAATCCCCGGCCCGTTTGATCAGCCGCCGCAGATCCGCCGGTGAGGCGTCCTCGCCGAGCGCGCCGGCGCGGTCGCGCATGGTCTGCAGCTCCCGCCGGTCCGACGGGCCGCCCCCGACCTGCTCGATCACGTCCTCGCAGGCGCTGAGCAGGTCCCACAGCTCGCGTTGCAGCCCGGGGATCTCGATGGCCTCCTCGATGTCGTCGAGCAGCGCCTCCACGTCCCGGATGCGGCGGTCGCTGGTGACGGCGGCGCCGGTGTCGACGGCCGCCGCGTCGACCTCCTTGCGCAGCTGCGGCACGGTCTTCTGCTCGGCGAGGTCGTCCAGCCGGGCCTGTGCCTGTTCGGAGAACACGTTCTCCGCCTGGTCCTGGAGGAGGTGCACGCGCTGTTCCAGATCGTGCAGCCGGTCCACGAGTTCGCCGTGTTCGGGCGCCAGCAGTTCGGAGCGGTCGATCGTCGCCTCGAACTGCTGCTCCAGCAGCGGGATGTCGGCGGTGACCAGGACTTCCCGGTTGCTCGCCTGGATCTCGAACGTCACCTCGACCTCGCTCTGGGCCGGCAGGTCGATGCGGATGTCGCGCGGGCGGACCTCGATCAGCCCGACCCGGGTGTTGCGGTCGGCGCGCCTGCGCTCCCCCTCCAGCAGCGGGATGCGGATGACGGCGTCGGGCTGGGCGCGGCGCAGGGGGATGGTCGTCCGGTACGGCTTGGTCACCTGGGCCGGCAGCGTGGTGCCCTTGCGCAGCAGCGGGTCGAAGGTGCCGTCGGCCTTGCCGATGCCGAGCGTGCCGGTGAGCACCGCGTCGCCGGGGAGGACGGAGGCGTGGGCGATGGAGAAGGTGTCCCCGGCGAGGTTCCGCCGTGTGCCGGAGGTGTCGGTCAGCTCCACGGTGAAGCGGGACCTGGCGTCGGTGTCGATGGCCACCTCGGTGTAGAAGGTGCCGTCCGGGCCGAGCTCGGTGCGCGGGCCGCGGAAGGGCGGGCGGCCCTCGGGGTTGGTCAGGGTGACGGTGTACCGCGTCCAGTCGACCGCGCTGCCGCTGCTGACCTTGCCGGAGACCGGGATGCCGGTGGTGTCGACGGACTGCGCCGGGTAGTGCAGTTCGATCGCGAACTCGCCCGGCGCCGCCCGCTGCGGCTTCTTGGGCAGGCGGACCGTGCGGGCGAAGACGGCGGCACCGCGCGCGACGACGGTGGTGGGGTCCTGGCTGTGGTCGAGGGGGATCCCGGGGCCGTCGTCCGGGTCGGCGAGCAGTTCGCGCAGGCCGGGGCTGAGGGTGGCGCCGCCGACCAGGAGCAGCCGGTCGATGTGGTCGGGGCGCAGAGAGCTCTCGGCCAGCGCCTCGCGGCACAGCCGCACCGCGCGGGTGTAGAACGGCAGCGCCAGGTCGTCGAGGGCGCCCCGGGTCAGGGTGTACTCGAAGGGTTCGGTGCCGCCGCTGCCGTCGTCGAGGTCGACGGAGATCTCGACCGAACCGGCACGGGACAGCGCGATCTTGGCGTTCTCCGCCTCCAGCTTGAGCTTGGCGAAGTTCTTGCGCCAGCGGCCGCGGTGGGTGCGGTCGAAGTCGGCGAGGCCGAGGTCCCGCCGGACCGCGGGGGCGAGCAGGTCGTCGACGAGGGCCCAGTCGATGAGCTTGCCGCCCAGGTAGGGGTCGCCGGCGTGCTGGATGAGCTGGAGTTCGCCGTCGCGCTTGCTCATCAGGGCGGCGTCGAAGGTGCCGCCGCCCAGGTCGAACACCATCCAGTGCGCGGAGTCGGACGCGTCCTGCACGCCGTAGGCGATGGCCGCGGCGGTCGGCTCCTGCACCAGGGGACAGTGCTCGCCGAGTCCGGCGAGGGCGGCGGCCGAGCTGGTGGCGTTGTTCTGGTTCAGCGCGAAGGAGGCCGGGACGGTGATCACGGCCGCCTCCGGCTGGTGGCCGTACTCGTGTGCGGCGTCCTGCCGCAGGGACTTGAGGACCTCGGCGGAGAGCTCCTCGGGCGTCAGCGACGCGCCGGTGCGCTCGAAGAGCCGGCTCGCGCCGGCGGCGCCCATCTCCAGTTTGAACTCCGCGTAGGCGTTTCCGGGGTCGGTCTCCGTGCGCTCCCGGGCCCGCCTGCCCACGTGGACCACCCCCTCCTTGGGGATCCACACGGCGGAGGGTGTGAAGTCCCAGCCGTCGTTGTTCTTGATGACGCGTACGCCGTCGTCCTCGGCCACCGCGATGGCGCTGTTGGTGGTGCCGAGGTCGATTCCGAAGTCGATGGTCTCGCGCATGGTCGTGGTCTCCTTGGTGGCTCAGGCGGGGGACGCGGGCCTGCCGACGACGACCTGGCCCATCTGGATCCGTTCGCCGCGGAAGTAGACGGTGGGCCGGACGGTCTCCAGCACGGTCTCCCGGTCCAGTCCCGGCTCGTCCTGGATCACCAGGGCCTCCAGGGACTGGCCCGAGTCGAAGGGCAGGCCGTCGTGCTCCTGGATCTCCAGCCCGTCGTCGGCGAGCGCCTGGCGGCTCGCGTTGACCTGGCGGCGCACCTGCCTGAGGTCGGCCGCCGAGAGGGGGCCGGTTCCCTTGTCGAGCTTGCGCAGGGCGCGCCAGATGCCGATGGCCGCCCCCAGCAGCGCGTCGGTTCCGGCGCCGGGCCGTCTCGCCAGGGCCTCGGCGGCCTCGGCCTCGGCGAGCACGGTCGCGGCCCAGGCGGCCTGTGCGGGCGTCAGGAGCGGGCGAGGGACGCGGAACTCGGGTGGGTGCCGGAGCTGGCGGAGGGTCGCACGCGCCTCGCGCAGCCGGCGGCAGACGCCGGGGCTCATCTCTGTCTCCTTCCGTGCCGCGGTGTTCACCCCGCGGTCGCCATGTACAGGAGGGCGACCAGCAGGCCGATCGCCACGGCGGGTCCGAAGAAGTAGCCCGCGACGGACACCACGCACGCCACGACGCCGACGCCGACGCCGACCTTCTTCCAGGGGAAAGGTCTGGCCGGTGCGGGGAGCCCGGAGCCGGTGGACCACTCGTAGATGACGTCCCAGTTCTCCTTGAACGCCCGCACATCGGCTTCCGGGGCGATCTCGTAGGCCTTCTCCGCGAGTTCGACCACCGTCTCCGCCTGTCGGGGGGTCGGCGGGCTGAACTGGTGGTAGCCCAGCATCGCCACGGCCAGATTGCCCACGCCCACGGCGACGACGTGCGAGACGTCCTCGTACCGCCAGTCCGACACGAACGCCCGGAGCTCACCGATCCGGTCGAACGCCGGAAGCACCTCTCGCCGCAGGACCAGTTCGGCGTCGCCGAACAGCCTGGCCTCCTTCTTCGCGTTCGCGGACCGCAGTCCGTCGGTGATCTCCTGGACGGTCTCCTCCACCATCTCCTCGAACAAACCGGAGAAGAGGTCCGCGAAGGCCTCGTACTCCGCCCAGCTCGCGCAGACGCGGGCGAGCCGCGGCCGGAAGCCGCGGTCGGCGGCGAGGTCCCGGAACGGGGAGACCAGGAGGTGGGGAAGCTCGGTGAGGAAGTCGTCCGCGGACAGCCCGCCCAGCCGGGGGTCGTCCAGTTCACCGATCCGGTGGGCGAGGTGCCGCCGGAGCTCGGGGCGTTCCAGCAGCGGTCCCCAGCCGGCGGCCGCGCCCCGCCACAGGGTGTCCCGCCCGTCCGGGGCGGTGATGGTCCGGCCGGCCTCCGCCTCCAGCGCCAAGGCGTGCAGGCGCACCGCGTCGTCGTGCTCCTCGTGCACGGACGCCGGACAGCCGCAACCGGAGCCCGGTTCGCCCCACCGCCACAGGAGTTCGTCGACCAGTCGTCGCCGCGGGTCCTGGAACTCCTCGAACGCGGCCCGCACCTCTTCCTTGCGACGCCATCCCGTGAGCGGCGAGTCCGGGTCCGGGGGGAGGTGGTCCCGCACCGCGAGCCGGGCCTCCAGCCGCTGCCTGTGCTGCCGTACGGCACGGCCCTGGGCGGTCACCGCGAGCCCGGTCACGGCGAAGGCGTTGTCGTGGTAGAGGCGTACGCCGGCCAGGTCCGCGAACCGGGACAGCTTTCCGGTGCCGCGCCGGACGGCGCACGGCTGATCCGTCCGGCCGCCCGCAGTCGTGTCGTCCATCCGCTCTCCGTACGTCCGCTGCCGGTACATGCGTTCCTTGTGAGCCGGGGGCGTCGGGCCGTTCACATGACCACCCCGCGGCGCCACGTCATCAGCCGTGCCACGTGCCGTTCCCTGAGCCGGGGGTGCCGGCTGACGGCCTCTTCCAGCTGGTTCGCGGCCTCGGCCAGCCGGCCCGGCGTCCGGGAGAGCTCGACGGCGGCCCGTACCTGTTCCTCGGCGGCCCGCTCCACCTCCGCCGGTGCGTCCCGGGCCGGCTGCGGGCCCGGCGAGGGCCGTAGGGCCACGGCCCGTTCGGCCACCTCGCGGGCGGTGGCGGGCCGGTCGGCCGGGTCCGTCCGCAGCATGTCCGTGACCAGGCGGTCCATTTCGGGTGCCACCTCGTCGTTGTAGGCGCTCGGCGGCGGCAGCGGGCGGTTGAACCGCTCCAGGGAGAAAGACTGCACCGGGTCCCCACCGTCGTACGGGAACTGGGCGGTGAGCAGGAAGTAGGCGATGGTGCCCAGCGCCCACACGTCACCGGCGCACGAGTACCCGGTGCCCCGGCGCAGCACTTCCGGCGGCATGTAGGCGACCGTCCCCTGGGCGCTGGCCGCCATGGTGCCCGGGTCGGTCTCCTTGGCCAGCCCGAAGTCGCTCACCTTCACCCGGAGCCCGGACTCGTCGTAGGTGATCAGCACGTTGGCCAGCGACAGGTCGCGGTGCACGATCGGGTGCGGTCGCTCGTGGGCGACGGCGAGCCCGTCCGCGGCCTGGCGCAGCACGGCCGACGCCTCACCCACCGGTACCGCGCCGGAGTGGGAGGCGACCAGCCGCTCCAGGCTGCCGCCCGCGACGTACTCCATGGTGATGTAGCCGCGCACGCCCTCGGAGGTCTGCACGGTGCCCGCGTCGAACACCCGGATGATGTTGGGGTGGCCCAGGGTGGAGAGGATGCGTGCCTCGTCGAACATCCTGGAGGTGGCCTCCAGCGAGGCCACGTGCTTGAAGAGCTTGAGCGCCTGCCAGCCGAGGATGTGGTGCCGCACCCGGTACACCTCGGCGAAGGCGCCCTCGCCCAGCCGGCGATCCACGACGAGCGCGGAGTTGATCCGCTGCCCACGGGTGAGCAGGGTCCCCTCCGCGCCCGTCGTGTCCCCCGTCATCGGCTCCCCCTTCTGTGCCTCCGTGCACGCTCACCGTGACACGCCTTCTTCGGGACCCCTCCCGGACGCCGGTACCGCCGCCCGGTCGCGGTCCGCCGGTCAGGAGTGGGCGACCCGGAGGTGGGAGATGCGGACCTCGCCGTGATTGCGTGCGGCGCACGGTTCGGAGTTGTCACAGTTGGCCTGTGTGTAGGCGCCCGCCTTGAAGTAGTTGGTCTCGCCGTCGTGAGGGATCGTGGTCTGCAGCAGGCCGTTGTAGTACGCGTCGATCTCCCCGTCCTTCGCGACGAACCGGGCCTCGAATTCGGTGCCCGGCTCGTAGTCGTCGGTCACCAGGTGGTGGTGGCGGTCGTCGCCGTCGGTGACGTAGAGGCGGCTGCCCTCGAGGCGGAAGACGGTGACGTCGTCGTCACCGCCGTGGACCTGCGCGCCGACCACGTGGGGCCGCTCCTCGGGCAGGGCCGTGAACGCCTCCCTGACCACGAGGGTGTGGGTGCCGTCGGTGGTGGACCAGGCGGCTTCGTCCTCGCCGCCCTCGGTCATCTCCCGCAGCTCGGCGCGCGGGTAGCTGGAACCTCCCGTGGTGACCCCGTTGACGGCGGCCCGGAATCTCACCGCGTCGCAGCCGGCCTCGGCCCGGAACCAGGGGGCGGCGGAGAAGGCGGCCAGCTCGGGCTGGGTTGTCTCGGTGGGGTTCTCGTCGTCACCGGTGGGCAGCGTCAGCTTCCAGTCCGTCAGGTCGAGGACGTCGGCGGGGTGTGCGCACCGGGCGGCGGGCCGGTCGTGCGGGGCCGGGGTGCCCGCGTGGGCGGACGGTGCGAGCGTGGTGGTCGAGACGGCCGCCGTGATGCCGGCCAGCACGAGGGTCGGGGTACGAGCCATGGAGGGGCGCTCCTGTCAGGTCGGGCGGTCGGTGCGACGCGTACCGTAGGCGTCGCGTCCGGGACCGGTCCCGGTGCCCGCGACCGCGTCCCGTACGGGCATGAGGGCGACTGATGGAGGCTCTGGGCAGACGGTGCGAACGGTGCGCTCCACGCAGTAGGTTCGTTCCGTACGCGCGGCACGGGGCCGTGTGGGGTTCCGGAGTCGACCGAGGGGGAAGATCCGTGCGTTCCGGGGACCGGTTCGCCGACCGCTATGTCCTCAAGGAGGTCATCGGCGCGGGACGGGGCGGTGACGTGTGGCTGGCCCACGACACGGTGGTGGGCCAGGACGTCGCGCTCAAACCGGAACGGGCGGACGGCGAGAGCGACACCGCGGTACGGCGGCTGCTGGGTGAACCGCGTGCCATGGCCAAGTTCCGGAGCCATCCCCATGTGGTGACGCTGTTCGATGTCGTGGCCGAGCCGCGAGACGGGGAAGGGCACGGGGCCGAGGGGGGCGGGCGGACGTACTGGTTCGTCATGGAGCACGTGCCCGGGGGCGGCCTGGACCGGCAGCCGGCGGTTCCTCCGGAGCGGGCGGCGCGCATCGGTGCCCAGCTCGCCGACGCCCTGGCCGCCCTGCACGAATCGGGCATCGTCCACTGCGACGTCAAGCCCGCCAACATCGGCCTCACCCGGCACGGCGGGGCGAAGTTACTGGACTTCGGGGCCGCCTACCGGGTCGGCGGCACGGAGACCATCACCGTCAACGGCCCCTTCAGCTTCACCCCCGACTACGCCGCTCCCGAGCTGGCCCGGGGCAACGTGCCCAGGCCCGCCTCGGACGTGTTCTGTCTGGCCGCCACCCTGCACGCCCTGGTCATCGGCGCGCCGCCACGAGGCGGCACCCCCGCGGAGGAAGCCGGCTCCGCCGGGACGGTCGACGACGGCGAGGAGGCGGAGCGGCTGCGGTACTGGAAGGCCGAGCAGGGCGTCGTCGAGGTGGACGCCTCCGTGGGTCCGCTGTATCCCGTGCTCACCGCCATGCTGCGCCGCGATCCGCGGCAACGCCCCGACGCCGCCGAGGCCGGGCGGCGACTGGAGGAGATCGCCGGGGCCGGTCCGAAGGCGTCCCGGCACGGCGCCGACACCGTCGCCGGTCGCAGGCGCATGCGCCGGCCACTGATCGCGGCGGCCGTCGGTGTCAGCGCCGCACTGGCCCTGGGACTCGCCGTCGTCCTCCCCGGGCACGGCGACGGCGGGAAGGCCGCCCCCGGCCCCGGGCGGAGCGGGACGCAGACGCGTGCCTCGGACGGCGAACGCCGGGCCCTGATCGGCGATCCGCACACGGCCGACGTGTGCGCGCTGGCCGACCCCACCGCCCTGGACGGGTTCGGCGACGGGGACATCCACGTGGACGTGGACTACGGGAACTTCGACCGCTGCGACGTGCTCGTCGGTGTCGACGACCGCACCCGGATCGACGTGTCGGTCCGTCTCCTCCAGGGGGCGCCGCCGGAGGGATCGGAACCTTCCCGCACCGTCGGGAGGGTGGGCATCCGTGAGGAGGAGGCGGAGAGCGGCGAGTGCGAGCTGCTGCTGACCTCCGGGGACGGCGCGGACGGCACCCTGGTCGGCGTCCGCGTCAACATGGGCAAGGGCTCCGTGGTCGGCGGCAGGGCGACCCTGTGCACGGTCGCCGACAAGGCCGCCACGAGCGCGGCCGAGGTGCTGAACCGGGGCCCGGTCCCCCGGCGCTCCCCGGCCTACCCGCGCACGTCGCTGGCGTGGAAGGACGCCTGTGAACTCCTGGACGCCCGGGCGCTGTCCGCCGTCCCCGGCCTGCGGGCCGACGTGCCGGAGGTCGGGGTCGCGAACTGGAGCTGCGAGTGGTCGAGCGTGGTCGACGACCTGGACGTGGAGGTGAGTTTCTTCCGCGACCAGCCCAAGTCCGCGCAGGGCGACGCCACCGCCACCGAACTGAGCGGCTACCGCACGATCGTCGAACCGGACGCCGAGGACGGCACCTGCGCGGTGTTCGTCGAGTACCGCAGGTACAGCGGCCAGGGCGCCGAGACCGCCGTCGAGATGGTCCGCCTGGACGTCGGCGGGCAGCGGCCCGCGGACCGGCTCTGCACGACGGCCACGGGACTGGCGGCCTCGGCCGCCGCCGAACTCCGCGCGCGCTGAACCCGCGTGGGCCCACCCTCCGGGGGCCCGGTGGACGCCGCCGCCTCAGAGCGACGGATCCGGCCAGGACTCGTCGTCCTCCATCAGCTCCAGGTCCGGCGGCACGAGGGTCGTCGACTCCACGAGTCCCCTGATCAGGTTGTGCAGCAGGCTGTTGTCGGCCGGACGGCCCCCGGACTTGTCGTGCAGCAGCGGGTACTTGAAGCCGGTGCCGTGCAGCCGCCGGCGCACGGCCTCGACGCGGAACTCGATCCGGCGCTCGTTCCACCTGGCGTCCGGACGCAGGTAGGCCAGCCGCTCGGCGGCCTGGCGGTACGACAGCGGACGCGGGTCCTCCTCGTACAGCAGGTACCGCTGGCCGAGGACCACCAGCAGAAGCCGCTCGTCGTCGTCCAGCGACCACGTCTCCGGCCGCACGGTGTCGGCGCGCCGCCGGGACACCGGCCCCTGGTCGTCGTGGCCCGCCACGTACAGCTCGACCAGATGCTCGCGGTAGCCCGAGCCCTTGACGAACAGCGGGGTGTACCCGGGCGCGAGCGGGAGCGGCTCGGTGGTGAGGTGCATCATCCGGCCGCGCGGCAGCCGGACGAGCTGCTGCCCGGTGTTGCGCAGCCACCACTGTCCGCGGCGGTAGGTCAGCTCGCCGTGCCGCCGGCTCACCCGCAGGTCGTCCACCCCGACGCCGAGGTCCACGTCCGGCTTCTCACCTCGTCCGAAGCGGACGGTCAGCCCCTGCCGGGGCGGCGCACTGAGCTGGCCGGCGACCGTACGGGCGTGCAGGGTTCCGGGCGTGGTGGGCGCCACACCACGAGCGAGGCTGGTGGAGAGAGTCATCGCTGGTCTCCTCGGTTCGTGAGCCCGGCGTACGGCAGCCGCTCGGCGGGCGTCCGGGGTACCGACCAGTGTCCGCGCCCGCCCCGGGACCCCTCCCGCTCCAGGTGGAGGCCATGACGTTCAGCGGCGTCGGCGCACGACCCAGAGGCCGTACCGGAATGTCCCGGTACGGCCTCTGGCCTGTTGCTTCACGTCGGGACGACAGGATTTGAACCTGCGACCCCTTGACCCCCAGTCAAGTGCGCTACCAAGCTGCGCCACGTCCCGTCGCGCGTCCACGCTTGCGTGTGATCGCGCTGGTCAAGCCTACCTCATCCGCGGGACGGGCACGCCGATGGTGCGGCCGGCCACGACCACCTTGATGATCACATCGCGAGACGGCGTTGCGACCGGCCTCCCGGCGGGCGTTACCTCGCACGGTGCGTACCGAACGACCCGAACAGCTCAGCCATGACGTCACCGGCGACCGCTCCGCGCGCCGTGCCGTGACCGTCTTCCCCGTCCTCGTCCTCCTGGCCGGCGCCCTCGGCCTGCTGCTCCCCGGGAGTTTCACCGGGTGGAGCGAGGCGGTGCCGTACCTGCTGGGTGTCGTGATGTTCTGCATGGGCATCACCATGACGCCCGAGGACTTCCGCGGGGTCGTGAAGCGCCCCTGGGCGGTGGCCCTCGGGCTGGTCGCGCACTACGTCATCATGCCGGGACTCGGCTGGGCCGTCGCCCACCTGCTCGACCTCCCCCCGCAGCTCGCGGCCGGTGTCGTCCTCGTCGGCTGCGCGCCCAGCGGCACCGCCTCCAACGTGGTGACGTACCTGGCGCGGGGCGACGTCGCCCTGTCGGTCTCCGTGGCGACGGTCTCCACCCTCGTCGCCCCTCTGGTGACCCCGCCGCTGACGCTGCTGCTGGCCGGCGAGTACCTGCCGGTGGACGCCGGGTCCATGGTCGCCGACATCCTCAAGACGGTGCTGCTGCCGGTCCTCGCGGGGCTGGCGGTGCGGCTGCTGGCGGGACGGTACGTGGAGCGGGCGCTGCCGGCGCTGCCCTGGCTGTCGGCGGTGACGATCTCGGTGATCGTGGCGGTGGTGGTGGCGGGCAGCGCCGACGCCATCAAGTCGGCCGCGGCGATGGTGTTCCTCGCCGTGGTCCTGCACAACGGCCTCGGGCTGGCGCTCGGTTACGGCGCGGGGCGCCTCGGCCGGCTCGGCGAACCGGCGAGCCGCGCGATGGCCTTCGAGGTCGGCATGCAGAACTCCGGCCTCGCGGCCTCCCTGGCCACGGCCCACTTCAGCCCGCTCGCGGCCCTGCCGGCGGCGGTGTTCTCCGTCTGGCACAACGTCTCCGGCGCGGTGACGGCGGCGTGGCTCTCACGCCGGGGGCGGTGACGGGTCGGCCGGTCCGGGTCCGACCGGCTCACGGACCATGAACACGTCCACCGAGTCCTCGGTCTCGACGGTGAACCCGTGCCGCTCGTACAGCCTCCGGGCCGCGCTGCCCCGCAGCACGTTGAGGCGGACGAGGTCACCGCCGCGGTCGCATCCCGTCAGCAGCTCGCGCAGTACGGCCGAGCCGATCCCGGCGCCCTGGAGGCGCGGGGCGAGGTAGAAGTGCTCCAGCCACCGGGCGTCCCGAGCCGGTCGCAGCGCCACACAGCCGGCGAAGGCGTTCTCCACCTGGATCACCCAGGTGTGCGTCCGGTCGAAGCCGTCCCTCAGCCGCTGCCGCACCCGGCGCCCGTCGTACCGGCCGAGTCGCTCCAGATCCGGCCGCAGCACCACGGCCCGCAACTCGGCGACGGCTTCCACGTCCGACGCCGACGCCGGCCGGAGTTCCCACTGCACCATGATCGCCACACTAGCGGCCGGGCACCTGCCCGGTACCCCCCGAGGCCGCCGGTACGCGCCGGCGGGCCCGACGATGTGTCCGTACGCCCCACCGGATACGCCACACACTGTCGCCCCCGTGGTCCCCTCGGCCCCGGCTAGCGTCACCGCATGACCAACAGCTTCGTCGTCCACGTCCCCGACACCGAGCTCGAACCCGAGCCCCTCGCCCCCGAGCAGATCGTCTCCGGCACCCCCGAAGTGACCGGCAAGGTGGTCTGGGAGTCGGCGGACGGCCGCCAGGTGCGAGGGGTCTGGCAGATCACCCCGGGCGTCGTCACCGACACCGAGGCGGACGAGATGTTCGTGGTGCTCAGCGGCTCGGCCACCATCGAGGTGGCGGGCGGTCCGACACTGACGGTCGGAGCTGGCGACCTGGCCGTGCTGCGCGAGGGCGACCGCACGACGTGGACGGTGCACGAGACGCTGCGCAAGGCGTACTCGATCAACCTGGGCCGGCGGGACATCCGGCCGGGCTTTGTCCTGTCAAAAGGTTGACATGATGCCGAAGCTCCGCACAGGGTGGGCGGGACAGCGCAGGGACCGGTCCGAAGAGGGGCTCTCATGGTGGACGCACTCGGTGTCGCCGTCGTCGGTTTCGGCTGGATGGGCCGGGTGCACACCCAGGCGTACGCCCGGGTCCGCCACCACTATCCGCGGCTCGCCCTCCGTCCCGAGCTGGTGACGGTCGCCGAGGAGGTGCCGGGGCGGGCCGAGGAGGCCGCCGCGCAGTTCGGCTTCGCCTCGACCGCCCGCGACTGGCACGAGGTGGCCGCGGACCCGCGGGTCCACGCGGTCAGCATCACCGCGCCGAACTTCCTCCATCGGGAGATCGCCGTGGCGATGGCCGAGGCCGGCAAGCACATCTGGATCGAGAAGCCGGTCGGCCTGTCCGTCGACGACGCACAGGCCGTCGCCGAGGCGGTCGCCAAGGCGGGTGTGCAGGGCACGGTCGGCTTCAACTACCGCAACGCGCCCGCCGTGGAGGCCGCCCGCGAGCTGATCGCGACAGGGCAGATCGGCACCGTCACCCATGCCCGCATCCGGCTGTTCAGCGACTACGCCGCCCATCCCGAAGGTGCGCTGACCTGGCGTTACGAGCGGGAGCGCGGCGGGAGTGGGGTGCTCGGCGACCTGGCCTCGCACGGCGCGGACCTGGCCCGGTTCCTGCTCGGTGACATCGCGTCGCTGACCGCCGACACGGCCGTTTTCCTGCCTCAGCGGGCCCGGCCCGCCGCCGCCACCGCCGGTCACGCTCGGGCGGCCGGCGGCGAGCTGGGGCCGGTCGAGAACGAGGACTACGTCAGCTGCCTGCTGCGCTTCGCCTCCGGCGCCCGCGGGGTGCTGGAGGCCTGCCGGGTCTCGGTCGGCGAGCAGAACAACTACGGCTTCGAGGTGCACGGCACCACGGGCGCGGTGTTCTGGGACTTCCGCCGGATGAACGAACTGGGCGTCAGCCGCGGCACGGAGTACCAGGACCAGCCGGTCAGCACGGTCTACGTCGGCCCGGCGCACGGCGAGTTCGCGGCCTTCCAGCCGGGGGCCGCGAACGCCATGGGCTACGACGACCTCAAGGTGGTGGAGGCCCACCGCTTCCTGCGCTCGATCGCGGAGGCCACCCCGTACGGCGCCACCCTGCCGGACGCCGTGCACAGCGCGGCCGTACTGGACGCGATGGCCCGGTCGGCCGAGCGCGGCACCTGGGTCAGTCCCCGGATTCCCGGGTGAGGGCGTCGCGGCGGGCGCGCATCGCCCACCGGCCCAGCAGGCCCTGCACCGGGACCAGCACGAGCCAGCTCCACATGGCCGCGGGACCGACCGCCAGGGCGAGCGGGATGCTCAGCGCGAATACCACCGTCGTCGCCGCGATGTCCAGGCCGAAGAGCCAGAACCCCTCCTCGGGTGCCGCGTCGCCGCGCAGCCGGGGCCGGGTGGCGAGCACGGCGAGCAGGGCGAGGTGGGAGGCGCCCAGGGCGGCGATCGCCGCCGCGTAGACGGCGACGGAGACCGGCTCGTCCCCGTACTCGGAGATGAGCTTGGTGGGGAAGGGGACGAGTGCCGCGACGCCCAGGCCCACCAGGGACAGAGTGATCACCTGGCCGTCGACCCGTTCGACGAAGCCGAAGATCCGGCGGTGGTCGCGCCAGAACAGTCCGAGCACCAGCAGACTGAGCACGTACGCACCCAGGTTGGGGGCGAGGTCGCGCAGTGCGGCGTGGTAGGCCGCGGAGTCCAGGTCGCGGGGCACCGAGAAGTCGAGGACGAGCAGGGTGATGGCGATCGCGAAGACGCCGTCGGCCAGCGCCACCACCCGCTCGGGACCCCCGGCCGGAGTCGATTTCCACATGCGACCGACGGTATGAGCGACGACGCGGACGGCCGCGCCACACGCCCGGGGCGGCGCCGCGTGTCACACGGTCGCGGTGTCGGGAGGCATGTTGTGCGGGGTGACGACCTGGATCGCCGACGGCCGCGCCGGACCGGCGGGCGGGAGGGCGCCGTGGGCCCGCATCACGTGGCGGCACGCCTCGCGCAGGTCCTGGCGCAGGTCGTGGTGGAGGACGACGGACAGGCGCCGCTCTCGCAGCAGGCGGGTGTTGTCCTGGTCGAGGTCGTGGGCGACGAACACCTCGCAGGTGCGGCCGAGGTCCTCGAAGGCGCGCAGGGTGGCGATGTTGCCGCCGCCGATCGAGTAGACCGCCCGGATGTCCTGATCGCGTTCCAGCGCGGCACGCACCAGGTCGTACTGGGTGGCGTCCAGGCCCTGCCCCTCGGCGATCTCGACGAGGGCCCGTCCGGGGTGCCGGGCCCGCATGACGCCCCGGAAACCCATCTCGCGCTCCTCCTCGTTGCGGAAGAAGCCGCTGCTGAGGCTGGTGAGGACGTTGCCGGGGCGGTCGCCGAGCCACTGGCCCATGAGGTAGGCGGCGGTCGCGCCGGCCGCCCGGTCGTCGATGCCGACGTAGGCCACCCGGGGGCCGGCGGGCAGGTCCGTCGCCAGGGTGACGACGGGGATGCCCGCGGCGGCCAGCCGGCTCACGGCGGCGTTCACCTCGGGGACGTCCGGGGCCTTGAGGATCACCCCCTGGGAGCCGCGCCGGGCGATCCGGTCCAGGGTCTCGGTCAGCTCCCCGGCCGGGTCCGTCTCGCGGAAGTGGAACCGGCAGCGCACCACCGCCGGTTGCAGGGCGGGCAGTTCGGCCTCCAGTGCGGCCCGCACGGCGGTGGAGAAGCGCTCCGGGGCCTGCATCACGATGTCGCACATGAACGTGCGGCCGACCAGCCGGACCTGGGTGCGCTGGCGGTCCAGGTCGGCGATGGCCCGGCGCACCTCGTACGCGGTGCTCTCGCGCACGCCGCCGCGGCCGTTGAGCACCCGGTCGACGGTCGCCTCGCTCAGGCCCGCCTGCCGGGCGATCTCCCGGATCGGGAAGGGGTGTCCCATGACCGGCTCCTCGGCTTCCTCCCGCGGCGCGCTCTGAGGGGTTTTTGATGGCCGCCCGCTGGTTGTTCGACGCGTTTGTCAGGACAAGAATGGCAGCACCGCGTCGCCCCTGTCAGCGAAAGGACGACGATGTCCGCAGCGCCCGTCCCCGCACACCGCGCCCACCTGTCCGAACGCGACTGCGACCTCGGCGCCTTCCGCGCGCTCGTCGAGCAGCCGACCGACCCGTCCGCGTACCCGCGGGCCGCCGCCGTGGAGCGGAACGTCCCCGTGTACGACGCCGGGGAGCTGCGCGACGACGAGGAGACGGCGGCAGAGCTGGTCCACGCCCTCGCCGAAGGTCCCGGCATCGTCGTCCTCAAGGGCGCCTTCCCGGACCCGGAGGTCGTCGACCGGGCCACCGCGGTGTTCGACGCGCTGATCGACGGGCAGCGCGCCTCGGGCGCCACCGCCGGCGACCACTTCGCCGCGCCGGGAGCCAACGACCGGGTGTGGAACGCGCTGGAGAAGGCCGCCCTGCACGACCCCGAGGCCTTCGCCGACTACTACGCCAACGACGTCCTGGCCCTGGTCGCCCGGTCCTGGCTGGGCCCCGGCTACCAGGTCACCTCGCAGATCAACGTGGTCAACCCGGGCGGTGCCGCCCAGACGGTGCACCGCGACTACCACCTCGGCTTCCTGTCGGCCGAGGCCGCGGCGGCCTACCCGGCGCACGTGCACCGCCTCTCCCCCGTGCTGACGCTCCAGGGCGCGGTCGCCCACTGCGACATGCCCGTGGAGTCGGGACCGACGATGTACCTGCCGCACTCCCAGAAGTACGAGCCGGGCTATCTGGCCTGGCGGCTTCCCGAGTTCCGGGCCTACTTCGAGTCGCGCCACGTGCAGCTGCCCCTCGCCAAGGGCGACGCGGTCTTCTTCAGCCCGGCCCTGTTCCACGCGGCGGGCACCAACCGCTCGTCCGGCATCCGCCGCATGGCCAACCTGCTGCAGATCTCCTCGGCCTTCGGCCGGGCGATGGAGACCGTGGACCGGGAGGCGGTCGCGAACGCCGTCTTCCCGGTGCTGCTGAAGCGCAGGGCCGAGGGGGCGGGCGAGCAGTGGCTGGAGAACGTGGTCGCCGCGAGCGCCGAGGGCTACCCGTTCCCCACCGATCTGGACAGCGATCCGCCGGTGGACGGCCTGGCCCCGCCCGCCCAGGCGGACGTCGTGCGGCGGGCGTTGCGTGAGGAGTGGGCGCCGGACGTGCTCCGTGCCGAGCTGCGGGCCGGTGCCGGACGCCGGGAGAGCGGGGGGCCGCGGTGAGCCTGCTCGACGGGAAGGCCGTCCTGGTCAACGGCGGCAGCCAGGGCGTCGGTGCCGCGATCGCGCGGGCCGCCGTCCGGGAGGGGGCGGCCGTTGCCGTCACGGGGCGGCGCCCGGAGCCCGGCGAGGCCCTGGTGGCCGAGCTGACGGCGGCGGGCGGCGAGGCGGTGTTCGTGCGGGCCGACCTGGCGGACGCGGGAGAGGCGAAGGCCTCCGTGGGCCGGGTGGTGGAGGCGTACGGCCGGGTCGACTGCCTGGTCAACTCGGCGGGGCTGACGTCCCGGGGGACGCTGCTGGACACCACGCCCGAGCTGTTCGACCAGCACATCGCGATCAACCTCAGGGCGCCGTTCTTCGCGATGCAGGCGGCGGTCGCTGACATGGTGGGCCGGGGCGCGCCCGGCACCGTCGTCAACATCATCACGTCGTCGGCGCACGGCGGGCAGCCGTTCCTGGCGCCGTACGTCGCCGCGAAGGCCGGTCTGGCGGGTCTCACCAGGAACGCCGCGCACGCGCACCGCTTCGACCGGGTGCGGATCAACGGCCTGAACATCGGCTGGACGGCGACCGAGGGCGAGGACGCCACCCAGCGGGCCTTCCACGGCGCCGGGGACGACTGGCGCGAGCGGGCCGGTGCGCGGTTGCCGATGGGCAGGCTCGGGCAGCCGGACGAGATCGCCGACTTCGTGGTCCTGCTGCTGTCGGACCGGTCCGGCGTGGTCACGGGCTCGGTGATCGACTGGGACCAGAACGTCCTGGGCGGACTGGACTGAGTACGCGGCCCGGCACGACATCCACTCCCCGCGGGCCGCCCGGCACGGCGATCACGCACCGCGGACCCGGCACGGCAGAACACGCACAAGGAGCAACGAGAAGCATGCGCATCGCAATCCTCGGCCTCGGCCGCATCGGCGCCTTCCACGCCGAGACCCTCTCCTCCCTGGACGCCGTCGGCTCGCTGGTCGTCGCCGACCCGTTCGCGGACGCCGCGAAGGCGGCCGCCGAGCGGTTCGGCGCCGAGATCGCGGACTCCCCCGAGGCGGTGCTGGCCGCCGGGGTGGACGGTGTGGTGGTCGCGGCGGCGACCGACGCCCACCCGGACCTGATCCTGGCCGCCGTCGAGGCCGGCGTGCCCGTCTTCTGCGAGAAGCCCGTCGCCCGCACCATGGCGGAGGGCGTGGAGGTGCTCAAGGCGGTCGCGGGCCGTGACGTGCCGGTGCAGATCGGCTTCAACCGCCGCTTCGACGCCGGCTTCGTCGCGGCGCGGGCGGCCGTACAGGGAGGTGAACTGGGCGCGCTGCACACCGTGCGGTCGACCACGCTGGACCCGGCGCCGCCGCCGGCCGCGTACATCGCCGCCTCCGGCGGCATCTTCCGCGACTGCGCGGTGCACGACTTCGACGTCATCCGCTGGGTGACGGGCCGCGAGGTGAGCGAGGTGTACGCCGTCGGCGGCAACCGGGGTGCCGACTTCATCCGGGAGGCGGGCGACGCGGACACCACCGGCGCGGTCCTCACGCTGGACGACGGCACGATCGCCGTGGTCTCCAACAGCCGTCACAACGCGCGCGGTTACGACGTCCGCATGGAGATCCACGGCTTCGCCGACTCCATCGCGGTCGGCCTGGAGGACAAGCTGCCGCTGCGCTCGGTCGAGCCCGGCACGGCCTTCCCGGCCGGTGTGCCGCACGACTTCTTCATGGACCGCTTCGCCGCCGCCTACCGCGCCGAGCTGACCGCGTTCACCGAGGTCGTCGCGGGTGCCCGCCCCTCCCCCTGCACGATCGAGGACGCGCTGGAGGCGGGCTGGATCGCCGAGGCGTGCACGCTGTCGCTGCGGGAGCACCGCCCCGTGACGGTGGCGGAGGTCAGGCGGGCCTGAGGCCGGTCAGGACGGGCCGGCGGAGCGCGATCAGCCCGCCGGCTCGGTGATGTCCACCATCCAGGGGACGCCGAACCGGTCCGTGCACATGCCGAAGACGTCGCCCCACATCTGCTTCTCCAGCGGCACGGCGACGGAGCCGCCGGCGGACAGCTTCTCCCAGTAGCCGCGCAGCTCGGCCTCGTCGTCACCGCTGAGGCTCACCGAGAAGTTGGTGCCCGGGGTGTGGTCCATTCCGGGCGGGGTGTCCGAGGCCATCAGGGTGAAGCCGCCCGGTGTCTCCAGCATGGCGTGCATGATCTTGTCGGTGTAGGCGCTGTCGGGCATGCCGGACTCGCCGAAGGTGTTCAGGGACAGCGTGCCGCCGAACACCTGCTCGTAGAACTCCATCGCCTGTCGGGCGTCGCCGTCGAAGCTCAGGTAGGGATTGAGACGCGAGGTCATGACTGCCTCCCGGAACGGGACGAAGGGCCAGTGCTCCGCACGCTAGCGCGCACCGCTGACAACGGCCCGCCGAGAGGCGCGCCGGCGGGACCCGTGCCCCGCCGGCGCGACCGTCAGGCGCCGCAGGAGCGCAGGAACTTCCGGGTGCGTGCCGCGATGGGCAGGGGCTGGTCCGGCTCGCACGGGTACATGTCCTGCTCGACGATGGCGAACAGGTCGACACCGAGCTCCTGGGCGGCGGTGAGCACGGGCCCCAGTTCGGGCACTCCGGCGGGCGGCTCGCACATCACCCCGCGCTGCACGGCCGGCCCGAACGGGACGCCGTTCGCCCGCACGTCGGCGAGGATCTCCGGGTCGACCTGCTTGAGGTGGAGGTAGCCGATGCGCTCGCCGTAGGTCTCGATCAGCTTCACGCTGTCGCCGCCGCAGTAGGCGTAGTGGCCGGTGTCCAGGCAGAGGCTCACCAGGTCGGAGTCGGTGGCGTCGAGGAAGCGCTCGACGTGCTCCTCGGTGTCGATGTGGGTGTCGGCGTGCGGGTGGACGACGACGTCCAGGCCGTAGCGCTCCCGCACCTCGTGGCCGAGTCGCTCCATGCCCTTGGTGAGGTGGGACCACTGCTCGCCGGTCAGCTCCGGCGGCTCCAGGATCTCGGCGGTCTTGTCGTCGCGCCAGAAGGACGGGATGACGACTAGGTGCTTCGCGTCCATGGCCCGCGTGAGGGCGGCGACGCGGCTGACCTGTTCCCAGGTGCCGTCCCATTCGGAGGGGCCGCGGTGCAGACCGCAGAAGATGGTGCCGGCGGAGACCTTGAGGCCGCGCCGGGTCACCTCGTCGGTGAGGCGGGCGGGGTCGGTGGGGAGGTAGCCGTAGGGGCCGAGCTCGATCCACTCGTAGCCGGCTTCGGTGACCTCGTCCAGGAAGCGTTCCCAGGGGACCTGCCGCGGGTCGTCGGGGAACCAGACGCCCCAGGAGTCGGGGGCGGAGCCGACGCGGATGCGGTCCAGGGCAGTGGGCATGTCAGGCCTTCCCTTCGGCGGGTGCGGCGGCGCCGGACACGGTGGTGTCGTCGGACGCGGTCGTGTCGTCGGCCGGGGCCGGGCCGCCGGCCGCGGGAGCCTCCGGCTCCTCGGGGAGCGCCGCCACGTCCACGCCGCCGGCCTGTGCCAGTTCGTGCTTGAGGGCGGCCAGTTCGGCGCCGCCCGCCATGTGGTTGGTGAGTTCTTCGAGGGTGATGCCGGCGCGGGCGGCGCTCAGTTCGAGGGTGCCCAGGCGCAGCACGCTGAAGTGGTCGCCGACCAGGTAGGCGTGGTGGGGATTGTGGGTGATGAAGATGACGCCGAGTCCGCGTTCGCGGGCGGCGGCGATGTACTTGAGGACGACGCCGGACTGCTTGACGCCGAGGGCGGCGGTGGGCTCGTCGAGGATGAGGACACGGGCGCCGAAGTAGACGGCGCGGGCGATGGCGACGCACTGGCGCTGGCCGCCGGAGAGGGTGCCGATGGGCTGTTCCAGATCGTCCAGGACGATGCCCATGTGGCGCAGTTCCTCGTCGGCGGTCCGCTTCATGCGGGCGATGTCGAGACGGCGGACGGGCCAGGGGCCCTTGGTCATCTCGGAGCCGAGGAAGAAGTTCCGCCACACCGGCATCAGCGGGATGGTCGCGAGGTCCTGGTAGACGGTGGCGATGCCCCGGGCGAGGGCGTCGCGCGGCGTGCTGAAGCGCACCGGTTCGCCGTCGACGAGGAACTCGCCCTCCGTGTGCTGGTGCAGCCCGGAAATGATCTTGATGAGGGTGGACTTGCCGGCGCCGTTGTCGCCGAGGACGCAGGTCACCCGTCCGGGGTGGACGGCGAGGTCGACGCCGTGCAGGGCGCGGATGTTGCCGTAGGCCTTGCCGGCGCCGCGCAGTTCGACGATCGGCCGGTCCCGCCCGGGGGCCGGGTCGGCGAGGACGGCGCCGTGGGTGCCGGGGGTCTTGCTGGTCATCGCGGTCACCTCCGGGTCGCCGCGCGGCGGACGTACAGGTTGATGAGGACGGCTCCGAGCAGCATCACGCCGAGGAAGGCCTTGAACCAGTCGGGGTTCCAGCCGGCGTAGACGATGCCCTGGTTCACCATGCCGAACATGAAGGCGCCGAAGACGGGGCCGATGGCGGAGCCGTAGCCGCCGGTGAGCAGGCAGCCGCCGATGACGGCCGCGGCGATGTAGATCAGCTCCTGGCCGACGCCTTCGCCGGACTGCACGGTGTTGAAGGAGAAGAGCTGGTGCATGCCGACGAACCAGGCGCCGAAGCCGACCAGCATGAACAGGGTGATCTTGGTGAAGGTGACGGGGACGCCCACCGCGCGGGCGGACTCCTTGCTGCCGCCGACCGCGAAGATCCAGTTGCCGTACTTGGTGCGCAGCAGCACCCAGGTCGCCAGCGCCGCGAAGGCCAGCCACCACACGACCGTGATCTTCACCTGGACGCCGCCGAGGTCGAAGGAAGAGGCGAAGAGGGCCTTGGCCTGGTCGAAACCGTCCATGTCGCTGATGTCGTCGGTGGCGACGTTGCCGGTGACCAGCTTGGTGACCGCGAGGTTCACGCCCTGGAGGATCAGGAAGGTGCCGAGCGTCACCAGGAAGCTCGGCAGGCCGGTCTTCACCAGCACCCAGCCGTTGAAGGCGCCGACCGCGAGGGAGACCACGAGGGCGACGATCACGCCCACCCAGACGTTCATGGTCAGCTGGTAGCTGAGCATGCTCGCGGTGAGCGCGGAGGTGACGACGGCGACACCGGCCGACAGGTCGAACTCGCCGCCGATCATCAGCAGCGCCACCGGCAGCGCCATGATGCCGATGGTGGACGACTGGTACAGCACCGTCGCCATGGAGCCGCCCTCGCGGACCGTGGGCGCGGCGATCAGGAAGAAGATGAACACGGCGACGGCACCGAGGAAGACGCCGACCTCGGGCCGGGCGAGCAGACGCAGCGTCATGGAACGCTGCCTGGTCCGCCCGTCGGTCTCCTTCGGGCCGGGGGCCGGCGGTGTGTCCACCGCCGGCTCAGCCTGTTGGGTCATGCTCATCACCGGGTGCCCTTCGCGGCGAACCCGGCGACGGCCTTGACGTTGGACTTGTCGACGAAGGCGGGGCCGGTCAGCACCGGCTGCTCACCGCCGCCGCTGTAGTTGCCGTTGTTCTTGTAGAGCCACAGGCCGTCGACGGCGAGGTAGCCCTGGAGGTAGGGCTGCTGGTCGACGGCGAACTCGATGTCGCCCTTGTCGATGGCGCCGGTCAGCTCCTTGTTGAGGTCGAAGGTGGCGACCTTGGCCTTGCTGCCCGTCTCGTCCACCGACTGCACGGCGGTCATGGCGAACGGGGCACCGAGGGTGACGACGTGGTCGATGTCGCTGTCCTCCTGCAGTTTGGCGGTGACCGTCGCCTTCACCGAGGGCTTGTCGGCGCCGTTGACGTAGAGGTTCTCCACCGAGCCCTCGAAGGTCTTCTTCAGGCCGTCGCAGCGCTGGGTCAGACCCACGTTGCCCTGTTCGTGGATCACGCAGAGGGCCTTCTCGGAACCCACCTCGTTCAGCTTCTTGCCGAACGCCTCGCCCGCCACGCTCTCGTCCTGGCCGAAGAACTCCAGCAGGCCGAGCTCCTTCCAGTCCGCCAGGCCGGAGTTGAGCCCGACGACGGGTATCCCGGCCTTCTCCGCCTTGCCGAGGACGCCCCGCAGGGCATCCGGCTTGGCGAGGGTGACGGCGATGCCGTCGACCTTCTGGTCGATCGCGTTCTGCACCAGGTTGGCCTGGTTGCCCGCGTTCGGGTCGGCGGAGTAGACGAGCTTGATGTTGTCCTTGGCGGCGGCGGCCTCGGCACCCTTGCGGACAATGTCCCAGAACGTGTCGCCGGGCGCCTGGTGGGTGACCAGGGCGACGGTCATGCGAGGGGTGTTCGCCTTGCCCGCGGAGGCGCCCGAGTCCCCTTCCTCGTCGGCCTTCTTCCCTCCGGAGCCGCTGGAGCAGCCGGCGAGGGTCAGGGCCGCTGCGGCGGCGAGGGCCACGGCGGGGGCGAATCCGCGGGAGCGGGCGTGCGAAGAGCGGTCCATCTTTCCTGCACCTCACTGTGCGACTGTGCGACGGGGAAGCCGTGTGCCAGACCGGAGAAGAACGGCTGTTGCTGCGCTGGGTCCGGATACAAGTCCTTGAAACGCCCGCTGTCAATACTTTGTCAAGACATCATTTCACTCACAGGTCCGAATGTAAGTACAAACTATTGACATGGTCGTCCGGGAGTCATACACCTGGGAGGCGGCAGGCCCCCGCCCAGCCCGAGGAGCGTCGCACATGGCCGAGTCAGTCCCGCGTTTCGATCTGATCACGATGGGCCGCATCGGGGTCGATCTCTATCCCTTGCAGACGGGCGTACCCCTGGCGGAGGTTGAGACCTTCGGCAAATTCCTCGGCGGTTCGGCCGCCAACGTGGCGGTCGCCGCCGCCCGGCTCGGCCGTGCCACGGCCCTCATCACCCGCACGGGCGAGGACCCGTTCGGCGGCTTTCTCCACCGGGCGCTCAAGGAGTTCGGCGTCGACGACCGCTGGGTCACCCCGGTCGCCGCGTACCCGACCCCGGTCACCTTCTGCGAGATCTTCCCCCCGGACGACTTCCCGCTGTACTTCTACCGCCGTCCGAAAGCCCCCGACCTGGAGATCCACCCGCGGGAGCTGGACCTCGACGCCATCCGCGCCGCCTCCGTCTTCTGGATCACCGGGACCGGGCTGAGCGAGGAGCCGAGCCGCACGGCCACCCTCACCGCCCTCGCCCACCGAGCGAAGTCCGGCACCACGGTCTTCGACCTGGACTGGCGCCCGATGTTCTGGACCGACCCCGGCCAGGCCCGCCCGTACTACTCCGAGGCGCTGCGGCACGCGACCGTCGCGGTCGGCAACGTCGACGAGTGCGAGATCGCCACGGGCGTACGCGAACCGCGCGCCTGTGCCGAGGCGCTGCTGGCGGCCGGCGTCGAGCTGGCCGTGGTCAAGCAGGGCCCGAAGGGCGTCCTCGCCGTGCACCGCGACGGCCGCAGCGCCGAGGTGCCACCGGTGCCGGTCGAGGTGGTCAACGGCCTCGGCGCGGGCGACGCGTTCGGCGGCTCGCTCTGCCACGGTCTGCTCTCCGGCTGGGACCTGGAGCGGACCATGCGGTACGCCAACGCGGCCGGCGCCCTCGTCGCCTCCCGTCTCGCCTGTTCCTCCGCGATGCCCACCGGGGCGGAGGTCGACGACCTCCTCGCGCGAGCCACTCCCTGAACGGAGCAACGCCTTGTCCCTCAGCATCCCCGACCTCACCGCGGTCAGAGCCCGCCACCCGGAGGCGATCGCCGAGGCGGCGGCCCGCCGGGTACGCCGACCGCTGATCGGCGCCTCCGGCCGCCTGATGATCGTGGCCGCCGACCACCCGGCGCGCGGCGCGCTCGGCGTCGGCGACCGCGGGCTCGCCATGGCCAACCGGGCCGACCTGCTGGAACGCCTGTGCACGGCACTGTCCCGGCCCGGCGTCGACGGGGTGCTCGCCACCGCCGACGTGCTGGAGGACCTGCTGCTGCTGGGGGTGCTGGACGGCAAGGTCGTCATGGGCTCCATGAACCGCGGCGGTCTGGCGGGCGCCGCCTTCGAGATGGACGACCGCTTCACCGGCCACCGCGCGCAGGACATCGCGCGCCTCCGCTTCGACGCGGGCAAGCTGCTGCTGCGCATCGACTACGACGACCCCGGCTCGCTGACCACCATGGAGGCGACCGCCCGCGCGGTGGACGCGATGGCCGCGCGTGAACTGCCCGTCTTCGTCGAGCCGTTCATCTCCCGCCGCGTCGGGGGCCGGGTCCGCAACGACCTGTCCGCCGAGGCCGTCACCCGGTCCATCGCCATCGCCTCGGGGCTGGGCGGCACGTCGGCCTACACCTGGCTGAAACTGCCCGTCACCCAGGACCCGGACGACATGGGCGAGGTCCTGGAGACCTCCACGCTGCCCGCCGTCCTGCTCGGCGGTGACATAGGCGGTTCCCCCGCGGACCAGGCCGCCGCCTACGAACGCTGGCGCAAGGCGCTCCGGCTGCCCACCGTGCAGGGCATGGTCGTCGGCCGCTCGCTGCTCTACCCGGCCGAGGGCAGCGTGGAGCAGGCGGTGGACACGGCGGTCGGACTGCTGTGACCGAAGCGGACACGACGAGACACGACGAGAGGGGAAGAGGAGATGACGTACCACCTCCCGGCGGGCAAGACGGCGGACGGTGTGCTGACCGTCGACGTGACGCCCGAGAAGGCCGGCTGGGGCCACGCCGCCCTGCGCGTGCTCGACCTGCCGCCCGGCGGCAGCCACACCTTCGACAGCGGGGACAGCGAGTGGATCGTCCTCCCGCTCAGCGGCGGCTGCGCGGTCGCCACGGCCGACGACTTCGGCCAGGAGACCTTCGAACTCACCGGCCGGGACAGCGTGTTCAGCGGCGTCAGTGACTTCGCGTACGTACCGCGCGACGCCCGTACGACCGTGACCTCCCGCGGCGGCGGCCGCTTCGCCCTCACCGGCGCCCGCTGCACCCGCCGCCTGCCCGCCCGCTACGGACCGGCGTCGTCGGTGCCGGTGGAGCTGCGGGGCAGCGGCAACTGCTCGCGTCAGGTCAACAACTTCGGTGCCGCTGCCCCCGCCGGAGGCGGCGATGAACAGGGTTTCGAGTGCGACAAGCTCATCGCGGTCGAGGTCCTCACCCCCGGCGGCAACTGGTCGTCCTTCCCGCCGCACAAGCACGACGAGCACCGCCCCGGCGAGGAGTCGGTGCTGGAGGAGATCTACTACTTCGAGTTCGCGCCCCACGAGGGCGTCCCCGGCCTCGGTTACCAGCGCGTCTCCCCCTCCGGGCACGGGCAGGGCACGGACGTGCTGGCCGAGGTCCGCGACGGAGACGTCGTACTGATCCCCGACGGCTGGCACGGACCGTCGATGGCGGTCCCCGGCCACCACATGTACTACCTCAACGTCATGGCCGGCCCGGAGGCCGAACGCGCCTGGCTGATCCGCGACCACCCCGACCACGCCTGGATCCGCGACACCTGGCCCGAGCAGGCCGTCGACCCCCGACTCCCCCTCTACACCGCACCGGAGAGGTCCGCATGAGCGCCGCCGCCACCCGCCGACTGACCACCGCCCAGGCCCTGGTGCGCTTCCTGGCCGCCCAGCACACCGAACGCGACGGCGTGCGGCGCCGCCTGATCGCCGGCACCTGGGGCGTCTTCGGCCACGGCAACGTGGCCGGGATCGGCCAGGCCCTCGTCGAGTACGCCGACGTCATGCCGTACCACCAGGGCCGCAACGAACAGGCCATGGTGCACGCGGCCGTGGGCCACGCCCGCCACCTGAACCGCCTGTCCGCGCAGGCGGTGACGACGTCCATCGGCCCCGGCGCCACCAACCTGGTCACCGGCGCCGCGCTCGCCACGATCAACCGCCTCCCGGTCCTCCTCCTCCCCGGCGACTACTTCGCCTCGCACGCCGCCGACCCGCTGCTCCAGCAGCTGGAGCACCCGACCGAGGCCGACGTGTCGGTCAACGACACCCTGCGTCCCGTCTCCCGCTACTTCGACCGGATCACCCGTCCCGAGGCCCTGGTGGCCTCCGCGCTCCAGGCGATGCGCGTACTCACCGACCCGGCCGAGACCGGCGCCGTCACCCTCGCGCTCCCCCAGGACGTGCAGGCGGAGGCGTACGACTGGCCCGAGGAGTTCTTCGCCGACCGCGTCTGGCGGGTGCGGCGTCCGGCCCCCGACCCGGTGGAACTGGCCGAGGCGGTCCGAGCGGTCCGCGCCGCCGAGCGCCCGCTGGTCGTCGCGGGCGGCGGCGTCCACCACAGCGAGGCAGAGGAGGAGCTGCGGGCGCTGGTGGACGCCACCGGCATCCCGGTCGCCTCCACCCAGGCCGGCAAGGGCGCGCTGCGCCACGACCACCCGGCGGACCTCGGCGGCATCGGCCACACCGGCACCACGGTGGCCGACGACCTCGCCCGCACCGCCGACCTGGTGATCGGCGTCGGCACCCGCTACTCGGACTTCACCACCGCCTCCGGCACCCTCTTCCAGCACCCCGGCGTCCGCTTCCTGAACCTCAACATCACCTCCTTCGACGCCCACAAGCTCGCCGCCCGCACCCTGGTCTGCGACGCCCGGGCCGGGCTCACGGCACTGACGGAGTCACTGTCCGGCCACCGCGTGGACGCGGCGTACGAGTCCGAGTACCGCGCGGGCAAGTCCCGCTGGGAGGAGGTCGTACGGACCGCCTACCGCGCCGACGACGACAGCGCCGTCCCCACCCAGACCCAGGTGCTGGGCGCGCTGGACGCGGTCGTCGGCGACGAGGACGTGGTGATCAACGCGGCCGGGTCGCTCCCCGGTGACCTCCACAAGCTGTGGCGGGCCCGCTCCCCGCGCCAGTACCACCTGGAGTACGGCTACTCCTGCATGGGCTACGAGATCCCGGCCGCGCTCGGCGTCCAGCAGGCCGCGCCGGGCACGCCGGTGTGGGCCCTGGTCGGCGACGGCACGTACCTGATGAACCCGACGGAGATCGTCACCGCCGTGCAGGAAAACCTGCCGGTGAAGATGATCCTCGTCCAGAACCACGGCTACGCCTCCATCGGAGGTCTGTCCGAGTCGGTGGGCGCCGAGCGGTTCGGCACGGCGTACCGCCACCGGATTCCCGACGGCTCCTTCACCGGGGCTCCGCTGCCCGTCGACCTCGCCGCCAACGCGGCCAGCCTCGGCATGGAGGTGCTGCGCGCCAAGACCGTGCGGGAGTTGCGCGAGGCCCTGCGGACGGCCCGCGCGTCGGACCGTCCGACCTGCGTCTACGTGGAGACCGATCCCACGCCGACCGCCCCCGCCGCCGAGGCCTGGTGGGACGTGCCGGTGGCCGAGGTGTCCGCCCGCGAAGCCGCAACCGACGCCCGCGCGCAGTACGAACGGGCGGTCGCCGACCGCCGCCGCCACCTCTGAGAGCCCGTCACCGACGCAAGGGAGGTACGTCCATGGCGAGAACCGGCGACCGGGCACGTGCCGTGACCGTCACCGCGCTCAGCACCCTGGACTTCGCCCTGGACCGGAGCAGTCCGGTGCCGCTGTACTACCAGCTCGCCCAGCAGCTGGAGGCGGCGATAGAGCACGGTGTCCTCGCCCCGGGCGACCTCCTGGGCAACGAGGTGGACCTCTCCGTCCGCCTCGGGCTGTCCCGGCCCACCGTCCGCCAGGCCATCCAGTCCCTGGTCGACAAGGGGCTGCTGGTCCGGCGGCGCGGGGTGGGCACGCAGGTGGTGCACAGCCAGGTCAAGCGCCCGCTGGAGCTGAGCAGTCTCTACGACGACCTGGAGGCGGCGGGGCAGGGACCCACCACGCGGGTGGTGCGCAACGAGACCGTCCCCGCCCCCGCCGACGTGGCGGCGGCCCTCGGCATCGCGGAGGGTGGCGAGGTCTCCGTCCTGGAACGGCTGCGCCTCACCCATGGCCAGCCCGTGGCGCTGCTGTGCAACTACCTGCCGGCCGGGCTGCTGGACCTGGACGGTGCCAGGCTCGAGTCGACGGGCCTGTACCGGATGATGCGCGCGTGTGGCATCACCCTGCACAGCGCCCGCCAGACCGTCGGCGCCCGCACCGCCGCCCGCGAGGAGGCCGCGTGGCTCGACGAGAAGGAGGGCGCCGCCCTGCTGACCATGCGGCGCACGGCGTACGACGACACCGGCCGGCCGGTCGAGTACGGGACGCACGTCTACCGGGCCTCCCGGTACGCCTTCGACTTCCAGCTGCTGGTCAGGGGCTGACGGGCTTGCGCGCCCAGAAGAGGGCGTGCCGGATCTCGCCGTCACCCTCCGGCACGTACTCCTCGCGCTCGACGGTCAGTCCGGCCCGGGTGATCCACTCCCGGTAGCCGGCGGCGTCGGTGTGGCTCCACCACATCGGGGCGCCACCGCCGAGCCAGTCCTCGTCGGTGCCGGTCCAGGCGCCGTGCCCGGTGGTGGCGACGAACCGGCCGCCCGGGCGCAGCCAGCGGGCGACCCGGCGCAGCAGCGGCGGCTGTTCGGCCAGCGGGAGGTGGATGAGGGCGTAGAAGCAGACCACCGCGTCGAAGGAGCCGGGCTCGAAGGCGACGTCCGTGACGTCGGCGCGGTGGAACTCGGCGCCGGGCACCCGCTCGCGCGCCCTGCGGATCTGCACCTCGCTGATGTCGACGCCGGTGACCGGGTGCCCGGCGTCGGTCAGGGTGCGGGCGACCGGCACGCCGCTGCCGCAGCCGAGGTCGAGGACGGTGCCGGCGGCCGGGAGCAGCCGGCGGAGTTCGTCGAGCCACGGCCGGTACTTGGTGTCACCTCCGTACGCCTCGTCGTAGCGTGCCGCCAGGGCGTCGTAGCCGCGCCGCACGATGTCCTTCGGGTCCGTGGTGTCCACACCGGGCGACGGTAGTCACCGGAGGCGGGGCGGGCCATCGCTTTTCCCGGCCCCGGTGGACCCACCGTCCCCGGCGTCCGGGCCGAGGCCGGCGAACGGGCCCTCCAGTGCCGCCCACTGGAGCAGCATGATCGTCTTCGCGTCGGCGATCTCGCCGGTCCGGATCATCTCCAGGGCCCGGCGGAAGGGCAGTTCGAGGGTTTCGATGTCCTCGCCCTCCTCGTCGAGGCCGCCGCCCTCGTGGGTGCGGGTGGCGGGGCCGTAGGCGGCGGCGTAGAAGCTGACGCGCTCGGTGACCGAGCCGGGGCTCATGTAGACGTCGAAGACGTGCCGGACCTCGCCGACGGTGTGCCCGGTCTCCTCCACGACCTCGCGGCGCACGGCGATCTCGGGGTGCTCGTCCTCGTCGTCGAGGAGCCCGCCGGCGGTCTCGATCAGCATGCCGTCGGGGTGGCCGTTGACGTAGGCGGGGAGCCGGAACTGGCGAGTGAGGAGGACGGTTCCGCGTTCGGTGTCGTACAGCAGCACGGTGGCGCCGTTGCCGCGGTCGTGGGTCTCGCGTTCCTGGGTGCTCCAGGTGCCGTCGGCGCGCTGGAACTGGAAGGTCGTGGTGCGTTCGACGTACCAGTGGCTGGAGAGCAGCCGTACGTCCGTGATCTTGACCCGGGGGTTGCCGGTCAGGTCCTGACCGGCCCGGTCGAGTCCGGTGCGGCCGCGGCGGTCCGGGGTGTCGATGCCGGCGGTCACGGACGGCCGTCCAGAAGTACGGGGTGGGGCGAAATGGTCATGTCCGCTTGTATCACGTGCGAGGCGGGCACGGGCGTGCGGGGCTCTCAAGGTGATCCCGTGCGCCACCGGTGGTCGGGCAGGAAGGTCACGTCGTTCTGCACCGCACATGCCGCCGCGACTGGCCGCTGCCAAGCGCTGGTTCGACGACGGCCTGGCGGCCGCCGAGCAGCCGCTGAGTGTCGCGCAGGGCCAGGTGCTCGCGTTCCTGGACCCGGAGGGCACCGCCGAGCGCCCGCCGCCTCGGCGTCACCCGCCGGACCGCCGAGCAGGCCGTGCACGGCCTGCTCGTCCCGGGAGGAACAAGTCCCGGACTCGCGGTCATCGAGGCGTCCTGGCCGACCGCATCGGCGCCGCGCAGGCCGCGGCACTGCGCACCGCCCTGTCGCTGCCGCGCGGGGAGCCGCCGGTGGTCCGGGCGCCGCAGGACGCCACGCCCCCCTTTTCGGTCCCCGGACTCACAGGGTCAGCCGGAACAGCGCCCCCGTGCCGGGTGCCCGCTCGGCGGTGAGTTCCGCGCCGTGTGTGCGGGCGATCTGGCGGGCCATCGCCAGCCCGAGCCCCGAACCCGGCAGTGCGCGGGCGGACGGCGCCCGGTAGAAGCGGTCGAAGATGTGCGGCAGGTCCTCGGCCGCGATGCCGGGCCCGTGGTCGCGCACGGTCAGCTCCCGCTCGGTCAGTGCTACCTCGACCGTCCCGCCCGGCGGACTGAACTTGGCCGCGTTGTCCAGCAGGTTGCCGAGCAGCCGGGCCAGCCGCGCCGGGATGCCGGGGCGCAGCACGCCCGCCGCGCGGTCGGCGACCTCCAGGGTGAAGGTGAGGTGGGGCCAGCGCTCGCGGGCGGTGTCCACCGCGTGCCGGGTGAGGGTGGCGAGGTCGATCTGTTCCAGGAGCGGCTGCGGTTCCTCGTCCCGGGCCAGCTCGATCAGGTCGTTGACCAGGCTGGTGACGTCCTCCAGCTGCCGGACCAGGGCGCCGGCCGCCCGCTCGCGCCGGTCCGGGGGAAGGCGGTCGGCACGCGCGAGGAGTTCGGCGTTGGTACGCAGGGCGGTCAGCGGGGTTCGCAGCTCGTGCGAGGCGTCGGCGATCAGGCGGCGCTGGGCGGTGACCGAGCGGTCCAGCTCGTCGAGCATGGTGTTGAAGGTCGTCGCCAGCCGCGTGGTCTCGTCGCCCCGGTGCCGGCCGCCCGGCGGGAGCTCGATGCGGTGGCGCGGATCGCGGGTGGCGGCCACCCGTTCCGCCGTGGCGGTGAGCCGGGTGACGGGGCGCAGGCCGGTGCGGGCGACGGCGTGACCGAGCAGTCCGGCGACGACCACGCCGGCCCCGCCGACGCCGATCAGCAGCCAGGCGGTCTGGCGCACACCACGCTCGGCCACGTCGGAACGCAGGGCCACCTGGACGGCGGTGCCGTGGCCGAAGGTCGTGGTGAGCATGCGGGCGGGGTGCCCGTCGACGGTGATGTCCCGGTAGTAGGGCGCCCGGCGTCCGGCCGCGACCTCGCGGACCGCCGGGGACACGGGCAGGACGTACCGCTCCGCCGGATCGTCGGCGCGGTGGGGCGGGACCGTCTGGGCGCAGGCCGGGGCGCCCAGGTAGCGGCATTCGCCGCGCAGGACGGCCGGCTCGCCGTCCCGGTCCTCCCGTGCGACGAGGGTGGCCGACTGGGCGAGGCTCTGGTCGACCTGCTGGTAGAGCTTGTAGCGGAGGACGAAGAACGAGGCCGTGCACACGCCGACGGTGACGAGGACGACGGCGGCCGAGGCCGCCAGCGCCAGCCGGGAGCGCAGGCGGCGGGGGCGCGGCACGACACCGCGCCACCACCGGCGCCGGGGCCGGGTGGTGCCGGAGGCGGTGGTGGCGGGGCTGCCTTCGGCGGTGGACGGGTCCGGCCGGTTCATGCCGCGCCCAGGCGGTAGCCCACCCCGTGCACGGTGTGCACCAGGCGCGGTTCGCCCTCCGCCTCCAGTTTGCGGCGCAGATAGCCCACGTAGACCGCGAGCGAGTTGGAGCCGGGCCCGAAGTCGCGTCCCCAGACCCGCTCGAAGAGCGTCTCCCGGGTGAGCACCTGCCCGGGGTTGCGCAACAGTTCCTCCAGCAGCGCGAACTCGGTCCGGCTGAAATCGATGGCCCGGTCCCCGCGCCGCCCGGTGCGCGTCGCCGGGTCCACCACCAGGTCGGCGTAGGACAGCCGGTCGCCCGGCTCCGGCGCGCCGGTGTCCGCCCTGCGCAGCAGGGCCCGCACCCGCGCGGTCAGCTCGTCCAGCGCGAACGGCTTGACCAGGTAGTCGTCGGCCCCGGCGTCCAGCCCGTCGACCCGTTCGCTGACCGAGTCCAGCGCGGTCAGCACCAGCACCGGCGTACGGTCGCCGACGGCCCGCAACTGACGGCAGAACCCCAGCCCGTCCAGCACCGGCATCATCACGTCGACGACGACGGCGTCCGGCTGCCAGGCGGCCAGCTCGGACAGGGCCGCGAGGCCGTCGGCGGCGCCCCGCACCGCGTAGCCCTCGACGGTGAGTCCGTCCTCGACCGCGGCCCGCACCTCGGGCTCGTCGTCGACCACCAGGATTCGTTTCAGCACGCGCCCAGCCTGCCAAAGGAGCGTCTTAAAACCTTCTTAGGGCGGCTTGTGACCGTGGCGCCCATGTTCGGACCTTCCCACTCGTCCTCCGGCCCGCCGGCCCCCGTGCCGCCCGCCGGACCTCCCGCTCCACCGTCCCGGCTCTCCGTGGTGATCGGGGCGGGCGGCACCGGCGGGCACATCTACCCGGGGCTCGCCCTCGCCGACGCGCTGCGCCGCGCCGTACCGGCGGCGGAGATCTCCTTCGTCGGCACCACGCGGGGCCTGGAGACCCGGCTGATCCCGCAGGCCGGCTACCGGCTGCACACCGTCGACATGATCCCCTTCGACCCGTCCCTCGGCGCCAGGCGCTACCTGCTGCCCTCGGCGCTGGTGCGGTCCGCCGGGCAGTGCCGGTCGATCCTGCGCGAGCAGCGTGCCCAGGTGGCGGTCGGCATGGGCGGATACCCGAGCGCCCCGGTGATCCTCGGGGCCCGTTGGTCGGGTCTGCCGAGCCTCATCCACGAGTCCAACGCCGTCCCCGGCCGCGCCAACCGTTTCGCCGCCCGGCTCACGCCGCACGTCACGGTCGCCTTCGACCGGTCCCGCGCGGGCCTCGCCGGCGGGGAGCGGGCCCGCCTCGTCGGCATGCCCATCGCGGCGGCCCTCGCCGGTCTGGACCGGGCGGGGCGGCGCCACGAGGCCCGGCAGGCGCTGGGCGTGCCGGACCGTGCGCGGCTGGTCGTCGTCAACGGCGGCAGCCTCGGCGCCGCCCGGCTCACCGAGGCGGCGACGGAACTGGCCCGGCACTGGCGGCGGCGCACCGACGTGCACCTGCTGATCAAGACGGGGCCGGACGCCCTGGAGGAGGCGCGGTTCCGGCTCGCGGGCAGTCCGGTGGCCCGCGTGGTGTCCTACCTGGACCACATGGACCAGGTGTACGCCGCCGCCGACCTGGTGATCTGCCGCGCCGGTTCGGCGACCGTCGCCGAACTCGCCAGCACCGGCGTGCCCGCCGTGCTCGTGCCCTACCCGCACGCCCCCGGCGACCACCAGACCCACAACGCCCGGGTGCTGACCGACGTCGGGGCCGGTCTCCTGCTCCCCGACGCCGAGACCTGCGCGGCGCGGCTCGCCGAGCTGATCGACCCGCTGCTGGCCGATCCCTCGCGGCTGGCCGCCATGGAGTCGGCCGCCGACCCCGGCCCGCACGCGCGCGCCGCCGACCTGCTCGCCGCCGAGGTACTGCACCTCGCCGGCCACCCCCTGCCCACCCACTTCCTGGAGCACACCCCGTGAACAGCACCGCCATCCCTGCCCGCACCGCCGACTGGACCGGCCGCCAGGTCCTGGTCACCGGCGCCGAGGGTTTCATCGGCTCCGCACTCGTCGAACTGCTCGTCGCCCAGGGCGCCCGGGTCAGGGCGTTCACGCACTACAAGCCGTACGCGGAGAAGGGCCACCTCGCCCACCTGCTGAACCATCCCCTGGTCGAGACGTGCACCGGAGACGTCCGCGACGCGGGCCGGGTGATGGACGCCGTGGAGGGCTGCGACACCGTCTTCCACCTCGCCGCGCTCATCGGCATCCCGTACAGCTACGACTCCCCGGGCGCCTACGTGCAGACGAACGTCGTCGGCACCGAGAACGTCGCCGAGGCCTGCCGGCGCCACCGGGTGCGCCGCCTGGTGCACACCTCCACCAGCGAGGTGTACGGCACCGCCCGCACGGCGCCCATCGCCGAGAGCCACCCCCTGCAGCCCCAGTCGCCGTACTCCGCGTCCAAGATCGGCGCCGACATGATGGCGCTGTCCCACTGGCACGCCTTCGAACTGCCGGTGACGGTGGTGCGCCCCTTCAACACCTACGGCCCCCGGCAGTCCGCCCGCGCCGTGATCCCGGCGATCCTCGCCCAGCTCCACTCCGGCGCCCGCACGATCAAACTCGGCTCGCTCACCCCGACCCGCGACTTCACCTACGTCACCGACACCGCGCGGGGCTTCTTGGCCATGGCCGACTGCGACCGTGCCCTCGGACAGGTGGTCAACCTCGGCTCGGGCCGCGAGATATCCATCGGCGACCTGGCGCAGGCGCTCACCGTCGCCTCCGGGAGCGACGCCGAGATCGTCGTGGACCGGGCCAGGCTGCGGCCCGGCGGCAGCGAGGTGCAGCGGCTCCTGTCCGACAACTCCCGCGCCCGCGAGTGGGCGGGCTGGGAGCCGCGGGTCGGTCTGACGGACGGGCTGCGCCGGACCTCGGAGTGGGTGAAGGAGCACCTGCACCTGTTCGCCGCGGAGCGCTACCAGGTCTGACCCGGCGGGGCGGTGGCGCGGCGGGCTCACTAGGCTCCGTACCTGTGAACAGACGACGGAGGAAGAAGCTGTCGG
This sequence comes from Streptomyces sp. NPDC058796, assembly GCF_042745235.1. Lineage (NCBI taxonomy): Bacteria > Bacillati > Actinomycetota > Actinomycetes > Kitasatosporales > Streptomycetaceae > Streptomyces > Streptomyces sp. NPDC058796. The sequence goes on from NZ_JBHYOP010000005.1 coordinate 60,924, forward strand.
AGCGTCTCGTCACGGCCGTGCTGGTCGGCGACCTCGCCCAGGTACGCGCGCTGCTGCGCTCGGGCGCGCCGGCGGAGACGGCCGACTCCGCGGGCACCACGCCGCTGTACCAGGCGTCCGTGAACGGGGCCGCCGACATCGTCCGCGTGCTGCTGGCGGCCGGTGCCGCGCCCGACACGGAGAGCGGGACCGGCTCGGAGGGCACACCGCTGTGCGGGGCGGCCTGCTGGGGACACACCGAGGCCGTCCGCGCCCTCCTGGAAGCGGGCGCCGACCCGAACCTCCGGGAGGACCACGGCACGGGCTGGACCGCGCTGGACTGGGCGACGCACGGGTCGCACGGCGAGGCCGCCGACCTCCTGACCGCCGCGGGGGCGCGGCCGCGGCCGTAGCACCGCGGATTCGAGCCTGCACCGCTCTCCCCACCGCCGTCCGAGCTGCTCCCGGCGGATCGTCCGCGACGGCACAACGGCCGCGCCCCGGACCCGTCGGGAGTGCCCGGGACCGGGGCTGGGCCACCTGCTAGCACGCGAATCGTCCACCCGCACGGGTCTCTTCCGAAACGGGGCCAAGCGGGCACTCCGTCCGCCATACTGCAGACACGCGCAGTCGGGGAGCTTGGGGGCGTCACTGTGGCGGCGATCGATGACGCGAAACGACTGATCCGGTACTTCTGCTGCGACGAGCGGACAGCTCGCTACGGCCCCTACGAGACCGTTGTCCTCGGCGGTGACCCCGACGTCCGGGAGGTGCTGCCCGGCCAGCTGTACGCCTGCCAGCTCCTGGACGGCGACGCCCTCTCCGCGCGGATCGTCGACGTGTCCGTGCACCTCGGCCTGTCCGATCTGGGCGGTCTGATGTGGGATCAGGAGGTCAGGGCGTTGTCCCGGCTCTCCGGGCTCGCGCACCCCGCCCTGCCCGAACTGCTCGGCGGCGGGTACCAGGAGCGGGAGGCGGTCGAGGCGGCCGGCGTCTTGCGGGACGGCGCCGCCTTCGTCGCCACCGAGGGCTCCGACTACACCCTGGCCGTGTACGGCACGGTCGCCTTCCGGCAGGACCGTGTGGAGGCGCTGCGCCAGTTCGAGCACCTCGCCGACGGTCTCGCCGTCCTCCACGACCTCGGACTCGCCCACCGCAACCTGTCGCCGGACAGCGTGGACGTCGTCGACACCCACCTCGGCAGCCCACGGCTGAGACTCGCCCGGTTCGAGATGAGCGCCTTCGTCTCCAGCCTCCTCGGCGGCGGGCCCACCCTCGACTCGCAGACCGCGCCCGGCACGCTGCGCCGCCTCTTCCTCAGCGGCGGGCCCGGCTCCCTGGCCTACATGCCGCCCGAAAGATGGCGCTTCCTGCTGCCCCTAGACGAACGGTCGACGGCGCCCCACGAGAACGCCACCGGCGACGTGTACAGCCTCGCGGTCATGGCCTGGGAGTGGTTCGTCGGCCCGTTGCCCGCCGGCCTCGTCCCCCACCGGCTGCCCGAGACCGAGGAGGAGCGCCGGTCCGCCCACGACCAGCTCGAACGACTTGGGGACCATCTCCACACCGGTCTCGCCACCGCCGACGTGCCCCGTGATCTCGGCGCGCTGCTGCGGCGGATGCTCGACTCCGACCCCGACGCCCGTCCCACATCCACCGAGGTCGTCAACGAGCTGAGCGACGCCCACGACAACAATGTCGTCGGTCTCGGCGGCCCCGGCAGCGACGTGCCGTACCTGCTGGCGTTCATGCCCGACAAGAGCGACGAGACCCTGGGCCGCTGGGAGTGGCTGACCTTCGACGCGGACACCGACGAAGGCATCCGTGAGACGGCCGAACTCCTGCGCGCGGACTTGAAGAAGGCCACCGTGCTCTTCTCGGAGGACGGCGCGGACCCCTTCGTGGGCGGCGGGTCCACCGAGGCCAAGCGGCTCGCCACCACCGTCCTCGTCGGGGAGCGTGCCCTGTGGTTCGGGCAGCTCCTGCGACCGCCCAACACCGGGCACGGGCTCGGCGAGCCCATGCCCGAGGTCCTGGTCATCAAGTACGTCGCACAGCGCGACGCGCACGCCGTCAACGATCGCCTCAGGAGCCTGGAGAACGCCGTACGGTCCCGGTCCGTTCCCGAGGTCCAGCCCATCGACTACCGGATGCCGCTGATCCGGCTGAACGCTCTGCGCCGCGACCGCCCGTCCTGGCAGGCTCTCGTCGAAACCATCAGACCGGTCGGGTCCAAGTCCGAGGCACAACTCGACTACCAGCGGGCCATCGACTGGCTCCTGGAGTACCAGGGCGTCGAGCTCCAGGCCCGCCGGTACCCCTTCCGCACCGACCCCGCCGGTGAACACGGACGGGGCGAGGAGATCCTCGTCCACTGGGACCGCGAGCGGGACCGCGACCGGATCTACCGGCGGGCGCTGCTCGCCAAGTACGCCCGGGACGCCGACCTCCGGCCCTCCTTCGGGGACTTCTTCGGCCGGCTGGAGAACGAGGAGAGCGGCAGCTCCGAGGTGGAGGTCTACGACAGCGACAGCGACCGCAAACCCGGCAGTGTTCAGGGCGTCCTCGCCCACGTGGTGCGGCGGGAAGGCCAGGACCGGGTCGTACTGCGCCGCAAGCCCGGGCAGCCCAGGCTGCCCTCCCGGGGATGGATGCGTCCGGCCGACGACGTGGGCACGGAGGTCGTCCTCAGACGCCAGGTCGACGCACGCTTCGAACTCTTCGCGCTCGCCCCCCTCACCTCCCGGCTCCGCAACCCCACCGCGATCAGGACCCTCCCCAACCGGTGGAAGGACGCCGGCGAGGGCCTGCTCGAAGGCGGCCGGGAAGCGGTCCGGGACATCCTCACCCACCAGCCGTTCTTCGCCCTTCAAGGGCCTCCCGGGACCGGCAAGACCACCGTCACCTCACGGGCGGTCGCCGCCTACCTGAAGCAGGAGCCGACCCACCGTATCCTGGTCTCCGCCCAGTCGAACTTCACCCTGGACAACCTCGCCGCGCGCATACTCAAGGACATCGGTGCCCGCGACGACGACGGGCCCACCGACCGGTTCACCGACGTGCCCATCGCCCTGCGCATGGTCTCCCAGCGCACCACCCCCGACGAGACCGTCCGGCCGTGGCTCCGCGACGAACTCGTGGTGCGGCGCTCCCGGCAGATGCGTAAACAGGTACAGGCCCTGCTGGAGGGCGGCATCGACGGCGACGTGCGGCCGGTCCTGCAGGACTGGCATGACCTCCTCGCCCAGCGGGACGGGCACTCCATCCTCCCGGAGCTGGGCGACCGGCTCCAGCGCGGCGCCAACATCGTGTTCGCGACCTGCGCCACCGCCACCCCGCGCAACATAGGCACCGCCGGCGGCGCCTCGGCCTTCGACTGGGTGATCGTCGAGGAAGCCGCCAAGGCCTGGCCGACGGAACTCGCCATCCCTCTGGTGCGCGGCACCCGCTGGACCCTGATCGGCGACCATTTCCAGCTGCCCGCCCACCGCCGTGACGAAGTAGTGCGCTTCCTGGACTCCTGCGTCGGCGACCCCAACGCCGGCATCGCCGTCGCCGGTGACCAGCGGCAGAAGTACGTCGAGGCGTTCGACCTGTTCCGTAACCTCTTCGTCGAGCGGCCCGGTCCGCGGGAGCGGCCCGTGGCGATGCTCTCCACCCAGTTCCGGATGCGCGAGCCCATCGCCCAGGTCGTGAGCCGCGTCTTCTATCCCCGCGCCCTCGAATCCGGCGAGAGCGTCCCCGACGACGGTCTGAAACCCGGCGGACTCGCCACCCACCACGACGAACGGCCGTCCCCGCTGCGGGCACCCCACTGGCTGAAGGGGCGGGCCCTGGTGTGGGTGGACACCGCCCGGCTGACCGGGTGTGCCGAGGAACCCCACTGGCGCAACGAAGGGGAGGCGGCGGTCGTCCATGCCGTCGTGCGGTCCCTCGACCCCGAACCGGTCCCCGGCCGGCACGGCTACAGCGCCGAACCTCTCGCCGTGCTCACGCCCTACCGGCTCCAGGCCGAGGAACTCCGCCGTGACGTCAGCCTCGCCAAGTACGTGCAGACCGTGCACGCCTTCCAGGGCCGCGAAGCCGACATCGTCGTCGTATCACTCGTACGCAACCGGGTCCGGGGCACCGGCAGCGCCGCGGAGAGCTACGGGCATCTCGCCCGCCGCGACCTCATCAACGTCTTGTTCTCCCGTGCCAGACGCCTGCTCGTCGTCGTCGGCGACTACGGGCACTTCGCACGCTTCCACGACGACAACGACCCGTTCTGGCCCGAGGTCTGCCAGGCCGTCGACCACTACGGACACGTCTACGACGCCGCGACCGTCCTGCCCGAGGTGGTGCGTTGAACAGCGTCACGACCATCTACGTGCCCTGCGACGTCGTCAGGGTCAACGTGAAGATGGACTACGGCGACACCCTGTCGCCCGTCGAGGAACTCGTCCTGCGCGCCATCCACGCCGGTCTGGACGACGTGCGGCAGCTCGTCGAGCACCTGCACCTCGGCAGCCGGCTCGTCCGCGATCTCGTCTACGACCTGTGGCGGCAGGGCTATCTCACCGCCAACACGGCGGAAAGCACCGTCGCGGTCTCCCGTTCCGTCGCTCAATGCCTGCGGGACGGCGACCTCAAGCGGCTGCGCGGCGCCGAGAGCGTGCAGGAGACCCGCGACCTGATGATCGAGAAGCTGACGCTGCGGGTGCTGCCCGCCTCCGGCTGGTCGAAGGTGCCCAACTCACGGTTCGCCGTGCCGCTCGACGGCCTGCGGGTGAGTCTCTCCGAGGCACCCGAAGCCCACATACTCCAGGCGCTGCGCGAGTCGCTGCGCAGGGACGAACGGCGCCGTCAGGCCCCGGCCGACGGCAGCAGCACGCCGGCGATCGCGCCCCGCGCCCGGCACATCCACTCGTACCGGATTCCACCGCCCGGACTGCGGTCCGCCACCGGACGGCGGTGGATCGACGTCAAGGTGGCCTCCCACTGGGACGACGACGGCGAGTGCCTCACCGTCACGGTCGTCGACGACCGCATCCCTGCGGAGTTGCGCGAAGGCGCCTCACAGCGGCTCACCCAGCTGGCCGTCGAACGACCCCGCGATCCCGTCTTCGTGGAACTGCGGCGGCAGGCGCAGACCACCCTCGCCGAACCCCCCACCGCCCCGAAGGCCCTCGACCGGCTGGCCCGCCGGGTCGCCCAGGCGCCCGACATACCGGCCGGCCAGCGCCGGGCCTGGCACCAGGAACTCGCCGACGACGCGCGGCAGCTGGACGGGCTGCTGCGGTCCCGCGTCGAACGGGAGATCGAGGTCCGCCTCGTCGACACCGCGGACCAGGCCCGCACCCTGGACGACCTCGTTCGCGAGGCACGGCACCAGTTGGTCGTCGTCAGCCCCTGGATCCGGTACCGCGCCCTCGGCCGTCACCTCGAAGCCCTCAACGCCGCCGTCAAGCGCGGCGTGACCCTCGTCCTCGTCTGGGGGCCGGGCGCCGACAGCGAGTACGACGACACATTCGACGATCAGACACGCAACGCCCTGGAGGACCTGGCCCGCAGCTCCGGCGGCGAGGTCCTGCGCCAGGTCGTCCTGCCGCGCACCAGTAGCCGTACGCACGCCAAACTTGTCGTCGCCGATCACCACACCGCGTTCGTCACCAGCCGCAACCCCCTTTCCTCCGACGGTTCCCGAGCGGAACTCGGCGTGGAGCTCACCGCCCGCGACGGCATCGGCGAGACCGTCATCCGCGAGCTCCTCGACTGGGTGCGCACCGCCGTGCCCTCCTACGAGCACAGCCGGACGGTCCGCACCCGCCCCCTGGACAAGCCGGCGGTTCCGACACCGGGCGGCGCGGACCGCCAGGCCCCGCCGCCCCTGGCCATCGAACCGCCGGACGACGACTCGTCCGCCGAGACTGCCGTGCGCCTCTGGGCCGGTGACTGGCAAGCGCATGTGGCCCACTGCCGGGAGTTCCTCGGCGGACGCGTGCTTCCCTCGGTCCGGCCGGTCACCGACAGCGCCCACCGCACACTGCTGCGCACCGCGCTCGTCCGGTCCCGGTACCAACTGGTCATCGCGTCCGGGGGGTTGTCGGACGAGGCCGTCGACCAGGCGTTCCTCACCGATCTGCGGGAATGCCTGGAACGGGGGGTACGGGTGACGCTCGTCCACCCCGGCCCGCCGGAAAAGGTCCGGGCCCGCGACCACTGGCAGCGGGCCCATGCCGAACTGACTGCTCTCAGCGAAGTCTTCCCCGACCTGCTCAGCGTCAAGGGATTGGGGAACAACCACGCCAAAGTGCTCGTCTGGGACGACGAGGCCGTCGTCGGGAGCTTCAACTACCTCTCGTTCGAGGGCCGCTACGGCCGTCGGCGGCAGTCGTCCGAGCTGAGCGTGCGGCTGACCGGTCAGGCGGTGGCCGACGCCGTCGCCCGGGCCCTTGGCGCGGTCCCCGCGGACCGGCCGGAACCAAAGACCGAACCGCCGGCCGCCCCACCGGGTCCCGCCTTCCGCGGCGCGCGGCTCCTGCTGGTGCAGCGGCGCCAGGACGGCTCACCCGACGCCGACGGCGTCCGTCGCGTTCTGGCCGAGACCGCCGCACCCTGGGATATTCTGGACAGCCTCGGCGAGGACGGTCCCGCCGACCTGCTGCGCATCGCCGTCGCCCGGTGTCTGAACGAACCCGCGGTGCCCGCCGACGCCGAACACCGCCGCCGCTGGTCCGAATGGCTCCTGCAGGAACGCTGGCAGGAGCGCGCCTACGTCCAGGCCGCCGTCCTGCGCCACGTCCTGCCCGATCCGGACCTGCGCCCCCGGCCGAACCTGGCCCTCCTCGCCGCGACCCGGGGCACCCCACGAGTGACGGAGGCCGTCGAGAGCCTCGTGTTGTCCGTCATGATTCCCGCCGAGATGCCGCCGACCCTGCTCGCCGCGGTCGGCGCGGTCCTGTTCCGGGGCAGCCAGGGCGCCGCCGACGCCCTGAGCGAGTTCCTCGCCGACAGCGCCGAGGGCATCTGGCTGGCACTCGCCGAGCGCACCGGCCAGTACTGGCGGGACAGCTACGTGCCGGTGCCGATGGAACTCGTCCGCAGCGACCTGCGCAGCACCAGCACGGACCGGGCGCGGATACACGCGTGGGAGGCGCTGGAACGCCTGCTCGACCACGCCCGTGCCTCCACCTTCGAGAACACGCTCAGCAACCGCACCCACCGCGCCCTGTTCGACCGGGAGTCGGGAGAGTTCGCGGTGCTCTCCGACATCGTCGCCGCGCGGGCCCCGGCCCGGCTCGCCGCCTGGCGGTCGGCACCGGCCCTGCAGGACCTGACGCGGCTCGTGGAACGGGTCGGCGCCGACGTCTCCCCGGGGCACCCGCCGATGCACGGCGACCACCTCAAGCGGTATTTGAAGCGGCTCGAGCCCGTCCTCGACCAGACGGCGGCGGTGCTGCGGCTGTCCACGGACGGCGATGCCCGGCCACGCGACCGGCACGTGGCGGCGGCGGAGGAGTTCGGCGGCTGGCTGGCCATGCGCTGGGAGGCACTGTGCGAGGCGACGGCCGCGCTGCCCGGGCCCGAGGGACGGCTGGCGGACGCCTTCTTGGAGGACCTGGAGGAACTGGCCCGCTGGAGGGCGTCATGACCGAGCCGCTGCTGTCCGTCCTCGCCGAGTGGCCCGGACGCTGGCGCCATCCGGACCTCGCCGACGCCTTCTCCGGTGAGCGGCACGGCACGCTCGACGAGGCCGCCGCACATCTGCTGGCCGGGCTCGCCGACCCCCTGAGCACCACCGAGGGCGTCGAGAGGCTCCTGGAGCGGGGCGACTTCGAGCTGGTGGACGAGTTCCTGGCCGAGTGCGCCGCCGACGGGCACGCGCTCAAGGACATCGACCCGGTGGACACCGCCCGGATCAGGGAGGCACTGGCCGAGGCCCGTCGCGCCGCCCGCGCCGAGGCGGAACGCGACCTCGCGCTGCTCGCCGAGCGGGCCGGCCGGGCCGGCCTCGAGTCGCCCGTCCTGCCCGGTGTCCTCGACGAGGTGAACCGCCGCACGTCCCGCGCGGCCGAACTGCTGAAGCGGGAACGGGAGAACAGGATCGTCCCGGCGGAGCGGATGCTGCGCGAACAGCTGGAACGGCGACTGACCGAACTCCCCGACGACCGGGTCGACCGCCAGGCTGTGCGGGACTGCCTGAAAGCGGGCGAGTTCCCCGCGGCCAGGCTCCTGCTGGAATCCAACCACCTCGAGCAGGAGAACGGCGGCCCGGCCGCGGTGCCCCGCCCGCCGCTGTGGGACTCCGCGCTCGGCAGTCGGCTGGACGACATCCTCCCGCATTACACGACCGACGCCCGGGCCCGGGCGGACCTGAGGCTGCGGCGCTTCACCGACGTCGACGACACCGGCCGCGAGACCGTACGGGCGCTGCGGGAACTGGCCGCCCGGCCGGACACGTCGTCCGCGGGAGCGTTCGCAGGCGCCCTGTGCCGGCTGCTGGGCGAGGACGTCCGGCTGCCCGTGGTCGAGCGCGACGGCGGTTTCCGTACGGCGTTCGTCGGGCTGCACGACGCCCGGCTGCCCCGCACCAGCCTGCACCGGGAGACCGGTGCCGTCCTGTGGATCGCCGACGAGGGCGCCCCGCCCCCGGACGACCTGGAGCGGCCCCTGGTCTGGTTCCGCACCACCGGTCAGCAGCGCGAACCCGCCGGCCGCCCCGACGGCGTGGCCGTCCTCACCGCCACGGACCTGCTGCGCCTGCTCGCCCGGCCCGCGCCCGGCACTCCCGAGGGCCCGGCCACGCGCCGCGTGAACCTGCTGCGGATGCTCGTGCCCCAGCTCGGTACTGCGGCGATGTCCGATCCCGAAGCCGGCATCGCGCTCGGCCGCGGCGTCTCCGCGCGAGAGGGACTGGCCTGGCTCCTCGACCTGCTCGCCGTGTCGGCGGAGGCGGTGGTCATGGACACCCTGCACTACGAGACGGGAGCCCACCCGGTGATCCTTGCCCGTCTTCTGGGCGGCCTGCTGTCCCGGCTGCCGTCCCCGAGGACCCTGACGCTCACCGCGCTGGCCACCATCCGCAACCCTCGCACGCGTGACGACCTGCGCGCCGTGCTGACCGCACCCCTGCGCCTGAACGAGGGCGCTGTGCTCGGCATGGCGTACGCGCTCCATCCGCGAGTCGCGTTCCAGGCCGCGGACCTGGCGGCGGACATGACGTTCTTCGACGTCCCCACGGAGTTCACGGCGGAGACGATGCGGCTGCTCGACGTGGACGCCGCGCTCGCGCAGCTCGTCTCGTACGGGCTGCTGTCCACCGACGGCGCCTCCTGGACGACCCTCGGTTCGGGTGTGGGACGACTGCTCGCCGAGGAGGCCGAGGAACTGGCCGACAGCTCCCTGCGCGCCTTGCTGGCCAGGGTGGAACAGGCCGACGCGCACGCCCGGGTCGCGCTCACCGACCAGGCGATGACCGTGATCGGCCATCGCAACGACAACCGTGTCGCGAGCATCCTGGACGATCTGGCCCGGCTGGAGGCCGCGCTGCCGCCGGAGTCCCGTGACGTGCTGGACCGGCTCCGGGACCGGGCGACCCAGTTTCGCAGGGAGCACTACCAGGACGCCGTGGCCGGCTTCCTGCGGCCGGCCGAACGGGGGAACCTCGTGGAGACCGTCCAGGAGGTGACAACCGCCGTCCAGCACGAGTACGGCGTGCAGATCGACGTGTGGCCGCCCGACCCGGCACCGCTGCCGGTCCACGCCGTGAAGGCCTACGTCAAGATCGCGGTCGAGAATCTGCTGATCAACGCGGCGCAGGCGCTGCGCACGGTGGACGACAACGGAGAGCCGCGCATCGTGGTGCGACTGCGCGGCACCGACCGCGGGCCCGGAGACGGCGAGCCCGCCCCGTGGTGCACCATCGACGTGGAGGACAACGGTCCCGGCCTGACCGAGGAGGAGCGCGCCGCGCTGCGGGTGGGCCGCACCTTCTCCCGCAACGGCAGTGGGGGGTCGGGGCTGGCGCTGGCCCGCAAGCTGGTGCGGGAGTGCCGAGGCAGGATCGACATCCTGGAGCGCTCGCCGCTGGGCGGCGCTCATCTGAAGGTCTGGCTGCCGCTGGTCTGACCGGCCGGGCGGGTCACGGACGCCAGGTGTCGCGGAAGTCCCGGACCGCGCGCCGGGCTTCGGGCAGGGTGCCGGTCTTCAGCCGACGCGCGGCCGCCTCGGCCTCCGCCTCGCACTGTTTCAGCCGCGTGTGGTTGTGCTCGGGCGAGGGGTAGCTCAGCCGCCGCCGGGCGTGGAAGTGTGCGGTCTCCAGCGTGGCGGCCAGCCGCTCCCGTACATGGGTGTCCTCGTCCGAGGTGAGCTGCGCGGCGGCGGCACGGATGGCAGGAGCGTTGAAGGCGCCGTAGCCCTTGTAGACGATCTGGAGCAGCCGGTAGCGCTTCTGCTGGACGGTGCTCTCCTGCCGGAGGTTGCCCGCCGGAGGGGCCATCGTCATCACCGAGGCCGGGATCTCGGTGTGGCGGCGCAGCCAGTCGGCGATCTGGTAGCCGTCGTGGTCGCGGAAGGTGTCCGTGAGGTGCAGGTCGATGAGCGCGCCGTGCACGGAGAGGATCTCGTCCCGGTGCTCCTTCAGCTGGCGCTCCCAGTCCGCCAGGTCCGTGACCCGTACGCAGTCGTAGGCGTCCAGCAGGTCGACGATCTGGTCCATGTTCTGATCCTCGACGACGAGGAGCCGTTTGCGTTCCAGCCGGGCGAGGTCCGCCCGCAGCAGCTGGCCGGCCGGGTCGTCGGGGAACAGGTCCAGGAACTCTGCCAGCTCGGGCACCGACGTCAGGTCCGTGGCGCGCACGTGCCTGAGCAGGGCGCCGCGGCCCTTCAGATGACGGTTCCACAGCAGCCGTGCCACCTGCGGGTGGTGCAGGAGCGGATCGCCGGTCCAGTGCGCCATGAGAGCGGACAGCCGGCCGGCGTCCGGGCGGGACGGCAGGTCCCGCAGCCCGGCCATGAAGTCCTCCGCGTCGACCCGGACCCGTGTGAAGTCGAGCGTGTAGGGGTCAGCCGCGCCCCGTCCCCGCTCCGGAATGGGCAGCCCCAGCCGGCGCAGCTCAGTGACGTGCTGCTCCAGGGCGTTGAGCGACTTGATACCCCGTCGGCGGCCGTCCGGGCTGAGCACCGACCCGAGCAGCCGCTGCGGATCGAGCCCCCGTCTGCCCGCCGCCGCGAGGCAGACCAGAACCGCGCATCTCAGTCCCCTGGGTGGCGCTTCGAGCAGCACACCGTCGCGCCACACCGTCAACGGACCCAGTACCTGGATTCTCCAGATCTCCCCCGAAAGACCCATGAACACACCGTAGTCGCCGACGACGCCACGCTGAGCGTTTTCGCCGCAACCGCCCGCGTCCCGTCGGAATCTCAGCGGGCACGCGTCCCGAATCGCCGTCTGGGCCGACATTTTTGGTCCTGAGGGTTACCGGCGCGACATGCCGCCGGTGACCGACGGTCGACGAGAACCAGAGGTGACCACCATGCACGAAGTACGACTGACCCGCGACGAGCAGCCCATCGAAGGCAACGTCATGGTCATCGCCCCCTTCGGCAAGAAGACCCTGCCCGACGGCACCACCTTCGACTTCGACTGGCTGTACACGGACGTCATCGGCCCCACCGTCACCGAAGCCGGCATGACCCCGGTCCGCGGCGACTCGGTGTACGGCCCGGCGTCCGTGCTGAACGTCGTCTGGCGGGCCATCCAGCAGGCCGAGCTGATCGTCGTCGACTTCTCCTGCCGCGCCCCGAACGTGGCGATGGAGTACATGGCGGCCAAGCTCATCGGCAAGCGCATGATCTACCTCGCCCAGTCCGCGGACGACATCCCGAGCGACGTCCGCGGGCTGCGGTACATCCCGTACAGCAACCTGTACGCCGACATGTCCCACATGCGCGAGGAGCTGCGGGTCCAGCTGCAGGCGGTGCGGCAGGAGCCCGTCCAGGAGATGGCCCTCATCCCCATGGCCACCAAGGGCACCGTCCCGGCGCGGGCGCGCGTGGTGTCGGTCAGCCGGGAGTTCGCGGTGGTCCGGGCCGACGACGGAACCCACGGCGTGCTCGGGCACGACGACGTCGACTGGTCGCGGATCGTGGCCGACATGACCCGCCTGTACGCGGTGGGCGACGTCCTCGACGGCGCCTTCGAGCTCCAGCCCACCGGGGGCGCCAAGTACACGCTGATCGCGGGCCGTCCGAACCCGTGGCAGGCCCTGGCGGCCGGCCACCCCGCCGGGCACCGGTTCACGGCGGCCGTGCACAGCGTGCGGGACGCCGGTGTCTTCGTCCGCGTCACCGACGACATCAACGGCCTGGTGCCGCGCAGCACCCTGCCCGAGGGCGTCGAGGTCAACCCGGGCGGCCAGGTCGACGTGAGCGTCGTTGACGTCGACGTGCGCCGCCGCCGGATCACCCTCCGGCTGCACGAGCGGCTCCCGGTGCCCACCCCGATCCGGAAGCAGGCCTCACCGCCCGGCCTCCGGCCCGGCGACCGCCTGGAGGGCCGCGTGCACAAGGCCGTGCCGGAGGACAAGGGCGGCTACATCCTGCTCAAGGTCGCGGGCCGCGCACGTCCGGTGCTGCTGCACTGTTCGGCGATGAGCGAGGACCTCCGGCAGGACCTCAACGCGGGCGAGGTCGAACGCGACGAGGTGATCGACGTGGAGGTCGTCTCGGTCGACGGCGCCCGGGACAAGGTTCTGGTGCGGGACGTGCCGGAGGAGGAATCCGACGAGGTGGGTGACGCGGCCTGACCCGCGCCCGCGCACCACACGGGTGAGGCCGCTCGCCCCGGCAATCTGCGGAAAATGATCAAGGGCCGGTTTCGGAAACCTCCGAAACCGGCCCTGACCTGCGACTGTCTCCAGTCGGGACGACAGGATTTGAACCTGCGACCCCTTGACCCCCAGTCAAGTGCGCTACCAAGCTGCGCCACGTCCCGGTGTGCTCACGCGCGGTGCACCGCGCGATCACGCGGACAGCACTTTACCTCACCGGCCGGGCCACGCCTAAGCGGGCACCGGCGAGGGACAATCGGCGCATGGACAGCCCTGCCGACAGCCCCATGGACAGCACGACGGACCGTACGGCCTCCGGCCGCGCGGTGGACGCGCGGGACCGCGACGACGAGGGGCGGGCGCGCAACGCCAGGCCCCGGGACGGGCTCGGCCGCCCGCTGCCGTACGGCACGGACGGTGTGCCCCGCCAGCCGGAGGGTGTCGTGCGGGAACCGGAGGAGACGGTGGCCGAGGCCCAGCGGCTGCTGGACGAGGGGAAGCCGTTCCACGCGCACGAGGTCTTCGAGGACGCCTGGAAGTCGGGGCCCGAGGAGGAGCGGCAGCTGTGGCGGGGGATGGCCCAGCTGGCCGTCGGGCTCACCCACGCGGCCCGCGGCAACGTGACGGGCGGCGCCAGGCTGCTGCGGCGTGGCGCCGGGGCCGTGACGGACTGGGCGGCGCCGGGGGCCGGGCGGGGGCGGCCGTACGGGATGGACCTGGGCGGGGTCGCCGAGTGGGCCCGCGCGCTGGCGGGCGAGGTGGAGGGCGGCGCGTCCGTGGACGCGGGGGCGCGGGCGCCGCGGCTGCGGGGCTGAGGGGCGGCCCGGCGGGGGCGTTGTCAGTGGCGTGCGGCAGACTCGTGGCGTGCGGACAATTCATGTGATCGGTATCGGCGCGGGCGACCCCGACCAGCTCACCCTGCAGGCGGTCAGGGCGCTGCGGAGCACGGACGTGTTCTTCGTCCTGGACAAGGGCGAGGTGAAGGCCGACCTGGTGCGGCTGCGCCGGGACATGCTGGAGACGCACGTACCGGAGGGAACGTACCGGATCGTCGAGGCGCGCGACCCCGAGCGGGACCGGCGCGCGGGCGGAGCGGACTACTCCCCCGCCGTCGGTGACTGGCGCAGCGCCCGTGCCGGCATCTACGAGCGGATGATCGCCGAGGAGCTGGGCGAGGACGAGAGCGGGGCCTTCCTGGTGTGGGGCGACCCCGCGCTGTACGACAGCACGCTGGGCATCCTGGAGGAGATCCTGGAGCGCGGCACGGTGGCGTTCGAGTACGACGTCGTGCCGGGCGTCAGCAGCGTCTCCTCGCTCGTCGCCAGGCACCGCACGGGGCTGAACCGGGTGGCGCGGCCCGTGCAGATCACCACCGGGCGGCGGCTCGCGGAGGGATTCCCGGAGGGGGTGGACGACGTCGTGGTGATGCTCGACGCCCACCAGGTCTTCCGGCAGTACGCGGACCAGGACATCCACATCTACTGGGGCGCCTACCTAGGCACCCCGGACGAGATCCTCGCCTCCGGCCCGATCGCCGAGGCCGCGCCCCGCATCGAGCGGCTGCGCGCCGAGGCCCGGGAGCGCAAGGGCTGGATCATGGACACGTACCTGCTGCGGCGCAACCCCGGCGACGGCTGACCGGGCCGGGCGCGGCCCGAGCGGCGACCGTACCCGGGCGGACCGCCCCCGCATGCGTGGCCCGTGCACGGGTGTGATCGTGACCGTGTGACAGTCGCCGAGGAAACGCCCCGGACCGCCGCCCAGCCGCCCGTGCTGGACAAGCGCCGCCGCAACGTCGTCTTCGTCACGATCATGCTGGGCATGCTGCTCGCGGCCCTGGACCAGACGATCGTCGGCACCGCGCTCCCGACGATCGTGTCGGACCTGGGCGGCGGCGAGCACATGTCCTGGGTGGTGACCTCGTACCTGCTCGCGGAGACCGTGGCGACGGTGCTGGTCGGCAAGTTCGGCGACATGTTCGGCCGCAAGGTCGTCTTCCAGGTCTCGGCGGTCGTCTTCATCACGGGTTCGTTCCTGTGCGGACTGGCCACCAGCATGCCGCTGCTGATCATCTGGCGGGCGATGCAGGGCGTCGGCGCGGGCGGTCTGATGGTCACGTCGATGGCGCTGATCGCGGACGTCATCCCGTTGCGCGAGCGCGGCAAGTACCAGGGCGCCATCGGCGCGGTGTTCGGGGTGGCGACGGTCATCGGCCCGCTGCTGGGCGGGCTGTTCACCGACCACCTGTCCTGGCGCTGGGCGTTCTACGTCAACGTGCCCATCGCGATCGTCGTGGTCATCGCCGCCGCCCGCACCATCCCGGTGGTGAAGTCGGCCGCCCGGCCCGTCATCGACTACCTGGGCATCGCCCTGGTGGCGGTGGGCGCGAGCGCCCTGATCCTGGCGACCAGCTGGGGCGGCAACGAGTACGCGTGGGGCTCTGCGGTCATCATCGGCCTGTTCGCGGGCGGGCTGATCGCGCTCGGTCTGTTCTGCCGGGCGGAGACCCGCGCGGCCGAGCCGATGCTGCCGATGCGGCTGTTCTCCAACCCGGTGTTCACGGTCTGCTCGGTCCTGAGCTTCATCGTCGGCTTCGCGATGCTCGGCGCGCTGACCTACCTGCCGACCTATCTGCAGTACGTCGACGGCGACTCGGCCACCGTCTCGGGCGTGCGGACGCTGCCCATGGTGGCCGGTCTGCTGATCGCCTCGGTCTTCAGCGGCAGTGTGGTCAGCAGGACCGGCCGGTACCGGGTGTTTCCGATCGCGGGCACGCTGGTGATGGGCGTCGGCCTGT
This sequence comes from Streptomyces sp. NPDC058796, assembly GCF_042745235.1. Classification (NCBI taxonomy): domain Bacteria; kingdom Bacillati; phylum Actinomycetota; class Actinomycetes; order Kitasatosporales; family Streptomycetaceae; genus Streptomyces; species Streptomyces sp. NPDC058796. The sequence goes on from NZ_JBHYOP010000005.1 coordinate 76,512, forward strand.
ACCTGATGTCCCTGATGGGGCCGTCCACGGGAGCGTGGCTGGAGTCGCTGTACATGTTCGTGCTGGGCACGGGCATCGGCCTGTCCATGCAGGTGCTGACCATCGCCGTGCAGAACACCGTCGACTACGCCGACCTCGGCACCGCGACCTCCGGCGTCACCTTCTTCCGCACGCTGGGCAGTTCCTTCGGCACGGCCGTCTTCGGCACGATCTACGCCAACACGCTCACCCCCAACCTGCGCGACGGCGTCACGGCCGCCGTGGGCACCGGCACCGCGGATCCGGCAGTGATCGGCAGGGCGGCGACCAGTCCTGAGGGTGTGCACCGCCTGCCGCCCGAGGCGTCGGTGCCGATCGTGGGCGCGTACACGGACACCATCCAGACCGTGTTCCTGTGGACGGTGCCGGTCGCGGCGCTCGGCCTGGTCGTCGCGCTGTTCCTCAAGCAGGTGCAGTTGCGCGACAGCGCCCGGCTGGGCTCCACCGACATGGGCGAGGGCTTCGCCTCACCGCACGACGCCGACAGCAGACGGGCGCTGGAGGCCTCCGTAGGCAAGATCATCGGCAGTACCGAGCTGGACAGCGCCCGGCGGATCATCGCGGACAGCGACACCCGGCTCGACGTCGCGGGAGCGTGGGCCGTGATGCAGGTCGAGCTGTTCACACGGCTGGTCGGGCACGCCAGCCTGGGGCTGATCGCCGCTCGGCGCCGGGTGCCGCCCGAGGTACTGCTGCCGGTCTTCGACCGGATGGTGGAGGAGGGTTTCCTGACCCGTCACGGCTCCCTGCTCTCGCACACCGAGGCGGGCGCCCGTGAGGCCCTGGTCATCGGCCGGGCCTGGGCCGCCTGGCTGGAGGACCGGGTGGAGCAGGACGTGGGCCGGCCCACCGACGCGGACCTGCGGGCCGCGGTCGACTCCATCGCCAAGCGTCTGCTGGTCGAGGACCTGAGCCGCGGCCTGCCGGAGCGCGTGCGGCAGCCTGCCGCGACCCGCTGAGGGGGCTGAGCGCGCCGGCCGGTCACGGCCCGGTGAGACCCAGCCCTTCCAGTCGCTCCAGCACCGCCCGGACGTCGGACACCACGGGCACGCCGTCCGGCAGCGGGGGTCTGCGGACCACGACCACCGGCAGGGCGAGGTCCCGGGCCGCCGTCAGCTTGGCCGCGGTGGCCGCTCCCCCGCTGTCCTTGGTGACCAGCACGTCGATGCGGTGCTCGCGCAGGAGGGCCGTCTCGTCGGCCACCGTGAAGGGGCCGCGGGCCGTCAGGACGCGGATGTCCGGCGGCCGTGGCGGTTCGGGGGGCTCCACCGAGCGGACGAGGAAGTGGAGGGCGGACAGGTGCGCGAAGGCGGCGAGGCCCAGGCGGCCGGTGGTGAGGAAGACGCGGTCGCCGAGGTGCGGCAGCAGGCCGGCGGCCTCGGCGAGCGAAGCGACCGGGTGCCAGTCGTCGCCGGGGCCCGCCTGCCAGCCCGGGCGGCGCAGGAGGACGGCGGGGGTGCCGGTGGCCGCCGCGGCCTGTGCGGCGTTCGACGTCATGCGCTCGGCGAAGGGATGGGTCGCGTCGACGAGGGCGTCCACCCGCCGCTCCCGCAGCCAGGCGGCCAGCCCCTCGGGTCCGCCGAAGCCACCGGTCCGCACCTCCCCGGCGAGGGTGCCCGGGCGGGTCACCCGTCCGGCGAGGGAGGTGGTGACGCGGACGCCCGGCCGGGCCGCCAGGTCGGCGGCCAGGCGGCGGGCCTCGGTGGTGCCGCCGAGGATCAGCACGTGCGGTGACGGACGGGACATGGGCCGAGAGTACGGCCCCTCGGCCGGGCCGGGACCCCGGCCCCCTCAGGGCAGCAGCAGTTCCAGGCCGCCCACCACCGTCGCCGCGATGACCAGGCGCTCGAACAACCGCTGGTTGATGCGGGTCACAGCCCATCTGCCGATGAACGCGCCGGGTACCACGAACACCACGAGCGCCGCGTCGAGGAGCAGCGAGCGGCCGTCGATCAGGCCCAGGCCGGCGCTGAAGGGCAGCTTGGACACGTTGACGATCAGGAAGAAGAAGGCCGACGTGCCGAGGAAGCCGAGCTTGCGGAAGCCCGCCGAGAGGAGGTACATCGACATCACCGGGCCGCCCGCGTTGGCGACCATGGTGGTGAAACCGCCCAGGACGCCGTACGAGCGGGCCTTCACGCGCCCGGTCCGCGGGGTGACCGCGTCGGGCTTCCCGTCCGCGCCGGGTCGCCCGTCCGGGTCGGCCTGCCGCCGGCGCCACACCGTCACCCCGGCCATCACCAGCAGGATCACGCCGATCGACATCCTGACGACCGCGTCGTCGGCCCACACCAGGAACACGGTGCCCACCACCACGCCGGCCCCCACCGCCGGGAACAGCCGCCACAGCGTGGGCCAGTGCGCGTGGCGCCGGTAGGTGAGGACGGCGAGGACGTCGCCGGCGATGAGCACCGGCAGCAGGATGCCGGTGGAGGCACGGGCCGGCAGCACCGCCGCGAAGATCGCGAGACTGACCGTGTTGGCGCCGCTCACGGCGGTCTTGGAGAAGCCGACGAGGAAGGCGGCGAAGGCGAGGGCGGCGAATTCCCAGCCGGTGAGGTGCCACAGCGTCATGGTGTCCATTGCGGGCACCGATGCTATGCGCACCCCCACCGGCGTCGTAAGCACCGTCTCGCCGTACGGGCCTTAACGGGCCGTCAGCGGGGCGCGTACCGGGCCCGCAGTTCCCGCTTCAGCACCTTCATGCTGGGCCCCAGCGGCAGCTCCCGCGCGAACTCCACGCGGCGCGGGTACTTGTACTTGCCGAGGTGCTGCTTGGACCACTCGACGACCTCGGCGGCCTCGGGTGCCGCGTCGCCGGCGGGGACGACGACCGCGCACACCTCCTCGCCGTGCAGCTCGTCCGGGAGGCCGATGACGGCGACCTGCGCGATGCCGGGGTGGCGCATCAGCACCTCCTCGACCTCGCGTGGATAGACGTTGTAGCCGCCGCGGATGACAACGTCCTTCTTCCGGTCGACGATCCGCAGGAATCCCTCGTCGTCCTTGGTGCCGAGGTCCCCGGTGCGGAACCAGCCGCCGACCAGCGCCTCGGCGGTGGCCTCGGGGCGGCCGAGGTAACCGGAGAAGACGTTGTGGCCGCGTACGACGACCTCGCCCAGTTCCCCCGGCGGCAGCAGCTCGATGGCGCCCTCGACCTCCGCGCGGGCGATCTCCACGTCCACGCCCCACAGCGGGTGGCCGATGGTGCCGGGTTTGGCGCCGAACACCGGCTGGTTCACCGCCGCCGCCGGGGACGTCTCCGACAGCCCGTACCCCTCGTAGATCCTGGCGCCGAACGCCTCCTCGAACCGCTCCAGCACGGCGACGGGCAGCGAGGCGCCTCCGGAGACGCACACCCGCAGGTCGGGCAGGGCGTCCGCGTCGGCCGCGGCGGCGGCGAGGGCGACGAACATGGTCGGCACGCCGTGGAAGGTGTTGACCTTCTCCGCCACCATCAGCCCGATCGCGCGCGCCGCGTCGAAACGGGGCAGCAGGACGAGGGTGGCGCCCGCGCGCCAGGTGGAGTTGAGGGAGACGGTCTGGCCGAAGGCGTGGAACAGCGGCAGGGCGCCGAGCGCGATGTCGTCGGGCCGGATGTCGTTGGCGTCGAAGGCGTTGACGGTCGCGTTCATCACCAGGTTGAAGTGGCTGAGCACGGCGCCCTTGGGGACGCCCGTGGTGCCGCTGGTGTAGAAGACGACGGCCGGGTCGTCGGCGTCGCGGGTGACGTAGGAGGGCAGCGGCTCGGCGTCGGCGGCGAGTTTGCCCAGCTCGTCGCCGAGGGTGATCATGCGTACGCCCGTCCGCCGCGCGGCGGCGGCTCCGGTCTCCGCCTGGGCCGGGTGGCACAGCAGCAGGGTCGCGCCGCTGTCCCGCAGCACGTGCTCGACCTCGGTCGGCGACAGCAGCAGGTGGACCGGCACGACCACGCCTCCGGCGGCGGCGATCGCGTAGTACGCCTGCGGGAAGTCGGCGGTGTTCGGCGCCATCAGGGCCACCCGGTCCCCCGGCCGCACGCCCAGGCCGGTGAGGGCGCCGGCCTGGGCCCGGGCCCGCTGCCACACCTCGGCGAAGGTCAGCCGCAGGTCGCCCTCGACCAGTGCCTCCTTGTCCGGGCGGCGCCGTGCGTTCTCGGCGAGGATGGCGGCGACGGAGAGGGTTGCCATGGATGTTGCTCCGTTCCTTGCGGCGGCTCTGCGAGGGGTGGGTGGCGTCGTGGCTGCGGCTACTGCCGTTCGACCAGCACCGCGCTGCCCTGCCCCACGCCGACGCACATCGTGGCGAGCCCGCGGCCCGCGCCCGTGCGGCGCATGCGGTGGAGCAGGGTGGTGAGGATGCGGGCGCCGGAGCAGCCGAGCGGGTGGCCCAGCGCGATGGCGCCGCCGGCGGGGTTGACCAGGTCGGGGTCGATGCCGAGCTGGTCGACGCAGGCGAGGGCCTGGGCGGCGAACGCCTCGTTGAACTCGGCCGTCTCGAGGTCGCCGACGCTCCAGCCGGCGCGGGCCAGGACCTTGCGGGTGGCGGGGACCGGGCCGATGCCCATGACGTCCGGGTGCACACCGGCGGAGCCGCCGGCGACGTACCGGCCCAGCGACTCGAGGCCCAGTTCGTTCAGTGCCTCCTCACTGACCAGGAGGAGTCCGGCGGCGCCGTCGTTCATCGGGGAGGCGTTGCCCGCGGTGACCGTGCCGCCGGCGCGGAAGACCGGTTTGAGGCGGGCCAGCTTCTCGACGGAGGTGTCCTCGCGGACGCACTCGTCGGTGTCGACGACCACGCCGTCGGGGCGCTCGACCGGCAGGAGTTCGCCGTCGAAGTGGCCGTTCTTGCGGGCCTCGGCGGCCAGGCGGTGGCTGCGCAGAGCGAACTCGTCCTGCCGCTCACGCCCGACGCCGTACCGCTCGGCGACCTCCTCGGCGGTCTCGCCCATGGCCAGCAGGCCGTGCAGTTCCTTCATCGCCGGGTTGACCAGGCGCCAGCCGAGCCGGGTGTCGGCGGTCTCGACGCGGTGCGGCAGGGCCTCGTCCGGGCGGGGCAGCACGAAGGGGGCGCGGCTCATCGACTCCGAGCCGCCGGCGAGCACGATGTCGGCCTCGCCCGCGGCGATGGTGCGGGCGGCGGCGGTGACCGCCTCGAGGCCGGAGGCGCACAGGCGGTTCACCGTGGCGCCGGGCACGGAGTCGGGCAGGCCGGCGAGCAGGGCGGCCATGCGGGCGACGTTGCGGTTGTCCTCGCCGGCCTGGTTGGCGGCGCCCCAGTAGACGTCGTCGACGCGGGCGGGGTCGAGGGCGGGGACGTCCGCCACCAGGCCCCGGATCACGGCGGCGGCGAGGTCGTCGGGGCGCACGGTGGACAGGGCGCCGCGGAGCTTGCCGATCGGGGTGCGGCGGGCGGCCGCGAAGTGGACGGGGCGCACGGGGGACTCCTGACCGTCGCTCGGCCGCCGCGGGGCGGACCGACAGGTTACCGGCTTAATTAGCACTGCTAGTTTTGGACTATAGACCTCCGGGCGCCTCCCTGGGAAGATCCCCCGTGACCGTCACCGACGCAGCCGGAGGAGACATGACCGAGGCCCGCGAGCACGATCTGACCGGAACGCGGGGACGGCTCACCGCCCGTGAGTGGCCCACCGAGCGGCCCGCGTACGTGGCCCTGCTGGTGCACGGCTACGGCGAGCACATCGGCCGCTACGAGGAGGTGGCCGGCGTGCTGACGCGGCACGGGGCCGCCGTCTACGGCGTGGACCACGCCGGTCACGGGCGCTCGGACGGAGAACGGGTGCTGATCCAGGACTTCGAGGACGTGGTCACCGACGTGCGCACCGTGGCGGAGCGGGCCCGGGGCGACCACCCCGGCCTGCCGGTGGTCATGGTCGGGCACTCGATGGGCGGCCTGATCGCCTCCCGCTACGCCCAGCGCCACCCCGGCGAGCTGACCGCGCTGGTGCTGTCCGGGCCGGTCATCGGCGACTGGGAGCTGCCGCGCACCCTGCTCGCCCTGGACGAGATCCCGGACAAGCCGATCAGCCCGTCCGCCCTCTCCCGGGACCCGGCGGTCGGCGCGGCGTACGCGGCGGACCCGTTGGTGTGGCACGGGCCGATGAAGCGGGCGACGGCCGAGGCGTTCGTGCGGACCCTGGACACCGTGGCCAAGGGCGGTGACGTCGGCCCGCTGCCCCTGCTGTGGGTGCACGGCGACGACGACCGGCTGGTGCCGCTGCCCGGCAGCCGTCCCGGCGTTGAAGCGCTCAGCGGTGGCGACCTCACCGAGCGGATCTACCCGGGCGCCCGGCACGAGTTGTTCAACGAGACGAACCGGGCGGAGGTCTTCGCGGACGTCACGCGCTTCCTGGACGTCGTGCTCGCCCGCTGAGCGGCCGGGCGTCCGGGGGCCGCAGGGCTGCCCACCGGGGCGTTTGCCCCGCTGTGCCAGGGGCACCCGCGCCGCGTACGCATGCACCACGACCGACGGAGGGGCACCATGGCCGACGCCCTCGAACTCGACGCGCTGTGGGAGGACTTCCACCGCGTGGTGAACATGACCTCCGCGGAGCTCGCGGACTGGCTCCGGGTGCGTGACTCCGGCGAGCTGACCGAGCCGCTGCCGGACGACGCCGGGCCGCCGCTCGGGCAGCACGTGCTGGCGATCCTGCAGAAGCGGCGCACGGACCTGACCGAGGACGATCTCCGCGCGATGCGCAAGGTGGTGGACACCGTGACGTCGCAGACCGACCTGGAGAACGAACCGCGGGCCGAGGACAGCCGCCTCAGGCACCGCCTCATGACGGTCGGGCACGACCCACTGAAGCCGTAGCCGTGGGCCGGGACCAGGAAAGCGTCGTACGGGAACTGGTCGACGCGCACGGGCAGACGTACGCGGAGGAGGCGGGCATCGGGCTGAAGGACACCCCGCAGCCGCTGTACCGGCTGCTGGTCCTCGCCCACCTGCTCAGCGCCCGCATCCGCGGCTCGATCGCCCTGGCCACCGCCCGAGCCCTCCAGGAAGCCGGGCTCAGCGACCCCCGCCGCATGGCCGACGCGGACTGGCAGGAACGGGTGGACGCGCTCGGCCGGGGCGGCTACCGGCGTTACGACGAGCGCACCGCCACGCAGCTCGGCGAGGCCGCGGAACTGCTGACCGAGCGGTGGGGCGGGGACCTGCGCCGCCTGCGGGCGGAGGCGGGCGGCGAGATTCCCGAGGTGCGACGGCTGCTCCAGGAGTTCCCCGGGATCGGTCCGGCCGGCGCGGACATCTTCCTGCGCGAGGCCCAGCGGGTCTGGCCCGGGGCGGCACCCTACCTGGACCGCAAGGCCCTCCAGGGCGCGGAGCGCCTGGGTCTGCCGAAGGATCCCGACCGGCTGCTGGACCTGGCCGGCGAGACGGAACCCGCGGTCCTCGCGGCCGCGCTGGTGCGGGCCTCGGTGGACAAGGACGTCGCCCAGGACACCCTCGACCGCGTCGGCTGACCGGCCGGCGCCGGGTCACCCGAACAGCCGCGTGCGCTGGTGGCACGACGGGGGCGGTGATGCCCTGAGGACACCGTGCAACGTCCCAGGAGGCATCCGCGATGAGCCCTCGTCCCGTCCCCCCTCTCCGTCTCGTGGCCTCCGCCCTCGCGGTGGGCGCGCTGCTCACCACCGGGGCCTGCTCGGACGGCGGCAGTGGTCCGACGGCGGCCGCGGACACCGCGGCCGAGCAGGCCCGTGCCGCCGAGGAGGACACCGTGCGGCAGCCCCCGACCGGCTCCCGCAAGGCCTCGCCCAGCGCCTCCCCCTCAGCTCTCACGGAATCCGGCGCCAGGGCGGCCCTGCTCACCGAGGCCGACCTGGAGGGCGACTGGAACCAGGTCGACAACGCCGGGAAGTGGCGCGAGAGCCTGCTCGTCGGCGAGGTCGACGTCTCCGACTTCCTCACCGCCAAGACCGAGGCCGCCGAGTGCCAGCGGCTGCTCGACCGCCTCTACAGCCAGGACCTGCTGGGCAAGCCGCCGGGCGCGTCGGCGCTCACCGGCTTCGAACAGGGCGACTCCCGGCTGCTGGAGCAGGTCGCCGCCTACGACCGTGCGGCCCTGGACGACGCGCTGGAGTGGATGGACTCCCTGCCGGTCGACTGCGACCAGTTCACGGCGACCGGCGAGACGGGCGAGAAGCGCACCGTCCAGGTGACCGAGGCATCGGTGCCCGACCTCGGCGACGCCCGCGAGGGGCTGCACGTGACCGTGCGGGGCACCGCCGCCGACAACCCGGCCACGCTCACCCTCGACATCGCCGCCGTACGCGTCGGCAGCTCCGCCCTCACCGTCACGGGCGGCGGCCTGGACGGGCGCGAGATCACCGCCGTGGAGCAGGGCGCGCGCCAGGGCACCGAGCGGCTGCAGACCGTACTGGCCGGCGGGACCCCGTCCCCGCAACCCGCCGGCCTGGACTGAACCACCCGCCGGGACTCACGGCATCTGCGGCGAAACCCGGACAGGGTGATCACCGGACGGCACAATGGTGCGCGGCGGACGGCGCACGCGCGAAGGAGCCGAGACGTGACCGATGGCGGCCCCGTGCCCGGCGGGCGTCCGGGTGAGGTCGAGCGGGCCACCGCGCTGAGCGCGGAGCTGACCGGGCAGGACGTGCACGGGGTGGTGCTGGCGTACGTCGACACGGCGGGCATCGGCCGGGTGAAGACCGTGCCCACCGCGAAGCTCGCCTCGGCCGCGGCCTGGGGCGTCGGCATGTCCCCGGTGTTCGACACGTTCCTGGCGAACGACTCGATCGTCACCACGGACGTCCTCGGCTCCCCCGACGGCGACCTGCGCCTCTACCCCGACCTCGACCGGCTGACCGTACTGGCCGCGCAGCCCGGCTGGGCGTGGGCGCCGGTCGACCGGATCACGCAGGAGGGCGAGCCGCACCCGGCCTGCGGACGCACCGCGCTGCGCAGCGTCGTCGCCGAGGCCGCCCGGTCGCACGGACTCTCCTTCAAGGCCGCCGTCGAGATCGAGTGGGCCGTGGGCCGGGGTGACACGCCCGGTGACGACTTCGTCCCGGCGGTGTCCGGACCGGCGTACGGCGCCGTCCGGCAGGTCGAGCTGAGCGACTGCGCCGCCGACCTGCTGGCGGCCCTCGCGGCGCAGGGCGTGGACGTGGAGCAGCTGCACCCCGAGTACGCGGCGGGGCAGTTCGAGGTCTCGGTGGGCGCTCTCGACCCGGTGGCGGCGGCCGACCGCAGCGTGCTGGTGCGGCAGACGATCCGGGCCGTGTCCCGGCGGCACGGGCTGCGGGTCTCCTTCGCCCCGGCGGTCCTCGGCCGGGGCGTCGGCAACGGCGGGCACCTCCACCTCTCCGCCTGGCGCGACGGGCGCAACCTGCACGCGGGCGGCCCGGGCCGGTATGGAATGACGGCCGAGGCCGAGTCCTTCGTGGCCGGGGTGCTGGACCACCTGCCGGCGCTCACCGCGATGACCGCCCCGAGCCCGGCCAGCCGGCTGCGGCTGCGTCCCTCGCAGTGGGCGGGGGTGTTCACCGCCTGGGGCCGGGAGACCCGCGAGGCCGCCCTGCGGATCGTCACCGGCACCACCGGCGTGCGTGACCGGGCGGCGAACCTGGAGGTCAAGCCGGTCGACCTGGCCGCGAACCCCTACCTCGCGCTCGCCTCGGTGATCGCCGCCGGACTGGACGGGCTCGCGTCGTCCGCGCCGCTGCCCGAAGAGACCACGGGCGACCCGGCCCGGCTCGACGCCGCCGAGGCCGTGGCCCGGGGTGTGCGCCGGCTGCCGGTGTCCCTCGCGGAGTCGGTCGTGGCGTTCCGCGCGGACGGCGTGCTCCGGGCCGCTCTGGGGCCCGTCCTGGCCGACGCCGTGATCGCGGTGCGGCAGGGGGAGATCGAGGCGGTCGACGGGCTCGACGACGACCGGGTGGCGGCGGCCTACCGCTGGAAGTACTGACATGGCGGCCGGCCCCGTGCAGGAGCGGCTCGCCGTGCTGGAACTGGTCGACCACCACTGCCACGGCGCGGTCACCCACGAACTTGGCCGGGCGGGCTTCGAGTCCCTCCTCACCGAGGGCGAGGCGTGGCCCGGCGTCTCCCCCTTCGACAGCCCCGTCGGCCTCGCCGTCCGCCGCCACTGCGCTCCCCTGCTGGACCTGCCGCGCCACACCCCCGCCGACGTGTACGTGGCCCGGCGGGCCGAACTGGGCGCCGAGGAGGTCAACCGGCGGTTCCTGCGCGCGGCGGGCACCGGGGTGTTCTGCGTGGACACCGGGTTCGCCCCGGACCGGGTGACGACACCGGAGGAACTGGCCGGGGCCGCGGGCGCGGTGGCGTACGAGGTGGCGCGGCTGGAGGGCGTCGCGGAGTCGGTGGCGGCCCGGGGCGTCGAACCGGACGCGTACGCGGCGGCGTTCCGGGCGGCGGCCTGGGAGGCGGTACGGCGGCCGGGCGTGGTGGGCGTCAAGTCGGTGGCCGCCTACCGCACCGGCTTCGACCTGGATCCGGCGCGTCCCTCACCGGCGGAGGTCACCGAGGCCGCCCGGCACTGGCTGGCCCGCGGCGGCCGGCTCGACGACCCGGTGCTCGTACGGCACCTGCTGTGGACCGCGGTGGACCTCGGGCGCCCCTTGCAGCTGCACACCGGGTTCGGGGACAGCGACATCCGCATGCACCGCGTGGACCCCACCCGCCTGACCGACTGGCTGCACCTGACCGCCGGCACGATCCCGGTCCTGCTGCTGCACTGCTGGCCCTACCAGCGCCAGGCGGCCTACCTGTCGGCGGTCTTCGAACGGGTCTACGTCGACGTGGGACTGACCCTGCACCACGTCGGCCCCGCCCGGGCGGGCGCGATCCTCGCGGAGGCGCTGGAGATCACGCCGTTCCGCAAACTGCTGTACAGCTCCGACGCCTACGGGGTGGCCGAGTTCCACCACCTGGGGGCGCTGGCCTTCCGGCAGGGGCTGGGCGGGCTGCTGGAGGAGCGGGTGGCCGCCGACGAGATGGCCCTGCCGGACGCGTTGCGCATCGCTCGCTGGGCGGGGCGCGACAACGCGCGCCGTGTCTACCGGTTGCCGGGCGGACCGCGCGACGAGGCTCCCGACGACGGCTGAGTGGCGTGGCGCCCATCACAGTCCCGGAGCGCCGCCCGGGACGCAGGAACGGCTGAAAGTATGATCAAGCGATGTCTGACATGACCGAGACCACGCCGGGCTGGCTGACGACCGACGAACTGGAAATGGCACGCGCCCGTATGCCGATCCTGTACGTCGAGGCGGTGCCCGTGCGCGTCGACGACAGCGGTGAAGTCACCAGCGTGGGTCTGCTCCTGCGCATCGGCCCCGACGGGACGGTCAGCCGGACGCTGGTCTCCGGGCGGGTCCTGCACCACGAGCGGGTCCGGGACGCCCTGCTGCGTCATCTGGAGAAGGACCTCGGCCCGGTGGCGCTGCCCCGGGTGCCCGCCTCGCTCCAGCCCTTCACGGTGGCCGAATACTTCCCCACGCACGGGGTGACGCCGTACCACGACCCCCGGCAGCACGCCGTCTCCCTGGCCTACGTCGTGCCCGTCGCCGGTGACTGCCGGCCTCGGCAGGACGCGCTGGACCTGGTCTGGTTCGATCCGCGCGAGGCGCTGTCCGAGGCGGTGCAGAGCGAGATGCCCGGTGGGCACGGGGTGCTGCTGAAGCAGGCGCTGGCGCACGCGGGCTGCGTGGTCTGAACGGCCGCGGCGAAGCTACTCCCCTTGCCGGTCCCCGTCGCTCAACTGCGGGTCCAGGTCGTCCCGGAGCAGGCCCCGGGACCCCGTCTGGCCGGTGCGGTAGGCGGAGCGGGCCACCAGGTGGGAGGCGACCGGGCTGGTGAGGAACTGGAAGAAGACGATGAGCGCGAGGGTGCCCATGTCGATGCCGTGCCGCAGCCGCAGCGCCACCCCGACGAGGACGAGGAGGATGCCGAGCGTCTGCGGTTTGGTGGCGGCGTGGCTGCGGGAGAGCACGTCGGGGAGGCGGAGCATCCCGATCACCCCGAGCAGGCACTGCAGGCAGCCGAGGAACAGGAGGACGGCCCCGATCAGGTCGGCGGCCTGCGTCCAGGCGTTCACCGGTGGTCCTCCGTACCGTCCGCCCGCCTCGAGGGCCGGTCGCGTACGGCGATGAACCGGGCGATGCCCACCGAGCCCGTGAAGCCGAGGAAGGCGAGTACCAGCATCACGGGGAAGTAGAAGGAGTCGCCGTCGTGGGCGGCCTTGACGGCGATGCCGGCGATGATGAGCGCCGCCGCCACGTCCAGGGCGACCGCGCGGTCCAGCATCGAGGGCCCGTACCAGATGCGGTACAGCAGCAGGGCTCCGGCGACGAGGATCATCACCAGCGAGGCGACCAGCACGGCCTCCTCGACGTCGTGCAGGGTGGTCACGGCGAGGGGTTCCCTTCCGGTACGGGACGGGCGGCGTGGGCGATGTCCTCGGCGGTGCCGAAGGCGCGGGCCACGAGTGCCTCCACGCGCCACACCTGTCGCCGGGCCCGCTCGATCTCACCGGGGTCGTCGGCGTCCAGGACGTGCAGGAACACGGTGGCCGTGGACCGGCGCACCTCGATCACGGAGCCGCCGGGGACGTTGGAGACGGCGACGGTGGTGGCGGTGAGCATGAGGTCGCTGCGCACCCGCAGCGGGACGGCGACGACCGCGGCGCGGTAGGGGCCCTTGGCGAAGATCTGCCGGGTGACCGCGACGCTGGAGGCGAACATGTCGTACAGCAGGTAGGCAGCTAGCCGCAGGATGCCCAGGGGGCGCAGCCTGAGGCCGAGGTCGACCGCGGGCAGCGGGAAGGCGAGGCACAGGGACACCGCGACGATGACGCCGTTGACGAGGTTGGCCCAGGACAGGGTGCCCCACAGCAGGACCCAGATCACCGTCAGCCAGGCGATGAGCGGCAGATCGAGGATGCGCCTGCCGCCGCCGATGCGGAACGACCAGCTGTAGGGGGAACGGTCCCGCAGGAGGTTGCTCATCGGCCGAGCACCGCCTCGATGTAGGGGGTGCGGGCGAGGAGTTCGGCGGCGGCGGCGTCGGTGAAGGTGGTGAGGGGGCCGCCGAGCACGGTGTAGAGCAGACCGAGGGCGACGGCGGCGCCGGTCGCCACCAGCATCGGCCAGGGCAGCCGCTTCGTGGTGGTGATGGACTGCCCCAGGAATCCGGCGGAGACCACGGCGCCCGCCGGTACCGGCAGGCCGCGGCCGGCCCCGGCCGCCCTCGCGTCCTCGGCCTCCTGGCCGTCGTCGCCCGGATCGTCCTCGGCGGACTCCAGCACCCTGCCCTCGCCCTCGGTCCCCGGCGGCGCGTCACGCCAGAAGGCGAGGTTCCAGACCTTCGCCATGACGTAGAGGGTGAGCAGGCTGGTGGCGGCGGACCCGGCGACCAGCGCCCAGGCCCAGCCGCCGCCGTCGTCGACGCCCGCCCGCATCAGGCCGAGCTTGCCGATGAACCCGGAGAGCGGCGGGATGCCCCCGAGGTTCATGGCGGGCACGAAGAACAGCACGGCGAGGAGCGGCGCGGACTTCGCCAGGCCGCCGAGCCGGGTGAGTTCCGTGGTGCCGTCGCGCCGTTCGATGAGCCCGGCGACGAGGAAGAGGGTGGTCTGCACGGTGATGTGGTGGGCCACGTACACGATCGCGCCGCTGATCGAGCCGCGCCCGGCGAGCGCGATGCCGAAGACCATGTAGCCGATGTGACTGATGAGAGTGAAGGACAGCACCCGCTTCAGGTCGGTCTGGGCGACCGCGCCGAGGATGCCGACGACCATGGACGCGAGCGCGGCGAGCATCAGCACGTCGCCGAGGCGGTGGCCGGGGAAGAGCAGGGTCTGGGTGCGCAGCATCGAGTACACGCCGACCTTGGTCAGCAGGCCGGCGAAGACCGCGGTGACCGGCGCGGGCGCGGTCGGGTAGGAGTCGGGCAGCCAGGCCGCGAGGGGGAACACCGCCGCCTTGATGGCGAAGACCGTCAGCAGCATGGCCTCCAGCAGGGTGCGCACCCCGGCCGGCACCTCCTGCAGCCGTCCCGCGAGCTGGGCGAAGTTCACCGTCCCCGCGACCGAGTACGTCATGGCGATCGCGACGAGGAAGAGCACCGAGGAGAACAGCGAGATGATCACGTACGTCGACCCGGCGCGGATGCGGGTCGCGGTACCGCCGATGGTGAGCAGGACGAAGCTCGCGACGAGCATGATCTCGAAGCCGACGTAGAGGTTGACGAGGTCCCCGGCGAGGAAGGTGCAGGAGACGCCGGCCACGAGGATGAGGTAGGCGGGGTGGAAGACGCCGACCGGCGTCTGGTCGTCGCGGTCGGCCATGCCCTGGCCGAGCGAGTACAGGTTGACGAGCAGGGTGACGGCGCTGGACACGGTGAGCATCAGGCCGGCGAGCCGGTCGGCGACGAGGGTGATGCCGATGGGCGGCGCGAAGTCCCCGAGGTGCACGCTGAGCGGGCCGTGGCGGTCGGCGGCCACCATGAGGAGCACGGAGAGCACGAGGACCGCGGCGAGCACGGCGAGGGTGATGAAGCGCTGGAACCGCTGGAGCCGGGGGCCGATGGCCAGCTTCAGGCCGGTGACGCACAGGGGCAGCAGGACGGGGAGGGGGACGAGCGCGTTCACCTGGTTCCTTCCGTGCCGGCGCCCTCGGGGTCGTCGGGCTGGTCGGGCGGGGGGTGGCCGGAGTCCTCGCCGGGGCGGGAGTCGGGCTCGCGGCCGGACTCCTCGGGGTCGTTGGAGGGCCCGGCGACGCGGGCCGGCGCGGGGCCGGGACGGCCCGCCGCGTCGGTGGAGCCCAGCTCCCGGCCCTCGCGGTAGTCCTCGGGGTCGGCACCGAGGATGTCGTTCCAGATGTTTCCGGAGACGTCGTTGGCGCGGGCCTGGTAGGCGCGTTCCTCGCGGACCCGGCGGCGCAGCCGCCTGCGGGCGGCGCGGTAGCGGGCGCCCAGTTCGGGGTCGGTGCCGGGTTCGGCGCGGGCCTCGCGGTAGCGGTCGCGCAGTTCGCCGCGCCGGTCGAGGAATTCGGCGCGCAGGGCGACCAGCCGGTCCTCGGTGTCGTCGCTGATCTCGTCGGAGCCGGTGACCTGGTGGCTGCGGTAGGCCATGGCGAGCAGGAACGCGGTGGTGGCGAGGGTGATGACGATCGCGGTGAGGGCGATGGCCTGGGGCAGCGGGTCGGTGATCCGGTTGCGGATGACGTGCGGGTAGAGCAGCGGTGGGGCGCCCGCACTGCCCGTCGAGGCGAGGACCAGCAGGTTGACGCCGTTGCCGAGGACCACCGCGCCGAGCAGGATCCGGGTCAGCGACCGGGTCAGCAGCAGGCTGCCGCCGACGGCGCTGAGGACGGCGGCGGCCACCAGGAGGGAGAGGCTCACGGTCATGCGGGGCCCGCCTCACCGCGTGGGCCGTGGCGTCCGGCGGCGGCCCGTTCGACCTGCCGGTCGATACGCGCGCCGAGAGCCCGGACGATGTCGAGGACCACGCCGAGGACGAGGAGGTAGACGCCGCAGTCGAAGAGGACGGCGGTGGACAGGTGGGCGTCACCCCACACGGGCAGGTGGCCGTGCCAGGTCCAGCCGTGCAGCACGGTCCCCTCGGCGAGTCCGCCCAGCGCGACCCCGGTGGACAGGAACATGCCGAGGCCGGTGAACAGGCCCGGCTTGGCGGGCACGGCGTCGGCGAGTTCGTGCCGTCCGCCCGCGAGGTAGCGGGCGATGAAGGCGACACCGGCGGTCAGGCCTCCCACGAAGCCGCCGCCCGGCAGGTTCTCCGCGCACATCAGCAGGTAGACGGAGAGGACGAGGATGGGGTGGAAGATGAGGCGCGCGACCGCTTCCAGGACGACGGAGCGGCGCTCGGGGGCGAGGGTGGAGCTGGCCGCGAGCCAGGTCCGCTCCGGCGCGCCCTCGTCGCCGCTGGGCAGGCCCGCGAGTTCGTACGGGGACGCCCGCCAGGCGGTGCGCAGTCCGGCGTGCGGGTGGTCCCCGGGCAGCGGCAGTACGGGCTGCTCGGCGGCGTCGGTGCGGCGGTGCAGGTAGATGAGGCTGGTGACGCCGATCGCGGCGGCGGCGAGCACCGCGGACTCCCCCATCGTGTCCCAGGCCCGCAGATCGACGAGGATCGTCGCGACGACGTCCTTCAGGTCGTGGTCCGCGGTCTCCTCGACCATCGCCGCCCCGGCACTGTCGGCCCGGCGGTGCCCCGCCATGATCCAGACGACGAAGGCGACGGCGGCGCCGCCCACGAGCGCCACCGGCATCCGCAGGGCACGCCGGGCCCGGCTGTAGGTCTCCTCGAAGTGCACCGGCATCCGGCGCAGCACCAGCACGAAGACGATCATCGAGACGGTCTCCACGCAGAACTGGGTCAGCGCGAGGTCGGGCGCGCCCTGCGCGACGAAGAGCAGCGCGGTGCCGTACCCGGTGAGGCCGGCGAACACCACGGCCTTCATCCGGCGCCGCACGCCCAGGCACAGCAGGGCGGCGGCGCAGGTCAGCAGCGCGACACCGGCCTGGGCCGGGTGGTCCCACAGGCGGGGCGCGGGCACCGAGGTCCAGGGTTCGTCCACGATCAGGACGGCGAGCTGCCCGGCGAGGACCACGCTCATCGTCGTCACCAGGTACACCGACAGCGAGCCGCGCTGCACGAAGCCGGTGCACTGCAGGGCGGTGCGTTCCAGTGCGAGCAGCAGCCGCCCGAAATTCCGGTCGGCGGAGCGCCAGGCCAGGAGGTGGCCGACCCGCTGGACGGGGCTCGCGGCGAGGAAGAGCAGCACCCCGCCCGCCCAGGACGCGCAGGACAGGCCGAGGGCGAGGCCCGCTCCGTGCCACAGCGCCAGGTGGTACGGGTGTGCGGGCGCCGGGAACTGCTCGGCGTAGGTACCGAGGAGCCCCTGGAGCCAGGGCACGCCGGGTCCTAGGACGAGGCAGGCCAGGGCGAGTACGGCGGGCGGGGCGAGGAAGGCCGGAGGCACGGCGTGCGCCTCGGTGTCCGGGACGCCGGGCTTGCGGGCGAAGGTGCCCCACAGGTAGCGCAGGGTGTAGGCGGTGGTCAGGGCCGAGCCGACGACCGTCATGGCGAGCGCCCAGCGGTCGGCGGTGTCACCGTCCAGGAGGGACTGGAACGCGGCTTCCTTCGCGGTGAAGCCGAGCAGCGGCGGGACGGCGGCCATGGACAGTCCGGCGACGACGGCGACCGCGCACACGGCGGGCAGCCGGCGCCCCAGCCCGGAGAGTCTGCGCAGGTCACGGGTGCCGGTGGTGTGGTCGACGATCCCGGTGACGAGGAAGAGCGGGGCCTTGAACAGGGCGTGGGCGAGGATCATGGCGGTGGCGGCGACGGCGGTGTCGCGGCGGCCCGCGCCGGCGAGGACGGTGAGGAAGCCGAGCTGGCTGACCGTGCCGTACGCGAGGACGAGTTTCAGGTCGTGCAGGCGCAGTGCCCGCCAGCCGCCCAGCAGCATCGTCGCGGAACCCAGGACGAGCAGCACCGGCCGCCAGGGCGTGATCTCCGCGAAGGCGGGGGCGAGCCGGGCGATGAGGTAGACGCCCGCCTTGACCATGGCGGCGGCGTGCAGGTAGGCGCTGACCGGGGTGGGGGCCGCCATGGCGTTGGGCAGCCACAGGCTGAACGGCCAGATCGCGGACTTGGAGAGGGCGCCGACGAGGATCAGCACGACCGCCGTGGACAGCGCCGCCGACGCGGGCGGCGGGTCGGCGAGGAGCGCCGAGATCCGGTAGGTGCCGGCCTCGTGACCCAGGATCAGGAAGCCGACCAGCATGCTCAGTCCGCCGAGGGTGGTGACCGTCAGGGCCTGCAGCGCGCTGCGCCGGTTCCGCTTGTGGTCGCTGGTCTGGCCGATCAGCAGGTAGGAGAAGACGGTGGTCAGTTCCCAGAAGACGTAGAGCAGGATCAGGTCGTCGGCGAGGACCAGGCCGAGCATCGCCCCGGCGAAGGCGAGGAGGTTCCCGGCGAACCTGCCGAGCTGCCGCGACCGGTCGTCGAAGTACGAGGCGCAGTAGACCAGGACGAGGGTGCCCACTCCCGCGGCGAGCAGCACCATGAGCTCGGCCAGGGCGTCCAGGCGCAGCGCCCAGTCCACCTGGTAGGCGGGCAGCCAGGCCCACTCGGCGGTGTCGGTGCCGCCCGCGGCCGTCGCGCTCCACCGGGTGGCCGCCCAGACGGCCGTCGCGGCGGGCGGCAGGGCCAGCAGGAGGAAGGCACGGGTCCCGCACCATCTCACCAGCGGCGCGGCGAACAGCGCGAGCGCGAAGTGGCAGAGGATGAGCACGGACACCCGACAGTGATATATCGGGCATCTCGCCTGAGCGCCCAGGCACGCCGCAGGGAGAACAATCGAGGGGCGGTTCCGGATCTCTCCGGAACCGCCCCTCGATCAACGACTGTCTCCAGTCGGGACGACAGGATTTGAACCTGCGACCCCTTGACCCCCAGTCAAGTGCGCTACCAAGCTGCGCCACGTCCCGTTGCCCGTCTGACCTGGGGTTTCCCCCCGGCTGAACGCGCAGGAAAACCATACCGCACTCGGGCCGGTGGTCGCGCATCGCTTTTCCGGGGACCGGAACCGGCCGGTCAGCACTTCTCCGCGCGGGACGGCTCGGGCGCCGCCGCCGTCCGCTCGGAGGCGGCCGCGGTGGCGTCGACCCGCACCAGTCCGCGCACCGCCGGTATCAGGAGCAGGGCGGCGCACACGCCGAAGCTCGTCGCGCCGGCGACGAGGAGCACGTGGTCGGCGCCGAGGGCCGCCGCGGCCGGGCCGGCGAGGGCCTGGCCGACGGGCATCATCGCCAGCGAGCCCGCGACGTCGTAGGCGTGGATGCGGTTGAGGACGTCCGGCGGGACCTGGGTCTGCACGCTGGTCGCCCACATCACGCCCCAGAAGGACATCCCGGCCCCGGCGACGGCGGCGCCGGTCGCCATGGCCGGCACGCCGAGCCCGGCGCCGACGCTCGCGGGGAAGGCGGCGAAGCCGACGAGGGCGATCGCGCCGGCGCGGAGCATCCGGCGGGGACGCAGCCGCAGCGCGAGGAGACCGCCGACGACGGTGCCGGCGCCCAGGGCGGAGTTGACCAGGCCGTAGGCGCGCGGTCCGTGTTCGCCCACCACCTCGGTCGCCACCAGGGGGACGGTCGGGCCCCAGACGGCGATCATGTAGACGCACCAGACGGCGATGACGCCCCACAGCCACCGGCGGGCACGGAACTCCCGCCACCCCTCGGCCAGGTCGGCACGGAACGCCTTGGAGCCGCGGCCGGCCACGGCCCGGCGGCCCGGCGCGAGCGGGGGCAGCCGGAGCAGCAGCAGGCACAGGGCGCTGATCGCGTACGTGGTGGCGTGGGCGGCGAAGACACCGCCGGGCGAGGCGAAACCGACCAGGAGGCCGGCGACGGCGGGCCCGGCCAGCTGGGCGGCGGACTCGGCGACGCGTATCGCGCCGTTCGCGCCCTGGATGTCGGAGGCGAGCCGGGGCACGGTGCTGGCGACGCCGGGCTGGAAGACGGCGCCCGCGACGCCGTTGACGAACCCGATGGCGCAGATCTGCCAGAGCACGACGTGGCCGGAGAAGAAGAGCGCGGCGGCCAGGGCCTGGGTGCCGAGCCGCACCAGGTCGGCGCCGATCATCAGCTTGCGGGTGCTGAAGCGGTCGGCGAGGACTCCGCCGAAGATGACCAGACCGGCGAATGCGGCGGCCGTCGCGGCCATGGCGAGGCCGACCGCGCCCGCCCCGTACCCGTGCTGGAGCAGGCCCGCGGCGAGCGCGACCGGGAGCATGGTGTCCCCGAGCCGCGCGATCGCCCGCGCGGTGAAGAACAGCGCGAAGTCCCGCGACCAGACGGCCCGCGCCGCCTCTCCGCCTGCCGCCCGCTCCTGCCCGGTCTGCGACGACGTCCCCGCCATCCCGCGCCATCCCCTCCCCGGCCGGCCCGCCGGCGTACGCCCCGTGCGGCCTCTGCCCGTCCCCTGCGCGTGCTCCTGGCAGCCGGAGCCCCCCTCCGGCCCCGGCTGCCACGCATGTCCCCGGATCATGCCACGGGGCACTGACAACGCCCGAGGGATTTTCAGCCGCCGGACCCCCCGGACGGCAGCCCCAGCTTCGGATGGGCCTCCAACAGCCGGGTCGGTGCCGCCTGGCGCCAGGAGTCGGCGAGGATGTCGCGCAGCTCGTCCTCGCCCTCCAGCGCCGCGAGGCGGGCCCGCACCCAGGCGAACTGCGCCTCGTGACCGGCGATCCAGAACTTCTCCGGCTCGGCCAGCACCAGTTCGTCGCGCTCCTCCTTCGGGCAGCGCACGGCGAGGGAGGTCTCGTCCTCGGGCAGCGTGGCGAACATCTTCCCCGCCACCCGGAAAGTGGGCATGCTCCAGGCGGTCTTCTCCGTCGTGTCCGGCAGGGACAGGGCGATACGGCGTACGTCTTCTGCGTCCGGCATGTCAGGCACCGTAGCGGCCGCCACTGACAATCACCCGGCGACGGCGAGAGCTCCGACCTGCTTGAAGTACAGCGTCGTCGGCCGCAGCCCGCCGCCCGGGTCGGCGGCGTAGTCGGGGATCGTCCCGGCCCGGGTCCAGCCCGCCGAGCGGTACAGGTGTTCGGCGGGGGTGCCGGTCTCGGTGTCCAGGTGGAGGAGGGTGATGCCGGCCGCCGCGGCCGCCTCCTCTGCGACGGCCAGGAGGGTGCGGCCCACCCCCCTGCCGCGGGCCTCCCGGGACACCATGAGTTTGACCAGCTCCGCGCGGTGGCGTCCGTTGGGCTTGTCCGGCAGCGCGAGGCTCACGGTCCCGGTCACCCGCTCGCCGTCCCGCGCCACCCATACGGCGAGCTGCCCGGCGGCCACGGCGGCGGCCCGCCCGCGCCACCATGCGGCCGCCTCCTCGTGGCCCAGCGGAGCGAGGAAACCGACGGAGGCGCCGCCCGAGACCGTGTCGGCCAGCAGACCGGCCAGCCCGTCCAGCCGCGCCCTCAGTCCGTGCTCGTCGACCCGGCTCACCTTCACGGCAGCACCACCGCCAGCGCGTAGCGCGCGTCCGCGGGGCCGGCGCACCAAAACCGCGTCGGCCCCCACACCCGCATCCGCAGGCAGTCCCCGGCGGCGAGGTGGTGCTCGACGTCCTGTGCCGTGATCTCCAGGGCACCGTCCAGGACCCAGACGTGCTGTTCGAGGCCGGGCACGGGCGGCCGGTCGTAGGCGATGCCGGCGCCTGCGGCGAGGCGGCCCTCGACCAGTTCGCCGCGCAGCCCGGCGTGCGGCGGGGACACCGAGCGGCGTACGAACCCGGCCGGCCGGTCCTCCCACACCGGCTGGTCGGCGGCCCGCACCAGCAGTGCGGGTTCCGCCTCGACCTCGCTGAGGAGTCGGGACATGGTCCGTCCGTAGACCGCGCAGAGGCGGTTGAGGAGGGAGGCGGTAGGGCTGGTCTCGGCCCGTTCGGTCCTCGACAGCGTGGACCGGCTCAGTCCGGTGCGCTCCGCCAGCTCCTCCAGGGACCAGCCGCGTTCGGTGCGCAGCTCGGTCAGCCTCGCGGCGAGGCGGGCGTCCACGGAATCGACGTCGTCTCTCATATCCGGGAACTTATCCCGAAGATGGGACGCCCGTGTTACGGAAGCCTCACGCCCGAGCCGCCTCGCCGAGTGCGTCCAGCACCGGGCGGATCAGCGGGTGTTCCTCGGCGCCCCGGCGTACGGCGGCGAAGACGCGGCGGGTGGGCGCCACGCCGTCGACGGGGCGGACGACGACACCGGTGAGGTCGGTGCCGTGCAGTGCCGAGCGCGGGACGAGCGCCACACCGATGTCGGCGGCGGCCAGGGACACCACCGCGCGGAAGTCGTCCGAGGAGTGCTCCATGCGGGGCTGGAAGCCGGCGTTCTCGCAGGCCAGGACCACGACGTCGTGACACGGGTTGCCCGGGTAGGGGCCGATCCAGGAGTCCTTGGCCAGCTCGGCGAGCGGGACCTCGGCGGCGTCGGCGAGCCGGTGGGTGACCGGGACGACCGCGTCGAAGGGTTCGGCGTAGAGGGGGACGTGGGTCAGGCGGGGGTCGTCGGCGGGCGGTGCCCCGCGGTACTCGACGGCGACCGCCACGTCGACCTGCCGGTCCAGGACCATCGGCAGGCTGGCGTCGCCCTCCGCGTCCTGGACCCGGATGCGGATGCCGGGCGCCGACTCGGCGAGGCGGGCCAGGGCGGGCGCGACGACCAGGGCGATGCCGGTCGCGAAGGAGGCGACCGTGACCGTGCCGGCCGCGCCCGAGCTGTACGCGGCGAGTTCCGCCTCGGCCCGCTCCAGCTGGGCGAGGACGGCGTTGGTGTGGCTGAGCAGGATCTCGCCGGCCGGGGTGAGCCGTACGCCCTTGGCGCCGCGCTCGACCAGGCGGTGCCCGGTCTCCTGCTCCAGGGCGGCGAGCTGCTGGGAGACCGCCGAGGGAGTGAGGTAGAGCGCGGCGGCGGCCGCCGTCACGGTGCGGTGGTCCGCCACCGCCCGGAGGATGTGCAGCCGCCGCGCTTCGATCACGGGATCGATTCTCTCACCGGTCCGCGCGGGTCACGCACGCGTCAGGCGTCCAGCTCCTCCCGCGCCGCCACGAAGGCGTCCACCGCGCGGTTCACGTCCTCGGTGGAGTGGGCGGCGGACAGCTGCACGCGGATGCGCGCCTGGCCCTGCGGCACGACCGGGTAGGAGAAGCCGATCACGTACACGCCGCGCTCCAGGAGCAGCTCCGCCATGCGGCCGGCCTGCGACGCGTCGCCGATCATGACGGGCGCGATGGCGTGGTCGCCGGGGAGGATGTCGAAGCCCTCCTCGGTCATCCGGCGGCGGAACAGGGCGGTGTTCTCGGCGAGCCGCACCCGCAGGTCGTCGGCCGACTCCAGCAGGTCGAGCACCTTGAGGGAGGCGGCGGCGATCACCGGGGCGAGGGTGTTGGAGAAGAGGTACGGCCGCGACCGCTGGCGCAGCAGGGCGACGATCTCGGCGCGGGCGGCGACGTAGCCGCCGGAGGCGCCGCCGAGGGCCTTGCCGAGGGTGCCGGTGATGATGTCGACGCGGTCCATGACGCCGTGCAGTTCGGGGGTGCCGCGTCCGCCGGGGCCGACGAAGCCCACGGCGTGCGAGTCGTCGACCATCACCATCGCGTCGTAGCGGTCGGCCAGGTCGCAGATCTCGGCGAGCGGGGCGACGTAGCCGTCCATGGAGAAGACGCCGTCGGTGACGATCAGCCTGCGGCGGGCGTCGCCGGCGGCCTTGAGCTGGGTCTCCAGGTCGGCCAGGTCGCGGTTGGCGTACCGGAGGCGCCTGGCCTTGGAGAGGCGGATGCCGTCGATGATCGAGGCGTGGTTGAGAGCGTCGGAGATCACCGCGTCCTCGGGGCCGAGGAGGGTCTCGAAGACGCCGCCGTTGGCGTCGAAGCAGGAGGAGTAGAGAATCGTGTCCTCCTGGCCGAGGAACGCGGAGAGCCGGGCCTCCAGTTCCTTGTGGACCTCCTGGGTGCCGCAGATGAAACGCACGGAGGCCATGCCGTAGCCCCAGCGGTCCAGCGCCTCGTGGGCGGCGGCGACGACCTCGGGGTGGTCGGCGAGGCCGAGGTAGTTGTTGGCGCAGAAGTTGAGGACCTCGCCGGGGCGGCCGCCGGCGGTGACGTTCACGGTCGCGGACTGGGGGGTGCCGATGACGCGCTCGGGCTTGTGCAGGCCGGCGGCGCGGATCTCGTCGAGGGTGGCGCGCAGGTCGTCGCGCACGGAGTCGAACATCTGAAAGCTCCTAGGAGTACGTACGTCTTACGCGGTCGTCTTACGCGGTCCAGTCGAGGATGACCTTGCCGCCCTTGCCGCTGGCCGCGTCGGCGAACGCGGCCTCGAAGTCGCGGTGGGAGTAGCGTCCGGTGATCACCGGGGCGAGGTCGAGGCCGCCTTCGAGCAGCACCGACATGGCGTACCAGGTCTCGAACATCTCGCGGCCGTAGATGCCCTTGAGGGTGATCATCGAGGTGACGATCCGGGCCCAGTCGACGGGGAACTCCTCGGCGGGCAGGCCGAGCATCGCGATCCGGCCGCCGTGCGTCATGTTGGCGATCATGTCGCGCATCGCCTCGGGGCGGCCGGACATCTCCAGGCCGATGTCGAAGCCCTCGCGCAGGCCGAGTTCGCGCTGTCCGTCGGCGATGGACATCCTGGAGACGTCGAGGGCGAGGCTCACACCGACCTTGAGGGCGAGGTCCAGGCGCTCCTGGCTCACGTCGGTGATCATGACGTTGCGGGCGCCGGCGTGCCGGGCGACGGCGGCGGCCATCAGGCCGATCGGTCCGGCGCCGGTGATGAGGACGTCCTCGCCGACCAGCGGGAAGGACAGGGCGGTGTGCACGGCGTTGCCGAACGGGTCGAAGATCGCGGCGACGTCGAGGTCGACGGGGACGCGGTGCACCCACACGTTGGACGCGGGCAGGGCGACGTACTCGGCGAACGCACCGTCCCGGCCGACGCCGAGGCCGACGGTGGCGCGGCACAGGTGGCGCCGCCCGGCCTGGCAGTTGCGGCACTTGCCGCAGACGAGGTGGCCCTCGCCGCTGACGCGGTCGCCGGTCTTGATGTCGGTGACGTCGCGGCCGGTGTCGACGACCTCGCCGACGAACTCGTGGCCGACGACGAGCGGGGTGCTGATGGCCTGCCGCGCCCAGCCGTCCCAGGCCCGGATGTGCAGGTCGGTGCCGCAGATGCCGGTGCGCAGCACTTTGATGAGTACGTCACCGGGTCCGACGGCGGGCTCGGGCACGTCCGCGAGCCACAGCCCGGGCTCCGCCTTCTCCTTGACCAGCGCCTTCAACGCTACGGCTCCTGACGGGGGTGAGGTCCCGGCGCCGGGCATGCCGAGGCTGCCCGCGTCCGGGATGGGGAGGGGAATCGCACAGCAATCTGCCGTACGAGACCGCCCCGGGTCCATCGAGCCTTTCTTAAGCCCGGCCGCAGCTTTCCTTCACGCCGCCCGCTCTCGCCGCCTGCCCCGCGGGCGCCCGCCCGCCCCGCGGTTCACAGCGGCAGCCCGTCCTCCGCGCTGCGTTCGATGCGCCGCACCAGGTCGGCCGCCGTCGACTTGATGGTGGTCAGGCCCGCCCTTCCCCAGGTGCGGGGCCGCACGTCGGAGGCGGACACCGTGCCCAGCACCGTCCCGGTGCTGTCGATGAGCGGGGCGCCGAGATAGGAACGGATGCCGAACGTGTCGACCACCGGGTTGCCCGCGAAGCGCGGGTAGTCGCGCACGTCCTCCAGGACCAGCGCCTTGCGCCGGACCACCACGTGGGGGCAGAAGCCGTGGTCGCGGGGCTGGACGCGGCCGAACTCGGCGCTGGTGCCGTCGTCGCGCGTCACCGGCGGTATCTCGGGCACCCGCAGGCCCGCGAAGAACTGCCCGCCCTCGACCAGGAAGTTGACCATCGCGTACGGCGCCTCGGCGAGGTGCGCGAGGTGGGCCGCGAACGTGTCGAGGGCCGGGTCCGGCCGTCCCACCAGGCCGAGCCGGCGCAGCCGTCGCACCCGGGCGGGGGCCTCCCGGTCCTCGGGCGTGAGCAGCAGGCGTCCGACCGGGCGCGGCGGGTCATAGCTCATGGGCGGGCTCCGGCCCCGTACCCCGTCGTGGAGGCCGGGGTGTGGTCGATGAGGTGGCGTACGAGGGTGAGCAGGGTCTGTACGCCGGAGCTGGAGATCCGGGCGTCGCAGCGCACGATGGGGATCCCGGGGTGGAGGTCCATGGCGGCGCGCACTTCCTCGGGGTCGTAGCGGTAGGCGCCGTCGAACTCGTTGATCGCGACGATGAAGCCGAGCCCGCGCTCCTCGAAGAAGTCGACGGCGGCGAAGGACTCGTCGAGCCGCCGGGTGTCGGCGATGATCACGGCACCGAGCGCGCCCTCGCAGAGTTCGTCCCACATGAACCAGAAGCGTTCCTGGCCGGGCGTCCCGAACAGGTACAGCACGTGTTCCGGGTCGAGGGTGATGCGGCCGAAGTCCATGGCCACGGTCGTTTCGAGTTTGTTCTCGATTCCGTCGAGGTTGTCGGTGGCGGCGCTGACCGTGGTGAGCAGTTCCTCCGTGCTCAGCGGCGCGATCTCGCTGACCGCGCCGACGAAGGTCGTCTTGCCCACGCCGAACCCGCCCGCCACGAGGATCTTCAGCGCGGTGGGGAAGGGATCGGTGGTGTCGTGGCCGGATCCCGGTCCGGATCCGTGGCCGTAGTCAGAGCTGTCGTCGTAGTCCATCGAGCACTGCCTCCAGAAGGGCCCGGTCCGTTGGGTCGTGGTGGAACGCGGCGGGGGGTTTGGTGGTCAGCGCGCCGCAGTCCACGAGGTCCGACAGCAGCACCTTGGTGACTGCCACCGGAAGCCTCAGGTGAGCGGCGAGCTCGGCGACCGGGAGGGGCGCCCGGCACAGGTCGAGTGCCTGCGCGTGCTCGGGACCCAGGTAGCCGAGGGGGGTCGCCCCCGTGGCCATCACCTGGGACATCAGGTCGAGCGCGACGGTGGGCCGGGTACGGCCGTTGCTCACGGTGAAGGGGCGCACCAGCCGTCCGGCCGCGTCGTCGAGCCAGGGCCCGTCGCCGGCCGCGGCCACCCTCAAGGCCTCATCGCCGGTGGTTCGACGGCGTACTGCCGGGGGGCGGTGACGAGGTAGGGGCGGACGCTCTTGACCAGCATCGCCATCTCGTAGCCGAGGACGGCCGCGTCGGCCTCGCGGTCGGCGAGTACGGCGAGGCAGGTGCCGGAACCGGCGGTGGTGACGAACAACAGGGTCGAGTCGAGTTCGACGACGACCTGCCGTACGTCGCCGCCGTCGCCGAAGCGGACGCCGGCGCTGCGGCCGAGGGAGTACAGGCCGGAGGCCAGGGCCGCCATGTGGTCGGCGCTGTCCGCGTCGAGGCCGTGGACGGACTTGACCAGTCCGTCGGCGGACAGGAGCACCGCGCTGGTCGTGTGCGGTACGCGCTGGACGAGGCCGCTCATCAGCCAGTCGAGGTCGGACACTTGGCCGGTCGGCGCATCGCTCGCCATGGTGGATCGACTCCTTGGGGTACGAAGGTCTGCGGGAGCGCTGGTCGTGGGAGTGGGGGTGGGTTTGCCGGTGGGGGCGGGGAGGGGGCTGTGGGTGGTCGTGGGGGAGATCGCCGTCATCCGGCGGGGTCCCTGCGGGTGGGTTCCATCGCTGGTAGGCCCATGAGGGGCGGCTCCGTGCGGGGTGGTTCCGTGCGGGACGGTTCCGCGGAGAGCGGCCTGGGGGGCGCGGGCTCGGCGGGGATCGGCTCCCTGCGCTGCTGGGCCTCCGCGAGGCCGATGCCGCGTTGGAAGGCCGCCATCAGACCGGGGTCGTGACCGGCGTGCTGCTCGGGTTCCTGGCGCGGTGCGGGGCCGCCGCGCAACTGCGGGGCGATGTGCTCCTGGGCGCGACGACGGGGCAGTTGGGGCTTGCCCATGGTGCCGCGGACCGCGCTGTGGCGCGGGACGGGCGGGGTGGCCGCGTGCTCGGCGACGACGCCCCGGTCGGCCGGCCGGACTCCGGGCACTGCGGCGGCCGGCGTGGGCCGGTCCTCGTGGGCGCCGCGCACGGGCAGCGGCGCCGGCTCTCCCCTGCCCGCCCGATGGGCACCGGGCGGTGCGGCGGGGGCCGGCACGGGAGCGGGAACGGCTGAGCCGGGCACGGAGGGATCGGGTGCGGTGGGAGCCGGTCCGGTCGAGTCGGGAACGACGGACCGAGGAACAACGGAACCGGAGCCGTCGGCCTCAGGACCGGCGGAGCCGGAGCCGGCCGGAGCCGGCCGCACCGCGGGGGTCACGGACCGCGGCTGCTCCGGGTGCGGCGGCACGGCCTCCGTCCCGGCGACCTGCTCCGGCCCGGTCGCGCCCCCTGGCAGTACGCCCGGCTCCGCGCCCAACAGGGCCTGCGGCACGACCAGTACGGCCTGGACACCACCGTAGATGTTGGTCTGCAGGCGGACGGTGATGCCGTGCCGCTTGGCGAGCTGGGAGACGACGAACAGGCCGATGCGGCCGTCCGCGAGGAGACGGGCGACGTTGACCTGGTCGGGGTCGGCGAGGAGGGCGTTCATCCGGCTCTGCTCGGCGACGGGCATGCCGAGTCCGCGGTCCTCGACCTCCACGGCGAGCCCGGAGGTGACGAGGCTGGCCCGCATCAGCACCTGGGTCTGCGGGGCGGAGAACAGCGTGGCGTTCTCGACGAGTTCGGCCAGCAGATGGATGACGTCGGCGACGGCGTGGCCGCGCAGGGTGCCGTCGATCGGGGGGACCAGCCGGACGCGTGAGTACTGCTCGACCTCCGCGATGGCCGAGCGCAGCACCTCGGTCATGTCGACCGGGTTGCTCCACTGCCGGCGGGAGACGGCGCCGCCGAGCACGGCGAGGTTCTCGGCGTGGCGGCGGATGCGGGTGGCGAGGTGGTCGACGTGGAAGAGGCCCTTGAGGAGGTCGGGGTCCTCGATCTCGTTCTCCAGCTCGTCCAGGATGGAGATCTCCCGGTGCACCAGGGACTGCAGGCGCCGGGCCAGGTTGACGAAGACCTCGAGCTTCTGTTCGCTGCCCGCCTGACTGGAGAGCTGGGCGGCACGGACGACGGCGGTGACGGCGCCGTCGTGGGCGCGGGAGAGGTCGGCGGCGAGCAGTTCGAAGTCGTCGGCGTCGTCCGGCGGTCCGCCGCGCGGCTTGCGCCGGGGCGGGGTCTCCCCGCGGCGCAAGGCCTCGACCACGGCGCGCAGATCGCCCTCGCCGCGCGCGGTGCTGCGTCGCAGGGCGCCGACGCGGTCGTGCACGGAGCGGGCGGCACGGCCGGCGGCCACGGCGGCGATGACGACGGCCGCGACGGTGACCGAGACCGCCCCGGCGAGCACGCCCCACAGGACGAGGCCGGGCCGGACGCCGGTGGACCGGATGGTGAACAGGACGACCGCACAGGCACTGAGGGCGACCGCGACGGGCGGCAGTACGGCGAGACGCAGAAGCTGGGGCCGTATGTGGGTCTCGGGCAGTGCGGGGGCGGTACGGGAGGCCGGCCGGCCGTGCCGCCCGCCCTCGCGGCGGTCTGCTCGCGCGGCCGGGGCGCGGAGGTGAGACATCGGGGTCCTCGTACTGGTCCGTTGGTCCGTCGGGCCTGGAGTGCGCGCGTCGGACGGACGCCACGCGGACAGGCGACCTACGCCGCCCGACGGACACTGACAGTAGTCGCCCGAGCGGCATGCGCGATGGGCAGTTGCCAAAGTCCCTCGGACAACGTCCCGCTCTGGTATGAGGCCTCGTACGACAGCCCGATAAGCCGGTGAAGGTTCCGTTCCGAAGAGGCCGGAGAACGATCGCGAGTCACCCAGAAGAGATCAGAAATGGTCACTCTCGGTAGCAGCCGTCTGAGTCCTGGCCGCGCGCAGCCGCCGGCTCACACGGCCCAGGACAAACATCGCGCGGAGCGCAACGGTCGAAGAGCCACGCCACCACGCCGCCTTCGCGCCTGTGCCGGCCCCAGGGGCTGAACCCCCCTGTCGCGGCCGGGCTTTACCCCGGCTTTACAGTAAGAGGCATGCGCATACGCAAGATCGCCCCAGTCGTCGTGGCCGCGGTTCTGCTCACCGCGGGATGCGGGTCCGACGGAGACGGCGACAACGGGAACAACAACAGCCAGAACTCGGCCGGGAGCGGCTCGCAGCAGCAGGAGCAGAAGCCGGAGAGCAAGCCGCTCGCCGTCGAACTCACGCAGGCCCAGGCCGAAGTCGTCCAGGACAACGACGACCTCGAGACGCCGCAGCCCGAGCCCGACAGCAGCTCGGAGTTCACGGAGAAGGTGGAGCACAGGCTGCGCAAGGACCTGCTGCGGGCCGCGAAGGTGAACGGGAAGACCACCGCCGACTGCCCGGCGGGCGTCACCCTCAAGGCTTCCGCAGCCAGCACGTGCACGGCCTCCTACGAGGGCGTCGAGATCCCCTTCACGGTGAAGATCGCCGACGACTACGGAGCCGGCGACTTCCTCATCCGGTACGACGCGCAGCAGGAGAAGGACCTCCTCGTCGCCAAGCGCGTCTACCAGGAGTTCTGGGAGCGTCACGAGGACAGCGGCGGTTATGAGCAGAAGCTGACGTGTGACGAGATACCGGCTGTCAAGGCCGTCGAGAAGGGCGCCGACACCGGTTACAAGTGCCAGGTGTGGCACGAGGCCGGCAACCGCACCACGACCTTCTCGGTGGTCATGGACACCTTCGGCTACTCGTTCACCCCCGTCGACAACTGAGCGACCCGCCCCTCAACGCCACCGGTCCGTCACACCGTACGACGGGCCGGTGAAGGTCTGAACTGCTGAGCGGGCCACCAGCACCCACGAGCCCTGCCGGGGTGCGGCCGACGGCCGCCTCCTGGGCGCACAAGACTCCGGGGCATCCGAACTGCCCGCTGCTGCCGGTCCACGACCGGCATCACCGCTCGCCCGCGAGGTCGAGATCGCCGCTGCGCGTCTCGTCCGCCTTCTCGGCACCTCGGGCACGGTGCCACGGGCGCGCGATCGGCCGGGACACCGCCCGCCACCACGGCTCCACCGGCAGCGCGCCCGCCGGCTCGAACGGCTCGCCCGGCCGCGGAAGGGCCACCGTCTGCCCCGCCTCCCCGGCCGCGGCCAGCGTCCACTCCCCCGGCTCCGCCCAGGCGTGCGGCGCGAGGTTGAAGGTCCCCCAGTGGATGGGCAGCAGGGCGCCGCCCGGCCGCCCCTGCTGCAGGTCCAGGTGGGCGCGGACGCCCTCCTCGGGCGTCATGTGGATGTCCGGCCAGAACTCCGCGTACGCCCCGAGCTGGATCATCGTGGCGTCGAAGGGGCCGTGGGCGGCGCCGATGTCCCTGAAGCCGTCGAAGTAGCCGGTGTCCCCGCTGTGGAAGACGCGGTGCTCCTCACCGGCCACGACCCAGGACGCCCAGAGGGTGTGCTGGGTGTTGCGCAGGCCGCGTCCGCAGAAGTGCCGGGCCGGGGTGGCGGTGAGCGTGAGGCCGCCGACGCGGGTCGACTCGTGCCAGTCCAGTTCGCGCAGCCGGTCGGCACAGACGCCCCAGTGTTCAAGGTGGGCGCCGACGCCCAGCGGCACCGCGAACCGGGTGTCCGTGCCGGCCAGCGCCTTGATCGTGGGCAGGTCCAGGTGGTCGTAGTGGTCGTGGGAGATGACGACGACGTCGACGGGGCCGAGGGCCGCGAGCGGGACCGGGACCGGGTGCAGCCGTTTGGGCCCGGCGAAGGGGACCGGGGAGCAGCGCTCGCCCCAGACGGGGTCGAAGAGGACCCGCTGTCCGTCAATCTCGGCGAGCACGCTGGAGTGGCCCATCCAGGTCAGGCGCAGCCCGGAGGCGGGCGGCCGGGCGAGGTCGGCGAGTGTGGTGGCGTGCACGGGGACGGCGCCCCGCGGCGCGCGACTCAGCCGCGATTCCTTGTCGAAGTAGACCTTGGCGAACTCGCGGGCCGAGCCGGAGGGCCGGGTCCGCGCGGTGCCCCCGGGGTTCTGGAAGACGCCGTCGCGGAAGTTCGGCGATCGGCGGATGCGGGCCATGCGCGCACCGCTGGGATCCGCGCCGAAGGCCGCGGGCAGCGGCAGGCGGAGCCCCTGGTTCGGGGAACGGAAACCGGCCACGGTACCTCCAGGTGAAGTGGATCGGGCTCTCCTTGTCGTCTCGTGCGACTGTTGCCCGACGTCACTCGAACGACCGATGTCACATCTGTGTTCCCTCCGTCCGTCGTACCGGTGCGGGCGTCCCGCAGAGCGCCCGGTAGCACACGGCACGACCGACGGACAGGAAGGTGGCCCCCATGGCCCGCGTATCGCTCGACCCGCCCCGCACGATCTTCTTCCGCGTGATGGAGTGGTACTCCCGGCGGACGTACGGCAAGGTCCTGGACCCCGGCAAGGCGCTCGCCCACAATCCGCGGGTGCTCTGGGGCGACCTGCGCTTCGAGCAGTCCGTCGCCAAGTGGAAGAAGCTGGACTCCGACCTGAAGGCGCTCGCCGTGATGGCCTCGGCCGCCTCGATCGGCTGCTCGTGGTGCATGGACTTCGGATACTGGGAGAACGCCGAGCGCGGCATGGACCGGCGCAAGCTCCACGACGTGCCGGTGTGGCGGGACAGCGACGCCTACACGCCGCTGGAGCGGGACGTCATGGAGTACGCCGAGGCGATGACGGCGACGCCGCCGACGGTCGGCGACGGACTCGCCGCCCGGCTGCGATCGGCGCTGGGCGAGCCGGCGTTCGTGGAGCTGACGGCCATGGTCGCCGTCGAGAACCTGCGCTCCCGCATCAACGCGGCGCTCGATCTGACCAGCCAGGGCTTCAAGGACTCGTGCGAGGTACCCGGCGCGAGGCCCACGGACGCGGCCGCCACCGCGACGTCGGACTGAGCCTCCCGGCGGCTGTCGCCGCAGGTCCGGGCAGCTGTATAGGGTGACGGGCGTGGGGAGAGTCCGGTTGAGTGTGGCGCAGCGGCGCGAGGAGCTGCTGCGTGCGGCCGTGGAGCAGATATCGGCGCGGGGCGTGGCGGCGTTACGGATCGCCGACGTGGCCGCCGCGCTCGGGGTCAGCAACGCGCTGGTGCTCTACCACTTCTCCACGAAGGAGAAGCTCGTCGCCGCCGCGTTCACACACGCCGCCCGGGACGATCTCGCGCGCCTGCGCAAGCTGCTCGGCCGGCGCACGTCGGCGCTGCGCCGGCTGCGGGCGGCGGTGCGGTGGTACGCCCCGACCGGGCAGGCCAAGGGCTGGCGGCTGTGGATCGAGGGCTGGGCGGCGGCGCTGCGCGAACCCGCGCTGCGGGAGGTCGCCCGGGACCTGGACCGGCAGTGGAAGGCGGCGCTCTCCGGGGTCATCGCCGAGGGCGTGGCCGCCGGGGAGTTCCGGTGCGCGGATCCCGACGGCGCCGCCCTGCGTCTGACCGCCTTCCTCGACGGGCTGGCGGTGCAGCTGACGTCGTACGCGGGCACGGTGCCCCGGGCCAGGGCCCGCGAGTGGACGGACGAGGCGCTCGCGCGGGAGCTGGGCCTGGACCGGGAGGCACTGACGGGGCCCCGCGGCTAGGGGCTGACGGCTGAACGGCTCCGTCAGGCCACCGACGCGATCCGCATCTTGATGTCGTCCGCGGACAGCGTCCCCTTGGCCATCACGTGGTCGCCCGAGGACTCGCCGCGCAGCCGGCGTCCGATCCACGGCACCAGGTACTCGCGGGCCCAGTGCACGTCGTCCCGCCGGACGTCCAGGGTGCCGCGGGGCGGCAGCGGCGGCCAGGGCTGGTCCGGGTCGGCGGGGACGGGCAGGCCGAGGACCTGGCCCGCGCGCAGTGCCACTCGCGTGTGGCCCTCCGGCGACAGGTGCAACCGGTCGGCGTCCCACGCCCTGCGGTCCTGGACGGTGCGCAGCGACCACAGGTCGAGCACGGGGCAGCCGTAGCGGTCGGCGACGGCGCGGACGTGTCCGTTGTACGTGGCGATCTTGCCGCGCAGGTGCTTGAGGACGGGCACCCCGCGGGTGTCGAATCCGGTCGTCACCAGGACGGTGCCCGCGGCGGCGGTCAGCGCGGCCACCGCCCGCTCGAACCGCTCGGCCACCTCGTCGGGGTCGGTGCCGGGCCGGATGATGTCGTTGCCGCCGGCGCAGAACGAGACCAGGTCCGGCGCGAGTTCGACGGCC
The DNA here is from genome assembly GCF_042745235.1 of Streptomyces sp. NPDC058796. Lineage (NCBI taxonomy): Bacteria > Bacillati > Actinomycetota > Actinomycetes > Kitasatosporales > Streptomycetaceae > Streptomyces > Streptomyces sp. NPDC058796. The sequence continues at coordinate 110,262 of NZ_JBHYOP010000005.1, forward strand.
CGGGGCACCTGCTCGGCCACGATCTGGTCGAGCAGCCTGCCGCGTACGGCGAGGTTCGTGTACGTGAAGTCGCCCTCGGGGCGCCGGTCCGCGAGCAGTACGGCGAACCGGTCGGCCCAGCCGACGAACGCCCCGTCGGGGCCGGGGTCGCCGACGCCCTCGGTGAAGCTGTCCCCCACCGCCACGTACGACCCGATCACTGCTCTGCTGTCACTCTTCGAATCGTCTGCCACATCGACCCATCATTCACCTCGGAATGTGACCTACGCGACCGTAGGAAGGGGTTGACGGGCGGTGAGAAACACCACGCCTAAAGTGTTCACCAATTCAGGAATACGCCGAAGGCCGGACCCGGGGATCGGGGTCCGGCCTTCGGTGGCGCGGGCCGCGCCGAACGGTCGTCAGAGAGAGACGCCGTGCGAGCGCAGGTACGCGATCGGGTCCACGTCCGATCCGTAGTCCGGGGTGGTGCGGATCTCGAAGTGCAGGTGCGGGCCGGTCACGTTGCCGGTGGCACCCGACAGGCCGACCTGCTGACCCGCCGTCACGGACTGACCGGCCGAGACGGAGAGGGAGGACAGGTGGGCGTACTGGGCGTAGTGGCCGTCGGCGAGCCGGATGACGACCTGGTTGCCGTAGGCGCCGCCCCAGCCGGCGGAGACGACGGTGCCCGCGCCGACGGCCTTGAGCGAGGTGCCGGTCGGGACGACGAAGTCGGTGCCGGTGTGGTAGCCGCTGGACCACATGCTGCCCGTCTGGTGGTACGGGGTGCCGATGGTGCCGCTCGGGACCGGCGAGGTGAAGCCGCTGGCGGTGCCGGCGGACTGGGTGCTCGTGCCGGAGGAGCCGGAGTCCGAGGAGGAGGCCTTCGCGGCGTCGGAGGACTTCCCGGCCTCGGCCGACTCGGTCTTCCCGGAGGACGACTTCTCGGTCTTGGCGGGCTTCTCGGCCGCGGGCTGCTCGGCGGCGGGCTGCTCGGACTTGGCGGCCTGCCCGCCGAGCGTGAGCTCCAGGCCGGGGTGGATCAGCGACGGGTCGGACCCGACGGCCTCGCGGTTGTCCGCGTAGAGCTTCTTCCAGCCGCCGTCGACGTCCTGCTCGTCGGCGATCTTCGAGAGGTAGTCACCGCTGCGCACGGTGTACGTGCGCGAGTCGGAGTTCTTCTCGGCGGCGGCCTTCTGGGCCGACGCCGGAGCGGACTGCACGGCCTGCTCGGAAACGGACTGGGCGGGAGCGGCCTGGGCGCCGGCGGCACCCATCAGCGGGAGCGCGAGCGCGGCGCCGCCGGTTCCGGCGACGGCGATGGCACGGGTCAGGCGCATGGCCTTGGTACGACGGTGCTTACCCTTCGCGGGCATGACGAATTCCTCTCCGGCGCCTGCGAGGTGAGCTGTCGGGTTCGGGCTGGAGATGCCCGGCCGCGCCGAGACGCGGCTTAACCCCAAGCCGTTCCGGGAACCGGAACAGGCGGTCGTACCTGTGGGTCCCCCGCTCCTGCCGTGTACGGGTGGTGGATGAATGCGGGCTCCGGTCGGCGGCAGGATTAGGCGTCCGTCCGGATCGGTGGTGAACGTAAGGGACCAAGACGCACAGGGACAAGCGAGGGGTTCCCTCGACGGGTGTTCCGGTTGATCCATTACCGGGAACGCCCGTCACACTCCGTCGATTCCTGTGGCGCCGTTTCTCGCGAACGGCCATGAAAACCGGCTGAATTACGTGAACATGACGAGCAACGCACCGTCACGGATATGACGCTGCTCACGCGCCTCCCCCTTAGCCTCTTTTATTCCAGAGCGAGTTGGGATTAAGGCACTATTTCGGACAGAAAGCCCGGAAGCGGCACAGTCGGTTCACTTCACCCCTGCGCCTCCGCACCGTGCCGTATCGTCGAGTGACACCCGTCGGCGAGCGGCGCCGGCGGAGCGGAGTGGGAGGAGCCCCCGTGACGCAGCAGGTGCCGTCGACCGAACCCGAGCTGGCCGGGGTGCGCAACTTCCGCGACGTGGGCGGACTGCCGACCGTGGACGGACGGAGGGTGCGGCAGGGGGTGCTGTTCCGCAGCGGCCACCTCGCGCACGCCACCGGGGAGGACGCCGCGTTCCTGTCCTCGCTGGGCCTGCACACGATCTTCGACTTCCGCAACGCCGCCGACCAGAAGCTCGACGGCCCCGACGTCGAGCTGCCGGGCGTGCGCAATGTGAACCTGCCGCTGAGCGACCCGGCCGACGGCGCCGAGTTCTGGAAGATGGTCCGCGACGGCGACCTCGACCAGCTGCGCGAGATCCTCGCGGACGGCAAGGGCGCCCAGCGGATGATCGACTCGTACCGCATGATCATCAAGGAGCGCACGGCGGAGCACTCCCGGGTGCTGCACGCGCTCGCCGAGGACAGCGTCCCCGCCCTGATGCACTGCGCGGCCGGCAAGGACCGTGCGGGCCTGTCGATCGCGATCACGCTGCTCGCCCTCGGTGTCGAGCGCGACGCCGTCGTCGAGGACTACCTGAAGTCGAACGCCACGCACCGCCGCTACAAGGTGCGCCGCAGCAGCACCGCCGCCTCCGCCTACTCCCCCGAGGTCATGGAGCTGCTCAGCCCTCTCTTCGACGCCCGCGCCGAGTACCTGGCGGCGGCCTTCGAGACGGTCGAGCAGACCTGGGGCGGCGTCGACCCCTACCTGGAGAAGGGCCTGCGGATCACTCCGCAGACCCGCGACCGGCTGCGCGAGCGGATGCTGGACTGAGCCGGCGGCTCATCCGCTGTTGGCACCCACCTCGAAGAGCAGGTAGATGAAGGCTGCCAGCACATGCCCCACGACGAGGTAGATGAAGAGCCGCACCCAGACCGCGCGCGGCCACTTGTCCTGCATGTTCATGATGTCTCTCCAGGGAAGGGGTGGCCCGGCGCGGCGGCCGGGCCCAGGCACAGCGCCGCCGTCGGGCTCTGGAGCAGCGTGTGGACGAAGAGGAGCTCGACCCCGTCGGCGTCCTGAGCGGCGATGCGGTGCGGGGTCAGCGAGTCGAAGTGGGCGCTGTCGCCCGCACCGAGCCGGTATACCGCGTCCCCGAGCCGGAGCCGCAGCCGGCCCCGCAGGACGTGGATCCACTCCTCACCGGGGTGCACCCGGACGATGTCGCCCTGGGAGCCGTGCGGCACGTGCACACGCAGGGCCTGCATACCGCGGCCGGCCCCACCGGCCTGCCAGTAGGTCCAGCCGCCGGCGAAGCTCGGCTCCATTGCGTCGGCCCGCACGACCGCGTCCCGGTCCGCGGCCGTCTCGCCGAGCAGTTCCGAGACGGTCGTACCGTAGACACGGGCGAGGGACAGGAGCATCGGCAGGGAAGGCTGGCGCTGCCCGGTCTCCAGCCGGGAGAGGTGCGCGGGCGAGAGTCCGGCGGCACGGGCCGCCGCCTCCAGGGTGAGGGCGGCCCGGCGCCGCAGGGCGCGCAGCTGCGGCGCGACGACGGACACCGCGTCCGTCGACGACTGGAGTGCCGGCGACTCCGGCGCCGGCGGCCCGGTCTCGTGGGAGGTCATGCCTCCCATTGAGCCCCAGTTTTGCCCGCCGGGCAATTTTCTTGCCTGTGAGGCAAAGGCGCGGGAAGCGCTCCCTCCCTGGTCCCCCTAGCGGTTGGCGACCGCCTGCTTGACCAGTGTCTTCCCGAAGTCCCACATCAGGCCGCCGCCGCTGTGCGCGTCCTCCATCACCTCGGTGAAGGCGTCGACGAAGCGGTCCGCGTCCGCCGTGTCGATGATCAGGGGCGGGATCAGCTTGATCACCTCCAGGTGGTCGCCGGATACCTGGGTCAGGATGTGGTGACGCTGCAGCAACGGCACCACGACCATCTGGGCGAAGAGTCCCCTCCGGGCCGCCTGGAGCATCGTCCAGCGACTGCGCAGCTTGAGGGACCGGGGCCGGCCGAACTCGATGCCGATCATCAGCCCCCGGCCGCGGACGTCGGCGAGCAGTTCGTAGCGGTCCACCAGCTCCGCGAGCCGGGACTTCAGCCGCTCACCGACCGCGGCGGCGTTCGCGACGATCTCCTCGTTCTCCATCACCGACAGCACCGCGAGCCCGGCCGCCATGGCCTGCGCGTTGGACCCGAAGCTGGCCGAGTGGACCTGCACCCGGTCCATCGAGGAGTACACCTTCTGGAAGATCCAGTCCTTGCCCAGCGTCGCGCCCACCGGCACGTACCCGCCGGACAGCGCCTTGGCGACGCACACCAGGTCGGGTTCCACGCCGTCCTCGTGCTGGAAGGCGTAGAACTTCCCGGTCCGGCCCAGCCCCGTCTGCACCTCGTCGGCGATCAGCAGGGCCTTGTGCCGGTGCAGCAGCTCCTGGGCGGCGCGCAGGTAGCCGGGCGGGGCCTCGTGCACGCCCTTGCCCTGGATGGGCTCCACGATCAGCGCGGCCACGTCACCCTTCTTCAGCTCCCGTGCCAGGGCGTCCACATCGCCGAGCGGTACGGGGGTGTCGGGCAGCAGCGGTGCGAAGCCGTTGCGGAAGCCGTCCTCGCCGTTGACGGAGAGCGAGCCGGTGGTCAGCCCGTGGAAGGCATGCGCGCAGTACAGGACCCTCGGCCTGCCGGTCGCGTACCGGGCGAACTTGAGCGCGGTCTCCACCGCCTCGGTGCCGCTGTTGCCGAAGAAGACGCGGTCCAGGTGAGGGCTGTAGGAGAGCAGCTTCTCGGCCAGCAGTCCGGGCAGCGGCGGGCAGTCGAAGCGGGTCAGGTCGGCGAGCGAGGCGTCGAGGACGTCGTGCAGTGCCTTGCGGACGACGGGGTGGTGGCGGCCCAGGCCCATCACCGCGAACCCGGCGAGCATGTCCAGGTAGTCGTTGCCGTCCGCGTCCCAGAAGTGTGCGCCCTCGGCCCGCTCGTAGACCTTGTCGAAGCCGATGGTGCGCAGCATGCGCGGCTGCTGGTGGTTGAGGTACCTGGCGTGCAGCTCGTACCGCTCGGCTCCGCGCTCGGCCAGGAGCGCGGTGAGGTCGAACTCCTTGGTCATTCAGTTCTCTCCTTGCACTGGCGTGGCGATCGGGCCGTGTCCGGTCTGTCCGGCGACGGCCAGGCTCGCGCTGATCCGGCCGGCGATCTCGACCGGGGTGAGACCGATGTCGGCGAGCACCTCGGCGCGCTTGGCGTGCGCGAGGAACTGCTCGGGGATGCCGAAGCGGCGCACGGGTACGTCGACCTCGGCGTCCCCGAGCGCCAGAGCCACCGCCGAACCGACCCCGGCGGCACGGCTGTTGTCCTCGACGACGGCCACCAGGCGGTGCCGGGCGGCCAGGGGCGCGAGCGCCGGGTCGACGGGTTTGACCCAGCGCGGGTCGACGACGGTGCAGCCGATGCCGCGGGCTTCGAGCAGCTCGGCGGCCCGGAGGCATACGGGCGCCATCACTCCGACGGCCACGAGCAGCACCCCGGGACGGCCGGTGGCGTGCAGGACGTCCATGCCGCCGATCCGGTCGACGGCCGGTACGGCGGGACCGACGGACTCCTTGGGGAAGCGCACCAGGGTCGGCGCGTCGTCGACGGCGACCGCTTCGCGCAACTGGGCGCGGAGTTGGTCCGCGTCGCGGGGCGCGGCGATGCGCAGTCCCGGGACGACCTGGAGGACGGACATGTCCCACATGCCGTTGTGCGAGGGTCCGTCCGCGCCGGTGACGCCTGCGCGGTCCAGGACGAAGGTGACGCCGCAGCGGTGCAGGGCGACGTCCATCAGGAGCTGGTCGAAGGCGCGGTTGAGGAAGGTGGCGTAGACGGCGACGACCGGGTGGAGGCCGCCGGTGGCAAGCCCGGCCGCGGAGACGGCGGCGTGCTGCTCGGCGATGCCGACGTCCCAGACCCGGTCGGGGAACCGCTCGGCGAAGGGGCCGAGGCCGACCGGGTGGAGCATGGCCGCGGTGATCGCCACGACGTCGTCGCGCTCCTCGCCGATCCGCACGATCTCCTCGCCGAACACCGAGGTCCAGGAAGGCGCGCCGGAGGGCGTCAGCGGCGCGCAGGTCAGCGGGTCCATGGCGCCGACGGTGTGGAAGTGGTCCGCCTCGTCGCGCAGGGCGGGCTCGTAGCCACGGCCCTTCTCCGTGAGGCAGTGGACCAGTACGGGCCCGTGGAAGCGCTTCGCGCGGCGCAGCGCCGACTCGACCGCCCCGGTGTCGTGTCCGTCGATGGGCCCGACGTACTTCAGCCCCAGGTCCTCGAAGAGTCCCTGGGGGGCGAAGGCGTCCTTGAAGCCCTTCTTGGCGCCGTGCAGCGCCTCGTAGACGGTGTTGCCGACCACGGGCGTGCGCTGGAGCACGTCCTTGCCCCAGGCCAGCATCCGCTCGTAGCCGTCCGTCGTGCGGAGCGTCGCCAGGTGGTTGGCGAGGCCGCCGATGGTCGGCGCGTAGGAGCGCTCGTTGTCGTTGACGACGATGATCAGTGGCCGGTCCGGGGCCGCCGCGATGTTGTTCAGCGCCTCCCACGCCATGCCGCCGGTGAGCGCGCCGTCACCGATGACGGCGACGACGTGACCCCGCTCCCCGCGCACCCGGCGGGCCTTGGCGAGGCCGTCGGCCCAGCCGAGGACGGTGGAGGCGTGGCTGTTCTCGATGACGTCGTGCTCGGACTCCTCACGCGAGGGGTAGCCGGACAGCCCTCCCTTGCCGCGCAGTTTGGAGAAGTCCTGACGCCCGGTCAGGAGCTTGTGCACGTAGCTCTGGTGGCCGGTGTCCCACAGGATGCGGTCGGCCGGTGACTCGAAGACCCGGTGCAGGGCGACGGTGAGTTCGACGACCCCCAGGTTCGGGCCGAGGTGTCCACCGGTGCGGGCGACCGCGTGCACCAAAAAGTCACGTATCTCGTCGGAAAGTTCGCCGAGTTCCGCCTCGGACAGCGCCTTCAGGTCGCGTGGTCCCCGGATGTTCTCCAGAATCGTCACGCTCGGGCCCCCTTCGGTCCGTGCTGTTCAGCTCACGGTGACGGCCGGCTCCCCCGACGCGCCGTCCTTCTCCATCTGCTCGGCGATCCGCGTCGCCTCGTCGATCAGCGTCTCGACGATCCTCGACTCGGGGACGGTCCTGACGACCTCGCCCCTGACGAAGATCTGGCCCTTGCCGTTGCCGGAGGCGACGCCGAGGTCGGCCTCGCGGGCCTCGCCGGGGCCGTTGACGACACAGCCCATGACGGCGACGCGCAGCGGCACCTCCATGCCCTCCAGGCCCGCCGTCACCTCGTCGGCGAGCTTGTACACGTCGACCTGGGCGCGACCGCAGGACGGGCACGAGACGATCTCCAGCCGGCGCTGCCTGAGCCCCAGCGACTGGAGGATCTGGAGCCCGACCTTGACCTCCTCGGCGGGCGGCGCGCTCAACGACACCCGGATGGTGTCGCCGATGCCCTGCGAGAGCAGCGCCCCGAAGGCGACCGCCGACTTGATGGTGCCCTGGAAGGCCGGACCGGCCTCCGTCACCCCGAGGTGCAACGGGTAGTCGCACTGGGCGGCGAGCTGCCGGTAGGCCTCGACCATGACGACCGGGTCGTTGTGCTTGACGGAGATCTTGATGTCCCGGAAGTCGTGCTCCTCGAAGAGCGACGCCTCCCACAGCGCCGACTCGGCCAGCGCCTCTGGGGTCGCCTTCCCGTACTTCTCCAGCAGGCGGCGGTCCAGGGAGCCGGCGTTCACACCGATGCGGATCGGCGTGCCGTGGTCCTTGGCCGCCTTGGCGATCTCCTTGACCTGGTCGTCGAACCTCTTGATGTTGCCCGGGTTCACGCGGACCGCCGCGCAGCCCGCCTCGATCGCGGCGAACACGTACTTGGGCTGGAAGTGGATGTCGGCGATCACCGGGATCTGCGACTTCTTCGCGATCACCGGGAGGGCGTCCGCGTCGTCCTGGGTGGGGCAGGCCACGCGCACGATCTCGCAGCCGGACGCCGTCAGCTCGGCGATCTGCTGGAGCGTCGCGCCGACGTCGGAGGTACGGGTGGTGGTCATGGACTGCACCGATACCGGGGCCCCGCCCCCGACGGCCACCGGCCCGACCTGGATGCGTCGCGACGGGCGCCGCTCGGCGATCGGCCGGACCGGGACCTCGGGAACGCCCAGGGAGATGGCGGTCACGACGTCACTCCCGGTTCGAGGAGACGGTCTCGCGCATGGCCCGCAGGGACTCCTTGAGGGAGCCCATGGTGGCCAGGACGGCGGTGGGCTCGTAGCCGCAGTGCGCCATGCAGTTGGCACAGCGCGGGTCCTTGCCCCGGCCGTACTTGTCCCAGTCGGTCTCCTCGATCAGCTCCCGGTACGTCGGAACGTAGCCGTCGCTCATCAGGTAGCAGGGGCGCTGCCAGCCGAACAGGGAGTAGTTCGGGATCGCCCAGGCGGTGCAGGGGAAGTCGACCTTGCCCTCGAGGAAGTCCAGGAAGAGCGGGGAGTGGTTGAGCCGCCAGCGGGCCCGGTTGCCGCCCGAGAACGCCTTCTTGAACAGCTCGCGGGTCTGCTCCACGCCCAGGAAGTGCTCCTGGTCGGGTGCCTTCTCGTAGGCGTAGGCGGGCGAGATCATCATCTCGTCGACCTTGAGGTCGTCGTTGAGGAAGTTGAGGACCTCGACGATGGTCTGGGGGGTGTCGGTGTTGAAGAAGGTCGAGTTGGTGGTCACCCGGAAGCCGCGCCGCTTGGCCTCCTTGATGGCCTCCACCGCCTCGTCGAACACACCTTCCTTGGCCACGGACTCGTCGTGCCGCTCGCGCAGCCCGTCGATGTGCACCGCGAAGGCGAAATAGGGCGAGGGCTTGAACTTGTCCATCTTCTTGCGCATGAGCAGGGCGTTGGTGCAGAGGAAGACGTACTTCCGCTTGGCGACCAGCTGGCGCACGATCTCGTCGATCTGAGGGTGCATCAGCGGCTCACCGCCGGCGATGGAGACCATCGGCGCACCCGATTCGAGCACCGCCCCGACGGCCTGCGCGACCGGCATGCGCTGCTTGAGCACCCCGGCCGGGTGCTGGATCTTCCCGCACCCCTCGCACTTCAGGTTGCAGGCGAAAAGGGGCTCCAACTCCACGATGAGCGGAAACTTGTCCCGTCGGCGGATCTTCTGTTCGGCCAGGTATGTAGCGACCTTGACGGACTGACGCAGCGGCATGGCCATCTGGGCTCACCTCCGGGGGAGCAGCAAAGAACGGTGCCATTCGAAGAATGCGGGAAGAACTGATCGAAGAACGCGGAAAGCAGATATTCCACCGCGCAACGTGCCGATCCGGACGAGTTCGTGTTCTGGAGCGTCCACGACCACCCGTACGGCCGCAACGGGGCGCGCGCCCGTGCGGACGGCGCTCAGGAGCGTGGCCGCGGACTCCATGTCGACGGCGATCGCGCCGGTCGCGAGCAGGTCGGCGCGTTCGGGGCCGCGGACGACGTGGTCCGAGCCGGTCAGCGGGCCCCGGTGGACGGTGCGCCTGGGCAGGGCGCGCGCGAGTTCCTTCACCAGCCGGTCGGTACCGGCGCAGGCGACCGTACCGCGCGGGTCCCGGGTCTCCTCGGCGACGACCAGGTCGCCGGGGTGCATGCCGGGGGCGAGTCCGGCGCAGAAGCCGGTGGCCAGCACGGCGGCGCCGTCGAGCGCCGGGTCGGCCAGGACCCGGGCGGCCGAGCGCTCGGCCGCCTTCGGGCCCATGCCCGTACGCAGGACGGTGACCGGCCCGCCGGCGCCGGCGCGGTCACCGGTGCGCAGGGCGAGGTGCTCGATGCCGAGCGCGCAGGCGATCAGCAGCGGGGACGGGCCGGTCTGCGGGGTCATCAGCTGCCCTTCACCTCGGCCACGGACGTCTGGGTGGAGGGCTGGCCGGCGCCGGACTTCCCCGCGCCGGACTTCTTGGCGAACGGCTCCCCGTGCACGTACCGGCCGAGTGCGGTGAGCGGGAAGACCTGCCGGTACAGGTGGTAGTTGATGGAGAAGTCCCAGGGGAAGCCGGTGCCGGTGAAGTGGGGCTCGTCCCAGGAGCCGTCCTCCCGCTGGGTGGCGGCGAGCCAGGCGATGCCCCGTTCGACGGTCTTGGACTCCCGCTCCCCCGCCGCCAGCAGCGCCATCAGCGCCCAGGCGGTCTGCGAGGCGGTCGAGGCGCCCCGGCCGCTCCACTCCCTCACGTACCGGTAGGAGCGCAGGTCCTCGCCCCAGCCGCCGTCGTCGTTCTGGACGGACTCCAGCCACGAGACCGCGCGGCGGATCGCGGGGTGCGAGGCGGGGAGTCCGGCGGCGGTCAGCGCGGGCACGACGGAACCGGTGCCGTAGACGTAGTTGACGCCCCAGCGGCCGAACCAGGAGCCGTCCGCCTCCTGCTCGGCCAGCAGCCACTGGATGCCGCGCCGGGTACGCGGGTCGTGGGTGAGGCCCTCGACGGCGAGCATCTCCACGACGTGCGCGGTGACGTCCGCGGACGGCGGGTCGATGACCTCGCCGAAGTCGCAGAAGGGCAGCCGGTTGGGGAAGGCACTGGTGTTGTCGACGTCGAACGCGCCCCAGGCGCCGTTCTTCGACTGCATGCCGAGGTTCCAGCGCACCCCGCGGCCGATGGCCTGCTCCACTCGCTCCGGGTCGTGGTGCTTGACCCGGCGCAGGGCGAGGACGACCTCGGCGGTGTCGTCGATGTCGGGGTAGTTGTCGTTGTGGAACTCGAACGCCCAGCCGCCGGGCGGGAGTCCGGGCCGCTTCACCGACCAGTCGCCGGGGCGGACGATCTGCTCGCCGAGCATCCAGTCGGCGGCCTTCACCAGCTGCGGGTGGTCGGCGGGCACGCCCGCGTCGGCCAGCGCGATGGTCGCCAGGCAGGTGTCCCACACCGGGGACTGGCAGGCCTCGATCATCCGGGCGCCGTCCTCGCGCCACACGGCGAAGCGGTCCAGCGACTCCAGGCCGGCCCGCATCACCGGGTGTTCGAGGTCGTAACCGAGCAGGTAGAGGGCGATGACGGAGTACACGGCCGGGGGCTGGATGCCGCCCCAGCAGCCGTCGTTCTCCTGGCGCTCGATGATCCAGCGGGCGGCCGTGTTCATGGCGGCCCGGCGCAGCCGGCGCGGGGCGATCCTGCGGTAGGCGTGCAGGGCCTTGTCGATGCGCTGGAAGGCGCCGTCCCAGCTCGCCGCGGGCGCCAGGGGCCGCGGCGGGTTGGGACGGTGCGGGTCGGTGTGCAGTTCGTCCAGCGAGAAGGGCGCGGGGCGTACCGGCCGCTTGGCGGAGACGATGGTGAGCGGCACGATGGTCTGCCGGGCCCAGCAGCCGAAGTCGTAGATGTTGAGCGGCACCCAGGTGGGGAAGTAGATCAGCTCCGGCGGCAGCTCGGGCAGGTCGTCCCATTTCCACCAGCCGAAGAGGGCGAGCCAGATCCGGGTGAAGACGCGGGAGGCCGCGATGCCCCCCCGGGACCGGATCCACTCGGCGGCCCGCGCCATGTGCGGGGCGTCGGGCGCGTCGCCGGCCAGGCGGAGGGCGACGTAGGCCTCGATCGTGGCGGACAGGTCGCCGGGGCCGCCGTAGAAGGTGGCCCAGGTGCCGTCCTCGCGCTGCTCGCCGCGGATGAAGAGGGCGGCGGCCCGAGTGGTGTCCTCTTCCAGAATGCCGAGGAACTGGCGCAGCAGCAGGTCCTCGGCGTCCATGGTGACGTTCGTCTCGAGGTCGCCCTTCCACCAGCCCTGGGCGTCCTGCCGGGAGAGCAGGAAGTCCGTGGCGCGCCGGGTGGCGCGGGCGGCGGCTTCAGGTACCCCGGCCGCCGTGTCGGGGATCGTGATGTCGGTTTCGCTGGCCGCGGTTGCCAGGGGCTTCAGGGTGGCCCCGGTGCTTCCGTCGGTCGTCGCTGTCATGGCTTCCCCTTCGTGCAGTAACAAGTGGCGCTTCTGCTGTGGGTCCGCCGTCGGCCGGTGCTCGTGTACCTGCGGCACCGGCCGGCGACTACGCGAGGGCTATTCGACCGATAGTGATCATCTCTTTCGTACGACGACGAAGTCCGCGAGCGCGGTGAACATGTCCCGCACCCGGTCGGGCATGTCGACGGCGTCGAGGGCTTCGATGGCGATGGTGTGCTGGCGACGCGCCTCGTCGGCGGTCCACTCCCGCCCGCCCGCTTCCTCGATGAGGGCGGCGCGGGCCGCGAACTCCTCCTCGGAGAAGTTCGCGAAGTCACTGGTCTTGGCGTCGGCGGTGAGGATCTCGCCGAGCCGTTCGGAGGCGGGGCCGCCCGCGGCGAGGGCGGCGACGACCGGCAGGGACTTCTTGCGCTGGCGCAGGTCGCTCCAGGTCTGCTTGCCGGTGGCGTCCGGGTCGCCCCAGATGCCGAGGAGGTCGTCGACGGCCTGGAAGGCGAGGCCCAGGTGGTAGCCGTACTTCTCCAGCGTGTCGGCGGTGTGCTCGTCGGCGCCGCCGAGGACCGCGCCGATGGAGCTGGCGGAGGCGAGCAGGGCGCCGGTCTTGTTGCCCTCCATCTCCAGGCACTCCTCGACGCTGACGCGGTCGCGGTGCTCGTAGGAGATGTCCTGGGCCTGACCGTCGATCAGGGCGCGGGAGGCCTTGGTCAGGCGGCGGGTGGCGCGGCCGGCCTCGACGGTGCCGAGTTCCAGCAGCACCTCGTTGGCCAAGGCGAACAGGGCGTCGCCGACCAGGATGGCCTGGGCGGGGCCGTGCACCTTCCAGACGGTGTCGCGGTGGCGGCGCTGCTCGTCGCCGTCCATCAGGTCGTCGTGCAGGAGGGAGAAATTGTGCACCAGCTCCACCGCCACCGCGCCGGGGACGCCGACCTCGGGCGCGGCTCCGGTGACCTCGGCGGAGAGCACCGCGAGGGCGGGGCGCACGGCCTTGCCGCCGTCGCCGTCCGCGGGCCTGCCGTGGGCGTCGATCCAGCCGAAGTGGTAGGCGGCGACGGTGTCCATGGGAGGCGCCAGACGGTCGACTGCCGCCCGCAGGACCGGCGTGGACAGGGTCCGGCCGCGCTCCAGGAGCGTGGTCACGTCCACCGTGGTCCGTGGGTCGGCCTTCGTGGCCGGTGGCACAGTGGGCACAGTCTTTCCTCCAGTTGCGGTGCCGGGAGCGCGGGCGTCGGTGCCTCGCGGATCGGTTTTCACGCCGCCTCCTCGAAGAAGTCGGGGAGGAGGCCGCGGGACCGGCCCAGGGCGCCGAGTGCGGCGCCCGCCGCCCCGACACCGCTGCGGACCGCGCTCTCCATGGTCGCGGGCCACCCGGTGGCGGTCCACGCTCCGGCCAGGTACAGGCCGGGTGCCTTGGTGCGGGCGCCGGGCCTGAGGCGGCCGACGCCGGGGGCGGGAGCGAAGGTCGCGGTGCGCTCCCTGGTCACGAAGAAGTCCTTCACCTCGGCACCCCTGGTGCGGGGCAGCAGCCGCTCCAGCTCGGGCAGGTACCGCTCGCGCAGCGCGGCCACGGGCTCGTCGATCTCGTTCTGGGCCGTCGACTGCGACAGCGCCAGGTACTGACCCTCCCTCAGTCCGGAGGCCTCGGTGCGGTCGAACACCCATTGCACCGGCGTGCCGAGCGCCGTGAGGAAGGGCGCGGCGAGCACCTTCCGGTCGTAGATCACGTGGACGTTGAGGATCGGCGCGGTGCCGATCTCCAGGAGGTTCTCCGGGGCGTCGAGCGCGCCTTCGGGCAGCAGGCCGTGCGCCTCGCGCTGCGGTACGGCGAGGACGACCGCGTCCGCCTGGAGCGTCTCGCCGGGAACCTGAACGCTCCAGCCGCCGTTGTCGTTCTCCCGGACGGAGGTGACGCGTGTACGGACCTCGGTGCGCACGCCCGCGGAGTCGAGCTCCCTGCGGGCCAGCCGGTCGTGCAGTTCGCCCAGCGGGACGCGGGCCCAGCCGATGTCGGCCGCGCCCGGGTCGGACAGCAGACCGGTCTTGAACACCATCGCGGCGAGCCCGAGCGAGGCGTCGCCCGCGACCGCGTTGAGGGTGGCGACCCCGACGAGATCCCACAGGGCCTCGACGGCGCGCGCCGACTGGCCGTGCGCGGCCAGCCAGCTGCCGAAGTCCTGGGTGTCCAGCGCCGGATCGGCCAGGTCGAGCCCCTTGAGCGCGAGCGCGGCCCGCCCGACGCTCGCACGTTCGGCGAGCGAGAGGTGCGGGTACGTGGCGAGGCTGCGCCCCAGGTGGAGGGGGACGGGCAGCGCGTCGCGCCGCAGCCTGCCGAGCCGTCGTCCCTCGGGCCGGGCGAGGTCGACGACGGGCACGTCGAGACGTTCCTGCACGGGGGCCAGCGCCGTCCCGCCGATACGGTCGAGGAACCAGCGGTAGGCGGTGCAGCAGCGCAGGTAGACGTGCTGGCCGTTGTCGACGGTGAGACCGCCGCGCTGGAAGGAGAAGGCGAGCCCGCCCAGGCGCGGACGCCCTTCGAGCAGGGTGACGCGCACCCCGGCGTCGGCGAGCGCGAGCGCGGCGGTGACGCCGGCGAGTCCACCGCCGACCACGACGGCGTGTCCGCCGGGGCGGACGGCGGAGACGTCCGCCAGCCGCCCGCCCTCGCGCGTGCCGTTGCCGTGCGTCATGGTGCGCCCTTCCCTCTCCGGTCGCCGTGGTGCTTGAACGGCGTACGGCAGACCGTCTCAGTCTGGGACGCCGCCCGCCACCGGAGGGTTGCCCGCCGTTCTTCGCCGGCCCGGTGGTGCCGGTCCGGAGTGTCGAGTGTGCCGGGTGTGTCCATCAGGCGCGCCTCCTGACGGCCCGCCGGGTGACGTGTCGGGTGTCGAGACCCGAGAGACCGCGCACCGCAACGTACGCCTTCTCGCGTCCGGGGAGCGAGACCCGGCCCCGCAGCACTGCCTCCGGGTCTCGCTCGATGCGGTCCAGGAGGCGGCGGTAGATGCCGGCCATGGCGGCCACGCAGGCGCCGCTGCGCCGGTCGAGCATGGGCAGCAGCCGGTAGCCCTCGGCGAAAAGGGCGCGGGCCCGACGCACTTCGAAGTGCACGAGACCCGCGAAGTCGGAGCCCTCGGGCGGTTTCGGCCCGTCGAACCCGGCCGAGCAGCCGAACTTGGCGAGGTCGTCGGCGGGCAGGTAGGCGCGCCCGCCCTCGGCGTCCTCCCGGACGTCCCGCAGGATGTTGGTGAGCTGGAGCGCGAGGCCGAGCGTGTCGGCATACTCGGGCGCGCGCTCGGCGCCGCGCGCCCCCGGTTCGGTGCCGAAGACGCCGAGCGAGAGGCGGCCGATGGCGCCGGCCACGCAGCGGCAGTAGACCTTCAGGTCGTCCCAGGTCTCGTAGGTCTCGCCGCGCAGGTCCATCTGGACGCCGTCGATCAGTTCGTCGAGCCCGCCGAGCGGGATCGGGAACTGCCGGGCGGCGTGCGCGAGGGCGACGGCGACCGGGTCGGTGTCGTCCTCGGCGACCTCGCCCGCGTGGATCCGGGCGAGTGTCGCCCGGGTCTCCTCCAGCCGGGCGACCTTGACGTCCCCGGCCAGCTCCCCGTCGCCGATGTCGTCGACGCGGCGCGAGAACGCGTACAGCGCCGACATCGCCCGGCGCTTGGGCGTCGGCAGCAGCCGGATGCCGTAGGCGAAGTTGCGGGCCTGCTGTCCGGTGACGGTCTCGCAGTAGCTGTAGGCGGCGAGTACCGGTGCCGACGCGTGCGCTGACGACTCCACGGTCCCGATCACCCCTCTCCTCGCAGGGTCGGGCCCACCTCGCGCAGCAAGCGGGCCTTGCCGGGCTTGGGCGGACCGGGAAGTACGTCGTGATCGGCGGCGGCGATCGCCCCGAGGGCCGCCCTGCCGCCCGCCACGAACCCCGCGAGCAGCAGGCGCAGCCGGCCGCGGACGCTGCCCACCAGGGGCGCGCCCTCGCTCAGCAGGTCGCGGGCGCGCTGTGCCTCGAAGGCGATCAGGGCGCGCACCGACGCGCCCGCGGTGGGCGCGGCGAGGTCCGCCTCCTGGACGTGGAAGCGCTTCATGTCCTCGGCGGGCAGGTAGATCCGGTCCCGGGTCAGGTCCTCGGCCACGTCCTGGAGGTGCTCGACGATCTGCAGGGCGGTGCAGACCGCGTCGGAGCGGCGGACCCGTTCGGGTGTCGAGGTGCCGGTGACGGCGAGGACGAGCCGGCCCACCGGGTTGGCGGACAGCTCGCAGTAGGCGAGGAGGTCGTCGTAGGTCTCGTACCGGCCGACCAGCTGGTCCTGGCGGTTGGCGGCGATCAGGCCGAGGAAGGGCTCGGGGGTGAGCGAGCGGCGGCGCACGGTCGGCACCAGGCGGCGCAGCAGCGGGTGGCGGGGGGTGCCGTCGAAGACGCGGCGCAGGTCGTCCTCGAAGGCGTCCAGCATCAGCAGCCGGTCGCCGGCCCGGTCTCCGGGCACGCCGAGGAGGCGGGCGTCGGCGCCGCCGGGTGCCAGGTCGCCGTCGCCGATGTCGTCCACGAGGCGGGCGAAGCCGTACACGGCCATGAGGTCGGCGCGCCAGTCGCGGGGCAGGAAGAAGGGGGCGACGGGGAAGTTCTCGTCCGCGGCTTTGGCCAGGGTGCCGCGTGCCGCGTCGACCGCCTGTGCCGGGTCGGTGGTCGTCATCGCGGGCTGCCCTGGGCGGAGACGGCGCACGCTTCGCGGAGGTGGGGAGTTTCCGTCGCCATTGCCGTCACATCTCCCGTTCTACACTGCCGACCCAATTGACACTATTTCGGACACGCCGCCCGGCCGCCCGTGCGGCGGGCCCGCTCGAGGGTGTCGGGCATTATCGCCCCATGTGCCGCGTTTCGGGACCGGTCCAGCTTACGTTGTACAACGCACGGGGGTCCGCCGGGGTCCTCCGCGCATCACAAGAACACACCGATTCACATCAAGATTCCTGAGAACACCAGGAGTTGACGTTTCCTTTGCGCAAGCGGGTCCCGCCGGACCGGTTCCGGCGGGGCTTCGGCGTGTCGGGCTACTTGCCCGTGAACTTCTCGTACTCCTTGAGCACCTCGTCGGTCGGGCCGTCCATGCGCAGCTCGCCGCGCTCCAGCCACAGCACGCGGTTGCAGGTGTCCCGGATGGACTTGTTGTTGTGGCTGACCAGGAAGACGGTGCCCGCCTCCTTGCGCAGCTCCCGGATGCGCTGCTCGGAGCGCGTCTGGAACTTGCGGTCACCGGTGGCCAGCGCCTCGTCGATCATCAGGACGTCGTGGTCCTTCGCGGCGGCGATGGAGAACCGCAGGCGGGCGGCCATGCCGGAGGAGTAGGTGCGCATCGGCAGGGTGATGAAGTCGCCCTTCTCGTTGATCCCGGAGAAGTCGACGATGTCCTGGTAACGCTCCTTGATCTGCTCGCGGGACATGCCCATGGCGAGGCCGCCGAGGATGACGTTGCGCTCGCCGGTCAGGTCGTTCATCAGGGCCGCGTTCACGCCGAGCAGGGAGGGCTGGCCGTCGGTGTAGACCTTGCCGCGTTCGGCGGGCAGCAGGCCGGCGATGGCCCGCAGCAGGGTCGACTTGCCGGACCCGTTGGAGCCGATGAGGCCGATGGCCTCGC
This sequence comes from Streptomyces sp. NPDC058796, assembly GCF_042745235.1. Lineage (NCBI taxonomy): Bacteria > Bacillati > Actinomycetota > Actinomycetes > Kitasatosporales > Streptomycetaceae > Streptomyces > Streptomyces sp. NPDC058796. Next base: position 127,733 of record NZ_JBHYOP010000005.1, read on the forward strand.
CCCGGTAGGCGGTGAAGGAGACGCCGCGCACGGCGTGCACCTTGCGCACGCCCCGGGCCGCGTCGTCGGAGCCCCGCTTGATCATCCGGCTGAGCGCGGCGGTCGCGCTGCCCTTGCCGGTCTTGGCGCCGTTGACGCGGTAGACGATGTGCAGGTCGTCCGCGATGACCGTCGGGACCCGCGTGCCCTGCTGCTGCTCAGCCACGGCCGTACCTCTCCTCAGCCTTCCAGAAGTACACGAAACCGCCCACGGCGAGGGCCACGGCCCAGCCGAGCGCCACCGCCCACACGTGCGGCGGCAGGTTCTCGGAGCCGTACCCGTCGATCAGCGCGAAGCGGATCAGGTCCATGTAGACGGCGGCCGGGTTCCACTGGAGCACGTCGGCCAGCCAGGCCGGCTTGTCCTCCAGCATGATCGGGATGGAGAACATCACGCCGGACCCGTACATCCAGGTCCGCATGACGAACGGCATCAGCTGGGCCAGGTCCGGCGTCTTGGCGCCCATCCGGGCCACGACCAGTGCCAGCCCCGTGTTGAAGAGGAACTGCAGGACCAGCGCCGGGAGGATCAGCAGCCAGGACAGCGAGGGGTAGCTGCCGAAGCCGATCACCACCGCGAACATCACGATCATCGACGCCAGCAGCTGCTGGAGCTGCTGGAACGCGAACGAGATCGGCAGCGAGGCGCGGGGGAAGTGCAGCGCCCGCACCAGGCCGAGGTTGCCGGAGATGGCGCGCACGCCCGCCATCGCGGAGGACTGGGTGAAGGTGAAGACGAACACACCCGTCACCAGGAACGGGATGTACACGTCCTTCTCCATGCCGCGGCCCGCGTTCAGGATCAGGCCGAAGATCAGGAAGTAGACGAGCGCGTTCAGCAGCGGTGTGGCCACCTGCCACAGCTGGCCGAGCTTGGCCTGGCTGTACTGGGCGGTCAGCTTCGCCTGGGAGAAGGCGAGGATGAAGTGGCGCCGCCCCCAGAGCTGACGGACGTACTCCGCGAGGGACGGCCGGGCACCGCTCACGGTCAGCCCGTGCCTGGCGGCGAGCTGGGCCGCCGTGAGGCCCTCGTCGGGCGACACGGGCTTGGTCATGGCGACCGTGCCGTCGTGCGTTGTCTCACTCACTAGTGGAAACTTTCGTCTTCGTCCGTGCGCGGCCGGTACGGGGCTGGCACGGTCCTGTCGGCCTCGAAGGGGGTCCGGTCGGACCCGGGTGGGGCCACAAGCCCTCGGGTACGAGCTTGTCAGATCACCGGAGGCCGGCCCAGCCGGGTCAGCCGCCACACCGTACGCCACCGCATGGGCCGACGGGGACCGCAGGGGGTGGCCCAGCCCTCCCGGAAGCCGCCGAACCAGGCCTTCAGGGCCGGGCGCGAGGGGCGGCGGAGCAGGGTGAGCAGCATCCACAACCCGAGGTAGACCGGGACGAGGAGCGCGGGCAGGTTGCGGCGGGCCAGCCAGACGCGGTTGCGGGCGACCATGCGGTGGTAGACGGCGTGCCGGGAGGGCGCGGTCGTCGGGTGGTGCAGCACCATGTCGGAGCGGTAGTCGATCATCCAGCCGGCGTCGAGGGCCCGCCAGGCGAGGTCGGTCTCCTCGTGGGCGTAGAAGAACGCGTCCGGCAGGCCGCCGACCTGCGCGAGGACGCGGGTGCGCACGGCGTTGGCGCCGCCGAGGAAGGTGGTGACCCGGGAGGAGCGCATCGGGTCGGAGGCGCGCAGCCTCGGCACGTGCCGGCGCTGGGTCTCGCCGGTGTCCGGGTCGGCGATGCGGAAGCTGATGATGCCCAGCTCGTCGTCGGCCGCGAAGGCCTGGCGGCACAGCTCGGCGGTGTCCGTGCGGGCCAGCAGGCCGTCGTCGTCTAGGAAGAGCAGGATGTCGACGTCCTGGCCGCCCGGTCCGAAGGCCTCGATGCCGACGTTGCGGCCGCCGGGGATGCCCAGGTTCTCGGGCAGCTCGACGGTGCGGACGCCGGCCGGCACCTCCGGGACGGGCGAGCCGTTGCCGACCACGACCACCTCGACCGGGTCGCCGTCCTGCCCCGCGACCGAGTCGAGGAGGGCACGCAGCTCGTCGGGACGGTTGCCCATGGTGATGACGACCGCCCCGACCTTCATGGCCGCACTCACTTGAGCCTGCTGGAGGCGAGGACGGACACCAGGTGCAGCAGGGTCTGAAGCAGCGCGATGCCGGCGAGTACGGCGGTGCCGAGCCGGGTGAAGAACAGGTCACCGCGGCTCGCGTCGACTATGGCGAGGACCAGGATGAGCAGCGACGCCTCGATGCCGAGGATCAACCGGTGGAACTTGAGCGCACCGGCGGCCCGGCGGGCCAGCGCCATGCCCGAGGAGCGGGGCTCGGACGCGGCCTCCTTGACCGGGGGCATCCCGGCCTGGTGCCGGGCGACGCCGACCAGGTCGGTCTCGGCCTTGATCAGGATGGCGCCGAGGGCGGCCAGGGTGCCGAGGAAGGCCCACAGCCAGTCGATCCGCCCGGTGCCCCAGATGTCGGCGGCGCGCAGGCCGAGGCCGACCAGGACGGCGGCGTCGGTGAGGTAGGCGCCGACCCGGTCGAGGTAGACACCGCCCAGGGAGTACTGCTTCTTCCAGCGCGCGACCTCGCCGTCGACGCAGTCCAGCAGCAGGTACAGCTGGACCGCCACGACGCCGAGCACGGCGCCCGTGATGCCCGGCACCAGCAGGGCCGGGGCCGCGAGCACGCCGCAGACGGTCATCAGGTACGTGAGCTGGTTGGGCGTGATCCTGGTGTTCACCAGGTAGCGGTCGATCCGCAGCGAGACCTCACGCATGTAGAGGCGTCCCGCCCAGTGCTCACCGCTGCGCCGGTCCTTGACCCCGGCGGGGTGGACGACCGGACGGAGTTCAGCTACCGATGGCCTTGACATAGTCGGCGTACAGGTCCTTGATCTGGTCGGTTTTGAGGTCGAGGTGCTCGAGGATCGTGTAACGGCCGGGCCGCGTCTGCGGGGCGAACTCCACGGCCCGGACGAACTCGTCCGGCGTGAACCCGATCTCCTCGGGCAGCACCGGCAGCCCGTGCCGGCGCAGCACCCCGGCCATGTGGGCGGACTCCTCGTGGGCGCCGCGCAGGTACATCGCGAAGGCCGCGCCCAGGCCGCACTGCTCGCCGTGGGCGGCGGCGCGCTGCGGGTAGAGCAGGTCGAAGGCGTGGTTGATCTCGTGGCAGGCGCCGGAGGACGGACGCGAGTCACCCGAGACCGACATGGCGATGCCGCTGAGCACCAGCGCCTCGGCCAGCACCTGGAGGAACTCGTTGTCCCCGATGCCGCCCGGGTGACGGAGGACCGCCTCGCCCGCCTGGCGGGCCATCGCGGCGGCCAGACCGTCGATCCGCTCGCCCTTGACCCGGTTGGCCAGCTCCCAGTCCGCGATCGCGGAGACGTTGGAGACGGCGTCGCCGATGCCCGCCCGCACGAAACGGCCCGGTGCCGCACGGATCACGTCGAGGTCGATGACGACCGCGATCGGGTTCGGCACGCCGTAGGAGCCACGGCCCGCGTCGTTGTCGAGGGTGGCGACCGGAGAGCACAGGCCGTCGTGCGCGAGGTTCGTCGGCACGGCGACCAGCGGGAGGCCGACGCGCGCCGCGGCGAACTTGGCGCAGTCGATGATCTTGCCGCCGCCGAGGCCGACGACCGCGTCGTAGTGACCGGCCTTCATGGCACCGGCCAGCTTGATCGCGTCGTCCAGGGTGCCGCCGCCGACCTCGTACCAGTCGGCGCCGGGCAGGGACGGGGCGACGCGCTCGCGCAGCCGGGCGCCCGAGCCGCCGCTGACGGCGACGGCGAGCTTGCCCGAGTGGGAGATGCGCTCGTCGGCGAGCACACATCCCAGGTCGTCGAGTGCTCCCGCGCGGATGTCGACGACGACCGGCGACGGGATGAGCCTCGTCAGTACTGGCACGCGATCTCCCTGCCCTTGGCGAGGTCGTCGTGGTTGTCGATCTCGACCCACTTGACGTCGCCGATCGGTGCCACGTCGATCTTGAAGCCGCGGTCGACCAGCTCCTGGTAGCCGTCCTCGTAGTAGAGCTGCGGGTCGCGCTCGAAGGTGGTCTTCAGGGCGTCGGCCAGGTCGGCGGCGGCCTCGCCCTCGATGAGGGTGACGCCGATGTACTCGCCGGTCGCCTCGGCCGGGTCCATGAGCTTGGTGATGCGCTGGACGCCCTTGTCGGGGTCGACGACGACCTTCATCTCCTCCTCGGCGAGGTTCTTCACCGTGTCGAGGGCGAGGATGATCTTCTTGCCGTCGCCGCGGGCGGCGAGCAGGGTCTTCTCGACGGAGACCGGGTGCACGGTGTCGCCGTTGGCGAGGATCACGCCGTCCTTGAGGGCGTCACGGCCGCACCACAGGGAGTAGGCGTTGTTCCACTCCTCGGCCTTGTCGTTGTCGATGAGGGTGAGCCTGACGCCGTACTTGCGCTCCAGCTCCTCCTTGCGGTCGTACACGGCCTCCTTGCGGTAGCCGACGATGATCCCGACCTCGGTCAGGCCGACCTCGGCGAAGTTCGCCAGGGTCAGGTCCAGCACCGTGATGCTGTCCTCCGCCCCCTCGGGGCCGACCGGCACCAGTGCCTTGGGCAGGGTGTCGGTGTAGGGGCGCAGACGCCGGCCGGCGCCGGCCGCCAGCACGAGGCCGATCATGCGGGTTCTCCTTCGTCGTGTACGGCGGGCGCGCCGCCCCTGTGGGCGGCGACCCAGAAGCGGATGCTCTCGACGAGCACCACGAGTGCCACGGCCACGGCGAGGACCGTGAGCGCGACTTTGAACTGTGTGGCGGTGAGCAGCACGGCCAGCACGGTGATCAGCAGCGTGCGGCCCTCGTGCCCCCCGATCGTCCGCACCAGCCACTGCGGTGGCGCGCCCGCACCGCCGCGGATGCGGTAGACCGTGTCGTAGTGATGGTAGGCGACCGCGGCCACCAGCCCGAAAGCCGCAGGAAGCGCCCCGTTCACGTCCGCGTTGGCCGCGAGGACCAGCACGGTGCCGTACTCGGCGGCACGGAAGAAGGGCGGGACCAGCCAGTCGAAGGCGCCCTTGAGGGGGCGGGCGACGGCGAGGGCGGAGGTCAGTACGTAGACGAGCGCGGCGACCGCCGGCCAGGGACCGCCGAAGTCGGTGAGGGCGGCCGTGGCGACGACGGCGAGGCCGCCGAGGAGGGCGACGGCGGGGGCGGTGAAGCCGGGCAGGCGGCGGGCGGGCTTCGCGAAGCCCTTCGCGACGGTCCCGGCGAGCGGGCCGGAGTCGGCGAGGTCGGCGAGCGCCGTCGCGGCCCGGTCGGTCCGCGACGCCTTCCGGGTCAGCGAGCGCAGCACCCGGCCGGCCGTCGTGTACGTCGCGGCGAAGGCGCAGCCGATCAGCAGGGCGTAGAAGGTGATGCGGGGGGTGGCGACGGCGGTCAGCACGGCGATCATCGCCCAGCGTTCGCCGATGGGCAGGACGATCATCCGGCGTACCCAGACGGTCCAGCCGACGCTGTCGAGCCGGTCGGAGAGCGCGGCGGTGGGGCTGGTGTTGGCGGTGGCGGCCGTGCTGTCGACATTGGCCTCGTTGAAGGAGAAGTCGACGACGTGCCGGCAGGTCTGGAGGACCATCGCGCCGAGGGCGAGGGCCCACACGTCGTCGCCGCCGCGGGCGGCACCGAGGGCGAGGCCCGCGTAGTAGGCGTACTCCTTGGCCCGGTCGAAGGTGGCGTCCAGCCAGGCGCCGAGCGTGGAGTACTGCAGGGAGTAGCGGGCCAGCTGACCGTCGGTGCAGTCGAGGACGAACGAGGCGATGAGCAGGACGCCGGCGGCGACGAAGCCGCCGCGGGTGCCGGTGGCCGCGCAGCCCGCCGCTATGAGCGCGGTGATCAGGGAGGCGGTGGTGACCTGGTTGGGGGTCAGTCCACGGCGTGCGCACCAGCGGGCGATGTAGCGGGAGTAGGGGCTGATGAAGAAGGTGGTGACGAAGCCGTCGCGGGCCTTCACGGCCGACTTCAGGCGTACCGCCTCGTCGTCGACGACCGAGACGGCCTGCCGGGCCTCGTTGCGTGCCTGCGGGCCGGCGGGGACGGCGGCGACGAGGCTGCCCAGCTCGGGGCGGTGCACATCGGCACCGTCGGCGTCGAGGGCGGCGGTGATCCGGTCGGCGAGGCCCTCGGGGCCTCCCGCGTCCGGCTTCGCCGGCGCGGCGCCGGCGTGCGCGGTGGCGCCGTTCGCCGAGTGCTCCCGGGCCATGGCGCGGGTCAGGGTCTGGCGGGCCTCCGGCTGGGCGGTCACGGCGCCCGGGATCGCGGCGAGCGGGAAGCGGGGGTCGGTGAGACCGAGGCGCAGGGCGTGCACGTGGCCGACGAAGCGGGCGTCGACCACGGCGACCCGCTCTCCGGCCGGCACCCGGGCCAGCAGTGTCTCGGCGTCGGCGGCGTCCGGGGCGTGCTCGACGCCGAAGCCCAGGGACCGCAGCTCGCTCTCGATCGACGAACCGGGGACCAGCTGACCGGTGAGGATGGCGGTCGACAACCGAACTCACTCCCTGGGTGCCGACGCCTGGGCGCCGGGCCTGTGCATGGTGGGGCGCCCGCGCCTGCGGCACCCGGGTGGCATGTCGGCAGAGGTTATCGGATGCCCGGAACGCCGTGTTCACCGCCCGTTTCACGGTCGGTCGACGCCGCTTGCACCCGCCTTGGCCTCGATCATCATCGTGGATGCGGGGCCCGCCCCACAAACCGCGCCCCCAGACCGGACATCGCGGACATCGCACAGGGTCGACGGACACGCGCCCTGGGTCAGGGCCATGCCCCCGCCGCCGCCCGCCGACCTCCTCCGGACCGACTGACCGGGCCGCTTCGAACACTCTGACCTGCACAACGTTTTCGCAGGTCAGGGCAGATGACAACGGTGTTCAGTGCCGCGTTGCCCGATACCCCCTACCCGTAGTTGACTGTCGTCCGGACGCCGGGCGCGACGCCGGACGCCGGACGACGGACGCACAGGGAGGCGGCTTCTCATGGGGGCTGGGCACGATCACGGGCATGCGCACGGGGCGCACGGCGGCGGGACGGCGAGCGCCGCGTACCGGGGCAGGCTCCGGGTGGCGCTGGCGATCACCGTCTTCGTCATGATCGTCCAGGTCGTCGGCGGTCTGCTCGCCGACTCGCTCGCCCTGGTCGCCGACGCGGCACACATGGCCACGGACGCGCTGGGCCTCGGCATGGCGCTGCTGGCCATCCACTTCGCGAACCGGCCGCCGAGCGACCGGCGGACCTTCGGGTACGCCCGCGCGGAGATCCTCGCCGCCCTGGCCAACTGTCTGCTGCTGCTCGGGGTCGGGGGCTACATCCTCTTCGAGGCGATCGAACGGTTCATCACGCCCGCCGGCACCGACGGCGGGCTGGCCGTCGTCTTCGGCGCGATCGGCCTGGTCGCCAACATGGTGTCGCTCACCCTGCTGATGCGGGGGCAGAAGGAGAGCCTCAACGTGCGCGGCGCCTTCCTGGAGGTGGCGGCGGACGCGCTGGGCTCGCTGACCGTGATCGTCTCCGCGCTGGTGATCCTGGCCACCGGCTGGCAGGCGGCCGACCCGATCGCCTCGCTGGTCATCGGACTGATGATCGTGCCGCGCACGGTACGGCTGCTGCGCGAGACGCTGGACGTCCTGCTGGAGGCTGCGCCCAAGGACGTCGACATCGCCGAGGTGCGCGCCCACATACTGGCGCTGGACGGCGTCGAGGACGTCCACGACCTGCACGCCTGGACGATCACCTCGGGCATGCCGGTGCTGTCGGCGCACGTCGTGGTCAGCGGCGAGGTGCTGAGCGCGATCGGCCACGAGAAGATGCTGCACGAGTTGCAGGGCTGCCTGGGCGACCACTTCGACGTGGAGCACTGCACCTTCCAGCTGGAGCCCGGCGGGCACGCGGAGCACGAGGCCAGGTTGTGCCACTGAGACCGGCGCGGCCCCGGCGGACGGGCCAGGCCCGGCGGACGGGCCAGGGGGCGCGCACGTAGGGGGTACGCGCCGTGGAGTGCGGCCGTCCGCCGCCCGAGCGCGTCCCGTCCTCCGCCCGAACGGGCCCCGTCCTCCGCCCGTGCGCTTCCGCCCTCCGCGCCACCCTTCCCGGTCGCGTCCCCGACGGTTCCCGGACCGCGCCGCCGGGAATGATCAACCCTCGGCCCCACCTCGGCGTCCGACCGGTCAGACCGCCGCCCGCGCCGCCGCGCGGGACATGCGGAGTGCCGGGAAGTGCCGAGAGTGCCGGATTCGTACGGCACACTTGGGGCGCGAGGACCGAGTTGAAGGATGGGTATGCCGATCACTCCTGCCACCGAGACGCACAGTTCGTCGAACGGCACCGCAGACGCGATCTTGCTGGAACTGGTCGACGAGAACGGCGCGACGATCGGCACCGCGGAGAAGCTCTCCGCGCACCAGCCGCCGGGACGGCTGCACCGCGCCTTCTCCGTGTTCCTCTTCGACGAGCGGGGCCGGCTGCTGCTCCAGCAGCGGGCGCTGGGCAAGTACCACTCCCCCGGTGTGTGGTCCAACACCTGCTGCGGCCACCCCTACCCCGGTGAGGCGCCCTTCGCGGCGGCGGCCCGGCGGACGTACGAGGAGCTCGGCGTCTCCCCCTCGCTGCTCGCCGAGGCCGGCACCGTGCGCTACAACCACCCCGACCCGGCCTCCGGGCTGGTGGAGCAGGAGTACAACCACCTCTTCGTCGGTCTGGTGCAGGCCGCGCTGCGGCCCGACCCGGAGGAGGTGGCCGAGACCGCCTTCGTGGACCCGGCCGAGCTGTCCGAGCGGCACGCGAAGGACATGTTCTCGGCGTGGTTCATGACCGTGCTGGACGCGGCCCGGCCCGCCGTCCGTGAACTGACGGGCCCCTCGGCCGGTTGGTGAGCCCGCCTACCGCAGGGCGTGCTTGAGCGGCAGGGCGGCCCAGATCACCTTGCCGCCGCTCGCCGTGTGGGCCACGTCGCACGCCCCGCCCGCCTCCCGGGTGATCTCCCGGACCAGGAGCAGTCCGCGCCCGCCCGTCTGCCCGTGGTCGGCCTCCAGGGCGGTCGGGCGGTAGGGGTGGCTGTCCTCCACGGACACCCGCACCCACTCGGGCCCGACGGCGACCTCCACGGCGAGCACCGGCGACAGCACCGCCGCGTGCCGGACGGCGTTGGTGACCAGTTCCGAGACGATCAGGAGCAGTCCCTGCGTCACGTCGTCGGAGACCGGCACGCCCTGGCGCACCAGCAGGTCCCGCACGGCGTGCCTCGCCTGCGGGACCGACGCCTCCACGGCGGGGGCGGTGAACCGCCAGACGCCTTCGTACGGCAGCGGCCCGGCGGGCCCGGTCTCGTCCATCGTCCGGTCGCCACCCCTGGGCTCGATTGTCACCACACCCCTGAGTGTTGGGAACGCGTCGCTCCCCTCCGGATGACTGAACACAAGTCAGCTGGTATCGAACGGTTCTGATCGTTGGCGTATGACACGGTCAGTTGTGGGACCGTTCCTGTTCCGCTCACACCGTCCGTACGAACCCAACGGGTCGGCGGATAGCATCCGGCGCATGGAGCCCCAGCTGCTGCACCGGGTCGCCGACTCGGTCGCGACCGTCGTCGTCCACCACCCGGCCAAGCGCAACGCCATGACGGCGCGGATGTGGCGGGCGCTGCCGCAACTCCTCGACGCCCTGGCCGACGACCCGGCGGTGCGGGCGCTGGTGCTCACCGGTGAGGGCGGCACGTTCTGCGCCGGGGCCGACATCTCGACCCTGCGGGAGTCCGCGGAGGAGGCACAGGGGCTCGCCGTGCTGGCCGAGGAGGCCCTGGCCGCCTTCCCCAAGCCGACGCTGGCGGCGGTCCGCGGTCACTGCGTGGGCGGCGGGACGCAGCTGGCGGCCGCCTGCGACCTGCGGTTCGCCGAGGAGTCGGCGCTGTTCGGGGTGACTCCGGCCAAACTGGGGGTCGTGTATCCGGCGTCCTCGACCCGGCGGCTGGCAGCGCTGACCGGGCCGGCCACCGCGAAGTACCTGCTGTTCTCCGGGGAGTTGATCGACGCCGGGCGGGCGCTGCGCACGGGCCTGGTCGACGAGGTGCTGCCGGAGGGCGAACTCGGCAAGCGGGTGGCGGAGTTCACCCGGACCCTCACGTCCCGCTCGCAGCTGACGCAGGCCGCGGCGAAGGAGTTCGCGGACGGGCGCACCGACCGGGACGCGTACTGGACGGCGCAGGCACGCGGCAGCGGCGACCTCACGGAGGGGGTCGCCGCCTTCCTTGAGCGCAGGCAGCCGGAGTTCGGCTGGCGGGTCCCGGGGAGCGCGCCTACGTCAGGGTGAACCGGTTGCGGGTGCGGAACTCCTCGACGAGATGGGCGGGCGCCTTCTCGGGGGACCCCGCGTCGTAGGGCGGCTGGGGGTCGTACTCGGTCAGCAGCTGAACGGCCTGGGCGTGCTCGTCACCGGCGATCCGGCCGACCAGGGTGAGGCCCATGTCGATGCCGGAGGAGACGCCGGCCGCCGTCACGTACTTGCCGTCGGTGACCACCCGCTCCCCGGTCGGCTCGGCGCCGAACCGCTTCAGGAGGTCCAGGGCCAGCCAGTGCGAGGTGGCGCGGCGGCCGTCCAGCAGACCCGCGGCGGCGAGCAGCAGGGAACCGGAGCAGACCGAGGTGGTCCAGATGCTGGTGGCGTCGGCCGCGCGGAGCCACTCCAAGAGGGGCGCGTTGTCCATCTGCGCGTCCTGTCCGGGACCGCCGGGCACGACGACGACGTCCGGGTGCGGCACGTCGGAAAGGGTCCGGTCGGCGGTCAGCGCCAGGCTGCCCGTGTCGTTGCGGACAGGACCGGTCCGCTCGGCGACGAACACCGTCTCCGCGTCCGGGATGCGGCTGAGGGCCTCGTACGGTCCCACCGCGTCCAGGGCGGTGAAGCGGTCGAAGAGGACGATCGCGATCTGCACGGGTTTCCTTCCGGTCGGCGTGATGGTGGTACGGGGGTCACCGGACGGGTGCCGGGCGGAAGCGACGACGGTACTCGGCCGGTGAGGTTCCGAGGGTCCTGACGAAGGCGCGCCGCATGGCCTCCGGCGTGCCGTACCCGCTGGCGCGGGAGACCTCTTCGACGCCGTCCGCCGTGTCCTCCAGCAGCCGTCGCGCGTGCTCCAGCCGGACCCGGTCGACGTAGCGGCCGGGTGTCGTGCCCGTCTCCGCCTGGAAGGCCCGGGCGAAGTGGCGGGGCGAGAAGCCGGTGCGGGCGGCGAGCGACTCGACGCTCAGGTCGGCCCCGGGGTGCTCCGTGATCCACTGCTGGACCTCACGCAAGGGCTCGCGCCGCGCGGTCTGCGCTGCGAGCTGGGCGCTGAACTGGGCCTGGTTGCCGGGCCGGCGCAGGAACACCACCAGGTGGCGGGCGACGGTCAGGGCGGCGTCCCGGCCCAGGTCCTCCTCGACCAGGGCGAGGGCGAGGTCGATGCCGGAGGTGACACCGGCGGAGGTGGCGACGTGACCGTCGCGGATGTAGATCGGGTCGGGGTCGATGTCGACGGCCGGGTGGTCGCGGGCGAGCCGGCCCGAGTACGCCCAGTGGGTGGTCGCGCGGCGACCGTCCAGCAGTCCCGCCCGGGCGAGCAGGATCGCTCCCGTGCACACGGAGACCAGGCGCCGGGCGCGGGGGCCGTGCGCGCGCAGCCATTCGATCAGGTGCCGGTCGGGGTGCCGGGTTCCCTGGCCGCCCGGGACGACCAGGGTGTCCGGGTCTTCCGAGGCCGGGGCGAGGGACTCGTCCGGTACGACGGTCAGACCGCTGGACGTGCGTACGGGAGCGCCGTCCAGCGAGGCCGTACGGATGCGGTACGTCCCCGGCGCGTGCTTCTCCGCGCCCGCGAAGACCTCCACGGGGCCGGTGACATCGAGGCTCTGGACGTCGTCGAAGAGGACGACGAGGACGGTTCGCTGGGCCATGCGTCGATTCTTCGCCCAGGGCTCGAACGTCCGCAATGACGCGTACCCCACCTTTTCTGCCATGCCGCACGCGCCCGCATCAGCCCTGGATGACGTACTGAGCGGTTGGTAATGTGCCGGACATGACCACTGCCGCCATCGACGCCCGCGCCGGCCGCCGCTGCCACAACGCGCTCAACTCGCTGCACTCGACGCACTACTTCTCGCCCGACACGGACCGGGAGCTGAGCGTCCTCGGGGTCACCGACCCCCGGGCGGTCAACTTCGCGGTGCGCGCCGCCGCGCTCGGGCCGGTCGGCGCCGGCACCGTGACGGCGGTGTTCTACAACTACAAGCACGACCTCGTCGCCCGGCACGTGCCCGCCGTGTGGGACACCGTGGCGCCCCGGCAGGCGCTGGCGGCGCGCGAGCATGCCGTCGACGCGACGCTGCGCCGGCTGCTCGGCGAGGAGACCGTGTCGTCGGCGGAGATGGCGGAGGCGGCCGCTCTGGCGCTGCGCGCCGCCGAGGCCTGCTCGCGCGGTGCGCGCCCGCTGTACTCGGCCCACGCCGACCTGCCCGTGCCCGACGCGCCGCACCTGGCGTTGTGGCACGCGGCGACGCTGCTGCGCGAACACCGGGGCGACGGTCACCTCCTCGCGCTGGCGGCGGCCGGGCTGGACGGTCTGGAGGCGCTGGTGACGCACACCGCGACCGGCAGGGGCATGGCGCCGAAGTGGGTCTTCAGCACCCGTGGCTGGTCCCGGGAGGAGTGGGACGCGGCGGTGGACCGGCTGCGCGGGCGCGGCCTCGTCGACGACGCCGGAGAGCTGACGGATCGCGGGGCGGCACTGCGCGACGGGATCGAACAGGAGACGGACCGGCTCGACGCGGCCCCCTACACACACCTGGGGGCGGAGGGTGTGGCGCGCCTGACGGACCTCGCGTCGGCCTTCGCCCGCAAGGCGGTCGGCGCGGGCGCCTTCCCGGCGGACCTGTTCGGCAAGCGCTGAGAACATCGCACGGCGCACGCCGGGGGCCGGCCCCGCTTCGCGGGCGCGGCGGGGCGAGGGTCGCGCGTCCGGGGCTCCGGGGCGGGGCTCGCGGGCATGAGTCGTGGATCACGGGCCGTTGGTGAGCATGCCGCGCCGATGAGGAGGTACCCGTACTCTCCCCGGCCGGAGGGGCCGGGGAGACGAGAGGGGCTTTCCGTGTTCCGTGCCATCGCAGACGTACTGCGCCAGATCGGTGGCGCCATCGCCACCGTCGTGACGCTTCCTTTCCGGGCCCTGGCCCGGCTCTTCGGCGGCGCGTCGTCCGCCACCCGCGGCCGCAGGGTCTGATGCCGGCTGCGGTGCGACCCGGTCGCGACGGGCCCGGGTGCCGCCCTGATCCCCGATTGTCGGTGTCACCTGCCACAATTGCCGCGCAACCTCAGTGAGAAGGCGGTACGGGATCGTGACGACACCCGGGTCCAGCGCGTCCAGCGACGTGAGGTCCATCGAAGGCAGGATCGCCGAGGAACTCGGCGTGCGGGAGCGGCAGGTGAAGGCCGCGGTGGAGCTGCTCGACGGCGGCTCGACGGTGCCCTTCATCGCCCGCTACCGCAAGGAAGCGACCGAGATGCTCGACGACGCGCAGTTGCGCACGCTCGAGGAGCGGCTGCGCTATCTGCGGGAGTTGGAGGAGCGGCGCGCGGCGATTCTCGACTCGGTGCGCGAGCAGGGCAAGCTCACCGAGGAGCTGGAGGCGCGCATCCGGACGGCCGGGACCAAGGCCCGGCTGGAGGACATCTACCTGCCGTTCAAGCCGAAGCGGCGGACGAAGGCGCAGATCGCGCGCGAAGCGGGGCTCGAGCCGCTGGCCGAGGGCCTGCTCGCCGACCCGTCGGTGGACCCCCTGGCCGCCGCTGCCGCGTTCGTGGACGCCGGCAAGGGCGTGGCGGATCCGCAGGCCGCCCTGGACGGGGCCCGGTCGATCCTCACCGAGAAGTTCTCGGAGGACGCCGACCTGATCGGCGAGCTTCGCGAGCGGATGTGGGGACGCGGGCGGCTCGTGGCCAGGGTGAAGGAGGGCAAGGAGGAGGCCGGCGCCAAGTTCGCCGACTACTTCGACTTCGCCGAGCCGTTCACCGAGCTGCCCTCGCACCGCGTCCTCGCCATGCTGCGCGGCGAGAAGGAGGACGTGCTCGACCTCGTCCTGGAGCCCGAGGAGGCCACCGACGGTCCGTCGTCGTACGACGGTGTCGTCGCGAGCCGGTTCGGGATCGCCGACCGCGGCCGGCCCGGCGACAAGTGGCTGAAGGACACGGTCCGCTGGGCCTGGCGCACCCGCATCCTGGTCCACCTCGGCATCGACCTGAGGCTGAGGCTGCGCACGGCCGCCGAGGACGAGGCGGTGAACGTCTTCGCCGCCAACCTGCGCGATCTGCTGCTGGCCGCACCGGCGGGCACCCGCGCGACGCTCGGCCTGGACCCGGGCTTCCGTACGGGTGTGAAGGTGGCCGTGGTCGACGCGACCGGCAAGGTCGTGGCCACCGACGTGATCCACCCGCACGTGCCGGCCAACCGGTGGGACGAGGCGATCGCCAAGCTGGCGCGGCTCGCGAAGGAGCACGCGGTCGAGCTGATCGCCATCGGCAACGGCACGGCGTCCCGCGAGACCGACAAGCTCGCCGGGGAGCTCATCGCCAAGCACCCGGAGCTGAAGCTGACCAAGGTGATGGTGTCCGAGGCCGGCGCCTCCGTGTACTCCGCCTCCGCCTTCGCCTCGCAGGAGCTGCCGGACATGGACGTCTCCCTGCGCGGCGCCGTGTCGATCGCCCGGCGGCTCCAGGACCCGCTGGCCGAGCTGGTGAAGATCGACCCGAAGTCGATCGGCGTCGGCCAGTACCAGCACGACCTGTCCGAGGTGAAGCTGTCCCGCTCACTGGACGCGGTCGTCGAGGACTGTGTGAACGGCGTGGGCGTGGACGTCAACACGGCGTCGGCGCCGCTGCTCGCGCGGGTCTCCGGCATCACCTCCGGACTCGCCGAGAACATCGTCGCGCACCGTGACGCGAACGGCCCGTTCTCCTCGCGGACCGAGCTGAAGAAGGTGTCGCGGCTCGGTCCCAAGGCGTACGAGCAGTGCGCGGGCTTCCTGCGGATCCGGGGCGGCAGCGACCCGCTGGACGCCTCCAGCGTGCACCCCGAGGCGTACCCCGTGGTGCGCAGGATGGTGAAGACCGCCGGGCAGGAGGTGGCCGGGCTGATCGGCAACACGTCCGTGCTGCGGTCGCTGAAGCCGGCGGACTTCGTGGACGAGACGTTCGGTCTGCCGACGGTCTCCGACATCCTGCGGGAGCTGGAGAAGCCGGGGCGCGACCCGCGGCCGGCCTTCAAGACGGCCACCTTCAAGGAGGGCGTGGAGAAGATCTCCGACCTGTCGTCGGGGATGGTGCTGGAGGGGGTCGTCACGAACGTGGCGGCCTTCGGGGCGTTCGTGGACGTCGGTGTGCACCAGGACGGTCTGGTGCATGTGTCCGCGATGTCCAAGACGTTCGTGAAGGATCCGCGGGACGTGGTGAAGCCCGGGGACATCGTGAAGGTGAAGGTGCTGGACGTCGACATTCCGCGGAAGCGGATCTCGTTGACGCTGCGGTTGGACGACGAGGCTGCCGCCCAGGGGGAGCAGAAGAAGGAGCGTGAGGGGAAGCCGCCTCGGCAGCGGAAGGCCACCGGCGGCAAGGGGAGGGCCTCTGCGGCGCCGGCGCCTTCCAATGGGGCGATGGCCGACGCGTTGCGGCGGGCCGGGCTGGCGTAGGCGCCGGAGGGGCGCGGCTGGTGCTAGCGCTCCGCCACCTTGCCGTCCGTCACCTCCAGGCGGCGGGTCACCCTGACCGCGTCCAGCATGCGGCGGTCGTGGGTGATCAGGAGGAGGGTGCCCTCGTAGGCGTCCAGGGCCGATTCCAGCTGTTCGATGGCCGGGAGGTCGAGGTGGTTGGTCGGCTCGTCGAGGACCAGGAGGTTGACGCCCCGGCCCTGGAGGAGCGCGAGGGCGGCCCTCGTGCGCTCGCCCGGTGACAGGGTCGCCGCCGGGCGCATGACGTGGTCCGCCTTCAGGCCGAACTTGGCCAGGAGGGTGCGGACGTCCGCCGGTTCCGTGTCCGGGACGGCGGCGCGGAAGGCGTCCAGCAGCGGCTCGGGCCCGTGGAACAGCTCGCGCGCCTGGTCCACCTCGCCGAGCAGGACGCCGGAGCCGAGCGCGGCGTGTCCGGCGTCCAGTGGGACGCGGCCGAGGAGGGCCCCGAGGAGAGTGGACTTGCCCGCGCCGTTGGCTCCGGTCACCGCGACCCGGTCCGCCCAGTCGATCTGGAGGGAGACCGGGCCGAGGACGAAGTCGCCCCGGCGGACCTCGGCGTCGCGCAAGGTGGCCACCACGGCGCCGGAGCGGGGCGCCGAGGCGATCTCCATCCGCAGTTCCCACTCCTTGCGCGGCTCCTCGACGACCTCCAGGCGCTCGATCATGCGCTGGGTCTGGCGGGCCTTGGCGGCCTGCTTCTCGCTGGCCTCGCTGCGGAACTTGCGGCCGATCTTGTCGTTGTCGTTGCCCGCCTTGCGCCGGGCGTTCTTGACGCCCTTGTCCATCCAGGTGCGCTGCATCTGCGCCCGGTCCTGGAGGGCGGCGCGCTTGTCGGCGTACTCCTCGTACTCGTCGCGGGCGTGGCGGCGGGCGACCTCGCGTTCCTCCAGGTAGCCCTGGTAGCCGCCGCCGTAGAGGCTGATCCGGCGCTGGGCGAGGTCGAGTTCCAGGACCCTGGTGACGGTGCGGGTGAGGAACTCGCGGTCGTGGCTGACCACGACGGTGCCGGCCCGCAGGCCGGTGACGAAGCGTTCGAGGCGCTCCAGTCCGTCCAGGTCGAGGTCGTTGGTCGGCTCGTCCAGGAGGAAGACGTCGTAGCGGGACAGGAGGAGGGAGGCGAGGCCGGCGCGGGCGGCCTGGCCTCCGGACAGGGACGTCATCGGCTGGTCGAGCCCGACCGTCAGGCCCAGCGCGTCGGCGGTCTCCTCGGCGCGTTCGTCGAGGTCGGCTCCGCCGAGGGCCAGCCAGCGCTCCAGGCTCGTCGCGTACGCGTCGTCGGCGCCGGGGACCGCGTCGACCAGGGCCTGCGTGGCCTCGTCCATGGCCCGCTGGGCCTCGGTGACGCCGGTGCGGCGGGCGAGGAAGGCCCGGACGGTCTCACCGGGCCGGCGTTCCGGCTCCTGCGGGAGGTGTCCGACGGTGGCGGTGGGCGGCGACAGGCGCAGCTCGCCCTCCTCCGGCGCGCTCAGCCCGGCGAACATCCGCAGCAGGGTGGACTTGCCCGCGCCGTTGGCTCCGACGAGACCGATCACGTCGCCGGGGGCCACGACGAGGTCGAGTCCGGCGAACAGGGAGCGGTCGCCGTGGCCGGCGGCGAGGTTCTTGGCGACGAGGGTGGCAGTCATCAGACCGTCGATCCTAGCGGCGGTCCGCCGCACGCTCAGCCGGGTTCCGGGGGCGTCACCGCCGTCACCAGCACGCTTCCGGGAGCGCGGGCCACCAGGTAGGACTCCCCCTTCACCGTCCCGGCGTCGAGGGTGACGCGGTGGGTGCCCGGTCCGAGCACTCCGTCGAAGACCTCGTGGACGCGGGTGCGGTGGAGCCGGTCGACGCGGTACGCGGTGAGCCGTACCCGGCAGGGCGAGGTGACCTCGACGTCCGCGGCGGTGCCGGTAGCCGTCAGCCGGGTCAGCCGGCGCCGCCCGGCCGGGCCGTCGTCCAGGGCGTGTTCGATCTGGGCGACGAGCAGCGGCACGATCGGGGCGAGGCCGTCGACGTGGGGCACGTCCACCCCTGCGTCGGTAAAGGCACGGCGTACGGCTGACCGCTGTTCCGCGTCGGCCCCGGTGCCGAAGGCGACCGCGCCGTAGGCACGCAGCTCCTCGGCCGGTACGGCCCCGGCGTCCCCGGTGATGTCGGCGCCGATGCCGATGGCGCGCAGCGCGGCGGCGAGTCTGGCGAGCAGGGCGACGCGGGCGCCGATGAGCAGGACCCGGCGGCGGGTGTGCGCGGTGCGGTCGCCGTCGAGCAGGGCGGCGAGGGCGGCCCGGTACTCGGCGCCGGGGAAGCGGTACGGGCCGATGCCGTGGTAGCCGTTGAACTCCAGGTCGGCGTGGTCGCCGGTCTGCCAGGCGAAGTCCCGCCAGACGAAGTCGCCGCCGTCCCGCACGATCACGGCGGTCACCGCGCCGCAGGCGAGGTCCGCGCACTCGGGGCAGCCGTAGATGACGTAACGGCCGCCGGGCAGGGGCGCCTCGGTCTCCAGGAGCAGGCCGCGGACCTGTGCGGTGAAGATCGCGGGTGGCACGTCGGAGGCGAGCGGGGAGACGGCGTCGAGGTCGGACAGGCGGAACAGCAGGGGGCGTCCGTCGACGACGAAGTCCATGAAGTCGCGGTGGACCTGGTAGTCACCGTCGGCGAGGACCCCGCCGGCCCGCGTCGCCGGTGCCAGGCCGAAGGTCGCGTACTCGGCTGCCATGCGGTGAGTATTCCCGCCTCGGGGCCGGTCTGCGCACGCCTTGGCATGTTCGCTAACGTCCCCGGATGGAAACCGAACTGGGTGACGAAGCCGTCGTGGTCGGTGGCGGGGTGGTCGGCCTGACGACGGCCGTCGTGCTCGCCGAGCGCGGCAGGCGGGTACGGCTGTGGACGAGAGAGGCCGCCGAGCGGACCACCTCGGCGGTCGCCGGCGGCCTGTGGTGGCCGTACCGCGTCGAACCGGTGGCGCTGGCTCGGGCGTGGGCGCTGCGGTCGCTGGACGTGTACGAGGAGCTGGCGGCGCGGCCCGAAGTGACCGGCGTACGCATGGTCGAAGGGGTGCTGGGCGAGACCGGCCTGGACGAGGTGGACGCCTGGGCCGCCGCCCGGCTGCCGGGGCTGCGCGCGGCGACCGCCGAGGAGTACGGCGGAGCGGGGCTGTGGGCGCGGTTGCCGCTCATCGACATGCCGGCGCACCTGTCGTGGCTGCGGGAGCGGTTCGCGGCGGCGGGCGGGGTGCTGGAGAACCGCGCCGTGGACCGTCTGGACGAGGTCGAGGCGCCGGTGGTGGTCAACTGCACGGGCCTGGGCGCCCGGGAGCTGGTGCCGGACCCGTCGGTGCGGCCGGTGCGCGGGCAGCTGGTCGTGGTGGAGAACCCGGGTGTCGACACCTGGCTGGTCTCCACCGACCCGGTGTCCGGGGAGGTGGCGTACTTCCTGCCGCAGCCGGGCCGGCTCCTGCT
This sequence comes from Streptomyces sp. NPDC058796, assembly GCF_042745235.1. Taxonomy (NCBI): domain Bacteria; kingdom Bacillati; phylum Actinomycetota; class Actinomycetes; order Kitasatosporales; family Streptomycetaceae; genus Streptomyces; species Streptomyces sp. NPDC058796. The sequence continues at coordinate 146,971 of NZ_JBHYOP010000005.1, forward strand.
GGGCGGCACGGCCGAGGAAGACGTCTGGGCGGACGAGCCGGACCCGGCGGTCGCGGAGGCGATCGTGCGGCGGTGTGCGGCGCTGCGGCCGGAGATCGCGGGGGCGCGGGTGCTCGGTCATCTGGTGGGGCTCAGGCCGGCGCGGGACGCGGTGCGGCTGGAGCGCGAGTCGCTGCCGGACGGGCGGGTGCTGGTGCACAACTACGGTCACGGCGGCGGGGGCGTCACCGTGGCCTGGGGCTGTGCACGGGAGGCTGCCGAGCTCGCGTCCGGCTGACGGTGCGGGCGGTTGCTCCACGGGGAGGGGCCGGCACGCGGTGCGTGCCGGCCCCTGCCCGTTCACCCGTCCTCCGGCTCAGTGGTGCTTGCCGATCGGGTCTCCCTCCACGTCCGGGCCGGTGCCCGGACCGATGCGGATCTCGAAGTCGCCCTCGTACTGCTTGTGGCCCTCGATGACGGCCATCTCGACGGCCTCGGAGGCCATCTCGCCGCGCACGATGAGGGGGTCGCGGCGCAGGTCCCGCATGAGGGCGACGCACATGCCGATCATCACGATGACGAAGGGTGCCGCCGCGAGGATCGTGAGGTTCTGCAGTCCGGTCAGTGCGTCTCCCTCGCCGCTGCCGACCAGGAGCATGATGGCGGCGACCGCGCCGGTCACCACGCCCCAGAACACGACCACCCAGCGGTTGGGCTCCAGCGCGCCCTTCTGCGAGAGGGTGCCCATCACGATGGAGGCCGCGTCGGCGCCGGAGACGAAGAAGATGCCGACGAGGATCATCACCAGCAGGCTGGTGGCGGTGGCGATGGGGTACTCCTGGAGGACGGCGAAGAGCCGGCCCTCGGGGGTGGTCTCGTCCCCGAGCCGGTTCTGCTCCTGGAGCCGCATGGCCGAGCCGCCGAAGATGGCGAACCAGACCAGGCTGACCGTGCTGGGCACGAGGATGACGCCGCCGATGAACTGGCGGATGGTCCGGCCCCGGCTGATGCGGGCGATGAACATGCCGACGAACGGCGTCCAGGAGATCCACCACGCCCAGTAGAAGACGGTCCAGCTGCTCAGCCAGTCCGCGACGCCCTCGCCGCCGCTGATCTCGGTGCGGCCGGCCATCTCGGGCAGGTCGCCGAGGTAGGTGAAGACCGAGGTCGGCAGCAGGTCGAGGATCAGGATGGTCGGACCGGCGACGAACACGAAGACGGCCAGGAGCAGCGCCAGCACCATGTTGGTGTTGGACAGCCACTGGATGCCCTTCTCGACGCCGGAGATCGCCGAGGCCACGAACGCCACGGTCAGCACCGCGATGATGCCGACCAGCAGACCGGTGCTGACCTTGTCCATCCAGTCGAGCTTCTCCACGCCGGAGCCGATCTGGAGGGCGCCGAGACCGAGGGAGGCCGCGGAGCCGAAGACCGTCGCGATGATGGCGAGGATGTCGATGATCCGGCCACCGGTGCCGTTGGCGTGCTTGGTGCCGATGAGCGGGGTGAACACGGCGCTGATGGTCTGCCGGCGGCGCCTGCGGAAGGTGCTGTAGGCGATGCCGAGGCCGACCACCGCGTAGATCGCCCACGGGTGGAGCGTCCAGTGGAACAGGGTGGTGGCCATGGCCGTCTCCATGCGGTCGCCGGAGTCGGCGGGAGAGGTGCCGGGCGGGGCGGTGTCGTAGTGCGCGAGCGGCTCGCTCACGCCCCAGAACATCAGGCCGATGCCCATGCCCGCGCTGAACATCATGGCGACCCAGGACACCGTGCGGAACTCGGGTTCCTCACCTTCGGCCCCCAGGTGGATGCGGCCGTAGCGGCTGGCCGCGAGCCAGAGGGCGAAGATCACGAACCCGGAGGCCGCCAGCACGAACGCCCAGCCGCCGTTGTGCATCAGTCCGCCGAGCATGGTGCCGGAGGCGTCCTCCAGCGAGTCGGTGCCGATGGCGCCCCAGAGGACGAAGGCGAGGGTCAGGACGGCGGTGACGCCGAAGACGACGCGGTCGGTCCGCGGTTTGTGCTCCTGGCCCGGCAGGCCCGCTTCCGAACCCGGCAGCGTTCCTCTTTCGTGGTGTTCCTTGTCGCTTGGTCGGTCCTGCGTCACAGGCGGCACCTTTCAAGTCGGTGAGGCTGAAAATACTCCTCCGCTACGCCATTACCACGTGCGACGCAGAACTCACCCTTTCAGCAGCGGGTGTCGGGTTCACCCACCGTCAAGTGGTACGTCGCCCGCTCGTCGAGGAGCAGCGGCACGAGGGCGCGCAGTGGCTGGCGCAGCGGTACGTAGGCGCCCTCCTCCCCGGCCGAGCGCGCATGTACACCGTGCAGGACCAGTTCGTCCCGGATGTCCGTGTATTGGGCAGCGGTCAGCCGGTAGCCGCAGGGCGGGTCCTGGATGACCTCGGTGGCTTCGGCCGGGTCGTTGTCCGCTCCGCCGACGTACACGGGGCCCGTGTCGGTCAGCCCGGACCACCGGGCGGTCGCCGTGGCCGCCTCCACGCGTCCGCGCCGCTGGTCCGCGTAGCGGAACATGCCGTCCAGGGCCGCGAGCTGCGAGTCCACCCGACGTCGGTTGTTCAGCGCCTGGTCCTCGCGTTCGGCGTCGGTGAGCGGGTCGACGCGGCTCTCGATGAGCAGGCCGACCGCGTGTTTCACGCCGGACATGTTCCGCAGGATGCGTTCCTGGCCGTCTCCGGCGGTCTGCTTGATGGGGTCGCCGGTCTCGGGGTCGGTCCAGATGCCGTAGGTGCCGGTCGAGTAACCGGCCTCGTCCGCGGCGGGACGGACGTACTTCCCGGAGAGTGCCTGCGCCTCGTCGTGGACGCGGGTGTGGGTGTTGAGGTTGCGGGGCCAGAGGTCGAAGAGGTCCTTGTCGTAGTACGGGGGTGTGGCACCGTACTCGTGCAGGTCGTAGAGGACGTCGGGGCGCCGGTCGCGGACGACGGCGGCCAGGGCGCGGGCCTCGGCGGTCCTCAGGGAGAGGTGGTCGCGGTTGATGTCCACGCCGTCGCTGTTGCCCCGGGTGTTCGCCGCGCGGCCGTCCGGGTTGGCGGTGGGCAGGACCAGCACGGTGGTGCGGTCGAGGAAGTGCCGGGTACGCCGGTCCTTGGCCCAGGCGAGGTCGCGGACGGTGGACAGGCAGGCCTCGCGGCCGGCGGGTTCGTCGCCGTGCTGGCTGCACACGAGGAGCACCTTGTTGGGGGCGGAGGGCCTGCCGATCGTCACCAGCTGGAGCGGCCGGTTCTGTTTCGTGGTGCCGATGCGGTCGACGCTGACGCGGTCGCTCGCCCGGTCGGCGGCGGCCAGCAGCGCCTGCTCCTCGGGCTGGGTGGTCCAGCGGGCGCCGTGCGTCTCCTCGAAGCCGGTGCGGGGCGGCTCGTGGCCGGCGGCGGCGTGGGCCGGGGCGGTGAGGAGGGACGCGGCGAGGGCCGCGGTGGTCACGGTGAGGGTGCGCAGGCGGTTCATCGGGCTCCCTTCGGGACGCGGTGCGTGGTGTGCGGGGCGTTCACGCCGTCGAGGGGCGTGGGCGCGGGTGCCGCGGTTGCCGTCCCGGCGGTGGCCCGGGCGAACGCGGCCGTGCCGCCGACGAACGGTACGCGTGCCGACGTGCGGGAGAGGTCCAGCGTGAGGGTCGGCGTGTCGGCTGGCGGGTCGATGAGGTCCTTGTCGGTGCCGGCGACGATCAGCGCGAGGCGGTGGCCGGCGGGGACGACGTGGTCGGTGGCCGCGAGGTCCAGGGTGACGGTGTACGCCTTGCCGGGGGTGAGCGGGCGGCCGTGCCACTTGGAGGCGTGGTTGCCGAGGTCGGCCCAGCCGCGGCTGACGACCGTGTAGTCCACGTCGGTGGTCTTCGCAGCCGTTTCCAGGTAGCAGGAGCTGTCGCCCGGGGTGCTCGGGCCCCAGCAGGTGCGGTCGGTGCGGGTGGTGACGCCCTCGCCGCGGTCGGCGTAGTCGCGGATGGTGTCGGGGCCGAGGTCGACGAGCACGGCGGACAGGTGGGCCGTCGGGGTGCTGGAGCGCGCGGTGACGGTGACCTCGGAGGTGCCGGACAGGCGCAGGTCGCGGGTGAGCGGGCCGGTGACGAAGCCGGCCTTGCCCGGGGTCGGCTCGTCGATGTGCGCGGCCCAGTCGGTCTCGCTCAGCGCCGGGTCGTCGCTGAAGGTCTCGGTGCCGCGGTCGCGGCGCAGGCCGAGGGTGCCGACGCCCGGCCGGTCACCGTCGGCGGGGCGCAGGGTGGTGGTGGCGGTGGAGCTCGGCGGCCAGGTCCTGGACGTCTCCCACTGGTCCGGCCGGCGTTCGATGTCGGCCATGGGCTCGCGGTCGATTCCGTTGTCGTAGCCGAGGAGTTCGTGGTCGAACCAGCGGTGCAGGGTGTCGACCCACTCGGCCCGGCGGAAGTCGAAGGGGTCGACGTGGCCGGTCTGGGAGAGCCAGATCTTGCGGTCGACGCCGTTCTTCGCGAGGGCGTTCCACCACGGTCCGACGTGCTGCATGCGGACGTTGAGGTCCTGCATGCCGTGGACGAGGAAGACGCTCGCCTTCACCTTGCTCGCGGCCTTCACGTAGTCGCGCTCGAACCACAGCCGGGTCCAGTCGCCGGTGCGCGGGGCACCGTCGACGAGCCTCTGCTGCACGGCGTCGCAGTGTGCGCGGGCGTCGGGGCTGTTGACGTAGTCGGAGAGCCAGTCGGGGCCGGAGTCGTAGAGCGGGGCGCCCTGGCTGAAGTAGTAGTCGTACCAGGAGGAGATGGCGGCGATCGGGACGATGGTCTCCAGGCCCTCGACTCCGGTCGCGGCCACGCCGTTGGCGATGGTGCCGTCCCAGCTCTTGCCGATCATGCCGGTCCTGCCGTTGGTCCAGTCGGCCTCGGCGCGCTCGCCGCCGGTGCGGCTGGTGTAGGCCTTCGCGCGGCCGTTGAGCCAGTCGACGACGGCCTTCGCGGACCGGACGTCGGAACGTCCGCCGACGTCGACACAGCCGTCGGAGCGGTTGGTTCCGGCCAGGTCGACGCCGACGAAGGCGTAGCCGCGCGGCACGAAGTAGTTGTCGTAGTACAGCGGCATCCCGACGACGTTCCCGTCGGCGTCGTAGGTCTTCTTCTGGCTCTCGTTGCCGCGCCCGCAGCAGGAGTAGTACGGGCTGGCGTCCATGATGACGGGGATCTTGCGGCCCACTGCGGCGGGTTCGCGGGGGCGGACGATGTCGACGGCGACGCGGTCGTCCTCACCGTCGCCGTCCCCGTCGTACCCGGTGTCCACCCAGACGGCCTCGCGGATGGCGTCGTCGTAGGAGTGCACCGGTTCGCTCTGCCGCGGGGTCGCGGGGTGGGCCGTGGCGACGGGCGTGAGCAAGGTTGCCATGAGTGCGGCCGTGGCCGCCGTCGCGAGCGGTCTCCAGGTCGTGAAGCGCGTGCGTATCGGCATGCGCGGACGGTACATCGGTCAACTCCCGTGCAGAAGAGGGCGTTCGGGGACGCGTGACGGCCGCGGGCCTCGTGACGGCAGGGGGTCCCATGTCGGCCGGATGGCGATGGTGTGACAGGGGTGGCGGTGGACATGGCCGGGCGCGCAGGAGCTGAGTAGGCTCCGAACAGATCCCGTGTCCCTACGACTTGGAGCTTTCGTGCACCGCAGAATCATCGTGCCGGGCGCACTGGGCGCCGCCTCCGTCCTGCTGGCGATCCAGGCCTCGGCGGCGGCCCACTCCCCCGGCGCGCCGGGCATCGGCGACCCCTACTACCCGGCCTACGGCAACGGCGGATAGGACGTCTCCCACTACGACCTGCGCCTGAAGTACCGGCCGGACTCGGACCGGCTGGAGGGTACGGCGACGACTGCCTAGTGATCACCCGGACTGGATCATCGAACGGCGGCGGGAAGAGGCCCCGCCCATCCGCCGCAGAGGTGGCGAGCGGAGCGGCCTCCGCCTCCCTCTGTCACACCTTTCGCGTACAGACGAAGCCGAGCGACGTGAGGCCTTCCGCGCGGCACAGACGGTCCGATGCCCCGCCCACCTCCGTCTGGAGCAGCTGGTAGTCGGCGGCGTGACTCTGCCCCCAGTGCATGGCCGCGCGCCACAGCAGACGCCCCAAGCCGTGGCCGCGGACCTCCGGCAGGACAGCGAAGTACTGCGGCATCAGCTGGCGGTAGCCGACAGCGTCGGGCCGGATCTCCATGGTCTCCGACATGACCCCACCGTAGGGACCACCACTGACAGTGGCCCCGGGCCGTTACTTCCGCAGCGCCGACAGCTCCTGCTCGGCGTTGCGCGCCACGCGGCGCCGGACGCCGAACCAGCCGGCCACCAGCATCACCGCGATCACCGGCACCAGCAGCACGGTCTTGCGGCCGACCTCCTCGTCGTTCCACATCAGGCCGATGACCGCCAGCAGGAAGGCGATCGTGACGATCTCCGTGACGGGGCTGCCGGGCAGCCGGAAGCGCGGCCGTTCGACCAGTCCCGCACGCGCCCGGCGCACGAACACCAGGTGGCAGACCATGATGATCACCCAGGTGCTGATGATGCCCAGGGAAGCGACGTTCAGGACGATCTCGAAGGCCTTGTTCGGCACCAGGTAGTTCAGTCCGACACCGAGGACGCAGACCGCGCAGGTCAGCAGGATGCCGCCGTAGGGGACCTGGCTGCGGCTCATCACGCCGGTGAACCTGGGCGCGGAGCCCGCCATGGCCATGGAGCGCAGGATGCGGCCGGTGGAGTACAGGCCGGAGTTCAGTGACGACATCGCGGCGGTGAGGACGACGAGGTTCATCACGTCACCGGCGGCCGGTACACCGATCCCCGACAGCACGGTGACGAAGGGGCTCTCGTCGCCCGAGTAGAGCGAGCTCGGCAGCAGCAGGGCCAGGAGGACGACCGAGCCGACGTAGAACAGGGCGACCCGCCACATGATCGAGTTCACCGCGCGGGGCACGATCCTGTGCGGTTCGGCGGTCTCGCCGGCGGCGACGCCGACCAGCTCCAGGGCGGCGTAGGAGAAGATCACGCCCTGCATGACGAGGACCACGGGCATCACGCCGTGCGGGAGGATGCCGCCGTGGTCGGTGATCATGCCCAGACCCGGGGTCTGCCCGGCCACCTCGTGCTGGGTGGCGAGCAGGAAGATGCCGATCAGCATGAAGGCGACGAGGGTGGCGACCTTGACGATCGCGAACCAGAACTCCATCTCGCCGAAGATCTTCACGGAGATGAGGTTCACCGCCAGGACCACCGCGAGGGCGATCAGGGCGAGCACCCATTGGGGGATGCTCGTGAACATGCTCCAGTAGTGCGTGTACAGCGCGATCGCCGTGATGTCGGCGATCCCGGTCGTCGACCAGTTCAGGAAGTACATCCAGCCGGCGACGTAGGCGCCCTTCTCGCCGAGGAACTCGCGCGCGTACGACACGAACGATCCGGACGAGGGCCGGTAGAGCACCAGCTCACCCAGCGCCTTGACGACGAAGAAGGCGAAGACGCCGGCCACGAGGTAGGCGATCGCGAGCGCCGGTCCGGCGTCGCGCAGGCGCCCGCCGGCACCGAGGAAGAGGCCGGTGCCGATCGCGCCGCCGATGGCGATCATGTTGACGTGGCGGGCCTTGAGGTCCTTGCTGTAGCCGGCGTCGCCCGCGTCCGCGGGTCGTTCGGCCGCCTGTGGGTGGGCAGCGGCCTGTGCCGTGGCGACGGCGTCCTTGCTCACGGGTGGTTCCAGTCTCTGGTGCGCCCGGGCGGGATGAGCCCAGGTCGTCCGTACAGTGCCAAGGCCCGCACCACCCCCGCGGCACAGACCAACGCAGCACCTTCCCACAACGCTGCGTGACATGCGGTGGCTCATGTCACACAGCGTGACTTCTCACATGATCCACCGACGGTCTCCACCTGTCGCACCGGTGGTGCACAGGTGTGGTGCACAGCAGTGGTGCACAGGTGGTGTCACAGCAATGGTGAGACAGCGATACTGCTGCACATGACGACGAGCGACACCGAGGCGGCCGACACCGGGGAGCAGACCCTCACGATCGACGAGCTGGCCGGGCGGGCCGGCGTCACGGTGCGCACGGTCCGCTTCTACGGCACCAAGGGGCTGCTGCCGCCGCCGGTGATCGGCCCGCGCCGGGTGGGGCGCTACGGCGGGGAGCACCTGGCCCGGCTGGCGCTGATCGAGGAGTTGCAGCACCAGGGCATGACGCTGGCCGCGATCGAGCGGTACCTGAAGCAGCTGCCGCCGGACCTGAGCGCGCACGACCTGGCGCTGCACCGCGCGGTGGTGGCCTCCTGGGCGCCGGAGACGGTGGAGCGGGTCACCCGCGAGGAGCTGGGCAGGCGGGCGGGCCGGCCGCTGACCGACGAGGAGGTGGACCGGCTCGGCGCGATGGACGTCGTGGCGCCCGACGGCGACGGCTACCGCCTCGACGCCGGGCTGCTCCGGCTCGGCGTCGAGCTGCTCGACGTGCCCTTCTCCCCCGAGACGGTCCTCGCCGCCCGCACGGCCCTCCTCGAGCACTCCCGCGCCGCCGCGCGGGACCTGTCGCGCCTGCTGCGCGACGCGGTCGCCGAACGCGACACGCGGGACGTGCGGTCCCTGTCCGCCCACATGCACCCGCTCGTGGTGCAGGCGCTGCTGACCACGTTCCAGCGGTCACTGCGCGAGGAGCTGCGGGAGTGGCTCGACAAGGAGGCCGGTGAATGATCCGGCCTCCTCAGCTGAACGGGCGGCTCAGCGGCCGTCGGTGAAGACCTCCCCCTTCTCCGCCTTCTCCACGAGCAGCGCGGGCGGCGTGAAGCGCTCGCCGTAGCGGTCGGCCAGTTCCCGGGCGCGGGCGACGAAGCCGGGCAGGCCGCCCTCGTAGCCGTTGATGTACTGGAGTACGCCGCCGGTCCAGCCGGGGAAGCCGATGCCGAGGATCGAGCCGATGTTGGCGTCGGCGACGGAGGTCAGGACGCCCTCCTCCAGGAGCTTGACGGTATCGAGCGCCTCCGAGAAGAGCATGCGCTCCTGCATGTCCCGGAAGGGGATCTCGTGGCCCGGCTTCGTGAAGTGCTCGCGCAGACCCGGCCACAGACCGGCGCGCTTGCCGTCCTCACCGTACTCGTAGAAGCCGGCGCCGCCGCTGCGGCCGGGGCGCTGGAACTCGTCGACCATGCGGTCGATGACGGCCTCGGCGGGGTGTGCGGTCCAGGTGCCGCCGGACTCCTCCACGGCCCGCTTCGTCTCGCCCCGGATCTTGCGGGGCAGGGTGAGGGTCAGTTCGTCCATGAGGGACAGGACCTTGGCCGGGTAACCGGCCTGGGCCGCGGCCTGTTCGACGGAGGCGGGCTCGATGCCCTCGCCGACCATCGCGACGCCCTCGTTGATGAAGTGACCGATGACCCGGGAGGTGAAGAAACCCCGCGAGTCGTTGACCACGATCGGCGTCTTGCTGATCTGCCGGACCAGGTCGAAGGCCCGGGCCAGCGCCTCGTCCCCGGTCCGCTCCCCCCTGATGATCTCCACCAGCGGCATCTTGTCGACCGGTGAGAAGAAGTGCAGCCCGATGAAGTCGGCCTGCCGCTCGACACCCTCGGCCAGCGCGGTGATGGGCAGCGTCGAGGTGTTGGAACACAGCAGCGCGTCCGGCGCGACGACGTCCTGGATCTCCTGGAACACCTTGTGTTTGAGCGAGGTGTCCTCGAAGACCGCCTCGATGACCGCGTCACAGCCCGCCAGGTCGGCCGCCTCCGCGGTCGGCGTGATCCGCGCGAGCAGCGCGTCGGCCTTCTCCTGGGTCGTACGGCCCTTGGCCACGGCCTTGGCGCACAGCTTCTCCGAGTAGCCCTTGCCCTTGAGAGCCGACTCCAGGGCCACGTCCTTCAGGACGACCTCGATGCCCGCGCGGGCACACGAATACGCGATACCCGCGCCCATCATCCCGGCGCCCAGGACAGCCACCTTGGTGACCTTGCGGGCCTCGATGCCCTGGGGCCGGTTGGCGCCGGAGTTGACGGCCTGGAGGTCGAAGAAGAACGCCTGGATCATGTTCTTCGAGGTCTGACCGGCGGCCAGCTCGACGAAGTAGCGGGCCTCGATGACCTGGGCGGTCTCGAAGTCGACCTGGGAGCCCTCGACGGCGGCGGCCATGATGTTGCGCGGCGCCGGGTAGGGGGCGCCGTTCGTCTGCTTGCGCAGGTTGGCCGGGAAGGCGGGCAGGTTGGCCGCGAACTTCGGGTGGGACGGGGTGCCGCCGGGGATGCGGTAGCCGGGCCTGTCCCAGGGCTGGGCGGACTCGGGGTTGGCGTCGATGAAGGCGCGGGCCTTGGCGAGCATGTCCTCGCGGCTGTCGGCGACCTCGTCGACCAGGCCGTTCTCCTGGGCGCGGCGCGGGTTGTACTGGGTGCCCTGGAGGAGCACCTTGAGGAGCGCGTCGGTGATGCCGAGCATCCGGACGGTGCGGACGACGCCGCCGCCCCCGGGGAGCAGGCCGAGGGTGACCTCGGGGCAGCCGATCTTGGAGCCGGGCGCGTCCAGGGCGACGCGGTGGTGGCAGGCGAGGGCGATCTCGTAGCCGCCGCCGAGGGCCGCGCCGTTCATGGCGGCGACGACGGGCTTGCCGAGGGTCTCGATGCGGCGCAGGTTCCGCTTGATCGCCATGCCGCCGTCGAAGAGGTCCTGCGCGGTCTCGGGGGTGACGCGGATCAGGTCGCGCAGGTCGCCGCCGGCGAAGAAGGTCTTCTTGGCGGAGGTGAGGATGACGCCCCGGATGTCGTCCTTCTCGGCCTCCAGGCGGTCGGTGATCACCGCGAGGGATTCACGGAACGCGGCGTTCATGGTGTTGGCGGACTGGTCGGGGTCGTCGAGGACGAGGGTGACGATCCCGGTGTCGTCCTGCTCCCAGCGGATGGTGGTGGACTCGGTGCTCATGCGGGTGTGCTCCAGGTGATCCGTCGTGGTCCGTCGGGAGGGGGTTCAGACGCGCTCGAGGATGGTGGCGATGCCCATACCGCCGCCCACGCACAGGGTGGCGAGGCCGTACCGCTTGCCCTGGCGCTCCAGCTCGTCCACGAGCGTGCCCAGGATCATCGCGCCGGTGGCACCGAGGGGATGGCCGAGCGCGATCGCGCCGCCGTTGACGTTGACCTTCTCCAGGGACAGGCCCATGTCCTTCACGAAGCGCAGGACGACCGCCGCGAACGCCTCGTTGATCTCGACCAGGTCGATGTCGTCGATGGTCAGCCCGGCCTTGGCGAGCGCCTTTCGGGTGGCCGGGGCGGGCCCGGTGAGCATGATGGTGGGCTCGGAACCGGAGACGGCGGCGGCGACGATCCGGGCGCGGGGACGCAGCCCGTAGCGGTCACCGACCTCCTTGGATCCGATGGCGACCAGGGAGGCGCCGTCCACGATGCCCGAGGAGTTGCCCGCGTGGTGGACGTGGTCGATCCTCTCGACCCAGTGGTACTTCTGCAGCGCCACCGCGTCGAACCCGCCGAGTTCACCGATGTCGGCGAAGGACGGCTTGAGCTTCGCCAGGGAGTCGGCGGTCGTACCGGGCCGCAGGTGCTCGTCGTGGTCGAGGACGGTGAGGCCGGCGCGGTCCTTCACGGGCACCACGGACCGCTCGAAGCGGTTCTCCTTCCAGGCGGTGGCCGCGCGCTCCTGGGAGAGGGCCGCGTACTCGTCGACGTCGCGGCGGGAGAAGCCCTCGATGGTGGCGATCAGGTCGGCGCCGATGCCCTGCGGCACGAAGTTGGTGGCGAGGTTGGTCATCGGGTCGTTGAACCAGGCGCCGCCGTCCGAGGCCATGGGCACCCTGGACATGGACTCGACGCCGCCCGCGAGGACCAGGTCCTCCCAGCCCGAGCGGACCTTCGCGGCGGCCAGGTTGACCGCCTCCAGACCCGAGGCACAGAAGCGGTTCTCCTGCACGCCCGCCACCGTGTCCGGCAGCCCGGCCGCGATCGCCGCGATGCGGGCGATGTCCGAACCCTGGTCACCGACCGGCCCGACGACACCGAGCACGATGTCGTCGACCGCGGCGGGGTCCAGGTCCGGGAAACGCGCGCGGATCTCGTGGATCAGGCCGACGACCAGGTCGACGGGCTTCGTGCCGTGCAAGGCGCCGTTCGCCTTGCCGCGTCCGCGCGGGGTGCGGATCGCGTCGTACACGTACGCTTCGGTACTCACTGGCAGGCCTTTCACTGAGGGTTTCCGGATGAGGTGGCGAGCCGGGGGACGTCCCAGTCGCGGGCCACCGCCTCGGTGTCGGCGCCCGGCAGGGCGGGCCCGGTGCGGACGGTGGTGGGAGTCGCGGAGAAGCGGGGCGCGGGGGCGGGCTGGGTGGTGCCGCCGTGGTCGGTGAAGGTGGCCCGCGCGGCGAGGTGCGGATGGTGCGGGGCCTCGCGCAGCGTCAGGACGGGGGCCACGCAGGCGTCGGAGTCCGTGAACACGGCCGTCCACTCGTCGCGGGTACGGGACTTGAAGCGGGCGGCCACGGCCTCGCGCAGTTCGGTCCAGCGGGCCATGTCGTCGCGGGCCGGGGCCTGGTCGGGGATGCCGAGGAGCTCCATGAACTCGGTGTAGAACCGCTGCTCCAGGGCGCCGACCGCCATGTACCGGCCGTCGGCGGTCTCGTAGGTGCCGTAGAAGGGGCAGCCGCCGTCGAGGAGGTTGGTGCCGCGCCGGTCCTGCCAGGTGCCGGCGGACAGCATGCCGTGGATCATCGAGGTGAGATGGGCGGTGCCGTCCACGATGGCGGCGTCCACGACCTGCCCGGTGCCGCTCCCGCGGGCGTGGTGCAGAGCGGCGAGTACGCCGACGACCAGGTAGAGGGAGCCGCCCGCGTAGTCGCCGAGGAGGTTGGCCGGGACGGCCGGCGGCGCGCCGGCGGCACCGATCATGCCGAGGGCGCCGGTGAGCGCGATGTACCCGATGTCGTGTCCGGCGCGCTGGGCGAGCGGGCCGTCCTGGCCCCAGCCGGTCATGCGGCCGTAGACGAGGCGCGGGTTGCGGGCGTGGCAGTCCCCGGGGCCGACCCCGAGCCGTTCGGCGACGCCGGGGCGGTAGCCCTCGATCAGCACGTCGGCGCGTTCGGCCAGGTCTAGGACCCGGGCGGGGCCGTCGGCCGCCTTCAGGTCGACGACCACGGACCGTTTGTTGCGGTTGGTCACGTCGTGCGCGGGGTCGATCGCGAGGCCGGGGCCGCCGGGACGGTCCACGCGGACCACGTCGGCGCCCAGGTCGGCCAGGAGCATGGCGGCGAAGGGTCCGGGTCCGATGCCGGCCAGCTCGACCACGCGCACACCGGCGAGCGGGCCCTCGCCCGGTGTCCGCCCCGCCGTCCCTGCCTGCGACATGGAGCCCCCAGCTCTGTGACACAACTGATGTAACACCAGTGATGCTAAGAACGTGTCCCACTGGGCACAAGACCCGAGCGAGCAAGCGCTTAGCCAATTATGGGGCGCCCCTCTTCGGGCCGGCGGTCCTCACGCTAGCCTCGGCCACCGGCAACGGCGCGCGTTGCGGGTCCAGGGGTTGCCGAAGGGTGACGAAGGGGTGTCATGAGCGGGCAGAACAAGGCCGACCGGCCGTACGACATCGTGCTCTTCGGAGCGACGGGTTTCGTCGGCGAGCTCACCGCGCGCTATCTCGCCGCGCACGCGCCCGAGGGGTTGCGCTGGGCGGTCGCCGGCCGCGACGAGGAGAAACTGCGCCGGCTGCGGGACCGGCTGCCCGGCGCGCCGGACGTCGGGGTGCTGCGCGCCGACGTGTCCGAACCGGCCTCGGTGCGTGAACTCGCCGGGCACGCGCGCGTGGTGGCCACTACGGTGGGCCCGTACGTCCGCTACGGCGACGCGCTCGCCGGTGCCTGCGCGGAGGCGGGCACGGACTACCTCGACCTCACCGGTGAGCCCGAGTTCGTGGACCTGACGTACGTCCGTCATGACGCACGCGCGCGGGAGACCGGCGCGCGGCTGGTGCACGCCTGCGGTTTCGACTCCGTGCCGCACGACCTCGGCGTGTACTTCACCGTGCGGCAGCTGCCCGAGGGCGTACCGCTGACCGTGGACGGCTACGTGAGCGTCGACGCCGCCTTCTCCGGCGGTACGTTCGCCTCGGCGCTGGGCCAGTTCGCACGCGGCCGCCAGCTGCGGGCCGCCGCGCTGGAACGCCGGCGGCACGAGCCCCGGCTGGTGGGCCGCCGCGCGGTGACGCCGACGGGCGCGCCCCGGTTCGCCGGGGAGGTGGGCGCCTGGGCGTTGCCGCTGCCGACCGTCGACGCGCAGATCGTGCGCCGCTCCGCGAAGGCCCTGGACCGCTACGGCCCCGACTTCCGCTACCGCCACTACGCGGCCGTGCGGCGGCTGCCCGTCGCGGTGGGCGGCGTGGCGGCGGTGGCCGCGCTGGTGACGGCGGCGCAGGTGCCGCCCGCGCGGCGGTGGCTGTCCGCCCGGCTGGAGCCGGGCAACGGTCCGAGCGCCGAGAAGCGGGCGAAGAGCTGGTTCTCGGTCCGCTTCGTGGGCGAGGGTGGCGGCCGGAAGGTGTTCACCGAGGTCGCGGGCGGTGACCCCGGGTACGACGAGACGGCGAAGATGTTCGCCGAGGCGGCGCTCTCCCTCGCCCTCGACGACCTGCCCCCGACATCGGGGCAGGTCACGACGGCCGTGGCGATGGGCGACGCCCTGACCGAGCGTCTGCGGGCCGCGGGCCTCCGCTTCCGGGTGGCGGCGACCCGCTGACGCGCTTGTCCTCAAGGGCCTCCGCGGCGGGCGTCTACCCCGACCAACCGACGATCGTGTAGATCATTCCGCCGGCCCATGCCAGTCCCGCACCCACGGCGAGCACCAGCCCGGCGACCACCGCCCGCTCGCTGCGCGGTGCGGGCCGGCGGGCGGACTGCTCGGGTGTGCGGTGCGTCGTCATGCCGTCCAGCCTGCCGCCACCGGCGGGACGGGACATCCGTACGGATACTCAGCCCGCGGCTGAGCACCGGCGGGCGATGACCGTCACCCCGATTTGAGACTTCGTCCGCCGTCGGGCGCCCGCACCTGTGAGCGAGCGCGGTGAAGTCCCAAGAAGGAGTTCAATGAAACCCTTGAAGGTATGAAGTTCCTTCTCGAAGTCACCATGGACGAGGGCGCGCTCGCCGAGGACCCCGCGGGCGAGCTGCAGCGGATCCTGCGGTACTGGGGCGGCAACCTGAAGCACTACGGACTGCGGCCCGGCGACGGGGCCGAGATCCACGACTCGGCCTACCGGGAGGTGGGCCGCTGGAGCGTCGAGGGTCAGGCCGGGTAGGTGGCCGCCCGCAGGGCCTCGCGGCACAGGGCGTCGGCCCTGCGGGTGGTCTCCGGCAGCCGGTAGGCCGGGGCCAGCGCCAGGGTGTGGGCGCAGGCGTTGTCCAGGCTCACCCGGTGGCCGACGGAGACGAAGACCGGCTTGACGCCGTCACGCGTGCGCACGGCCCGTCCGACCTCCTCGGAGCCGTCGAGCAGCGGCGACGTGCTCCCGCGCGGTGCGTCCGGTTCGTCGTGGGTGAAGGTGAACGGGTTCTTGGCGACGCCGATGGCGGGCAGGCCGGTGAGCACCCCGAGGTGGCTGGCGAGGCCGAAGCGGCGCGGGTGGGCCAGGCCGTAGCCGTCGCAGACGACCAGACCGGGCGGGCAGGGCAGCGCGTCCAGGGCGGCGAGGACGGTGGGGATCTCGCGGAAGGCGAGCAGACCGGGCACGTACGGGAAGGAGATCCGCCCGACGGCCGTGGTCTCGGCGACGACGCGGAGAGTCGCGGCGTCGAGGACGACGGCAGCCGCGGCGACGACGTCGCGCTGGTCGTCGTAGGCGACGTCCACACCGGTCACCCGGCCCATGCCGGGCGGCGGCCCCGGTTCGTCGAGCGCCGCGCGGGCCCGCAGTTCGTCCTGGACGGCACGGGCCCGCTCCTCGGTCGTGGGCCAGTCGGCGGGGGTCTGCGCGGTCACGGTCCTCATGGTGGCCGCAAGCCTACGGGACCCCGGAGTACGCTCCCGGTCATGTTCGTACTGGAGCTGTCCTACACCGCCCCGCTGGATGCCGTCGACGCCGTGCTGGAGGAGCACGTGGCGTGGCTCGACGAGTTGTACGCGCGGGGGGTGGTCCTGGCGTCCGGGCGCAAGGAACCCCGCGACGGCGGGGTGATCATCGCCGTCGCGGAGGACCGTGCGCGGGTCGAGGAGATCGCGGCGGGCGACCCCTTCGTCAGGGCGGGCGTGTGCGCCTACCGCGTCACCGAGTTCGTCGCCACGAAGACGGCGCCGGCGCTGGAGCCGTACCGGGAGACGCTCGGCCAGGGGTAGGGCTCACCTGCCGAGCGCGCGCTGCAGCTCACTCTTGTTCATGTTCGAACGGCCGCTGATGTCGCGGCGCTTGGCCTCCTGGTACAGCTGGTCCTTGGTCTGCCCCTGCGGACCCTGGCGGTTGCCGGACCGCTGGCCGCCCCGCTTGCTCGGCGCCTTGTCCCGCGTGGACGTGCGGCTGGCGGTCTTGGACTCGCCGGACTGCGCGCGCTCCTTGTTCACCGTCCGGGCCGCGATCTCCTTGGCGCGCTTGGTGCTCGCGCCACGGTCCTCGGCGCTGTCCTTGATGTGCTCGTACTGCCGCTCCCGCTTGGGGCCGGAACCGCTCGGCATGTCCGCTCACTCCTCTCACGTTCGGTGAACGGGTACCCACGTTACGGACGAACACCCCGCCCCGCGCGGTGTCAGCGCTCCAGCCGGGCGACCCGCCCCTGCTCACCGGCCGCCCAGCAACCCAGGTCGGTGGTGCAGTCCACGGTGTCGTACGAGCCGGTGTCGACCGTCCGCCAGGTGCGGCCGCCGTCCGTGGTGAGGTCCGTGCCGGTGGGCCCGACCGCGAGGGCCGCGGTCCGGCTGTGGGGGAGCCAGGCGACGCCGGAACGGTAGGCGTCGGGCGAGCGGCCGGCGGACCGCCAGGTGCCGCCGCCGTCGGCGGTCCGTGCCGCCGCCCTCGGGGAGGTCTGGCCGGGGCGGAAGTCGCCGCCGACCGCGAGCCCGTGGACGCGGTCGCGGAAGGCGAGGGCGAAGACGCCCCGGGCCGGGTCGCCGGCCGGGACCGGGGCGTCGGCCGTCGTCCAGGTGAGTCCGCGGTCGGCGGAGTGCAGCACGCGGGCGCGTGCCGCGCCGCCGGTGGCCAGCCAGACGTCCTTCGGCCCCGCTGCGACCAGGCACTGGCCACTGGCCGCGAATCCGGCCTCGCCGTTCTGCGCGGCCGGCATGCCCCGGCTGGGCAGCACCTTCCAGGAGCGTCCGCCGTCGCTGGTCGACAGGATGCGGAACTTCCCGTCCACCGGGTCGCTCATGGCGAGGCCGTGCCGGCGGTCGAAGAAGGTGAGGCAGTCGTAGAAGGCCCGGGGGTCGGTGTTGCGGAAGGCCTCGGTCCAGGTGGCCCCGCCGTCGTCGGTGCGGTAGACGCGGGACGCCTCCCCCTCGCCGATGGCCAGCACCACGGCCCGGCGGGCGTCGAACGCCTCGACGTCGCGGAACTCCAGCCCGCCCGCGCCCGGTGGCGACACGTTCCGCCAGGTGTCGCCGCCGTCGGTGGTCCGCAGGACGGTGCCCCGGCTGCCGGCCACCCAGGCGGTGTGCCGGCTGACCGCCGCGAGGCCGCGGAAACGGACGTCGGACGCCCCGGCGTCCCCGGTATCCTTCAGCTCCCAGTGCGGCCGCTGGTGCGCCTGCGCGGGGGCCGCGGCCGTCAGCGCGGCGAGGGCGGCCGCGGACACCGCCCCCGCGATCACCGCCCGTCCCGTGCGCCTGCCGCCCCTGCCGGTGGACCGTACCGTGCGTCGCATGCTCCCCAAGCGCCTCATGGCGGGCGAAGCTAGCCCACCGCTCCGGCGCCGTCCAGGGGGCCGGCGACGGCACGCGCGGCCGCGCACGAGTGGCCCAAGTGCCTTGCGTGGCGCGCGAGGAGAGTCACGTCACTCCCGTGCATGAACGCGGTGACAGAGGTCACTCGCTCGTCGTGTGCACGGATTGGCTGATTCCGTCGTCTCTTCCAGTGCCCGGCCCAACCACCCCCCGCCCGTCCAGCCGTCACGAGGGAGCAAGGCGTTGTCCACCGTCATCGAACAGCCGGTCGAGGCGCGTCTCGTCGCCGCCGCGCCGCGTATGCCGAGCATTCCCGCCACGCTGCGCTACGACCGCAGCGACCCGTTCGCCGTCCGCATGACCTTCCCGGCCCCGGCCACCCTCGAAGGCGTGGAGGTGTGCTGGACGTTCTCCCGCGAGCTGCTCATCTCGGGCATGCGGGAGCCGGACGGCCACGGCGACGTGCGGGTGCGGCCGTACGGGTACGACCGCACCGTGCTGGAGTTCCACGCGCCCGAGGGCACCGCCGTGATCCACGTCCGCTCGGGCGAGCTGCGCCGGTTCCTGCAGGCCACCGGCGAGCTGGTGCCGGTCGGGCTGGAGCACCTCCAGCTGGACCTGGACCACGAGCTGGCCGAGCTGATGCGCGGCACCTGCTGAGACAGAGGCCCAGGGGGCCGCCCTCCCGGAGCACCTCAGCCGCCGCCCGACGACGTCACGGCGGCGTCCCCCGTCTCCGCGCGCAACGCGCCCCGCACCTCGAGCAGGATCGCGCGCAGGCCGGGCGCCGACGCCGTGCCGCGTTCGGTCAGTTCCGCGATCCGGGCCTCCCGGCCCGCGCGGGTCGCGGCGGGTCCGAGGGTGCGCGGTTCCGCGGCCGCCGCCAGTACGGCCACGACCGCGTCCCGCTCGCACACCTCACCGGCCGGCACCGCCCCCTCCAGGACGGACCGCGTCCGCGCGCTCAGCGTCCGCGCCGCCGCGGCGCGTGCCGGGACGTACTCCACCGACGGGAAGACGCCGAGGACCCGCTTCTTCTCGGCGCGCAGATACCCTTCGGCCACCAGCTGCTCCCGGGCGGCGTCGAAGGTGACCCGGGCGTACCGCCGCACCCAGGTCCGCCACCTGTGCGGCAGGGACTCGCGGACGAGTTCGAGCAGCCCGTCCAGGACGGCGTCCCCGGAGCGGGAGTCGAGGTCGACGGGGGTGGCGATGCCTGCGTCGTCGGTGAGCAGACCTCGTCGTGCCAGCTCGGTCAGCGCGCCCGCGCGCACGAGGTGGTGGACCCGGGCGGTGTCGGTGGCGCCGGGCCGCGTGGGGTCCCAGGCCAGCAGGCAGAGCCGGGCCGGCAGGGAGAGCGAGCCGTCGGGCACGGGGCCTCCTAGGGGCGTGGGACCGGATTCGCCAAAAGGCGTTGACAGTCGGACCGGTCCCTCTTACTGTGTACGACGCTTCTGTTGCCGCCGATTGGAGAAGGACGTTGCTCGTCTGAGGTCCTGAGACACCGCGTCACATGTCAACGCATGCCACATGTGTACGCCGCGTGCGACCTCGGCGTTCGAGCCGTCCTTGCGGAGCAGGGCTTTTTTCGTGCCCCAGCACTCCCCGGGATCCTCCTTCCTCGCCCGACGGCGGTCGCCTCCTCCCGGTGTCTCGATACGCGTTTGCCCCTGACGGCTTCAAGCAACCGCGGAGACCCGTATGTCTGTTTCGATCACCTGCACGTCCCTCTCCTTCGCCTGGCCCGACGGCACCCCCGTCTTCGAGGGACTGGACGCCTCCTTCGGTACCGGCCGCACCGGGCTCGTCGGCGTCAACGGGTCGGGAAAGTCCACCCTGTTGAAGCTGATCGCCGGTCGGCTCACCCCGGCCGAGGGCACTGTCCGCCTGGCCGGCGAGGTCGGTTACCTGCCGCAGAACGTCACGCTCGACACCGCGCTGCGGGTCGACGAGGCGCTCGGCATCGCCGCGCGGCGCGCCGCACTGCACGCCATCGAGGCCGGTGACGTGGCCGAGGAGCACTTCGAGACGGTCGGCGACGACTGGGACGTCGAGGAGCGCGCCCTCGCCACACTCGGCGAACTCGGACTGGCCCACGTGGGTCTCGACCGCACCGTCGGCGAGGTGTCGGGCGGCGAGTCGGTGCTGCTGCGGCTGGCCGCGCTGCTGCTGCGCCGGCCCGATGTCCTGCTCCTGGACGAACCGACCAACAACCTCGACCTGTACGCGCGCCGGCGACTGTACGCGGCCGTCGAATCCTGGCCCGGCGTCATGGTCGTGGTCAGCCACGACCGGGAGCTGCTGGACCTGGTCGACCAGATCGCCAACCTGCGTTCCGGGCGGATCACCTGGTACGGCGGGAACTTCTCGGCGTACGAGGAAGCGCTGGCCGTCGAGCAGGAGGCGGCCGAGCGGATGGTGCGCGTCGCCGAGTCCGACCTGCGCAAACAGAAGCGCGAGCTGACCGAGGCCCAGGTGAAGCTGGCCCGCCGCAAGCGGTACGGGCAGAAGATGTGGGACCAGAAGCGCGAGCCGAAGATCGTCATGGGGGCACGCAAGCGCGCGGCACAGGAGTCCGCGGGCAAGCACCGCATCATGCACGAGGAGAAGCTCGCCGAGGCCAGGGAGCGGCTCGACGACGCGGTCGAGGCCGTGCGGGACGACGACGAGATCCGCGTCGACCTGCCGTACACGGCCGTGCCGCCGGGCCGGTCCGTGCTCACCCTGAGGGACCTGGAGCTGCGGTACGGGGCCCGAGTGGGCGGGCTGGACCTGCACGGGCCGGAGCGGATCGCGCTGATCGGCCGCAACGGCGCGGGCAAGTCCACGCTGCTGCGGACCGTAGCCGGCGAGCTGGAGCCGGTGGCGGGCGAGGCGACGGCGCACGTGCCGCTGCGGTTCCTGCCGCAGCGCCTCGACGTCCTCGACGGCGAGCTGACCGTCGCCGAGAACGTGGCCCGGTTCGCGCCGGGCGCCACCAACAACCGGATCCGGGCGCGGCTGGCGCGCTTCCTGTTCCGGGGCGCCCGTGCCGACCAGCGGGCGCAGACGCTGTCCGGCGGCGAGCGCTTCCGGGCGACGCTGGCCGCACTGATGCTGGCGGAGCCCGCCCCGCAGCTGCTGATGCTGGACGAGCCGACGAACAACCTGGACATGGCGAGCGTCCGGCAGCTCACCACGGCGCTGGAGTCGTACGAGGGGGCGCTGATCGTGGCCAGCCACGACATGCCGTTCCTGGAGTCGATCGGCATCACCCGGTGGCTGCTGCTGGAGGAGGGAGAACTTCGGGCAATCACGCCAGAGGCTGTCGGGTATCCCGCCTAGCGTCGCCCGCATGAGCGAGTTCATCACGATCACCGGAGCCAGGGAGAACAACCTCCAGGACGTCACCCTCCGCATCCCGAAGGGCCGGCTGACCGTGTTCACCGGCGTCTCGGGTTCGGGGAAGTCGTCGGTCGTGTTCGACACGATCGCGGTCGAGTCGCAGCGCCAGCTGAACGAGACGTTCACCTGGTTCGTGCGCAACCGGCTGCCCAAGTACGAGCGCCCCCACGCGGACGCCCTGGAGGACCTCTCCCCCGCGATCGTCGTCGACCAGCGGCCGGTCGGCGGCCACTCGCGCTCCACCGTCGGCACCATGACCGACATCCACTCGGCCCTGCGCGTGCTGTTCTCCCGGCACGGCACGCCCAGTGCCGGGGCGGCGACGGCGTACTCGTTCAACGACCCGTCGGGCATGTGCCCGGGCTGCGACGGGCTGGGCCGCACGGTGCGCCCCGACTGGGACCGCATCCTCGACCCGGCCCGGTCGCTGGCCGACGGGGCGGTCCGCTTCCCGCCGTTCGCCGCGGGGACCTGGCAGGGGCAGGCGTACACCAACAGCGACGAACTGGACCCGGACAAGCCCGTCGGCGACTTCACCGACGAGGAGCGGGCGTTCCTGATGCGCGGCCGGCCCGGCAGCAAGGTCACCGTGAACGGCACGGGCGGCACCTGGACCACCGAGTACGAAGGGCTCGCCGACCGCTTCGAGCGGCTCTACCTGAAGCGGGACCTGTCGGCGATGAGCGAGAAGACCCGGAACCTGGTGCGGGAGTTCCTGGTCGAGGGCGACTGCCCCGACTGCGGGGGCGCCCGGCTGAACGCGGCGGCGCTCGCGTCCCGGATCGACGGGCACTCCATCGCCGACTGCTCCCGCATGCAGGTCACCGACCTCATCGCCGTACTGCGGCGGATCGACGACCCGGTGGCCCGGCCGGTCGCCGGGGCCGCCGTCGCCGCGCTGGAGCGGATCGAGGCGATCGGCCTCGGCTACCTCAGCCTCGACCGGGAGACCGCCTCCCTCTCCGGCGGCGAGGGGCAGCGGCTGAAGACCGTGCGGCACCTGGGCTCCAGCCTGACCGGGATGACGTACATCTTCGACGAACCCAGCGTCGGGCTGCACCCGCGCGACGTCGGGCGCCTCGGCGACCTGCTGCTGCGCCTGCGCGACAAGGGCAACACCGTGCTGGTCGTCGAGCACGACCCGGACGTCGTCGCGCTGGCGGACCACGTGGTCGACATGGGCCCGCGGGCGGGCGCCGGCGGCGGCCGGGTGGTGTTCGAGGGGACGCCGGCCGAGCTGGCCGCGGCGGACACGCTCACCGGCCGCTGTCTCGGACGCCGTACGACGGTGAAGGCGGAGTCGCGGACGCCGACCGGTGAGCTGTGGGTGAAGGGCGCCGACCGGCACAACCTGCGGGACGTGACGGTGGCCTTCCCGACCGGTGTGCTGACGGCGGTCACGGGGGTCGCCGGGTCGGGCAAGAGCACGCTGGTCGCGGAACTGGTCGCCGGACATCCGGACACGGTGGTCGTCGACCAGTCGTCGATCGGAGTCTCGGCGCGCTCCACTCCGGCGACGTACCTCGGGATCATGGACACGGTGCGGAGGATCTTCGCGCGGGAGACGGGCGCCGAGGCGGGCTGCTTCAGCTTCAACTCGGCGGGCGCGTGCGGCACCTGCGAGGGGCGCGGGATCATCTACACCGACCTGGCCTTCATGGACCCGGTGACGACCGTCTGCGGCGACTGCGAGGGCCGGCGCTTCCGGGAGGAGGTGCTGCGGCTGACCGTCGCCGGCAGCTCCATCGCCGACGTGCTCGGGATGACCGCCGAGCAGGCCCTGGACTTCTTCACGGACACCGGCGTACGGCGGCGGCTGCGCGCCCTGCACGACGTCGGCCTCACCTACCTCACGCTCGGACAGCCGCTGTCCACCCTCTCGGGCGGCGAGCGGCAGCGGATCAAGCTCGCGACCCGCCTGCACCGCACCGGCGCGGTGTACGTCCTGGACGAACCGACGACGGGGCTGCACATGTCGGACGTCGAGGGGCTGCTCGCCCTGCTGGACCGGCTGGTCGACGCCGGCAACACGGTCGTGGTCGTCGAGCACAACCTGGACGTGGTCGCGCACGCCGACCACGTGATCGACCTCGGCCCGGACGGGGGCCGCCGCGGCGGCCGGGTGCTCTTCGAGGGCACCCCGCGCGAGCTGCTCACCGCCCCGGACTCCAGCACGGCGGAGCACCTCAGGAGGGCCACGGGGCACTGACGGGGTTTCGTCCGCGCGGGCCGCCCTGCATGATGGCCAACCGGCGCCGCGACACCGGCGCCGGAGCCAGCCAGCGCCGATTCGGAGACCCCGGAGAACCCCTCGTGCCCAGCAAGAAGGCCCTCGTCCGCCGCCCGAGCCCCCGCCTCGCCGAGGGGCTGGTCACCCACGTCGAACGCGAGCGGGTCGATCACGGCCTCGCCGTCGAACAGTGGGAGGCGTACGTCGAGGCGCTGCGCGCGCACGGCTGGGAGACGCTGGAGGTGGATCCGGCCGACGACTGCCCGGACTCGGTCTTCGTCGAGGACACCGTCGTCATGTACCGGAACGTCGCCCTGATCACGCGGCCCGGCGCAGAGTCGCGGCGGGCGGAGATCCCGGGTGTCGAGGAGGCCGTGGCGCGGCTGGGCTGCTCGGTCAACTGGGTCTGGGAGCCGGGCACACTCGACGGCGGCGACGTCCTGAAGATCGGCGACACGATCTACGTCGGGCGCGGCGGGCGCACCAACGCGGCCGGTGTCCAGCAGCTGCGGGCGGCGTTCGAGCCGTTGGGCGCCCGGGTGGTCGCCGTGCCGGTGAGCCGGGTGCTGCACCTGAAGTCCGCGGTGACCGCGCTGCCGGACGGGTCGGTGATCGGGCACATCCCGCTGACGGACGTGCCGTCGCTGTTCCCCCGGTACCTGCCGGTGCCGGAGGAGTCCGGGGCGCACGTGGTGCTGCTCGGGGGCGGGAAGCTGCTGATGGCGGCGAGCGCGCCGAAGACGGCGGAGCTGCTCGCCGACCTCGGCCACGAGCCGGTGGTGGTGGACATCGGCGAGTTCGAGAAGCTCGAAGGCTGTGTGACGTGTCTCTCGGTCCGGCTGCGGGAGCTGTACGCCTGAGAGACGGGCAGGCCACCCGTTCGGCCCCGGGACCTGCGGGTCTCGGGGTCTTCGCACGCCCTGCTGAACGGGTGCTGATCAGCGGCCTTTACGGTGTGTTTAACCTACGCCCTCGTAACCTACGGTTTCGTAGCCTACGATCCCGTAGGTTCAGTTCGCCGGCCCGCTCGCCGGTTGCTTTCCGCTCTGTCTGTCGCACGTCCCCTGGAGTTATTCGTGACGATCGTCTCCCCGCACCTCGGCAGTTCCGCCGAATGGACCGACGCCCGGCTGCTGTACGCGCTGGAGGAAGTGGTCGAGAAGGAACTGAACCGGCATCTGCAGGTCGCCAAGGACTGGATGCCGCACGAGTACGTGCCGTGGACCGACGGCCGGAACTTCCCGGGCCTCTTCGAGGACGGCGAGGCCTGGGAGAAGGACCAGTCCAAGGTCACCGAGATCGGGCGGATCGCCCTCGTGGTGAACCTCCTGACGGAGGACAACCTCCCCAGCTATCACCACGAGATCGCGAGCCTCTTCGGCCGCGACGGTGCCTGGGGCACCTGGGTGCACCGCTGGACCGCCGAGGAGGGCCGCCACGGCATCGTCATGCGCGACTACCTGCTCACCTCCCGGGCCGTCGACCCGGACAAGCTGGAGCAGTTCCGCATGGCCCACATGAGCGAGGGCTTCGAGTCGGACAACCGGCACTCGATGCTGCACTCGGTGGCGTACGTCGCCTTCCAGGAGCTGGCCACCCGCATCTCGCACCGCAACACCGGTCACCAGTCCGGCGACCCGGTCTGCGACCGCATGCTGGCCCGCATCGCGACCGACGAGAACCTGCACATGGTCTTCTACCGGAACCTGCTCAAGGCCGCCTTCGAGCTCGCGCCCGACCTCACGATGCAGGCGGTGCGGGACGTGGTCGTCAACTTCCGGATGCCCGGACACGGCATCCCGGGGTTCGAGCGGGCCGCCGCGCAGATGGCGATCGGCGAGGTCTACAACCTGCGCATCCACCACGACGACGTGATCCAGCCCGTGCTGCGCTTCCTGAAGGTCATGGAGATCGACGGGCTGGGCCCGGAGGGGCAGCAGGCCCAGGAGGAGCTGGGGCTGTTCATGGGCGGCCTGGACTCGGAGGCCGCCAAGTTCGACGAGAAGCTGGCGGCGCGCAAGGCCCGGATGGCGGCCCGGGCGGCCGGCTGACACCACATCCCCGCCGAGGCGGTGCGCCCCGGCGCGGGACCGGCGGGCGCTAGGCGGCCTCGGCTCAAGGCGGGCCAGAGGCAGCCTCGGTACCGGGCGGGACGGGTGGGGCGCTCCGGCGCGTGCTCGCCGGGCGCACCACGGCCCGGCGCCGGACAGCCGGGCGCAAGACGGGCGAACCCGAGCCGGCCTCGATGCCGGGCGGCAGGGCGCGAGGCCGGCCCGCGAGGGAGCGATCCGGTGGCAGACGGCTCCGCTCACGACCGCGGGCCCGACACGCCTCCGTACCAGGCGGACGAGCGCAGAGGCACCGGCGCGAGACGTCGGCCCACGGCAGCGGGTGCGGGGCGGCCTCGGTGTCGGGTGGGCGGGTTGCCCGGCGTGGTGGGGTCAGAGGGTGGGTGCGGTGCGGCGCAGGGCCAGCCGCTCCTTCTCCGACAGTCCGCCCCACACCCCGAAGCGCTCGTCGTTGCTCAGCGCGTACTCCAGGCAGGCCGTGCGGATCGGGCACAGGGCGCAGATCCGCTTCGCGTCCCGTACGGAGCTGCCGGGCTCGGGGAAGAAGAAGTCGCCCCCGGTCTGTGCGCACAACGCCTCCTCCTGCCAGGCGAGGTCGGGCGTCGCGATGGTTTCGATGTGCATGGCAGGAGCGTGCCGGGCGGCGAAAAACGTTCGATCAACGCGGGATCAACACCGCGCCGTGGGCCCCCGGCCGCCCCGATGATCCCCCGCCCGGCTCCAGGGTGCACGGCGGCGCGCGGAAGCGCGTGGCCGTGCGTCCACACCGCCTCACGCGCTCGCGCGGCGGATCAGGGTGGTCGGCAGCACGACTCCCGACGGTGTGACCGCCGGGGACGGCTCGGTGGTCCCGGCGCCCGGGTCCCGGTCCAGGCCGCGCAGCAGCAGGCGGGCCATCAGCCGCCCCATCCCCTCGATGTCCTGACGGACCGTGGTCAGCGGCGGGTCGGTCTCCTCGGCGACCGGCAGCATGTCGTCGAAGCCGGCCACGGCCACGTCGTCCGGCACCCGCCGCCCGCGCTCGCGCAGCACCCTCAGGGCGCCCGCCGCGGTGAGGTCGTTGGCGGCGAACACGGCGTCCAGGTCGGGACGGCGGTCCAGCAGTTCCCGCATCGCCCGCTCTCCGCCGCCCGAGGTGAAGTCCCCGCGCGCGACCAGCCCCTCGCCGGCGTCCGCCCGCACGTCGCGGAAGCCGGCCAGCCGGTCGGCCGCGGAGGTCTGGTCGAGCGGACCGGTGATGTGCGCGATGCGGGTGCGGCCGAGGCCGGCGAGGTGGCGCACTGCGTCGCGGGCGCCGCCGCGGTTGTCGCTGTCGACGTAGACCACGTCGTCCCGCCCGTCGTCCCAGCCGGGGCGCCCGCCGAACACGGTCGGCACACCGGCGCCGCGGACGAGGCCGGGCAGCGGGTCGTCGAGGTGCAGGGAGAAGACCAGCGCGCCGTCGACATGGCCGCCGGCCAGGTAGCGGCCGACGCGGGCGTGGTCCTCGCGGCCCTCGGTGAGCAGCAGCACCAGCTGGCTGTCGTGGGCGGTCAGCTCCTTGCTGATGCCGCGCAGCTGCTGGGCGAAGTACGGGTCGGCGAAGACCCGGGTCTCCGGCTCGGCGGCGACCACGGCGACGGCGTCGTGACGTCTGGTCACGAGGGAGCGGGCGGCCTGGTTGGGCACGTACCCCAGCTCCTCCACCGCGCGCCGGACCCGCTCGGCCAGCGCCTCCCGCACCCCGTGCGCCCCGTTGACCACCCGGGAGACGGTGGCCCGCGAGACCCCGGCCCGCTCGGCCACGGCCTCCAGCGTGGGACGTGGCGCTGTGTCGGTCACTTCTGGGCTCCTCGTCGGTGGCTGCGGCCAGGATAGCCGCAGCCACCGGACGGGAGAGAGCGCTCTCGTCACCGTCCACCGGACCCGTCAGTGCTGGTGCGCGGGCGCCTCCGCGGTCTGTTCGCCGCCGTGCGCGTGCTCGTGCGGGTCGTAGCCCGGGATCGTCCCGTCCGGCTTCTTCACCAGGAACAGCCCCACCATCCCCATGTCGGAGTGGCTCTGCACGTGGCAGTGGTACATCCACGCCCCGGCGCCCACCCCCTCCCCCGCGATGATCTGGAAGCCGAAGGAGTCGGCGGGGCCGGTGATCTTGTTGTCGATGACCCGGCTCGGGTCGTCGGGGCCGGTGAGCATGCCGGTGCGGTTGTCGGCCCAGCGGTGACCGTGCATGTGGAAGGTGTGGTAGTACTCGCCGTGCGTGATCATGACGATCTCGACGCGGTCGCCCACGGTGGCCTCGAAGTCGGGTCCGGTGTGCGGGTCGCGGTTGTTGATGAGCATGTCGTTGAAGACGATCGTGTGCGTCGCGTCCGGCAGCACGTCGCCCTTGCGGCGCACGATCACCGGTCCGTACAGGCCCTTGCGGATGCCTCCCGTGCCGTGCTCGGTGCCGACGACGTGGTCGTGGTAGTGCCAGTAGCCCGCGCTGCCCGCCCGCCAGGTGCCGTCCGCGCGGCGGCCCGGCTTGTGGGTGCGCCAGGTGTAGGTGCGGGTGCCGCCGGGCTCGACGTCGCTCTTGTTCATGGCGGTGCCGTCGCTGGAGATCTCGTAGTCCAGGCCGTGGACGTGCAGGCTGGCGCGCACGTCCATCGTGTTCGTGAACTCGATGTGCAGCGTGTCGCCCTCGTTGAGTTCGATCAGCGGTCCGGGGACGGACGCCTTGCCCTTCTCCAGGCCGTAGCCCATCTGGCCGTCGGGCAGCTTCTCGGCGTACATCTTGATGTGTCTCACCTCGCCGCCGGCCGGTGCCGTCGGCGCCGTGCCCCCCTTGCCCTCGCCGGCCGCGCCCGCGGTCTCCGGAGCAATGGACAACGATGTCGCGACGGCCGCGCCGCCCAGCAGTACCCGTCGGTTGAAGCCTCGCCTGTCCATGCCGAACTCCCCACGCTGAGACGGAATTTGCGGAGACCTAGCCAATGGATCGCCCTGATTGGCTGTGATGAACCTGTGGGACGGTACCGGTTGCCGACCGGTTTATCCACACTCAGGACAAAGTTCGTTGGATCCCGGTCATACCTATTGGCGAACCGCGCAAAGAGGTCTAGCTTCCTTGGCGCTGCTGCCGTGACCTAGGAGGTGCCCATGCCCTTAAGAGGGTTGAGCGCGAGAAGCAGAGGCTGGGCGGCGTTCGCCACCGCCGGTCTCGTCGCCGCGGGACTACTGGCCGGCCCTGCCGCCAGTGCGCGTCCGGCGCCGGAGCCGCTCCTGACAACGATGTCGATCAAGTCGCCTCCCGGCGGCGCGAATGTACGGGTGCTGGTCTTCTACGGGTCCGCCGCGGCCGGCGACGAGTCGCCGGCCGTGAACGCCGGTATCTCGGCCATCGAGCGGATCGGGCTGTCCGGCCCGGCGAAGGAACGCTTCAGGGTCGAAGCCACGGACAACGCCAACGTCTTCACCAACGACAAGAAGCTCAGCCGCTTCAACGCGGTCGTGTTCCTGACCGGCGGCGGCGACGTCCTGACGCCCGCGCAGGAGGCGGGCCTGGAGGCGTACATGGAGGCGGGCGGCGGGTTCGTCGGCATCCACGACGCGGCCCGCGCGGAGCCGTACTCGGACTGGTTCACCGGTCTGGTCGGCGCCCGCCCGGCGGCCTCCAGCCCCACGAAGGTCCAACGGGCCGTCGTAGAGGTCGGTGACCGGCGCCATCCGGCCACCAAGGACCTGCCGATGGAGTGGAAGCGGCCCGACGAGTGGCTGAACTGGCAGAAGAACCCGTCCGGTGAGGTGCACACGGTCGCCCGGGTGCGCGAGTCGACGTACGCGCCCGGGGAGAGCGCCAACGGCTGGGACCACCCGGTCAGCTGGTGCCGGGACTACGACGGCGGCCGGTCCTTCTACACCGGCATGGGCGGCACGGTCTCGTCGTACGACGAGACCGACTTCCGCGCTCATCTGCGCGGTGCCCTCATGTGGACCACGCGGCTGGCGCAGGCCGACTGCAAGGCCACCATCACCGGCAACTACAAGGCCGAGCGCCTGACCAAGCCCAACCAGCCGGGCCACAACGACCAGATCGGCGAACCGCACGGCCTGGTCACCGCCCCCGACGGCCGCGTCCTCTACATCGGCCGGGGCGGCGCGGACGCCTCCCAGCCCGTGGTCACCGACTGGAACGACCCGGACATCGGCAAGGGCAAGGGCGAGATCCACGTCTGGGACCCGAAGACGAAGGAGGTCACCCTCGCCGGTGAGCTGACCGTCTTCGGCAACAAGGGCGGCGGCGACGAGCTGACCAAGGTCGAGGAGGGACTGCTCGGCATCGAGCTGGACCCGGAGTTCGAGGAGAACGGGTGGGTGTACCTGCACTACACACCCCACTCCGAGATCAACCGCGAGACCCGCATGGCCGAGCGGCGCGTCTCCCGCTTCACGCTCGACCGGGCGACCGACAAGCTGGACCCCGGCAGCGAGAAGGTGCTGCTGAAGTGGCCGGTGCAGATCCACAGCTGCTGCCACGCGGGCGGCGGGATGGCCTGGGACTCCAAGGGCAACCTGTACATCGCCACCGGTGACAACAACTCCAGCGGCTTCAGCGGCGGTTACTCCGGCAACAACCCGGAGCCCAACTTCAAGGGCGTCTCCTTCGCCGACGCGCGCCGCACCGCCGGCAACACCAACAACCTCAACGGCAAGATCCTGCGCATCCACCCGGAGCCGGACGGGACGTACACGCTCCCCGAGGGCAACCTGTTCACCGGGAAGGAGACCGCCGAGGGCGGCGGCAAGACGCGCGGCGAGATCTACGTGATGGGCGTCCGCAACCCGGCGCGCATCTCCGTCGACAAGAAGACCGACGTCCTCTACGCGGGCTGGGTCGGCCCGGACGCCGGCGCCCCGTCGCCGACGTGGGGTCCGGCGAAGTACGACACGTTCGCCGCGATCACCGAGGCCGGCAACCACGGCTGGCCGTACTGCATGGGCAACAAGCAGCCGTACCGGGACCGGAACCTGCCGGACCCGTCGAAGCCGCTGGGCTGGTACGACTGCGACGCCCCGAAGAACGAGTCGCCGAACAACGACGGCCTGGTCAACCTGCCGCCGGTGACCGGCAACAACATCTGGTACTCGCCGCAGGGCGGCGGCCCCGACTTCCCGCGCGACGAGAACGGCGTCCCGTCGTACGAGCAGGACGAGGCCACGTACAAGCTGCCCTGGCTCAAGGGCGGCGGCCAGGCCGCGATGAACGGCCCGGTCTACCGCTACGACGCGGACGGCGGCAGCGAGGTCGCGTGGCCCGCGTACTGGGACGGCAAGTGGTTCGTCGGTGACTTCTACGACGCCGACCAGCCGCGCAACGCGGTGCTGATGGACCCGGAGACGATGGGCGACGGCGGTCTGCCGGTGCACTCGGAGTCGCTGAAGAAGATCGTGCCGGTCGGCAACGACGGCATCAAGAACCTGATGGGCTGGAAGTTCGGCCCGGACGGCGCGCTGTACGTCCTGGACTACGGCCGCGGCTTCTTCACCTCGGACTCCAAGTCGGCCCTGTGGCGGGTCACCTACGAGGGCGGCGGCCCGACACCGGCCGCCGGACAGCTGGCGAGGGGGAGCGAGTGATACGCCAACGAAGAATGTGGGCCGCGCTGCTGGCCGGCCTGCTGATGATGCTCGGGCTGCAGGCGACGTCCGCCTCCGGACAGCCCAGGGCGGAGGCGGAGGCCGCCGCCGCGGACCAGGTCCTCACCTGGACCGCCGGCAACGACATCACCAAGTACACGTCGGCGCCCGAGACGGCGGTGGCGGGTCCGGCCACGATCGTCTTCGAGAACAGTGAGGCGACCGGCAACACGACCGGCATGCCGCACACGCTGACGTTCGTGACCAGCGATCCCGAGTACAACCAGGACGTCCAGCTGAACATCCTGGCCAACCCCTTCGACGACCAGGGCGGCAAGCACACCGCCGAGGTCACCCTGTCCCCCGGCCGTTACCTCTACCACTGCACCATCCCCGGCCACGGGGAGATGAAGGGCGTGCTCGTGGTGACCGAGGGCGGCGGTGGCGAGGACAGCACGGCGCCTGCGACCTCGGCGGAGGTCGGCGGCACGCAGAACGCCGACGGCGCCTACGTCGGCTCCGCGACCGTGACGCTCGCCGCCACCGACGAGGGCGGCTCCGGCGTCGAGCGGATCGAGTACGCCATCGGCGCCGACGGCGCCTGGCAGCCGTACACCACGCCGGTCGTGGTCGACCAGGTCGGCGAGCACACGGTGCGCTACCGGGCGTTCGACAAGGCGGGCAACGCCGCCGAGGAGAAGAGCGTCACCTTCGCCGTGGCCGCCCCGGACACCGACGACACGACCGCGCCGGAGACCTCGGCGACGGTCAGCGGGGAGCAGAACGCCGACGGTGCCTACGTCGACATGGCGACGGTGACCGTCACCGCCTCCGACACCGGTTCCGGCGTCAACACCATCGAGTACGCCGTCGGGGACGGCGCCTGGCAGCCGTACACCGCGCCCGTCATGGTGCACGAGGCCGGCGAGCACACCGTGCGCTACCGCGCCACCGACAAGGCGGGCAACGTCGCGGCGGAGAAGAACGTCACCTTCACCGTCGTCGCCGCTCCCCCGCAGGACACCGTGCCGCCGGTGACCGGCGCGACCGTGGAGGGCAGCAAGGACTCCGACGGCGCCTACGTCGGCAGCGCCAAGGTGACCGTCAGCGCCACCGACGAGGGCGGTTCCGGGGTGGCCGGCGTGGAGTACTCGCTCGATGCCGGGCCCTACCTGGAGTACACCGGGCCGGTCGTCGTCGACCGGGTCGGCCGGCACACCGTGGCGTACCGGGCGAGCGACAAGGCGGGCAACACCTCCGAGCCGATGACCGTGAGCTTCACGGTGGTGTCGGGCCAGGTGCCGCCGCCGCCCTGCCCCGAGTACGACGAGCGCCTCACGGTGATCGTCGGCGCGGTCGACACGGGTGTGCCGAACCGGGTCACCAACAACCGGTGCCGGATCAACGAGCTGATCGAGGACGAGAAGGACTGGTCCTCGCAGCAGCTGTTCCTCAAGCACGTCCGCGACGTCGTCGAGGCGCTGCGGGACGAGGGCGTCATCGACCGGCGGGAGGGGCAGGCGATCACGAAGGCCGCCCGTCAGTCCAAGATCGGTGTGCCCGGCCAGACCGAGGGCTACCGGGCGATCCTGGACGGCTCCCAGGAGTCCTTCGCCAAGTGGGAGCAGGTGGGCGGCGGTTCGTTCGCGCTGAACGAGGACGGTTCGATCACCTCCAGCACCAGCACGCCCGGCATGGGCATGCTGTGGTTCCCGGAGCGCAAGTACGGCGACTTCTCGCTGAAGCTCCAGTGGCGGGACGACGCGCCCGGCACGGCCAACACCAACGGCGGCGTCTTCGTGCGCTTCCCGCAGGTGCACGATCACCCGGAGGAGTCCCGGCCGGAGTGGGTCGCCATCAAGTACGGGCACGAGGTGCAGGTGTTCGACAGCCCGACCGGCGACATGTACAAGTCGGGGTCCGTCTACGGCTTCGACCGGGTGGGCCTGGCCGGCGCCGGGGTGACGGAGAAGGGCACCTGGAACGACTACGAGATCCGCGTTGTCGACCAGCACTACTCGATCTACCGCAACGGCAAGCTAATCAACGAGTTCGACAACACCGGCGGCCAGGACTTCTACCCGGCGCGCTCGGACGACCCGGGCACGGACGGGCGGCGGTACGCCTCCGGCTACGTCGGACTCCAGGTCCACGGCACGACGGACGTGGTGTCGTACCGGGACGTGAGAATCAGGGAACTGTAGGTCAGCTCTTCTGAGGGCGCGGCTTCTTCGCGCGGCTCGGCTGTACCCGGCTGGGTTCCCCCGGCATCTTCGGATACTCGGGCGGGTACGGCAGATCACCGAGCCCGTGGTCGTGCTCGTCCTTCGTCGCCAGCTCCAGCAGGGCGTCGAGGGAGTGGGAACGCTCGTCCATGCCCGCGTGCACGTCGCCGAGTTCGGCGAAGCGCG
This sequence comes from Streptomyces sp. NPDC058796, assembly GCF_042745235.1. Classification (NCBI taxonomy): domain Bacteria; kingdom Bacillati; phylum Actinomycetota; class Actinomycetes; order Kitasatosporales; family Streptomycetaceae; genus Streptomyces; species Streptomyces sp. NPDC058796. Next base: position 180,480 of record NZ_JBHYOP010000005.1, read on the forward strand.
CGGGCATGGTCGTGATGTCGAAGTCCCGCGGGTGGGCGACGCCCACCTCGTCCCAGGCCAGGGGCGCGGAGACCGGGGCGCCCGGACGGGGGCGCACGGAGTAGGCGGAGGCGATGGTGCGGTCCCGGGCGGTCTGGTTGTAGTCGATGAAGATGCGCTCGCCGCGCTCCTCCTTCCACCACTTGATGGTGACCTGGTCGGGCATCCGCCGTTCCATCTCGCGGCCGACGGCGATGGCGGCGCGCCGCACCTGGGTGAAGGTCCAGCGCGGCTCGATCGGCACGAAGACGTGGATGCCGCGCCCGCCGGATGTCTTGGGCCAGCCGCGCAGACCGCCGAACTCCTCCAGCACGGCGCGCAGTTCGTGGGCGGCGCGGGCGGCGTCGTCGTAGTCGGTGCCGGGTTGCGGGTCGAGGTCGATGCGCAGTTCGTCGGGGTGGTCGACGTCGTCGCGGCGCACCGGCCAGGGGTGGAAGGTGAGGGTGCCGTACTGGGCGGCCCAGAGCACCGCCGCCTCCTCGGTGGGGCACATCTCGTCGGCGCTGCGTCCGCTGGGGAAGGTGATGTGGGCGGTGGGGATCCAGTCGGGCATGCCCTTGGGGGCGCGCTTCTGGTAGAACCACTCGCCGGTGATGCCGTCCGGGTAGCGCTGCAGGGTGGTGGGCCGGTTGCGCAGGGCGCGCAGGATGCCGGGGGCGACCGCCTGGTAGTAGCGGGCCAGGTCGAGCTTGGTGTAGCCGTCCTCCGGAAAGAACACCTTGCCCGGGTTCGAGAGCCGCACGGTCCGTCCGCCCGCTTCCAGTTCCACCGCTTCCGCCATGCGAGCCACGGTAGGCGCACCCGGGTCACCCCGCATGTCAGGCGGCGGGCCGCCCGGGTCCGTTCGCCGACGGACGTCCCGGGCGGCGACGCGCCTACCCGGCCAGGGCGCCGTTGCTCATCCTGACCCGGCGGCCGGTGAACCGCCGGGCGACCATGCGGTCGTGGGAGACCATCACCAGGGCGCCGCGGTAGTGGTGCAGGGCGTCCTCGAAGTCCTCCACCAGCGCGGGTGAGAGGTGGTTGGTGGGCTCGTCCAGGAGCAGCAGGTCCACCGGGTCGCGCAGCAGCCGGGCCAGCGCCAGCCGGCGCAGCTGTCCGGTGGACAGGTCGCCGACCGCCGTCGCCAGGTCGGGGAGGCGGAACAGGCCGAGGCCGAGCAGTGCCCCGCGGTGCTCGGCCGGGGCGCCGGGCAGTCCGGCCGCGTAGGCGTCGAGCAGGGTCCGCCGCGGATGGGTGACCGGGGTCTCCTGGGGCAGCCAGCCGACGCGTTCCGGGCGTGCGCACGTGCCCCGGTCGGGGCGCAGGTCGCCGGCGAGGACCCGCAGCAGGGTGCTCTTGCCGGCGCCGTTCTCGCCGGTGACCAGGATCCGTTCGCCCGGGCCGACGGTGAAGTCGTGGACGTCGAGCCGGTCGCCGACGGCGACCCCGTGCAGGTCGGCGAGCGGGCCGTGGTGGTCCGCGTCGCCGCCCTCGACCCGGACCCGGAAGCGCAGGGGCGCCGGGGGCGGCGGCACCGGGTTCTCCTCCAGGCGCCGCACCCGTTCCTTCGCCTGCCGCACGCGGGCGGAGATCTGCTTCTCCACGCTGCGCTGGTGGCGCTGGCCCTCGCGGTCTGCGTTGGACCGGCGCCGGGGTCCCGCGGCCATGGTGTCGGCGGCGCGGCGGGCCAGGGTGCGCTGTTCGGCCAGCTCACGCTGCCAGTCGGCGTGCTCCTGTTCCCAGCGGCGCCGGGCGCCGGCCTTGGCCCTCAGGTATCCGGCGTAGCCGCCGCCGTGCCGGTGGACGGTGCGGCGCTCGCCGTCCACCTCCCACAGGGCGGTGGCGACGCGTTCCAGGAAGACGCGGTCGTGGGAGACCGCCAGGACGCTGCCCCGGTGGGCACGCAGGTGCTCCTCCAGCCACTCGACGGCCGGTACGTCGAGGTGGTTGGTCGGCTCGTCGAGCAGCAGGAGCTGGGGTGCGGCCGCCAGCAGGCAGGCCAGGCCCAGGCGGGCCTGCTCGCCGCCCGAGAGGCTGCCGAGGCGCCGGTCGGGGGTGATGTGGCGCAGGCCCAGCCCGTGCAGGGCGGACTCGACGCGGGCGTCGGCCGCGTAGCCGTCACGGGCCTCGAACGCCTCCAGGAGTTCGCCGTACGCGGCGAGCAGACCGTCGAGTTCGTCGGGGCCGGCCTCGGTCAGCGCCTGCTCGGCCCGGCGCAGGGCGCTCTCCAGGGCGCGCAGGTCGGCGAGGGCGTGGTCGACGGCGTCCTGGACGGTGTCGTCCGGGGGCAGGTCGGGGGTCTGCGGCAGGTAGCCCGCACCGCCCGGGGCGTGGACGCGGACATGTCCCGCGTCGGGTTGGTCGGTGCCGGCCAGCAGGCGCAGCAGGGTCGACTTGCCGGTGCCGTTCTCGCCGACGACGCCGATGCGCTCGCCGAGGGACACCGACTGGTGCACGCCGTCCAGGAGGGGCCGGCCTCCGGGGGCGCGGACGACGTCGTCCAGGACGACCTGGAAGGCGCCGGAGCCGGGCGTCGACGCGGCAGGGGTGGTGGGGCGGGTGGGGGCGTCAGAGGTACGCCGGTGCATGGGTGATCCGCCATATCGGAAGAAGTGAACAGGTGACCGATACGGAGCGGGGCAGCCGGAATCACGCCGCTTGCGCGCGGCGGCATCGGCGCCCGGTCTCCCGGGGCGGTATCAGATGTAGAAGTAGTAGAACCTGATCACACGGCCAGCTTAACAGGCGGGCTCCACCGGCCGCTCATACAGTCGGACCATGGATCTGCCCGTCATGCCGCCCGTGAAGCCGATGCTCGCCAAGTCCGTGGCGAAGATCCCGCCGGGCATGCACTACGAGGCCAAGTGGGACGGTTTCCGGTCGATCGTGTTCCGCGACGGCGCCGAGGTCGAGCTCGGCAGCCGTACCGGCAAGCCACTGACCAGGTACTTCCCGGAGCTGGTGGCGGCGGTGCGGGAGCGGTTGCCCGAGCGGTGCGTGGTGGACGGCGAGATCGTGATCGCGCGGGAGGGGCACCTGGACTTCGACGCGCTCACCGAGCGGATCCACCCGGCGGACTCCCGGGTGCGGATGCTGGCCGAGAAGACGCCGGCCTCGCTGGTGGCCTTCGACCTGCTGGCCCTGGACGACGAGTCCCTGCTCGACGTGCCCCTCGCCGACCGGCGGGCCCTGCTGATCCGGTCGCTGTCCGGGGTCGGCGGGCCGGTGCACGTGGCGCCGGCGACGGACGACATCGAGGTGGCCCGGCAGTGGTTCGAGCAGTACGAGGGGGCCGGGCTGGACGGGGTCGTCGCCAAGCCGCTCGACCTGCGCTACCGCCAGGACGAACGGGCCATGTACAAGATCAAGCACGAGCGGACGGCGGACGTGGTCGTCGCCGGGTACCGCCTGCACAAGAGCGGCCCGGTGGTCGGCTCGCTGCTGCTCGGCCTCTACGACGACAAGGGCGCACTCCAGCACGTGGGCGTCAGCGCGGCGTTCACGATGAAGCGGCGCGCGGAGCTGGTGGAGGAGCTGGATCCGCTGCGCATGGACGACGTCCGGGGCCATCCGTGGGCCGCGTGGGCCGAGGAGTCGGCGCACGAGTCGGCACGGCTGCCCGGCGCGCCCAGCCGCTGGTCGGGCAAGAAGGACCTGTCCTGGGTTCCGCTGCGGCCCGAGCGGGTGGCCGAGGTGGCGTACGACCACATGGAGAACGGGGCGCGCTTCCGGCACACGGCCCGCTTCCGCCGGTGGCGCCCGGACCGGACGCCGGAGAGCTGCACCTACGCCCAGCTGGAGGAGCCGGTCCGCTACGACCTGGCGGAGATCCTGGGCGGCCCCTGACGAGGCCGGCCCGGCCGCCGACCGGCCTCACGGCCGCATGAGCACCTTGACCGCGCCGTCCCGCTTCTTCTGGAACATCTCGTACGCGTGGGGCGCGTCCGTCAGCGGCACCCGGTGGGTGGCGAAGTCGTCGACGCCGAGGGGGTCCTCGTCGGTGAGGAACGGGATGATCTCGTCGCTCCAGCGACGTACGTTGGCCTGCCCCATCCGCAGCTGGATCTGCTTGTCGAACAGGGTGAGCATCGGCATCGGGTCGGCCATGCCGCCGTACACGCCGGACAGCGAGATCGTGCCGCCGCGCCGGACCAGGTCGATGGCCGTGTAGAGGGCGGCGAGCCGGTCGACGCTGAACCGCTCGGCCAGCGGGCCGCCGATGGCCCGGGGCATCACCGCGGCGGCCTGCTGCACCATCTTGGCGGCGGCGCTGCCGTGCGCCTCGGTGCCGACCGCGTCGATCACGGCGTCCGGCCCGCGGCCGCCGGTCTCGTCCTGGATCGCCGCGACGAGCTCCTTCTCGTTGTCGAAGGAGCGCAGGTCGTAGGTCTCCACGCCTCGCTCGCGGGCCCGTCGCAGCCGCTCCGGCACCAGGTCGACGCCGAAGACCCGTGCGACCCCCTTCGCCCGGGCTATCCGGCACGCCATGTCGCCGATCGGGCCGAGGCCCAGCACGGCCACGGTGCCGCCCTGCGGGACGGCCGCGTACTCGACCGCCTGCCAGGCGGTGGGCAGCACGTCGGAGAGGTAGACGAAGCGGTCGTCGGCCGGACCCTCGGGCACCTTGATCGGCCCGTACTGGGCCTGCGGCACGCGCAGGTACTCGGCCTGGCCGCCGGGGACGGCGCCGTACAGGCGGGTGTAACCGAACAGCGGGGCGCCCATGCCCTCGCCGGTGACCTGGGTCGTCTCGCACTGGGTCGGCAGTCCGGTGCCGCACATGAAGCAGTGCCCGCACGCGATCTGGAACGGGACGACGACCCGGTCGCCGGGCTTCAGCCCGGTCACCTCGGACCCGACCTCCTCCACGATGCCCATGGGCTCGTGTCCGAGGATGTCGCCCGGTGTCATGAACGGCGTGAGCACCTCGTACAGGTGCAGGTCGGAGCCGCACAGTCCGGAGGACGTGACGCGGATGACGGCGTCCGTCGGTTCCTGGATCTTCGGGTCGGGCACCTCCTCCACCCGCACGTCCCGCTTGCCCTGCCACGTCACTGCCTTCATCGCCTCGCGCTCCCTCCGTCGCCCGTGCGCGTCGGTCTTGCGTGGCGGCCGGGTACCCGAGGGGTCGTCCGCCGAACCGCGGACCGTGTCGTCCGAACAGCGGATTATGTGCCCGTCTCCGCGTGCCGCGTCCGTTCCGGTCAGGTATCGCACTAAAAGCTCCTAATAGCTTCAAAGAGCGCACAATCGATGGCAGAGGACGGGCGGCGGGTGGTCGAAATGCGACGAAGGACGCACAGGTGGCGGGGCGGTGCCCTGCTGACGGCGGCGGTGGCGGTGTCGCTGGCGGCGGCGGGATGCACGAGTGGGCCCGGGGCGCGCGAGGACGGGCGGGCGCCGAGCCCCGAGAGCTCGGTGAGCACCGAGGCGGGCCACCCGGCGTCGGTGCTGGCCGTGAAGGTGGACAACGTGCGCCAGGCCCGCCCGCAGACGGGTCTGGCGGCTGCGGACGTGGTCTACGTGGAACCGGTGGAGGCGGGCCTGAGCCGCCTGATGGCGGTCTACGCGACCGAGTTGCCGGAGTCGGTCGGGCCGGTGCGCAGCGCCCGGGAGTCGGACCTCGGCCTGCTGCGCCAGTTCGACCGGCCGACGCTGGCGTTCTCCGGCGCGCAGAGCAGGCTGCTGCCGCTCATCGACAAGGCGCCCCTGCGTGCGGAGCCGCCGGGCGAGGACTCCGACGCCTACGTCCGCGACGCGGCACGGCCCGCCCCGCACAACCTCTACGTGCGTCCCGGCCGGCTGCTGTCCGGCCCTCCCGGCGCCGACGCGCTGACCACGGGTTTCCGGTATGGCGAGAAGACGCCCGAGGGCGGCCGGGAAGTGTCGTCGCGCACGGTGCGCTACCCGTCGGCGTCCTTCACCTTCACCTGGTCCGAGAGCCGTGACCGCTGGCTGGTCGGCATGGACGGCGACCCGGCCCGCACGGCCGACGGCGGGCGCCTCGCACCGGCGACGGTCGTCGTGCAGCACGTGGACGTGCGCGAGTCCGACTTCCGGGACTCCCGGGGCAACTACTCGCCCTACGTCGAGTCGGTCGGCTTCGGTGAGGCGGAAGTACTGCGCGACGGGCGCGTGTACGACGCGGCCTGGAAGCGCGGCACGGCGACGGACGGCACCGCCTTCACCACCCGGAACGGCACGCCGCTGGACTTCGCCGAAGGCCAGGTGTGGGTGGTGTTCGTCGACTCGACGGGCTCCTGAGTTCCGGGAGGCTCGGGGGGACTCGGGGGGGGGACCCGGGGGACAAGTCCTGACCGGCGGCCTTGGTCAGCTCGGCGCGTTCACGGGCTCGGCCGGGTTGCGGAGCCCTTCGGCGGCGTCCGCGACCCGGCGGATGAGGTCGAAGAACGCGGATTGCTCGTCGGCGGAGAGCGGGGCGAGGAAGACCTGGTTCATGCGGGCCGTCCTGACCGCCAGTTTGCGGTGGACGCGCCGGCCCTCGTCGGTCGGGCGCAGCAGGAAACGGCGGCCGTCCTGCGGGTCGCGGACCTTGTCCAGCAGCCCGCGGCGGCCGAGCCGGGTGATCACCTCGGCGATGGTGGACCGGTCCAGGCCGACCCGCTCCCCCGCCGTGCGCTGGTCCAGCCCCGGCTCGGCGACCAGGGCGTTGAGGACCGCGAACTGCGGCGAGGTGGTCTCCTCCGAGACCATCGTGTTCCACAGCAGGTAGTGCGCCTGCTGCAGCCGCCGGGCCAGGTGCCCGGGATGGGTGGTCAGGTCGACCGCGGCCATGTGCGCTCCTGTGGTCATTTCGTCGGTGCACTGACGATACATCGAGCACGCTCCAGCTGTCCGTAACCAAGCCAAGCGATCTACCTCCTGTTTTTCCGGGCCTTGACGCTTCGGCCGCCCAATGGCAGCGTGTGGGAAACCTCGCTGAAATACTCAGTGCCCTGATTAATTTGAAGAGATGGGGCTTCTCGGATGGACAAGGTGGTGGCCACGGCCGCCGAGGCGGTGGCCGACATACCGGACGGCGCGTCGCTCGCCGTGGGCGGCTTCGGCCTCAGCGGTGTGCCCAACGTGCTGATCCAGGCGCTCTACGAGCGCGGTACCGGCGGACTCTCGGTCGTCTCCAACAACTGCGGGGCGATGGAGTCCGGGCTGGCGGTGTTGCTGGCGGCGGGGCGGATCGCCCGGGTGACCGGCTCGTACATCGGGGCGAACAAGGAGTTCGCGCGCCAGTACCTCGGCGGTGAGCTGGAGGTGGAGATGATCCCGCAGGGCACGCTGGCCGAGCGGCTGCGGGCCGGCGGGGCCGGGATCCCCGCCTTCTACACCCCGGCCGGGGTGGGGACGCAGGTCGCCGACGGCGGGCTGCCCTGGCGCTACGACGGCTCCGGCGGGGTCGCGCTGGCGTCGCCGCCGAAGGAGGTCCGCGAGTTCGACGGCACGGAATACGTGCTGGAGCGCGGCATCCGCACCGACTTCGCCCTCGTCCGGGCGGCCAGGGGCGACCGGCACGGGAACCTGGTGTTCAACAAGTCGTCCCGGAACTTCAACCCGCTGGCGGCGATGGCGGGCCGGGTGACGGTCGCCGAGGTGGAGGAACTGGTCGAGCCGGGCGGGATCGACCCGGACACGGTGCACCTGCCGGGGATCTTCGTGCAGCGGGTGGTCGCGCTGACGGCTCGGCAGGCGGCGGACAAGAAGATCGAGCGGCGGACGGTGACTCCCTGATGGCCTGGACGCGTGAACAGATGGCCGAGCGGGCGGCCCGGGAGCTGCGGGACGGCCAGTACGTCAACCTCGGCATCGGCCTGCCGACGCTGATCCCGAACTACCTCCCCGAGGGCGTGGAGGTGACCCTGGAGTCCGAGAACGGCATCCTGGGCACCGGCCGCTACCCCACCGACGACGAGGTGGACCCGGACCTGATCAACGCCGGCAAGGAGACCGTCACCGTCCTGCCGGGCGCCTCCTTCTTCGACTCGGCGCTCTCCTTCGGCATGATCCGCGGCGGGCACATCGACGTGGCGGTCCTGGGCGCGATGCAGGTGTCCGCCACGGGCGACCTGGCCAACTGGGCGATCCCCGGCAAGATGATCACCGGGATCGGCGGCGCGATGGACCTCGTCCACGGTGCCCGCACCGTGATCGTCGTGATGACCCACACCGCCAAGGACGGCTCGCCCAAGATCCTCCAGAAGTGCGCGCTGCCGCTCACGGGCAAGGCGTGCGTGAACCGGATCATCACCGACCTCGGCGTCCTGGACGTCACCGACGACGGCCTTGTCCTGGCCGAGTGCGCGCCGGGTGTGACCGTCGACGAGATCACCGAGAAGACCGATACCGAGCTGACCCTCGCGGAGGACCTGAAGTGAAGGACGTCTACGTCGTCGACGCGGTCCGCACCCCGTTCGGCAAGTACAACGGCGCCCTCGCGGCCGTGCGCCCGGACGACCTGGCCGCGCACGCCGTCCGCGCACTCCTCGCCCGCACGCCCGGCCTGGACCCGGCCCGCGTCGACGACGTGTACTTCGGCAACGCCAACGGCGCCGGCGAGGAGAACCGCAACGTCGCCCGCATGGCCGCCCTGCTGGCCGACCTGCCCACCACCGTCCCCGGCGTCACCGTGAACCGGCTGTGCGCCTCCGGCCTCGAAGCGGTGATCCAGGCCGCCCGCGCCATCGCCGTCGGCGACGCCTCGATCGTGCTGGCGGGCGGCGTGGAGTCGATGACCCGCGCCCCCTACGTGCTGCCCAAGTCGGACCGGCCCTTCCCCGCCGGGCACACCGAGCTGTACTCGACCACCCTCGGCTGGCGCATGGTCAACCCGCGGATGGACCCGCAGTGGACGATTCCGCTCGGGGAGTCGGCGGAGCTGATCGCCGACAAGCACGGGATCTCGCGCGAGCGGCAGGACCAGTTCGCCCTCGCCTCCCACCACAAGGCCGCCCGCGCGCAGGCCGACGGCCTGTTCGACGGGGAACTCGCGCCCGTCCCCGTGCCGCAGCGCAAGGGCGACCCGGTCGACTTCGCCGCCGACGAGTGCGTACGCCCCACCGCCTCCCTGGAGGCGATGGCGAAGCTCAGGCCGTCCTTCCGGAAGACCGACGGCACGGTCACCGCCGGGAACGCCTCGCCCCTCAACGACGGCGCCGCGGCGCTGCTCCTGGTCGACGAGGAGGGCCTGAAGGCCACCGGCCGCGAGCCGCTGGCCCGGGTCTCCGCCACCGGTGTCTCGGCGACCGACCCGCACTGGTTCGGGCTCGCCCCCGTCGAGGCCGTGAACCGCGCCCTCGCCAGGGCCGGCCGCACCTTCGCCGACCTGGACGTCCTCGAACTCAACGAGGCGTTCGCCGCCCAGGTGCTGGGCTGCGTCGCCGAGTGGCCCGAGTTCGACCCCGCGATCCTCAACCCTCAGGGCGGAGCCATCGCGCTGGGCCACCCGCTGGGCGCCTCCGGTGCCCGCCTCGCCGGCACCGTCGCCCACCAGCTCGCCCGCAAGGGCGGCGGCACGGGCGTCGCCACCCTCTGCATCGGTGTCGGCCAGGGCCTCGCCCTCGTCCTCGACCGCTAGTCACCCACGGGACCTCCTATGACTCTCACCCAGCAGGACATCGACGCGGAGATCGCGGCCGAGCACGCCGCGTACGAGAAGCGGGTCGCCGACGGCGGGCCCGTCGAGCACCACCCGCGCCGCGACTACGCCCCCTACCGCTCCTCGGTGCTGCGCCACCCCGAGCAGCCGCCGATCGCCATCGACGTCACCAAGGACCCGGAGCTGGTCGAGCTGTCCTCCCCCGCCTTCGGGGAACGGGACATCACCGAGATCGACAACGACCTGACCCGGCAGCACACCGGGGAGCCGGTCGGCGAGCGGATCACCGTCTCCGGCCGCCTGCTCGACCGGAACGGCAAGCCCGTGCGCGGCCAGCTCGTGGAGATCTGGCAGGCCAACTCGGCCGGCCGCTACGCCCACCAGCGCGAGCAGCACGACGCCCCGCTGGACCCGAACTTCACCGGCGTGGGCCGCACCCTCTCCGACGAAGAGGGCTTCTACCGCTTCACCACCGTGCAGCCGGGCCCCTACCCGTGGCGCAACCACGTCAACGCCTGGCGCCCCGCCCACATCCACTTCTCGGTGTTCGGCTCGGCGTTCACGCAGCGGCTCGTGACCCAGATGTACTTCCCGAACGACCCGCTGTTCCCGTACGACCCGATCCTGCAGTCCGTCACGGACGACGCCGCCCGGCAGCGGCTGATCGCGACGTACGACCACAGCCTGTCGGTGCCCGAGTTCTCGCTCGGCTACCACTGGGACATCGTGCTCGACGGCCCGAACGCCACCTGGATCGAAGAAGGACGCTGACCGCCATGACGAAGACCGACACCAGCGGTCCGGAGAACGTGCTGCCCACGCCGTCGCACACGGTCGGCCCGTTCTACGGGTACGCGCTGCCCTTCCGGGGCGGCGAGGACATCGCGCCCACCGGCCACCCCGACACGATCACCGTCCACGGGTACGTGTACGACGGCGAGGGCGACCCGCTGCCGGACGCGCTGCTGGAGGTGTGGGGGCCGGGCCCGGACGGCGAGCTGCCGACCGCCGACGGCTCGATGCGGCGCGACCCGGCCTCCGGCGGGTTCCTCGGCCGCAACGGCGTGGAGTTCACCGGCTTCGGCCGCATCCAGACCGACGCGAACGGCCACTGGTACGTGCGGACCCTGCGCCCCGGCGCACGGGGGAACAGCGCGCCGTACGTCAGCGTGTGCGTGTTCGCGCGCGGGCTGCTGGTGCACCTGTTCACCCGGATCTACCTGCCGGGCGACGAGGCGGCGCTCGCCGCGGACCCGCTGCTGTCCCGGGTGGACGCCGGGCGCCGCGACACGCTGGTCGCCGCGGACGAGGGCCACGGGACGTACCGTTTCGACATCCGCCTTCAGGGCGAAGGCGAGACGGTTTTCCTGGAGTTCCAGTGACATCATCCCCCGAGGCTTCCGGCACCCCCGGCACGGGCCTGCTCGCACCCGGGTGGGCGGGCTCCCCGGCCGACGGGGCGACCGGGGACGGCGCGGTCCTGCGGGCGCTGCTGGACGCCGAGGCCGCCCTGACCCGGGCGCAGTCCGGGCTGGGGCTGGCCCCGGCCCGGGCGGCGGACGTGGTGACCGAGGCGGCCGACCCCGCCCGCTTCGAGGCGCGCTCCCTGGCCGAACGCGCCCGCTCCGGCGGGAACCCGGTGATCCCGCTGGTGGCCGACCTGACCAAGGCGGTCGGCGAGGAGTACGGGCCGTACGTCCACCGGGGTGCGACCAGTCAGGACATCCTGGACTCGGCGCTGATGCTGGTCGCCGCCCGCACCCTCGACCTGCTGCTCGCCGATCTGGCCCGTGCGGAACGGGCGCTGGCCCGCCTGGCAGCCGAGCACCGGGACACGGCGATGCCGGGCCGGACGCTCACCCAGCACGCCGTGCCGACGACCTTCGGACTGAAGGCGGCCGGCTGGCGCACGCTGGTCCTGGACGCGCGGGACCGGATCACCTCCGTACGCGACGGGCTGCCGGCCCAACTCGGCGGCGCGGCGGGCACCCTGGCGGCTTTCGGGGCGTACGCGGCGGCGGACCCGCTCGCACTGCCGGCGGCGTACGCACGTGAACTGGGCCTGCGTGCACCACTGTTGCCCTGGCACACGCTGCGCACCCCGGTGGCCGACCTGGCCGGCTGCCTCGCCTTCGCCGCCGGTGCCCTCGGGAAGATCGCCGAGGACGTGCTGACGCTGTCCCGCACCGAGATCGGCGAGGTCGCCGAGGGCAGCGGCGGCGGATCGTCGGCGATGCCCCACAAGGCCAACCCCGTACGGGCCACGCTGATCGCGGCCGCGGCCCGGCGCGCGCCGCAGCTCGCGGCCACGCTGTACGGCTCGCTGGCCGCCGGGGACGAGCGGCCCGCCGGGGCCTGGCACGCCGAGTGGGAGCCGCTGCGGGACCTGCTGCGGCTCACCGGTGGCGCGGCCCGGGACACCGCCGAGCTGACCGGGGGGCTGCGGGTGCGCCCGGAGGCCATGCGCGCCCACCTCGGCATGACGCACGGGCTGATCGTGTCCGAGCGGCTCTCCGCGGAACTGGCGCCGGTGCTCGGGCGGGCCCGCGCCAGGGAGCTGCTGACCGAGCTGGCCCGGCGGACGTACACCGAGAACCGTGGCCTGGGTGAACTGCTGGCCGAGGTACCGGAGTTGAAGGACGTCGACCTCGCCCCCCTGACCGACCCCGCCCGTTACACCGGCTCCGCGGGAGCCCTGACCGACCGTGCTCTGGAGCGACGTTGACCCTCCTCAACCACCTGACCGAAGGCCCCGCATCCGCTCCCCCGCTGCTGCTGGGGCCCTCGCTGGGCACCTCGTACGCCCTGTGGGACCAGGTGGCGCCGGAACTGTCCATCGGGCACCGGGTGATCCGCTGGGACCTGCCCGGGCACGGCGGTTCGGCGGCGGAGCTGATCGGGCCGGGCGCCACCGTCGGCGACCTCGCCGGCCTGGTGCTCGCGCTCGCCGACTCGCTCGGGGTGGAACGGTTCGCCTACGCGGGCGTGTCGCTGGGCGGCGCGGTGGGGCTGCACCTGGCCGTGCACCATCCCACGCGGGTGTCGTCGCTGGCCGTCGTCTGCTCGTCGGCGCACTTCAACGGTGCCAAGGCGTGGGAGGAGCGGGCCGCGACGGTGCGCGCGGAGGGGCTGGCGAAGCTCGCCGAGGGTGCGGACGGGCGGTGGTTCACGCCCGGGTTCACCGTGCCGCGGCTGGTCCGGGACCACCGGGACGCCGACCCGGGGGCGTACGCCGCCTGCTGCGACGCACTGGCCGCCTTCGACCTGCGGGACCGGCTCGGCGAGATCGACGTGCCGACGCTGCTGATCGCGGGCCGGGAGGACCCGGCGACACCGCCCGCGCATCTGCGGGAGATCGCCGACGCGGTGCCGGGCGCGACGCTGACCGAGCTGCCGGGCGCCTCGCACCTGGCGCCGGCGGAGCGGCCCGAGGCGGTGCTGACCGCGCTGCGGGCGCACTTCGACGGCGGCGCCCGGCGGGGCATGGCGGTGCGGCGCGAGGTGCTGGGCGACGCACACGTGGACCGGGCTCAGGGGCGGCAGGCCCCCTTCACGGCCCGTTTCCAGGACTTCATCTCGCGCTACGCCTGGGGCGAGATCTGGACGGACGAGACCCTGTCGCGCCGCGAGCGCAGCATGATCACGCTGACCGCGCTGGTCGCGCACGGCCACTACGAGGAGCTGGCCATGCACGTGCGGGCGGCGCGGCGCAACGGGCTGACGCCGGACGAGATCGGCGCGGTGCTGCTGCAGAGTGCGGTGTACTGCGGCGTACCGGCGGCGAACTCGGCCTTCGCGGCGGCCCAGCAGGTGCTGGCCGAGGAGGACGGCGCGACCGGCTGACCTCAGCCCACGTGCCCCGCCGCCAGCGCCTCGCGGGCCCGTGCCACCAGCCCGTCGGCGCCGCACGAGTCCGCCAGGGCCAGGCCGCGGCGCAGCTCGGCCTCCGAGCGGGCGGCGATGCCGTACTCGACCCGGGCGGCGGCGTGCTCGTACTGGCAGGGTGACGCCTCCAGGTAGGTGACGGCCTGTGCGGCGAGCCGGACGGCGCGCTGGCCGGTCTCCAGCGCGGCGGCGCAGCGCAGGGCCTCCCCTATCGCGGTGTCCGTGCCGAAGCGCTCGGCGTGGCGGCGGGCGTCGGTGACGAGACGGGCGGCGCGGCCGGGGTCCTCCGTGGCGAGGGCGCGGGCCAGTTCGGTCGTCCAGGGGTGCACCACCGGGTTGTGCCGGCCGCGTGCCGCGGCCGCCTTCTCGGCGGTCTCCAGCTCGTTGACACCTTCCTTGGTGCGGCCGGTGGCGAGCAGCAGCCGGGCCCGCACGGGGCGCGGGTCGGGCAGCACGATGGTGGACGGGTAGGGCGGGTCGAAGCCGTACCGGTCGGCGACGGACCGGGCCTCCTCGACATGGCCGCGGGCGAGCAGCGTGTCGATCAGATTGCAGACCGCGGACCAGTACAGCGGCAGTCCGCGGCCGACGCGTTCGGCGATGCGCAGTGATTCGCGCAGCGACTTCTCGGCCTCCCTCAGCCGGCCGCGCCTGCGGTGGCCGAGGCCGACGTAGGTGTGCGCGAGGGCGAGGTGGCCACCGCTCCAGCCGGCCGTCTCGTACGTGTTCAGCGCCTCGGTGAACAGTGCCTCCGCCCGGTCGAGCCGGTCGGTGTAGGCGTAGGAGGTCGCCAGCATCATCGGCAGTTCGAGGCCCCACTCGGTGTCGGTCCAGCCGAGCCCGGGGGCGAGGCGGCCGTTGACGAGGGCGCGGTCGCACAGCTCGACGACCTCTTCGGCGTTCTCGCCCCGGGTCATGGCGTCGAAGCCGCGCAGGATGAGCAGGGCGCGCTCCGCGTTGTCGCGGCCGGTGCAGGTGGCGGCGAGTTCGGCGAGGCGTTCGGACCGTCCGGGTGAGGAGGTCTCGCCGGGGTGGATGCCCTCCCACATGTACTGGACGGCCTGGAGCCGCAGCCGGACGGACGGGTCCGGGTTGCGGGCGGCCTCCGCCTGGACGGTCCGGACGGCCTCTTCCAGCTGGTCGTTGTGGAGCAGGGCCTCGGAGAGCCGGAAGACCGCGTTGACGCGCTGCTCGCCGTCGAGGCCGGGCATGGCGAGGGCGGTGCGCAGGTGACCGATGGTCGTGGCGGGCGCCGTGAGCAGGGTGGCGCAGCCCAGCTCGTAGAGCACCCGGGCGTGGATGTCGGGCAACGGCGGTTCTTTCAGGGCCCGTTCCAGACAGCGGCGGGCGGCCTCGGGGGCGCCGACGGCGAGGTGCTCGCGGGCGGCGTCGCGCAACTGGCCGACGACTTCCGGGTCGTCGTCGGGGTGCACCTGGAGGAGGTGGCGGGAGGCGGCCGCCGCGCCGAGGCCAGAGTCGGCGACCAGCTGGGCCGCTATGCCGTGCATCGCGGTGCGCAGTGCTTCGGGGATGGAGTTGTAGACGGCCGTGGCGATCAGGGGGTGGACGAACTCCAGGCCGTCCCCGTGCGGCTGCCCCGACGCGGGGTCGGGTGCGGTGAGGATGCGGGCGCCGCGCAGGAGTTCGGCGCAGCGGGCGGCGTCGGCGCGGTCGAGGGTGGCGAGCCGCGCCACCATGTCGACGGTGATGCCGTCGCCGAGGATGGCGGCGGCCCAGGCGAACCGGGTGGAGTCGACGCCGAGTTGCTCCAGGCGGGCCACCAGGCCGCCGCCCCGGGCGGACCGGTTCAGATCGCGCAGTTCGGCGGCCTCCGCCTCGACCGGTTGCAGTTCGCTGTCCTGGACCTTGGCGAGGAGTTCGACGGTCTCGTAGGGGTTGCCGCCGGTGACGGCCCACACCTCGCGGCAGAACGCGGCGTCCGCGTGGTCGCCGAGGGTGGCCCGGGTGAGGCCGGCGGTCGCGTCGGGGCTGAGGACGTTCATCGGGAGGAGCGGCCGGCCCGCGGCGGCGGCCGCGTCCAGGTGGCGGGCGCTGTCGCCGCTGACGTCGCCGGGGCGGCGCGCGACGACGACCAGGACGGAGGTCTCGTCGAGCCGTTCGGCCAGCGCGGCGAGCCAGCGCAGGGTCTCCTGGTCGGCCCAGTGGGCGTCGTCGACCAGCAGGACCAGGGGCCACTCCCGGCGGGCGAGCCGGCGTACGGCGGCGACCAGGCCGTCGCACACGCCCTGCGGGTCGGCCTGCCGCTCGCCCGGGTCCGCTATGCCGAGGGCGGGGCCGGCGATGCCGTACCAGTCCCCGAGGTACTCGCGCGCCTCTTCGGGGAGCATGGACACCAGCGCGGGCTGGAGCAGTTGGCGCACGACGTTGAAGGGGACGGACCTGAGGGTCTCGCCTCCGCGCGCCGACCAGACGGTGCAGCCCCGGGCCTCGGCGATGCGGCGGGTCTCGGCGAGCAACGCGGTCTTGCCGAGTCCGGCCTCGCCCCGGGCCACCAGCAGGGTGCCGGAGGAGGACCGGTCCGCGCACAGGGTGTCGACCGCCCGCGTGATGGTGGCGATCTCCTCGTCGCGCTCCCAGAGGGAGGCCGAGGCTGCGGCCGTCCGCCCTACCTCCGTCATCCCGCTGCCTCCCCAAGTCGCCCGAATGACGTACAGGGCTCGAGCCTATCCGCCCGGCGGCCCGAACGGTGGGCTGTCCGGGCAGCAGTTGCCGTGTCGGGTGACATGCGGTAAAGCGCGGGCGACGCGCCGGGTCCGTCAACAGGGGCGGGGCCGGCGGCCGGCGTCAACTCGTCGCGGCGGCACCGGCGGCCGGGCGGTGGCCCGCCCGCCGGATCGAGTCGCGGCGGGGCCTCTCATCCGGCTTTCACCGACGCCTCATACGGTGGGCCCATGACGCAGGTGACTCCTCCCGGGTGGTACCCGGACCCCGGACAGAAGCAGGACGGTCCCGCCACCGAGCGCTGGTGGGACGGCAAGGCGTGGACGGACCAGGTCCGTCCCGCGGGGCCGGCCGCCGCGGCGGGGCCGCCGCCCGAACAGCCTCCCGCGCCGTCACCCGCGCAGCCGGCGGCGCCCGGGACAGCGGCCGGGCCGTATCCCGTGCCGCCGGGCTATCCCGTGCATCCCGGCTATCCCGGGCTCCCCGTCCAGCCGCCGTCCGCGCGGCGGCGACGGCTGCGGACCGGTATAGCCGTCGCGGCGGCCGTGGCCGTGCTGGCCGGGATCGGCGTCGGCGTGTACGTGCTGACCGACGACGGTTCCGGCGGCGGCAGCGCGTCGTCGCAGCACGACCGGCGCGGTCCGGGTGGCCAGAACGACCCCTTCGGCGGGGAAGGCGGCGGGGGCGGGGAAGGCGGCGACTCTCCCACGCCCGACCCCCCGGGTGAGTCGGAGCCGCCCACCATCGACAGCGGGTCGGTGACGGACCCGGTCAGCGGGATCAGCCTGCCCATCCCGGACGGCTGGTCCGGCCAGCAGCTCTCGGTCGGTGCGACGGTGACCTCGGACGACAGCTACGAGTGCCCCGGCGACCGGGCCGAGACCTGCACCAAGGGCGGCGCGTACTCGGCGCCCCAGGAGGTGCTGGGTACGAAGGGCGGTACCGCCGAGGAGGTCGCGAAGGCGGACATCGAGGTGAACGCCGAGCAGTCCTACGGCGACGCCTACGGCGGGATCACCTCGCACGAGGAACTGGCGTCGAAGGCGGTCACGGTCGCCGGGCAGAAGGGGTACCTGGTCCGCTGGAAGGCGGTCACCAAGGAGGGCTCCGACGGCTACGTCGAGTCGCTCGCCTTCCCGGCGCCCGCCGATCCCGAGCGCATCGTCGTGGTCCGCTTCGGCGTCGACGTCGAGGAGGGCCTGCCGGTGATCGACGAGATCACCGAGGGCATCGAGGCGGACTCGTCCGGTGGCGGGGGCGGCACCGGCCAGGGCGTCTGACCGGCCCCGCGAAGCGGTCGGCCGGGCGGGGCGCCCCTCCGCTCAAAGGGGCCCCGCCCGGCCGGGGGTGCGCGCCGCCCCCGTCCCCACGGTGCGGCGCGGGCAGGCCACCGTCCAGTCATCCCGTGGACGGCGACCTGGGTCTCAGGGGAGGCCGAGCGCCGGCAGCACGACGGCCTCCACGAACCCGACGAGGTACTCCCCGTCGGCCTGCTCGCCCTCGACGACGGGCCGCATCCGCAACATGCCGAACAGCTGCGCCGGCACGTACTCCAGCGCCGGATGGCCGGCCGGGACCTCGCCCCGGTCGACACCCCGCTCGAGGATCCCGCGGAGCGCGGCGATCTCCGGCTCGACGAGTGCCTCGCGCAGCGCGCACTTGAGCTCCGGGTCCTCCATGACGGCGTGTCCGAGCGCCTGGAGCAGCCCCGTGTCCTTGCCCGCTCCCCCGCCCGCGGCCCGGGCCGCCTGGCGCAGGTCCTCGGCCAGTGAGCCCGTGTCGATCTCGGCGAAGCGCACCCGGCGGTGGGAGCGGAGCGCCGCGGCCACGAACTGGGGCTTGGTCTTCCACTGGCGGTAGAGCGTGGACTTGCTGCACCGCGTGCTGGCGGCGATGCCCTCCATGGTGACGGCGTCGTAGCCGCAGGACCGGATCTGTTCGATCACGGCGTCGAAGAACTCCTGCTCACGCTCGGGCGTGATCTTGGAGCGGCGCGAGGCGACGACCGTGTCCGGTCGGTCCGCGTCCTGCGACGTCATCGGCTCTGCTCCTCACCAGGTCCAGCGGCACTGAAGCGAGGCTCGAGGGCCTCGCAGTCCAGTGTGTCGCATGTCTATCGATACGCCAGTGTACCGGTACTCCACCGTATCGGTACACTGGCGTATCGGAACGGAGCCGTATCGATGAGAACCGTCACCCCGGCCCCGCACCTGTGAGCCACACGCACCACCGTCAGCGAAGGGGCCGGGGGATGAATGCCCGCACCGAGCCTGCAGAAGCGGGGCCGGGCGCGCCCGCGCGCCCGCCGCTCGTCCGTGAGCTCCTGCTCGTGGCAGGGCTCTTCCTCGTCTACAAGTTCGGCCGGCAGCTGGCGACGGGACACACCGCCGAGGCCTTCCGCAACGCCCATCGCGTGTGGGACTGGGAGCGGGCACTCCGGATGCCCGACGAGGGCACGGTGCAGTCGCTGCTCCTGCACGGCGACACCCTGATACACACGGCGAACACCTATTACGCCGTCGTCCACTTCCCCGCCACGGCGGCCTTCCTCGTCTGGCTGTACCTGCGCCGGCCGGCCCACTACGTCTGGGCCCGGCGGGTGCTGGCCGCGCTGACCGGTGCGGCGCTGGTGCTGCACCTCGTCTTCCCGCTCGCCCCGCCGCGCATGCTGGGCGCCGCGGGCCTGATCGACACGGCCCGGGTCTTCGGCCCCTCGGTCTACGGCCCGCCGAGCACCGACGAGTTGTCGAACCAGTTCGCGGCAATGCCCTCGCTGCACTTCGGCTGGGCCCTGATGGTGGCGATCGGTCTGGTCGTGGCGACGCGGACGCGCTGGCGGTGGCTGTGGCTGCTGCACCCGCTGCTGACGCTGCTGGTGATCGTGGGCACCGCCAACCACTTCTGGCTCGACGTGATCGTGGCGGCCGCGCTGCTCGGCCTCGCCCTGGTGATGCTCCGCCTGCCGCACGGACCGCGGCGCGCCGTGCCCCACCGCCGCCCGGCGCTGCGGCACCGGACAGCGCAGCGGCACGAGCTGGTGGGAGCGGGCCGATGAGCGCGGCTCTGCTCGCCGTCCTGCTCTCACTGGTCTCCGCGTGCGCCTACGCCGCCGCGGCCGTCGCCCAGGAACGGCTGGCCGCCCGCGATTCCGCGGCGGGAGCGCTGCGGCTGCTGGCCTCCGGCGCCTGGTGGTGGTCGGTCGCGCTCAACGCCTCGGCGGCGCTGTTGCACGTCGTGGCCCTCAAGTACGGGCCGCTGACGGTGGTCCAGCCGCTCGGCGCGCTCACCCTGGTCGCGGCGGTGCCCCTGGGGGCGCGGCTGGTGGGCCGGCGGGTCAGCGCGGCCGAGTGGCGGGGCACCGGACTGACGCTGCTCGGTCTCGGCTCGCTGCTGCTCACCGCGACCGGACCCGCGCCCGACGACGTGCTGAGCGTGCCCGAGGCGCTTACGGTGTCCGGCGCCACGGCGGCGCTGATCGGGCTGCTGTCCCGGCCCGGCGCCCGGCCCGGGCTGCGGCACGCGACGGCGTCGGGCATCGCCTCGGGGGTGGCATCGGCGCTCACCCAGACCGTGACGGTGGCCGCCACGGACCGCTCGGGCCCGCTGCTCAGCGCCCAGGTGATCGGGGTGGCGGTCCTGGTGGCGACGTTCGCGGCGGGCGGGCTGCTGCTGTCGCAGACCGCCTACCGGGGAGGCCTGGGCGCCCCGCTGGCCGTGGTGACCCTGGCCAACCCGGTGGCCGCCGCGGTGATCGGGCTCTCCCTGCTCGGCGAGCGGCTGCGGGGCGGCGCGGGCGGCGTGCTGCTCGCGCTGACCGGCGCGGCGCTGGCCGCCTGGGGCGTGGTCCAACTGAGCCGGGCGACGCCGCGCCCGGTCGCGGCCGGACCGGCGCCCGTCCCCGAGCAGGCCGGACCGCGACCGCCGGAACCGGAGCCTGTGGGACCCGCCCCGGCTCGGTCCGGACCGGCATGGCCCGGACGGGCTTGACCGGAACCGGCAGGAACCGACGGGCTGGATCCGGACCGGTGGGACCCGGACGGGGGCTCGTCCCGGACCACCAGGACCCGGACGGGCTCGTCCCGGACCACCAGGCCCCGGACGGGCCGGACACGAACCGGAGGGACCGGACCGGCCGGGTCCGCACCGACCGGAACCGGACCGGCGAAGCCTGAACCGGCGGAGGTGCCCCCGCACGCGGGACCTGCACCACGGGAGCCAGACCGGATCCGCCCGGACCGGCATGGCCCGGACGGGCGTTCCCCACCCGCGGGGCGGTAACCGGCAGCACCCGCACCCGCGTGACCGAACCGCCGGGCGCCGGACCGGCTTGGTCCCCGCGGCCGGACGGCATCCGGGAGAGCACCTACACGCAGGGACAGAACCACGGGAGCCAGACCGGATCCGCCCGGACCGGCGGACCGGTGACGATGCCCCGGCGGGTTGGGCCGGGGGGCCTCGCGCGGCCGGGGCCGGTCGCGGGGGCCGTCAGTCCGTGACGATCGCCGGGTCGCTCACCCCCGGCCGTCCGTTCTCCACGTGCCCGGCGAGGCGCCGCAGGAACGCCGGGTCGGACTCGGAGGTCACCGTCACGTCGTACCAGCGCCGGCTGTGCGTGAGGTCGACGGTGTGGTGGACGGTGGCGCCGGGGCGCACGGTGACGGTCCGGGTCCGGCCGCCGTAGCCGTCGGTGACGCGGAGACGGGCGGTGCCGCTCCCGGCGTTGGCGAGGGTCAGGCGGAGGTCGTCGCCGGTGTGGCGGGCGGTGACCTCGCAACCGGTGACCTCGTTGGGGCCCCGGAAGGTGCGCAGGAAGCCGTTGGGGCCGTGCACGGTCAGGTCGTAGGAGCCTTCCGAGTACACCGAGTTCCAGGTGTCCGCGACGGTCTTGCCGGCCTCGGTGGTGTACGTCCAGGGGCCGTCGGTGCGGTTGCCGGAGGTGACCAGGAAGGCGGCGCCCGCCCGCGGGCCGGAGGCGAAGGTCAGCGTGAACCTGCCGGCCGCCGCGTCCACGGCACCGTCCACGTGCGGGGCGTACCGCAGAGGGCGGGCGGGCCGCAGGCCTCGTTCCTGGCGGGGCATGTCCGGGTCGGCGGGCGGCGTGGGACGGTAGTCCGGGTGGCGCTCGCGGTCCGGCGGCTCGTAGGCGTCGGTGTCCGGCAGGCGGGCCGGGCGGCTGTCCTTGCGGGAGAAGTCGAAGGCACTGGTCAGGTCGCCGCAGATGGCGCGGCGCCATGGTGAGATGTTGGGTTCGCGGACGCCGAAGCGGCGTTCCATGAAGCGGATGATCGACGTGTGGTCGAAGGTCTCGGAGCAGACGAAGCCGCCCTTGCTCCAGGGCGAGACGACCAGCATGGGCACGCGCGGGCCGAGCCCGTAGAAGCCCTCGCGGTGCTTGGCGCTGCCCTCGAAGACGTCCAGCGAGACGTCGACGGTGGACCGGCCCTGCGCGGCCGACTTCGGCGGCAGCGGCGGCACCAGGTGGTCGAAGAAGCCGTCGTTCTCGTCGTACGTGATGAACAGGGCCGTCTTCGCCCACACCGCCGGGTTGGAGGTGAGCGCGTCCAGGACCTGGGAGATGTACCAGGCGCCGTAGTTCGAAGGCCAGTTGGAGTGCTCGGTGAAGGCCTCCGGGGCGGCTATCCAGGAGATCTTCGGCAGCCGGTCCGCCTTGACGTCGGCACGCAGGTGGTCGAAGTAGCCGTCGCCGTGCTTCACGTCCGTGCCGGTGCGGGCCTTGTCGTACCAGGGGTCGCCGGGCTTCGCGTTCCGGTACTTGTTGAAGTACAGCAGTGAGTTGTCGCCGTAGTTGCCGCGGTAGGCGTCGTCGATCCAGCCCCAGTGGCCGGCCGCGTCGAGGCCGTCGCCGATGTCCTGGTAGATCTTCCAGGAGATCCCGGCCTCCTCCAGCCGCTCGGGGTACGTCGTCCAGTCGTAGCCGAGTTCGTCGTTGCCGAGGACCGGACCGCCGCCCTCGCCGTCGTTGCCCGTGTGGCCCGACCACATGTAGTAGCGGTTGGGGTCGGTGGAGCCGATGAAGGAGCAGTGGTAGGCGTCGCAGACGGTGAAGGTGTCGGCGAGCGCGTAGTGGAAGGGGATGTCCTCGCGGGTCAGGTACGCCATGGTGGTGGTGCCCTTGGCGGGCAGCCAGCGGTCGTACTTGCCGTTGTGGTAGGCGTCCTGGCCGTCGGACCAGCCGTGCGGCAGCCCTTCCAGGAACTGCATGCCGAGGTCGTCGGCCTCCGGGTGGAAGGGCAGCACCTCCGTGCCGTCACCCTTGCGCTGATGCCACACCGACGTGCCGCTGTCCAACCGCACCGGGTGCGGGTCGCCGAAGCCGCGGACGCCGCGCAGCCTGCCGAAGTAGTGGTCGAAGGACCGGTTCTCCTGCATGAGTACGACGATGTGCTCGACGTCCTCGATCGTCCCCGAGCGGTGGTTCGCGGGAAGCGCGGCGGCCCGCTCGATGCTCGCGGACAGCGCACTGAACGCCGTGGTGGCGCCCGCGAGTTGGAGAAATTTGCGCCGGTTGACTTCGGCCATGGGGTGACATGCCTTTCGCCTTGGGGGGTTCAACCGGCCGGACGGTGCCGGATGATGACGTATCGCGCGCGAAAGGAGTGTTCCAGGAGCAGCAAACGTCAGGGAAGGGTCCGGTGGCGCCCGTGTGAAAGTCCTCGGTACGCGAGGTGTGACGGATCCGCCGCCCGGGGATGGTCGCGATCATGACAGGCATGCACGTGGAATCCCCGCCCACCCGACGGCCCGTACGGCAGCTCCTCGCCGCCTCGGTGGGCAACGCCGTGGAGTGGTACGACTGGTACGCGTACACCTTCCTGGCCACCTACATCGCCGACCAGGTGTTCCCGAAGAGCGCGGACAACTCGCTGGTGCCGCTGCTGTCCACGTTCGCCGTGTTCGCGGTGGGGTTCTTCATGCGGCCCGTCGGCGGACTGCTGATGGGCGCGGTCGCCGACCGGCGCGGACGGCGTGCCGCCCTGACGGTCACCATCCTGCTGATGGGCGGCAGCAGTCTGCTGGTCGGCCTGACCCCGACCTACGCGGCGGCCGGTGTGCTGGCCCCGGTGATCCTGGTCGCCGCGCGGCTGCTCCAGGGCCTGTCGGTGGGCGGCGAGTTCGCGGCCTCGACGACCTTCCTGGTGGAGTCGGCGGGCCCGGGCCGGCGCGGGCTGTTCTCCAGCTTCCAGTACGTGTCGACCACGGCCGGGCAGCTCGTCGCGTCGGGTGTGGCGACGGTGCTGGTGGACACCCTCAGCGAGGACCGGATGAACGGCTGGGGCTGGCGCGTGCCGTTCGTCCTCGGGGCCGTGCTCAGCCTGGTCGGCTTCTGGATCCGGCAGGGCGCCGAGGAGACCCGCAGCGCGGAGCAGCGACGGGCGCCGCGACCCGGCCTCTTCGAGGCGCTGTGGCGCCACCCGCGCGAGTCCCTGCTGATCTGCGGCATCACGGCGGGCGGCACCATCGCCTACTACACCTGGACGTCGTACCTGCCGACGTACGCGGAGCTCAACACCGGGCTGGACAAGTCGGACGCGCTGCTGGCGGGCACCATCTCGCTGGCCTTCTTCGCACTGCTCCAGCCGCTCGGCGGGATGCTGTCCGACCGGTTCGGCCGCCGTCCGCTGCTGCTGTTCTTCGGTGTGGGCTTCGCCCTGCTCAGCGTGCCGCTGCTGCACGCCCTGCGCGACTCGTTCGCCGTGCTGCTGCTCGTGCAGTGTGCCGGCATGATCCTGCTGACCGGCTTCACCTCGATCAGCGCGGCCGTCAACGCCGAGGTCTTCCCGCCCCGGGTGCGGGCGGCGGGCATCGGCTTCCCCTACTCCCTCACCGTCGCCCTGTTCGGCGGCACGGCGCCGTACGTGGGCACGCTGTTCAAGGACCTCGGCCACTCCGGGTTCTTCCCCTGGTACGTCGCCGCGCTCTGCCTGCTGTCCTCGCTGGTGTACCTGCGGCTGCCGGAGACGGCGCACAAGGAGCTGGAGCGCTGACGCGCGGGGCGTGAGCACGACGGCTTCCGCCCGGCGGAAGCGGCGTTGCCCCGCCCCGGGGCCCTCGCCCACGATGCCAGCACCCACGACGGACGGGAGCCGCAACGATGCCGCACATGACCGCCTTCGCAAGGAACCAGTGGTACGTCGCCGCCTACAGCCACGAGGTGGGACGCGAGTTGCTGGGACGGACGGTCCTCGGAGAGCCGCTCGTCCTGTACCGTTCCGAGGAGGACGGCACGCCGGTCGTCCTGCACGACCGGTGCGTGCACCGCCGCTATCCGCTGTCCGAGCCGCCGACGCGGCTCGACGGCGACCGGATCGTCTGCGGCTACCACGGGTTCACCTACGACACGACCGGCACCTGCGTGTACGTGCCGGGCCAGAAGCGCGTCCCGCGCACCGCCCGCGTCGTCTCCTACCCGGTCCTCGAACAGGACTCCCTGGTGTGGGTGTGGATCGGCGACCCCGCCCTGGCGGACCCGGAAGGCGTGCCGCGGGCCCGGCACCTGGACTCCCCCGGCTGGGTCACGGTCCGCGGCATGGAGCCGATCGACGCCGACTACGGGCTGCTGGTCGACAACCTCCTGGACCTGTCCCACGAGACGTATCTGCACGGCGGCTACATCGGCACGCCCGAGGTCGCCGAGACGCCGATCACCACCGAGGTCGACGAGGGGGCGGGGATCGTCCGGGTCAGCCGGCACATGGACGACGCCGAGTGCCCGCCGTTCTACGCGAAGTCCACCGGCGTGGAAGGCCGCATCGACCGCTGGCAGGACATCGAGTACCACGCGCCCTGTCTGTACCTGCTGCACAGCAGGGTCGCCCCGACCGGCGTGGGGCCCGAGGCGGACGGCAGCGACCCGCACGGCTTCCACACCGAGATCACCTACGCCATCACACCGTCCGGCGACGGCAGGGTGTACGACTTCTGGGCGGTCTCCCGGGACTGGGCGACGGACGACGCCGAGGTCACCGAGTTCCTGCGGAAGAACAACCACACGGTCGTCATGCAGGACGTCGACGCGCTCAACCTGCTCCAGCGCACGCTCGGTTCCGAGCGCACCGGCTACCAGGAGCTGAGCATCAACATCGACACCGGCGGCCTGGCCGCCCGGCGCATCCTCGCCCGGCTGGTCGAGGAGGGCGGCGCCGAGTCCGCCGAGCGGGCGGCCCGGTGAGCGCCCGCACCGGCGACGTCTACCGCGTCGACTGGCTGCCGGGCACCGACGTGCTGCACGGCACCTGCCACTGCGGCGCCGAGCACACCGCCGAGGACCCCGTCGCCATGTGGGACTGGATGCTCGCCCACCCGCAAGGACACCCACCCGTGCACCACGTCCGGGGACGGAGCTCATGACCGCGTACGAGACGGAACTCGTCGTCGGCGGCCGGGAGACCGCGGCCGCCGGCGTGCTCGTCCTCTCCCTGCGCCATCCGCTGGGCGAACCGCTGCCCCGGTGGGAGCCCGGCGCCCACATCGACGTCGTGCTCGGCCCGGATCTGGAACGGCAGTACTCGCTGTGCGGCGACCCCGCCGACCGGGAGGCGTGGCGCGTCGCCGTGCTCCGCGAGGCGCGGGGCCGGGGCGGGTCCGTCTACGTGCACGAGGAGTTGCGGGCCGGCGACAAGGTACGGGTCCGGGGACCGCGCAACCACTTCCGGCTGGAGCGGGCCGCCCGATACCGCTTCGTCGCCGGCGGCATCGGCATCACCCCTCTCCTGCCGATGCTGGCCGCCGCGGAGGCCGCGGGCGCCGAATGGACACTGCTGTACGGCGGCCGCACCCGCGGGACCATGGCGTTCACCGGGGAGCTGGAGCGCTACGGCGCCCGGGTCACCGTCGCGCCCGAGGACGAGACGGGGCCGCTGGACCTGGCCCCGGTGCTCGACGACGTGCCCGAGGCCACCCTGGTCTACTGCTGCGGGCCCGGCCCGCTGCTGGACGCGGTCGAGGCGCGCTGCCCGCCCGGCGTCCTGCGCGTGGAGCGGTTCAGCCCGAGGGAGCCCGTACCGGCCGCCCCGGACGAGGAGTTCGACGTCGTACTGGCGCGCAGCGGGCGCACGGTCGCCGTGCCGCCCGGCGTCTCCGTGCTGGACGCCGTGCGCGGGGCCGGGGTGGAGGTGCTGTACTCCTGCACCGAGGGCACCTGCGGCACCTGCGAGACCGACGTCGTCGAGGGCGTGCCGGACCACCGGGACTCGGTGCTCACCGACGAGGAACGGGCCGCCGGGGAGACGATGCTCATCTGTGTGTCGCGCTGCCGTGGCCGGCGGCTGGTGCTGGACCTGTGACGCCCGCGCCGGTGATCCGGAGGTCGGCGTCGATCCGGGCGACCGTCGCCAGCAGGTGGGGCAGCAGGTCCCGGCGTACGGACTCCACGGAGTTGCGGCCGGCGTGCACGGCGATGTTCACGCCGGCCACCACGGCTCCGTCCCGGTCCCGCACCGGCGCGGCGACCGACCTGAGGCCGTCCTCCAGTTCCTGGTCGACGAGGGAGTAGCCCTGCCGGCGCACCCGGCGCAGTTCCGCGCGCAGGGCATCCGCCGAGGTGAGGGTGCGGGCGGTGTGCGGGCGCAGGTCGGCCCGGCCCAGCCGGGTCTCGATCTCGGCGTCCGGCAGGTCGGCGAGGATCACCCGGCCCACGGAGGTGAGGTGGGCCGGGAAGCGGGTCCCGACCGTGATCGACGCGGTCATGATGCGGCTGGTCGGCACCCGCGCGACGTACACGACGTCGTCGCCGTCCAGGACGCACAGCGAGGACGACTCCCGTACCTGGCCGACCAGTTGCTCCAGGTGCGGTTCGGCGATCTGCGGCAGTGTGAAGCCGGCCAGGTATGCGTAGCCGAGCTCCAGCACGCGCGGGGTGAGCCGGAAGAGCCGGCCGTCGGTGTGGACGTAGCCGAGGTCGGCCAGGGTGAGCAGGAAGCGGCGGGCCGCCGCGCGGGTCAGCTCCGAGGCACGGGCGACCTCGCTCAGGGTGAGCGCCGGACGGTCGGCGTCGAAGGCGCGGATGACGGCGAGGCCCCGCTCGAAGGACCGTACGAAGTGGGGTGCGCGGGCTGCATCGGGCATCTGGCCTCCGGCGAAAGCCTCACGGCAGGACGTACGGCACGGACGGCCGTACGGTGTGCGCACGCTACGAGTGCACGACTCGCACTGTCAACGACCGCCACCGCGGTCGTCAACAGGCCTTGTGTGCAAGGGCATTGACCGGAACTCGGCGCGGGCCCTACGTTCCCGCTGAGCACGTTCGTGCTGTCTGCGCACAGCCTGTCGGAGTACCTGGTCCGGTCCCACAGGGGGAGTCATGCGTCGTCTGTTCACCGGCCTCACGGCCGTGTCCGTCCTGGCCGCCGCGACGGCGTGCGGCTCGTCCGGCTCCGGGGGGCCGGACGACTCCGGGTCCTTGGGCGCCGGCGGCACCACCACGGTGAAGGTGGGCCTCATCCCCATCGTCGACGTGGCGCCCCTGTACCTGGGGCAGAAGAAGGGCTTCTTCGCAGAACGCGGGCTGAAGCTCGAGTTCTCCAGCGCGCAGGGCGGCGCGGCGATCGTGCCCGGTGTGGTGAGCGGCCAGTTCCAGTTCGGCTTCAGCAACACGACCTCCCTCATGATCGCCCAGTCCAACGACGTGCCGGTGAAGGCGGTGGCCAACGGCATCGCCTCGACCGGTGTGGTGGGCGAGGACTTCGAGGCGCTCACCGTCAAGGGCGACAGCCCGGTCAAGTCGCCGAAGGAGCTGGAGGGCAAGAAGGTCGCCATCAACACGCTGAAGAACATCAACGAGACCGCGGTGCGGGCCTCGGTGCGCGAGGCGGGGGGCGACCCGGACGAGGTGGAGCTGGTCGAGCTGGCCTTCGACCAGATGCCGGCCGCGCTCGACGCCGGCCGCGTCGACGCGGCGATGGTGGTGGAACCGGCGCTGGCCACGATCAAGGACCAGGGCGGCCGGGAGATCGCCTCCCCCATGGTGGACATAGCGCCGGAGCTGACGGTCGCCATGTACTTCACCTCCACCCGGTACGCGCAGGAGAACCCGGAGACGGTGAAGAAGTTCCAGGAGGCCACCGCCGAGTCGCTGGCGTACGCCGACTCCCACCCCGACGAGGTGCGCGAGATCGTCACCACGTACACGAAGATCCCGGCGGACGTGCTGGCGAAGGTGACCCTGCCGAAATGGCCGGCCGAGCCCAACCGCGCCGCCATCGAGGAGCTGGCGAAACTCGGCGAGGCGGACGGCCTGTTCGAGAAGGCGCCGGACCTGGACGAGCTGCTGCCGTGAGGGCCTCCGACGCCGCCCTCGGGGCGGCCGGGCTCGCGGTCTTCCTCGGCCTCGGCGAGGCGGTGCCGCGGCTCGGCCTGGTGAAGGAGGAGTACTTCCCGCCGGCCAGCCGCATCGCCGACGCGCTCGGCACGGAGCTCGGGGACGGCGCCTTCTGGGCCGCGCTCGGCGACACCCTCACCGGCTGGGCTCTGGGCCTGGCGATCGCGGCCGTGGCCGGCATCGTCGCGGGGGTGGCCCTTTCGGTGGTGCCGTACCTGCGCGAGGTGACGGCGTCCACGATCGAGTTCCTGCGCCCGATCCCGTCGGTGGCGCTGATCCCGCTGGCGGTGCTGCTGTACGGCGCCGGGCTGAGGTCGGTGCTGCTCCTGGTCGTGTACGCCGCCTTCTGGCAGGTGCTGATCCAGGTCCTGTACGGGGTGCGGGACGTCGACCCGGTCGCCGAGGAGACGGCGCGGTCCTACGGCCTCGGCACCTGGGCGCGGGTCCGGCACGTGCTGTGGCCGACCGCGCTGCCCTATGTCATGACGGGCGTGCGCCTCGCGGCGGCCGTCGCGCTGATCCTCGCCATCACCGCCGAACTGGTCATCGGCGCACCGGGACTGGGTGCCCGGATCGCGGTGGCGCAGACCTCGCAGGCGGTGCCCGAGATGTACGCGCTGATCGTGGTCGCCGGTCTGCTGGGGCTGCTGATCAACGTCGGGGCCCGGACGGTGGAGCGGCGGGCGCTGGCCTGGCACCAGTCGGTGCGCGGGGAGGTGGCGGTGTGAGGCGCGTGCTGCTGCGGCTGGTGCACGTGTGCGCGCTGCCGGCCGTGCTGGTGACGGTGTGGTGGGTCTCCTCGGCCGGCAGCGAGGACGTGTACTGGCCGCCGCTCGGCACCATCCTGGAGACCTTCCCGGAGGTTTGGACCGGTGAGCGGTGGCGCGGGGACGTGCTGCCCAGCGTGCTCAGGCTCGCGGCGGGCTACGCGCTCGCGGCCGTCGTGGGCGTGGCGCTCGGCACCCTGGTGGGCTCCCACCGGCGGGTGCGGGCGGTGTGCGAGCCGGTGCTTGAGTTCCTGCGGGCGGTGCCGCCGCCGGTGCTGGTGCCGGTGATCATGCTGTTCGCGGGCATCGGCGACACGATGAAGATCGTCGTCATCGCGGCCGGCTGTGTGTGGCCGGTGCTGCTCAACACGGTGGAAGGGGTCCGGGCGGTCGACGCGGTGACGGCGGAGACGGCCCGCTCGTACGGCATCACGGGTGTGGCGTGGCTGCGGCACGTGGTGCTGCGCTCGGCGAGCCCGCAGATCTTCGCGGGTCTGCGCCAGGCGTTGTCGATCGGCATCATCCTGATGGTGATCAGCGAGATGTTCGCGGCCAGCAACGGGCTGGGCTTCACCATCGTGCAGTTCCAGCGTTCGTTCG
The DNA here is from genome assembly GCF_042745235.1 of Streptomyces sp. NPDC058796. NCBI lineage: Bacteria > Bacillati > Actinomycetota > Actinomycetes > Kitasatosporales > Streptomycetaceae > Streptomyces > Streptomyces sp. NPDC058796. The sequence goes on from NZ_JBHYOP010000005.1 coordinate 210,379, forward strand.
CGATCCCCGGTATGTGGACCGGCATCCTGCTGCTCGGTCTGCTCGGCTTCGTACTCTCGGTCCTGTTCCAGCTGGTCGAGCGGCGGGCGCTCGGCTGGTACCACGGTCTGCGCGCCGCCGCCCGGCGGTCCGGCCGAAGCTCCTGAAAGGGCGGTCCATGCTCGAGGTACGCGGCCTGAACAAGGTGTACGAGGGATCCGGGCGGCGCGTCGAGGCGGTGCGGGACCTGACCTTCTCGGTGGCGGCCGGGGAACTGGTGTGCCTGGTCGGCCCGTCCGGCTGCGGCAAGACGACGCTGCTGAAGTGCGTCGGCGGGCTGCTGCGGCCGACGGCCGGTGAGGTGTTGCTGGCCGGGCGGAGGGTGGACGGCCCGCCCGACGGCATGGCGTTCGTCTTCCAGGAGTACGGGCGGAGCCTGTTCCCGTGGATGCGGGTCGGCGAGAACGTCGAACTGCCGCTGAAGCAGAAGAACCTGGGCAGGGCGCGGCGCGGTGAGCTGGTCGCGGACGCCCTCGCCTCGGTGGGGCTCTCGGACGCCGCCGGGGCGTACCCGTGGCAGCTGTCCGGGGGCATGCAGCAGCGGGTGGCCATCGCGCGGGCGCTGGCCTACGAGCCCGAAGTGCTGCTGATGGACGAGCCGTTCGCGGCGGTGGACGCGCAGACCCGCGCCGACCTGGAGGACCTGGTGCGGCGGCTGTGGCGGGAGCGCTCGGTGACGATCCTGTTCGTCACGCACGACATCGACGAAGCCGTCTACCTGGGCGAGCGGGTGGTCGTGCTGTCCGCCTCCCCCACCGTCGTCCGGGAGCAGCTGAGGGTCGACCTGCCGGACGGGCGGGATCAGGTGCACACCCGGGTGGCCCCGCGCTTCGCCGAGCTGCGCACCCATGTGTACGAGCAGATCCAGGCGGCGAAGCGCGGTGCGGAGCGGCCGGTCAAGCCGGACCCGCCGCGGCGGTGACCGTCCCTCGGTCACTCGGAGGAGGAGACCACTCTCAGGTGGGCCGCGGTGCGGCGGGGGCGTGCGAGACGGGGCGGGGTGCGGCGCGGCTCGCGCAGGACCAGGGTCAGGCGGCTGTAGCCCAGCTCCGCCAGGACCCTGGGCGTCTCCACCACGACCCGGCACTCGGTGGTGCCCCGGCGCGGGTCGGGGTGGTGCAGCGGCCGTACGGCGCCGTCGTGCTCGACGGCCTCCGCGCCGACGGCACGGACCCAGTGCGGCAGGCCCTGGCGGTAGGCGGCCTCCATGATCGGGTCCTGGGCGATGTCGCGGCGGACGGCCTGCAGGCCGGGGTCGTGGCCGTACCGCTCCAGGGCCGCGGCGAAGTGCGCCAGCATGGGCAGGCACCAGCTCGACTCGTGGTCCCCGAGGACCGCGGACGCGTCCGGGTGGAACAGGACGAACCGGAGGAAGTTGTCGCCCGGCATCGCCGTCGCGTGCGGTCCGGCACCTTGGAAGAGTGTCCGGAAGGCGCCGTTGGTCAGCACCACGTCCCAGCGGTGGTCGACGACGAAGGAAGGGAAGGGGACGGCCTCCAGGAACGTCGTGTAGTCCTGGAGATACGCCTGGACCTCGGGGGTCGCGGGAGCGGGCCGCGGCGCCGGCCGCTGCCCTCCTGCCTGAAATGCCATCGGGAGGTCACCCCTCTTGCCTATGCGGCCTTCTCGCGGCGTCCCGATCCTGGTGCCCCGACGCGAGGCGTGTCAACTATCGTGGCATTTCGTGCCTGTTGACGGCTGAAATAGGCCACAGTTGTGGCGAGACCTGGATGTGAGTTCGAGCGGCAGGTTACTCTCCGGGAAGTTCACGGCAACCGCTTGTGAGAAGCCTGTGAGGCCTGTGAGAGAGGTAGGAGAGCTGTCGGTGACGGATGGCTTCGAGGGTCCGGGCGCCCTGCCGACGGCCGCGCTGCCCGCCGTCGTCGCCCGCGTCACCGCACTCGCGGAGCGGCTCGGCGTGCCTCCCGCGGAGGTCTTCGACATCGGCCGCCTGTCCGCCGCGTCCGGCGTTCCCGAGTCCGTGGCCGCGGCGCTGCTGAGCGGCCGGCCCGCCGGGGAGCCCGATGTGCAGGCCCGTTTCGTACAGCGCCTGGACCTGCTGCGTCGCACCCGGCTCAAGCCCAACGGCCGCAGGTACACCCAGCAGGAGATCGCCGACGGCGCCGGCATGTCCCGGCAGCAGGCGGGTGCCCTCATCAACGGCGACCGGCGGCCCACCATGGAGCACTGCGACGCCATCCAGCGCTTCTTCCGGGTGCACGCGGGTTTCCTGACCGCCGAGGACCCCGAGGCGCTGGCGGTCGCGCTCCAGCACACCGAGCAGGAACTGCTGCAGCAGCTCGCCGACCGGGAGCGGGCGGCGACGGCCGCCGCCGAGGACCCGCTGGAGCGGCTGCTCCAGGACCACGGCGTGCGCGGCATCGCCTGGCGGGCCGCCCAACTGCCCACCGACCAGCACCGCGACAAGGTCGCCGAGTGGCTGGACATGCTCCTGGAGAGCGTCAAGCGGCCCGAGTCGTGAGTGTGGGGAGACACGTGGGCATCGGCAAGGAGATGCGCCGCCTGTGCGGTGAGCTGGTCGAGGAGCTGACGCTCCCCGCCCCCGCGCCGCCCGCCGAGCTGTACGCGGCGCTGTGCGGGGCGATGAGCAGGCGCCGGGGCCGTCCGGTGGTGTACCGCACGGCCGCCTTTCCACCGGGGACGGCCAGCGGCCTGTGGCTCGACATGGCCGAGCAGGATCTGGTCGTGGTCGAGGAACGCACCGCGCCGGACCACCAGTTGGTGATCCTGGGGCACGAGCTGTGGCACATGCAGGCCGGGCACCACGGCCACCACTTCGAGGGCGGTGGGGTCGCGGCCCGGCTGTTGGACGGGGCCGGCCCGGACCCGGACGAGGAGGCGTTGCGCGCCACGGTGCGCGCGGTCGCCGCACGCTCCCGCTTCGACCTCGCCGAGGAGAAGGAGGCGGAGTCCTTCGGGCTGCTGCTGGCCAGCAAGTGCCGGACGTGGCTGGACGGTTCGCCGCTGCGCGGCCCGGTGCAGCGGGACCACCTGGCGGGCCGGATCGGCGCGTCGCTGGGCTACCCGGGCTGATGCCTCGACCGGCTCGTGCCGGGCGCGGGGCGCGGCTCGCCGCGATTGTCAGTGGTGGGCGGCAAGCTGGGCATGTGCCGCCGCCGGGGGCGGGGGCGCGTGACCGCTGACGTCGTTGTGGGGAGAGCCGACCGATGACCACCGCCGTACTGACCGATCACGAGCGCACGGCCGTACAGGCCTACCTGCGGCTGCTGCACACCGTACGGGCCGGGTTCGACGCCGCGCCGGGACCGGCCGGTGCGCCCCGGCCCGCCGTCGTACCGCCCTCCGTACTGGCCGAGGCCGAGCAGGCGCTGCGGGCCGCGGGGCTGGCGGGGAACGAGGAGGCGTTCTTCCGGCTGCTGCGGAGCTGGTGCCCGACGAGCTGACGGGCCGGATGCCGCGAGCGTCCTGACGGGTCAGGCGTGCGGGGCCGTCACGGCCGTGGCGACCAGGCCGTGCCGGGCCGTCCAGCGGCCGTCGAAACCGGACAGGCGCCGGCCGCCCACGGTCGGTCCCGGCACCAGGAGCGAGGCGCGCAGGGTGCCGCGGCGCGGGTCGCCCGGGTCCACGGTGATCTCGATGTCGGCCTCGGTGAAGTCCAGCCACCGTCCGGTGAGGGGGAACCACGTCTTGTAGACGGCCTCCTTGGCGCTGAACAGCAGCCGGTCCCAGTGGACACCGGGATGCTCCCGGGCCAGTGGGCGCAGCCGCTCCGCCTCCGTGGGCAGGGAGACGGCGGGCAGGACGCCCTCCGGGAGCGGCCCGTCGGGCTCGGCGTCGATGCCCAGGGAGGCGAGATCGGTGACGCGGACGAGCGCGGCGGCGCAGTAGCCGTCGCAGTGGGTCATGCTTCCGGTCAGCCCCTCGGGCCAGATGGGCGCCCCTCGCTCGCCGTTGAGCACGGGCCGCGCGGGCACGCCCAGCTTCGCCATGGCCCGGCGGGCGCAGGACCGCACCACGGTGAACTCCCGGCGGCGCTTGGCGACCGCCCGCGCCACGAGCGGCTCCTCCTCCGGGAAGAGGGGCAGGTGATCCGCGTCGTCGTCGCCGTGGGCCTCGACGGTGGCGACCGTGTCGGGCAGCAGTTCCTCGATCACCCGGCCGCCTCCTGCCGGGCCGGCGAGGGCAGGATGCGGCGCAGCTCGCCCGGCGGTCCGCTCCGCTTGCGCCATTCACGGGGATAGCCCACCGACACCTCCTCGAAGCGGACCCCCTCGCGCCAGGTGGTCCGGGGGATGTGCAGATGACCGTAGACCATGGTGTCGACCCGGAACCTGCGGTGCCAGTCGGCGGTCAGCCGGGTGCCGCACCACATGGCGAACTCCGGGTGCCACAGGACCTCGGTGGGGTGCCGGTCCAGCGGGTAGTGGTTGACGAGGACGGCCGGCAGGCCGTCGGGGAGCCCCGCGAGCCTGCGCTCGGTCTCGGTGACGCGCGCCCGGCACCAGGCCTCGCGACTCGGGTAGGGGTCGGGGTGCAGCAGGAACTCGTCGCTGCACACGATGCCGGTGCCGTGGGCGTAGGCCAGTCCCTCGTGCTTGGTGGCGCATCCGGCGGGCAGGAACGAGTAGTCGTACAGCAGGAAGAGCGGCGCGACCACCGCCGGGCCGCCGGGCCCGTCCCACACGGGGTAGGGGTCCTCGGGCGTCGTCACGCCCAGGTCCCGGCACACTTCGACGAGGTGCTCGTAGCGGGCGGCGCCGCGCAGCGTGACGGGGTCCTTGGGGTGGGTCCACAGTTCGTGGTTGCCGGGGGCCCACACGACCCGGCGGAAGCGGTCCGCGAGGGTGCCGAGCGCCCAGTGGATGTCGGAGACGGTCTCCGCCACGTCGCCGGCCACCAGGAGCCAGTCGTCGTCGGTGCCGGGACGCATCCCCTCCACGAGCGCGCGGTTGTCCGGATATCCGATGTGCAGGTCGCTGATGGCCCACATGCTCCTCGGGCCACCGGTCGCCGACGCCATACCCACTCCTTCCGGACGCGCGTTCGATGTCACGAGATCACATCCCGGCACCGGTCACAAGCGAATCCCGCCGGGTCCGGCCGGGGGCTTCTGGCCGCCCCGCCCCGGCGCTGTGGGGCCCGAGTGGCGCACTTTGCACTCGCAGGCGTGCGTACCCCTATGATCGCCCCAACACCACCGCCCCGATTCACCCTTCGCGCAGGGCGGCTCGGTGTCCCTCCAACCCCCTGGCCGGGCACGGCCCGCTCCGCCCTGCCCGCGAACCGTGAAAGGCGGCCTGCATGGTTTCTCCCGTACGCGTCTGGCTCAACCGCACGTACGCGGAGAACGTCTTCTTCATGGATCAGCTGCGGCGAAATCCCGCCGACCGGGCCGTCGAGATCCACGCCACGCACGGCGACCCGGACTCCCCCGTGCTGGCCGCCGCCGACACCGCGGACCTGGAGCCGGAGGGCCTGTCCGCGGCGGCCTACGTCGAGTTCGCGCTGGACCAGTGTGCGCGGCGCGGCATCGACGTGTTCGTCCCCCGTCTGCACCAGACGGCGATCGTCGCCCACCGCGCGGAGTTCGAGGCGGCCGGCACGGCCCTGCTGGCGCCGCCGCCCGAGGCCGTGGCGGTCTTCCAGGACAAGGTGATCGCCTACGAGGCGGTCCGGGCGGTCGGTGTGCCGGTGCCACCGTGGTGGCGGGTGCGCACGGCCGACGAGCTCGTGGCCGCCGTGGAGGAGTTGGAGGCGCACGGCCACCAGGCCTGCTTCAAGCCGGCCTCCGGCGCGGGCGGCGTGGGCTTCCGGACGGTCTCCCGGGACCCCTTCTCGCTCACGCACCTGAACGGTTTCCCGAGCCCGTACGTCCCGTTGCCCCTGGTCGTCGAGGCGCTGCGGGCGGCCGAGGAACCCGTCGACTGGCTGGTGATGCCGCGGCTGGAGGAGCCGGAGGTGTCGGTGGACTGCCTCACCGGTCCCGACAACCGTGTGCGCATGGCCGTGGGCCGCACCAAGAACGGCCGCCGCCGCGGGTTCACCCTCCAGGAGCAGTGGCTGGCCCCGGCCCGGCGGATCGCCGAGACGTTCGGGCTGCACCACCTGTCCAACGTGCAGTTCCGGATGTACGGGGACCGGCCGGTGCTGATGGACGTCAACACGCGCCCGGCCGGGGGGCTGCACCAGCTGGCGCTGTGCGGGATCAACGCGCCGTGGGCGGCGGTCCGGCTGGCCCTCGGGGACGATCCGGGGGAGGTGACACCGCCCTTCCTGGGCCAGGACTACTCGGTGGTGTCCGGACCGCGTCCGCTGCGCCCGGTCCCCGTGCCCCACCCGCGCACGGACCTCACCGCCGCCCCGCCCCCGGCGCCCGTGCCCCGCCGGTCGCCCGCCGCGCCGCGCACCACCCCGGCCGGCGCCGTCGCCCCCGACCCGGCGGCCGGCGCCCCCGCGTAGGCGCTCCGCGCGGGGACGGGCAGACCCCGGGCTCCCCCGGCGACCGGCCCGCAAGTACCGGGCGACCGGCCGCCAAGCACCGAGCAGCCCGTCCGCGAGCACCGCCTGACTCGCCCACCGCACCCGCTGCCCCGCTCCCCGTGCCGTGCGGCAACTGCCGCCCTGGAGGGCGGCTGCGGGGCCGGCGTGCCGGGGCCCTACCGCAGATACGCCAGGCCCGGATGGACCGCCGTGTAGCCCTCGACGAGGCGGTGGGCGACGTTGACCGAGTCGACCAGGGGATGCAGGGCGAAGGCGCGGACCGCCGAGGCCCGGGAGCCCGAGTCGGCCGCCGCCAGGACCTCCCGTTCCACCGCCTTGACGGCGCAGACCAGGCCCGTGGCGTGGGCCGGCAGCGGGTCCACGGCCACCGGGTGGGCGCCGTTCGCGTCGACCAGGCACGGGCCCTCGATCACGGCGTCGGCGTCGAGGGCGGACAGCGTGCCGCGGTTGCGGACGTTGAGGATCAGGGTGGCGCGCTCGTCGCGGGCGACGGCCCTCATCAGCGCCAGCGCCACCTTCTCGTAGCCGCCGGACAGGTCGTCGGCCTCGCGCTCGCCGGCGCCCGCCGTCTCCCGGTTCTCGGCCATGTAGGTGGCCTCGCGTTCGTGGCGGGTGCGGTCCCAGGTGGCCAGCGCGGGGGCGTCCTCGTGGCGCATCCGCTCGTAGAAGCGTGCCTGCTGGTCGCGGAGGAACGCGCCGCGGGTGCGGTCGGCCTCCTGGTACGCGCGGACGGTCTCGCGGTTGAAGTAGTAGTAGTGCAGGTACTCGTTGGGGACCGCGCCGAGCGAGCGCAGCCACTCGGGGCCGAAGAGCCGGCCCTCCTCGAAGGAGCCGAGCAGCGCGGGGTCGGCGAGCAGCCGCGGGAGTTCGTCCCGGCCGGCGACGCGGAGGCCGCGGACCCAGCCGAGGTGATTGAGCCCGACGTAGTCGATGAAGGCCCGGTCCGGGTCGGCGCCCAGCACACGGGCGATGCGGCGGCCGAGGCCGACCGGCGAGTCGCAGATGCCGATGACGCGGTCGCCGAGGTGCCGGGACATGGCCTCGGTGACCAGACCGGCCGGGTTGGTGAAGTTGATGACCCAGGCGTCCGGCGCCAGCCGGGCCACCCGGCGCGCGATGTCGACGGCGACCGGCACGGTCCGCAGCCCGTAGGCGATGCCGCCCGCACCGACCGTCTCCTGCCCGAGGACCCCCTCGGCGAGCGCCACCCGCTCGTCTTCGGCCCTCCCTTCCAGGCCGCCGACGCGGATCGCGGAGAAGACGAAGTCGGCGCCGCGCAGGGCCTCGTCCAGGTCGGTCGTGGCGGTGACGGCCGGCGCGTCCGGCACCCCCGCCGCCTGCTCGGCCAGCACCCGGGTCACCGCCGACAGCCGGTTCGCGTCGAGGTCGTGCAGGACGACGTCGGTCACCCTGCCGTCGGCGCGGTCCCCGAGGAGCGCCCCGTACACGAGCGGCACCCGGAATCCGCCGCCGCCCAGAATCGTCAGCCTCACGCCCGTACCCCTCCGTCGCCGGCCCATGTGCGTCCGGCGCCGATCATGGCACGTCCGGCCCGGCTTCCGGCCGACCCCGGCACCCCTGTGCGAAGCCCGGCGCGGACCGTACGCTCTGCCGCAACGCCGCCCCGCCCGTCCCGAGGAGGTGCCCCGCCATGACCGCCGTCCCCCGGCCCCGGCCGCTCCCCCACGCCCGGCACCGTGCGCGTGGGGGTCCCCCCACCGCGGCCGACCGGCTGCTGTCCGCGCTCGCCGCGTTCGACCACGAGCATCCGGCGCTGTGCCTGACCGACATCGGCCGCCGGGCCGGGCTGAGCCTGACCACCGCGCACCGGCTGGTGGGTGCGCTGACCGAGTGGGGCGCACTGGAGCGGGACGAGTCGGGCGTGTACCACGTGGGGCTGCGGCTCTGGGAGATCGCCGCACTCGCCCCGCGCGGTCTCGCCCTGCGGCAGGTCGCGCTGCCGTATCTCGAGGACCTGTACGAGGCGACGCACGAGAACGTGCAGCTGGCGGTGCGGGACGGCGACGAGGTCGTCTACACCGAGTGGCTGGCGGCCCGGTCGTCGGTCGGCGTGCACATCCGCGTCGGCACCCGCTGGCCGCTGCACGCCACCGGGGTCGGCCTCGCCCTGCTCGCGTTCGCCGGGCCCGAGTACCAGGAGGCTTACCTCGCGGGCCCGCTGGCCTCGTTCACCCCGTACACCCTGACCGATCCGGCCCGGCTGCGCCGGGTGCTGGCCGAGGTGCGGCGCACCGGCACCGCGGTGAGCGACCGGCAGGTCACGGACGACGCCCTGTCGGTGGCCGCTCCGGTGTACGGCCCGGACGGCGCGGTGACCGCGGCCGTCTCGGTCGTCGTCCCGTACGCGGGCGCGCGGGTGCCGGCGCTGGTGCCCGCCGTCCGACTGGCCGGGCGGGGGATGTCACGGGCGCTGGGGTGGCGCCCGGGACAGCCGGCCGGCGAGGACCGCCTGACGGACTGACCGTCGCATGGCGGGAGGACCGCCGCTCCGGATCGGCCGCCTACCGGATGCCCGGCACCGAATATCCCTCGCACCGGTGAGGACGCACCCCCGGGAGCCCCCGATACTGGGACGGCCCTTGCCTGAGGAGCCGCCCATGCCCGCCCGGCCGCCGTTCCACCGGTCCCCGCTCTCCCGGTATCCGTTCACCGCGTTCGCCCCCGTCGTCGCCCGGCTGCGCACGACGCATCCGTACGCCGTCGACGCGGCCGTCGCCGTGCTGGTCCTGTTCGCCGTCTCCCTGCAGTGGCTGTTCCCCGACGAGGGGGACGACCCGCTCTCCTTGCAGGGCTGGCTGCTCGGGGCGGCCACGGCGGTGCCCTTGGTGTGGCGGCGCGCGGCGCCCTTCGCGACGGCCTGTGCCGTGTCGGTGGCCACCCCCGCGCAGGCGGTGTACCACGCGCCGCCGCCCGACCTGATGTACGGCGGGTTCGTCGTCCTGTACACGCTGGCCGCCCTCGGCCGGCCCTGGCAGCGGCGGCTGATGCTGGCGGGCTGGCTCATCGGGGTGGCCGTCACCATCCGGCACAACGAGGACGCCGATCCCTTCGAGTACGCCTTCCAGCTGCTCAGCATCGTGGGCGCCTACGCCCTCGGCGTGCTCGCCCGGACACAGCGTGCCTACACGGCCGAACTGGAGGACCGGGCCCGGCGGCTGGAGCGCGAGCGGGCCGCCGACACCGCGCGGGCCGCGGCGCGGGAACGCGCCCGGATCGCCCGTGACATGCACGACATCCTGGCGCACGCGGTGAGCCTGATGGTGGTACAGGCCGAGGCGGGGCCGGTGGTGGTGCGCAGTGATCCCGCACGGGCGGAGGCCGCGTTCGACGCGATCGCGGGCACGGGGCGGGACGCCATGGCCCAACTGCGGCGCATCCTCGGCGTGCTGAACGAGGAGCAGCCGGACGCCGGGCCGCGGCGGCTGCCGCAGCCGGGCGTGGACGGACTGTCCGGCCTGGTCCGGCAGGTCACCGAGTCGACCGGGCTGCGCGTGGAGTTGCGCGTGACGGGCGAGCCGCGGCCGCTGCCGCCGGACACCGGGGTCGCCGCCTACCGGATCACACAGGAGGCACTCACCAACACAGTCAAGCACGCGTACGCTTCCTCCGCGACGGTCGGACTCGACTGGGGGGATGACGAGGTGACCCTGACGGTGACGGACGACGGGCGGGGGCCGTCCCCGGCGCCCGGGGACGGCGGCGGGCACGGGCTGATCGGCATCCGGGAGCGGGCCGCCGCCTGCGGGGGCGACGCCGTCACCGGCGGCGGACCGGACGGCGGCTTCCGCGTCGCCGTGCGCCTGCCGGTCGGGGCCGGACGGCGGACGGGGCTCGGGTGAGCATCCGGGTGGTCGTCGCCGACGACCAGGAGCTGGTCCGCAGCGGGTTCAGCATGATCCTTGAGGCGCAGCCCGACATCGAGGTCGTCGCCGAGGCCGGGGACGGCGCCGGGGCGGTCGCCGCGGTCGAGGCGCGGGCGCCCGACGTACTGCTCCTGGACATCCGCATGCCGGTCATGGACGGCCTGGAGGCGGCCCGGCGGGTGTGCGCGCGGTCGGCCTGCAAGGTCGTCATGCTGACCACCTTCGACCTGGACGAGTACGTGTACGAGGCGCTGTACGCGGGTGCCAGCGGCTTCCTGCTCAAGGACGTGCGCCGGGACGACCTGGTGCACGCGGTGCGGGTGGTCGCGGCCGGCGACTCGCTGCTGGCGCCCGCGGTGACGCGCCGGCTGGTCGCGGACATCGTGCGCCGCCGGCGGGAGGAGGCCGTCCCCGACGCCACCCCGCGGCGCCTGGAGGTACTGACCGCCCGCGAGGTGGAGACGCTGCGGCTGCTGGCGCGCGGGCTGTCCAACTCCGAGATCGCCACGACTCTGTTCGTGAGCGAGCACACCGTCAAGACCCATGTCAGCAACGTGCTGGGCAAGCTCGGTCTCAGGGACCGGGTGCAGGCGGTGATCTGCGCCTACGAGTCCGGCCTGGTCGCCCCGGGCTCCCCCTGACGGGTGAGGCGGGCGCCCGTCTCCCCCGCACGGGCGAGCCGGGCAAACCGCTCTCCCCGGCGATCCGGCGGCACACCTCCCGGCACCAGTCTGTTGGCGATGCCACCGACGCGTCGCGCGTCGGACGCGTCCCATGCCGTACGACCACCGCCGGGAGGGACCGTGCTGTCCACACTCGCCCGGGCGGCGACCCGCCGCCCGCTGACCGTGATGCTCCTGTGGGGCGTGTTCCTGCTGCTCGGCTTCGGCCTCGGCACGGGCGTCTTCGGGAAGCTCTCCGACGACGTGCCCGACGTCCCCGGCACCGAGTCGGAGGTGGCCGCCGAGTACCTGGACGGCCTCGACCCGTCCGGCGAGTCGATCACCGCCGTCGTCGAGGCCGCCGCCGTCACCGGCCCCGCCGTGCGCGCCGAGGTGGGCCGGGCCGTCGCCGACCTGCGGGAGCTCGCCGGCGTCGCCGCCGTGCCCGACCCGTACGCCACGCGCGGTCTGGTCGCCGAGGACGGGCGGGCGCTGATCGTCCCCGTCGAGTTCGAGGGCGGTCTGGGGGACGAGGCCGAACAGGACGCGGTGGCGGCGGCGGCCGGGCGGCTGCACGGCATCGACGCGTCCGCGGTCCACGTCAGCGGCGGACCGCTGCTCGGCGAACAGCTCGGCGAACGCGCCCAGGAGGACGTGAAGAACGCCGAGTTGATCTCGCTGCCGGTCGTACTGGTGCTGCTGCTGGTCGTCTTCGGCGGGCTGCGCGCGGCCGGGCTGCCGCTGCTGGTCGCGGTGGCGGGCATCGCGGGCGCCTTCCTCGGCCTGTTCGCGTTCAGCCAGTTCACCGACATCTCCGTCTACGCGATCCAGGTCACGACGATGCTGGGGCTGGGCCTCGCCGTGGACTACGCCCTGCTGATGCTGGTCCGCTTCCGCGAAGAGCGCCGGGAGGTCCCGGACGTGGTGGAGGCCGTGCACCGCACCGTGGCGGCGGCCGGGCGGACCGTGCTGTTCTCCGGGCTGACGGTGGCGGTGAGCCTGGCCGGGCTGCTGGTCTTCCCGAGCACCTTCCTGCGCAGCATGGGCCTGGCGGTGGCCGCGGTCGTCGTCGTCGACATGCTCGCCGCGCTGACCCTGCTGCCCGCGCTGCTGGCCCGGTTCGGCGGGCGGATCGCCCCGGCCAAGGCCCGGCCGGAGGGCGAGGAGGGCCGGCTCTTCGCCCGCCTGGCCCGCTTCGCCGCCCGTCGGCGGGTGGCCGTCCTGGCGGTCGCGGTCCCGGCCCTGCTGGTGCTGGCGCTGCCCGTCACGGGGATGCGCATCAACATCGGGGACGCGCGGCAACTCCCCGGGAGCACCGAGGCACGGCAGTTGTACGACGCCGTGGAGGCGCACTTCCCGCCGGGCACGGGCGTCTCGCCGGTCACCGTGGTCCTGCGGCCCGGCACGGACCACGCGACGGCCGACCGGATCGGCACGCTCGCGCCGGGCACCGAGCGCCGTGAGCTGCCCGGTGGTACGACCGTGCTCGAACTGCGGCCGGCCGGCACGGTCGACGGAGCCGCGGCCACCGCACTGGTCGAGCGGGTACGCGACCTGCGCGGCGACGCGCCCGTCCAGGTCACCGGCACCGCCGCCCAGTTGGTCGACTTCCGGCAGATGCTGGCCGACCGGGCGCCCTGGGCCGCGCTGACCGTGCTGGCCGGGATCTTCGTGCTGCTGTTCGCGTTCACCGGGTCGGTGCTGCTGCCGCTGCGCACGATCGCGACCACGCTGCTCAGTCTCGCCGCCGCGCTGGGCGCCGTGGTCTGGGTGTTCCAGGACGGCCATCTGGCCGGGCTGGTCGGTGCGGAGGGGCTGGGCGCGCTGAGTCTGACGGCACCGCCGCTGATCATCGCGATCGCGTTCGGACTCGCCATGGACTACGAGCTGTTCATCCTGGCCCGGATGCGGGAGGCCCGGGAGCAAGGCGGCGGCGACCGGGAGGCCGTGGTCACCGGGCTGCGCCGCTCCGGCCGGGTGGTGACCTGTGCGGCGCTGCTCCTCGCCGTGGTGTTCGGCGCCTTCATGACGGGCGGCTTCTCCCCCATCCTGCAGATCGGGCTCGGCCTCACCCTGGCGGTGCTGATCGACGCGACGGTCGTACGGATGCTGCTCGTCCCGGCGAGCATGGCGCTGCTCGGGCGGCACGCCTGGTGGGCGCCGAAGCCGCTGCGCCGGGCGCACGAGAGGTTCGGGGTGCGCGAGGAGGCCACCGCCCCGCGGCTGCGGGAGCCGGCACACCGCTGAGCGGCGACCGGCCCCCTCACAGGAGGAACAGGGGCTCCGCGCACGCGTGGAGCCCCTGTTCCCCGCGCGCGGTCAGCGCAGCTCCGCCCGGAACGCCGCCGGCGTCTGGTCCGTGTGCTGCTGGAAGAACTTCGAGAAGTTCGCCGCGTCCGGGAAGCCGACCGCCGCACCCACCCGGCCGATCGGCATGTCCGTGTGGGCGAGCAGCCGCTTCGCCTCCAGCACGACACGCTTGTCGATGAATCCCTTGGGCGTCTGACCGGTGGCGGCGCGCACCGCGCGGACGAGGGTGCGGCGGGAGTAGCCGAGCGTGTCCGCGTAGGCGCTGACGCTGTGGTTGGTGGGGAAGCCCCGCTCGACGGCGTCCCGGAAGAGGGTGAACGTCGTGTCCCCGGACGCCGCCCCCGGGCTCGCCTCCCGCGCCGAGCTGACCGCGAGGTGCGCGAGGCGCAGCAGGAACGCGGAGAGCGTGTGGCGCAGTACGGCGGTGTGCAGGCTCAGCGGCAGGGTGGTGGCGTCCTCGTACTCGCGGCGGAGCTGGTCGAGGGAGGCGGTGAGCCCGGCGAGCCGCGCCTCGTCGGGGCGGAGCAGGGGCGGCAGGTCGTAGCGGTAGAGGCCGGCGGCCTCCACCGTGGCGCGGGGCAGGAAGCCGGGCTGCATGGTCAGCACCGTTCCGCGGTACTCGCTGTCCGGCGAGAAGCGGTGGACCTGTCCGGGCCGGATCCACAGCAGCTCGCCGGCCGACGCCTCGTACTCGGCGAAGTCGATCATGTGGCGGACCGGGTCGCCGGTGAAGAGCATGACGACGTGGAAGTCGATGCGGTGCACGCGGTGCAGCGGGGCGTGCGCGTGCCAGGTGCGGCCGGCGCCCATGGGGCCCACCTGCATGCCGACCCCGAGGAGGCTGAGATCGACCGGGAAGGGGAACGTTCTGATCCCGTCGCCGCTCTTCGGGCCACCGCCGCCGTCTTGTTGGTTTTCGTCCGCCATGTCCTTCTCGTGCCGTCCCGCCCGTGCGCCCGCGCGCCGGGGCGTGTCCCAGTTTCACCAAAGGCTGGCACACCACGACCTTCACGCTCAAAAGTCAGACTTTTAAGTTTGAACACGTCAGACCAGCTACCCGGCTCCGATCGAGGATTTCTTGAAGATGAGCACGCACACAGTGGACAGCGCGGACCGCTTCGAATGGACCGAACTCGACCGGCGTGCCGTCGACACGGCCCGTATTCTCGCGGCCGACGCGGTGCAGAAGGTCGGAAACGGCCACCCCGGCACGGCGATGGCCCTGGCTCCCGCCGCGTACACGATCTTTCAGAAGGTGATGCGGCACGACCCGGCCGACCCGGAGTGGACCGGCCGTGACCGCTTCGTCCTCTCCCCCGGTCACACCTCGCTGACCCTCTACACCCAGCTCTACCTCGCCGGGTACGAGCTGGAGCTGGACGACCTGAAGGCCTTCCGCACGCACGGCTCGAAGACGCCCGGCCACCCCGAGTACGGGCACACGGCGGGCGTGGAGACGACGACCGGGCCGCTCGGCCAGGGCGTCGCCAACGCGGTCGGCATGGCAATGGCCGCCCGCTACGAGCGCGGCCTCTTCGACCCCGGGGCACCGGCCGGCGAGTCCCCCTTCGACCACACCGTCTGGGCGATCGTCTCCGACGGCGACCTCCAGGAGGGCGTCTCCGCCGAGGCCTCGTCGATGGCCGGACACCAGAAGCTCGGCAACCTCGTCTTCCTCTACGACGACAACCACATCTCCATCGAGGGCGACACCGCGACCGCGTTCTCCGAGGACGTGCTGAAGCGGTACGAGGCCTACGGCTGGCACGTGCAGCGCGTCGAGCCCGCCGAGAACGGCGACGTCGACGTGCACGCCCTGTACGCGGCCCTGACGGCGGCGAAGGCGGAGACCGGCCGCCCCTCCATCATCGCCATGCGCACGATCATCGCGTGGCCCGCCCCGAACGCGCGGAACACCGAGGCCTCCCACGGCTCCGCCCTCGGCGAGGAAGAGGTCGCCGCCACCAAGCGCGTCCTCGGCTTCGACCCGGAGAAGTCCTTCGAGGTCGCCGACGACGTCCTCGCCCACACCCGCCGTGCCCTGGACCGGGGCACCGAGGCGCACGCCGCCTGGGACAAGCGGATCGCCACGTGGCGGGACGACCGGCCCGAGCACGCGGCGCTGTTCGACCGCGTGGTCGCGGGCCGGCTGCCCGAGGGCTGGGAGGACACCCTGCCGGTGTTCGAGACCGGCAAGGCGGTCGCCACGCGCGCCGCGTCCGGCAAGGTCCTCCAGGCGCTCGGCCCCGTACTGCCGGAGCTGTGGGGCGGCTCCGCCGACCTGGCCGGCTCGAACAACACGACGATCGACAAGACCTCGTCCTTCCTCCCCGCGGGCAACCCGCTGCCGGAGGCCGACCCGTACGGCCGCACCGTGCACTTCGGCATCCGCGAGTTCTCGATGGCGGCGGAGATGAACGGCATCGCCCTGCACGGCAACACCCGCGTCTACGGCGGCACCTTCCTGGTGTTCTCCGACTACATGCGCAACGCCGTACGCATGTCGGCCCTCATGCAGCTCCCGGTGACGTACGTCTGGACGCACGACTCCGTCGGCCTGGGCGAGGACGGCCCGACCCACCAGCCGGTCGAGCACCTGGCCGCCCTGCGGGCCATCCCCGGCCTCAACGTGGTCCGCCCGGCCGACGCCAACGAGACCGCGATCGCCTGGGCGGAGATCCTCAAGCGGCACTCCACCCGCCCGGCCCCGCACGGTCTGGCCCTCACCCGGCAGGGCGTGCCGACGTACGAGCCGAACCCGGACGCGGCACGCGGCGGCTACGTCCTCGCCGACGCCTCCGCGGACAGTCCGGAGGTGATCCTGATCGCCACCGGTTCCGAGGTCCAGCTCGCCGTGGCCGCGCGGGAGGCGCTGGAGGCCGAGGGCACGCCCACGCGGGTGGTGTCGATGCCGTCCGTGGAGTGGTTCGAGGAGCAGACCCGCGAGTACCGCGAGAGCGTACTGCCGCCCGCCGTGCGGGCCCGGGTGGCCGTGGAGGCCGGGATCGGCCTGACCTGGTACCGCTTCGTGGGCGACGCGGGCCGCATCGTCTCGCTGGAGCACTTCGGCGCCTCCGCCGACGCCAAGACCCTGTTCACCGAGTACGGCTTCACCGCCGAACACGTGGCCGCCGCCGCCAGGGAGTCCCTGGCCGCCGCCCGCGGCTGAGCCGGACACACGGACAAGCAGAAAGAGAAGATGATCACTGTGACCGAAGCAACCGCGACCGCGGGAGCACTGCGACGCCTGTCCGAGGCGGGCGTCTCCATCTGGCTGGACGACCTGTCGCGGCGGCGGATCGAGTCCGGCAACCTCGCCGAGCTCATCGGGACGGAGCACGTCGTCGGCGTCACCACCAACCCGTCGATCTTCCAGGCCGCCATCGGCTCCGGCGAAGGCTACGAGGAGCAGCTCGCCGACCTCGCGACCCGGGGCGTCACCGTCGACGAGGCCGTCCGCATGATGACCACCGCCGACGTCCGCGCCGCCGCCGACGTGCTGCGTCCGGTCTTCGACGCGACCGGCGGGCGGGACGGCCGGGTCTCCATCGAGGTCGACCCGCGGCTCGCCCACGACACGCGGGCCACGGTCGCCGAGGCGCGTCAGCTGGCCTGGCTGGTCGACCGCCCCAACGTGATGATCAAGATCCCGGCGACGAAGGCCGGTCTCCCCGCGGTCACCGAGGTCATCGGCGCCGGCATCAGTGTCAACGTCACGCTGATCTTCTCGCTGGAGCGCTACCGCGAGGTCATGGACGCCTACCTCGCCGGTCTGGAGCAGGCGCAGGCGGCCGGGCTGGACCTCGCCGGCATCCACTCCGTGGCCTCCTTCTTCGTCTCCCGGGTCGACAGCGAGATCGACAAGCGGCTGACGGTGCTGGGCACGGACGAGGCCCTGGCCCTGAAGGGGAAGGCGGCGCTGGCCAACGCGCGGCTGGCCTACGAGGCGTACGAGAGCGTGTTCGGCTCCGCCGACGCCGCGACCCGGCCGGGCGACCGGTTCACCGCGCTGGCCGGGGCCCGTGCCAACGCCCAGCGTCCCCTGTGGGCGTCGACCGGGGTGAAGGACCCGGCATTCCGGGACACCCTGTACGTGGAGGAGCTGGTCGCTCCCGGCACCGTGAACACGATGCCGGAGGCCACCCTGCGCGCCGCCGCCGACCACGGCGACGTGCGGGGCGACACGGTCACCGGTGGGTACGCCCAGGCCCGGGCCGACCTCGCGGCCGTGGAGCGGCTCGGCATCTCGTACGACGAGGTGGTGGAGCAGCTGGAGCAGGAGGGCGTGGCCAAGTTCGAGGCGGCCTGGCAGGACCTGCTGGACGCCGTGACGAAGTCCCTCGACAGCAAGGGAGTTGACGGGGAATGAGCGAGGACCTTCCCGCGACGACGGTCCACGAGACCAAGGCGACGAAGGAGGCCAAGGAGGCCGGGACCGCCCGGGAGGCGGCGGGGCCGCTGCACGCCCAGGAGACCGAGGAGTCCCGCGCGGCCGGGGCGCCCAAGGGGGCCAAGGCGGCCGGGTCCGGCCGGGGCCGGAGGAAGACCGGGACCGCCGGTGCCGCGCAGGGCGCCAAGGCGGCGGGGGCGGACGAGAAGGCCGTCGAGCCGGCCGCGCCCCTCGACTGGAGCAACCCCCTGCGCGATCCCCAGGACCGCCGCCTCCCCCGGATCGCGGGCCCGTCCGGACTGGTCATCTTCGGCGTGACCGGCGACCTGTCCCGCCGCAAGCTGATGCCGGCCGTCTACGACCTGGCCAACCGCGGCCTGCTGCCGCCGGGCTTCTCCCTGGTCGGCTTCGCCCGGCGCGACTGGGAGAACCAGGACTTCGCCCAGGTCGTGCACGACGCGGTCAAGGAGCACGCGCGCACGCCCTTCCGCGAGGAGGTCTGGCAGCAGCTCGCCGAGGGCATGCGCTTCATCCCCGGCGACTTCGACGACGACGAGGCGTTCGAGCAGCTCCGCAAGGCCGTGCAGGAGCTGGACACCTCACGCGGGACCAGCGGCAACTACGCCTTCTACCTGTCGGTGCCGCCGAAGTTCTTCCCGAAGGTCGTCCAGCAGCTCAAGAAGCACGGGCTGACCGACGCCCCGGACGGCTCCTGGCGCCGAGCGGTGATCGAGAAGCCGTTCGGGCACGACCTGGGCAGCGCCCGGGAGCTGAACGCGCTGGTGCACGAGGTGTTCGACCCGGAGCAGGTCTTCCGTATCGACCACTACCTGGGCAAGGAGACGGTCCAGAACATCCTGGCGCTGCGCTTCGCCAACCAGATGTACGAGCCGATCTGGAACCGGTCCTACGTGGACCACGTGCAGATCACCATGGCCGAGGACATCGGCATCGGCGGCCGGGCCGGCTACTACGACGGCATCGGCGCCGCCCGCGACGTCATCCAGAACCACCTCCTCCAGCTCCTCGCGCTCACCGCGATGGAAGAGCCCGCCTCCTTCGACGCGCCGTCGCTGCTCACCGAGAAGCTGAAGGTGCTCAAGGCCGTGCGGCTGCCCGACGACCTCGGTGAGCACACCGTGCGCGGACAGTACGAGGGCGGCTGGCAGGGCGGCGCGCAGGTGCCCGGCTACCTGGAGGAGGAGGGCATCGACCCGGCCTCCGTCACCGACACCTACGCGGCGATCAAGCTGGGCATCGACAACCGCCGCTGGGCGGGCGTCCCCTTCTACCTGCGCACCGGCAAGCGCCTGGGCCGCCGCGTCACCGAGATCGCGGTCGTCTTCCAGCGGGCCCCGCACTCCCCCTTCGACTCCACCGCGACGGAGGAACTGGGCGAGAACGCGATCGTCATCCGCGTCCAGCCCGACGAGGGCATGACGGTGCGGTTCGGTTCGAAGGTGCCGGGCACGTCGATGGAGATCCGGGACGTCTCCATGGACTTCGCGTACGGCGAGTCCTTCACGGAGTCCAGCCCGGAGGCGTACGAACGGCTGATCCTGGACGTCCTCCTGGGCGACGCGAACCTGTTCCCCCGTCACCAGGAAGTGGAAGAGTCCTGGCGGATCCTCGACCCGATCGAGGAGTACTGGGGCACGCACGGGAAGCCCGCGCAGTACGCCTCGGGCGGCTGGGGGCCGCGGGAAGCCGACGAGATGCTCGCACGAGACGGACGGAGCTGGCGCAGGCCATGAGGATCGACCTGACCGACACCACGGCAAGCAAGATCAACAAGGCGCTGGTCCAGGGCCGCCGCGCCATCGGCACCCCGGCGGTGGGCATGGTGCTCACCCTGGTGATCGTCACGGACGAGGAGAACGCCTACGACTCGATCAAGGCGGGCGAGGAGGCATCCCACGAGCACCCCTCGCGCACCCTGGTCGTGATCAAGCGGCACCCGCGCAACCTGCGCGACCGCACCCGTTCGCACCTCGACGCCGAGGTCCGGGTGGGCTCCGAGGCCGGCACCGGCGAGACGGTGGTGCTGCGCATGTACGGCGAGGTCTCCGAGCACGCCGACTCGGTCGTGCTGCCGCTGCTGCTGCCGGACGCCCCGGTCGTCGTGTGGTGGCCGGTGGACGCGCCCGACGACCCGGCGGGCGACCCGCTGGGCGCGCTGGCCCAGCGCCGCATCACCGACCTGTACGCGGTGGAGCGCCCGATGGAGACCCTGGAGCGCCGGGTCCGCGCGTACACGCCCGGCGACACCGACCTGGCCTGGACCCGGCTGACGCTGTGGCGTTCCATGCTGGCCGCCGCCCTCGACCAGGCCCGGGTGCCGGTGACCTCGGCGACCGTGGAGGCCGAGGCGGACAACCCGGCGGCCGAGCTGCTGGCCCGCTGGCTGGAGGCGCGGCTGCACGTCACGGTCGACCGGGTGGTCACCGACGGCCCGGTCGTCACGGCCGTCCGTCTCGGGACCGCGAACGGGGAGATCGTCATCGACCGGCCCGAGGGACCGATCGCCACGATGACCCTGCCCGACCAGCCCCCGCGTTCCCTCGCACTGAAGGTCCGCTCGACCGCCGAGCTCATCGCCGAGGAGCTCAGGCGCCTCGACGCGGACGACATGTACGCCGTCGCCCTGCGCGGCGCGGCCGGCAAGGAGACCCCTGTCCATGTCTGACACCGACACCCCGAAGCTCGACCGGCGGCCCGAGTGGACCGCGCTGGCGGACCACCGCAAGGACGCGCTGCCGCGCCCGGACCTGCGCGAGCTGCTCGCCGACGACCCCGGGCGGGCCGAACGGTACGTCGTGCGCGTCGGCGACCTGCGCATCGACTACTCGAAGAACCTGGTCACCGACGAGACGCTGGCCCTGCTGCGGGAACTGGCCGCCGCGACCGGCGTGTTCGAACTGCGCGACGCCATGTTCCGCGGCGAGCGGATCAACATCACCGAGGACCGGGCGGTCCTGCACACCGCGCTGCGCGCCCCGCGGGACGCGGTGATCGAGGTCGACGGCGAGAACGTCGTCCCCAAGGTGCACGCCGTGCTCGACAAGATGGCCGGCTTCTCCGACCGGGTCCGCTCCGGCGAGTGGACCGGCCACACCGGCAAGCGCATCAAGAACGTGGTCAACATCGGCATCGGCGGATCGGACCTCGGTCCGGCGATGGCGTACGAGGCGCTGCGGGCGTTCACCGACCGCTCGCTCACCTTCCGGTTCGTGTCGAACGTGGACGGCGCCGACCTGCACGAGGCGGTGCGGGACCTGGACCCGGCCGAGACGCTGTTCATCGTGGCGTCCAAGACGTTCACGACGATCGAGACGATCACGAACGCGACCTCGGCGCGCACCTGGCTGCTGGCCGGCCTCGGCGGCGAGGAGAAGGCGGTCGCCAAGCACTTCGTCGCCCTGTCGACGAACGCCGAGAAGGTCGCGGACTTCGGCATCGACACGGCCAACATGTTCGAGTTCTGGGACTGGGTCGGCGGCCGCTACTCGTACGACTCGGCGATCGGCCTCTCCCTGATGATCGCCATCGGCCCGGACCGCTTCCGGGAGATGCTCGACGGCTTCCGCATCGTCGACGAGCACTTCCAGAACGCCGAGGCCCCGGCCAACGCCCCGCTGATCCTGGGCCTGCTGGGCGTCTGGTACGGCAACTTCCTGGGCGCCCAGTCGCACGCGGTGCTGCCGTACAGCCATTACCTGTCGAAGTTCACGGCCTACCTCCAGCAGCTGGACATGGAGTCGAACGGCAAGTCGGTCGACCGCGAGGGGCGGCCGGTTCAGTGGCAGACCGGGCCGGTGGTCTGGGGCACGCCGGGGACCAACGGCCAGCACGCCTACTACCAGCTGATCCACCAGGGCACCAAGCTCATCCCGGCCGACCTGATCGGCTTCGCCCGGCCCGTCGCCGAGCTGAGCGACGAGCTGAAGGCCCAGCACGACCTGCTGATGGCCAACCTGTTCGCCCAGGGGCAGGCGCTGGCCTTCGGCAAGACCTCCGACGAGGTCCGCGCGGAGGGTGTGCCCGAGGAGCAGGTGCCGCACCGCACCTTCCGGGGCAACCACCCGACCACCACCGTTCTGGCCGGTGAACTGACCCCCTCCGTTCTCGGGCAGCTGATCGCGCTGTACGAGCACAAGGTGTTCGTCCAGGGAGCGGTCTGGAACATCGACTCCTTCGACCAGTGGGGCGTCGAACTCGGCAAGGTACTGGCCAAGCGCGTCGAGCCCGCCCTGACCGAGGGCGCCGACGTGCCCGGCCTCGACCCGTCCACGGCCGCGCTGGTGGCCGCCTACCGTGAACTGAAGGAAGTGCACTGACATGCAGATCGGTCTTGTGGGTCTCGGCAAGATGGGCGGCAACATGCGCGAGCGCCTGCGCAACGCCGGCCACACGGTCGTCGGATACGACACCGATCCGGAGAAGGCCGACGTGGGCAGCCTCGTCGACCTCGTCGAGCAGCTGGAGCGGCCGCGCGCGGTCTGGGTGATGGTGCCGGCCGGCGCCGCCACCCAGGGCGTCATCGACCAGCTGGCGACCCTGCTCCGGCACGGCGACACCGTCATCGACGGCGGCAACTCCCGCTGGACGGACGACGAGAAGCACGCCGAGGAGCTGGCCAAGCACGGCATCAACTTCGTCGACGCCGGCGTCTCCGGCGGCGTGTGGGGCCTGAAGAACGGCTACGCTCTGATGGTCGGCGGCGAGAAGGAGGTCGTCGACGACCTCAGGCCCATCTTCGACGCGCTCAAGCCCGAGGGCCCCTACGGCTACGTCCACGCGGGCAAGGTCGGCGCCGGGCACTTCTCCAAGATGGTCCACAACGGCATCGAGTACGCCATGATGCAGGCCTACGCCGAGGGCTGGGAGCTGCTGGAGAAGGTCGACTCGGTGGACAACGTCCGCGAGGTCTTCCGCTCCTGGCAGGAGGGCACGGTCATCCGCTCCTGGCTCCTCGACCTGGCCGTCAACGCCCTCGACGAGGACCACCACCTGGACAACCTGCGCGGCTACGCTCAGGACTCGGGCGAGGGCCGCTGGACCGTCGAGGCGGCCATCGACAACGCGGTGCCGCTGCCCGCGATCACGGCCTCGCTCTTCGCGCGGTTCGCGTCCCGGCAGGACGACTCGCCGCAGATGAAGATGATCGCCGCGCTGCGCAACCAGTTCGGCGGCCACGCGGTGGAGGCGGCGAAGAAGTAGACGCTCTCCGGGCGCTCACCGGGGCGGTCCGGAAAGCGCGTTGACGTGATCGGCCGGTTCGGGTCAGAGTCCATCCCTGATGGAGATCAACGACCTGACACCGGCCGAGACGCGCGTCTGGCGGGCGTTCGCCACGGGCACCCTCGTGGACTTCCGCGCAGCCGAGGACGAGGACCCGTCCGACGGGGGCGCCTGGGGCGCCGAACGCACCGTCCGTGCCGGCGTGCTGAGGGCGCTGCTGCTGAACGGCCCCCGCGCGGACGGCGAGGTGCCCGCGCTCAATCTGGCGGGGGCGCGCGTCAGCGGTGTCCTGGAGCTCCAGTACGCGACGGTCGACCACCCGGTGCGGCTGCGGCACTGCTACTTCGAGGACGTTCCGCGCCTGTACGGAGCGCGGTTGCGCGAGGTGAACCTGAGCGAGTCCGTGCTGCCCGGGCTGATCTCGCACGCCGTCCGGGTGGAGGGAGTGCTGCGGCTGACCCGCGCCCGGTTCTCCGGGATGGTGAGGCTCGGGGGCGCGGAGGTCACCGGGAGCCTGTACCTCGAGAGCACGCGTGTCCACGCGCCGGACACCGAGGGGCCGGTGCTCCAGCTCAACCAGGCGGTGCTCGGCGCCGACCTGTGGGCACCGGGCCTCGTGGCGCGGGGCGAGGTGCGGCTCGACGGTGCCCGGGTGGCCGGGACCGTCAACCTGACCGACGCGGTGCTCGACCGGCCGGGCGGCACCGCGCTGAAGGCCGAGACCCTGGCGGCCGAGTCCGACGTGCTGATGCGGAACGCCGAGGTGCGGGGCCGGCTGGAGCTGCGCGGCGCGCGCATACCGGGGCGGCTGGACCTGTCGCACGCGCGTCTGGACAACCCCGGCGGGACCGCGCTGCGGGCCAGCAGCTGTGTGATCGGCGAACTGTGGCTGCGGGCGTGCCCGAGGGTGGCGGGCGCCCTCAATCTGCGCCGCTCCCAGGTGGACGTCCTGTTCCTCGAACCGGAGGCCGTACCGGCCTGGGTCCAGCTCAACGACCTCACCTACACGTCGCTGATCCCGCACGAGCCCGCCGAGCGGCGGTTGCCGATGCTGGAGAAGGGCGACAGCTATCTGCCCTTCATCTACGAGCAGCTGACCGCCTCCTACCGCAGGATCGGCGACGACGACGCTGCCCGCAGGGTCCAGCTCGCCAAGCAGCGGCGGCACCGGCGCACGCTGCCCTGGTACGGCAGGCTGTGGGGGCACCTCCAGGACGTCACGGTCGGCTACGGCTTCCGGCCGCTGCGGGCCGGCGGCTGGCTGCTGTCGCTGCTCGCGGTCGGCTCGGTCGCGTACGGGCTGCACCATCCGCCGCCGCTCAAGCCCACCGAGTCCCCCGACTTCGACCCGGTCTTCTACACCCTGGACCTGCTGCTGCCGGTGATCTCCTTCGGTCAGGAGAACGCCTTCGCCCCCGAGGGCGGCTACCAGACCCTGGCGTACGTCCTCATCATCACGGGCTGGATCCTCGCCACGACGGTGATCACGGGTCTGACCCGCACCGTCAGCCGCCAGTGAACCCGCGCACCGCGTGCTGCGCCGCCAGCCGGACCGGGGCGTTCGCCGCGCCGTAGCCCCGGTAGCCGCCGTCGCGCTGGACGAGTTCGAAGAAGACCCGGCCGACGGTGTGCGTGTAGCAGTGACGGAAGGTGCCGTGCGCGTCGCGGTCGTAGAGGATGCCCAGCTCCCGGTACGTCTCCAGCTCCCCGTCGGCGAACTCGAAGCGGGCGGCGAGGTCGTCGTAGTAGTTGGCGGGGATCGGCAGCGGGGCGCCTCCGGCCGCCCGGTAGCGGCGGGCGGCGGCGACCACGTCGTCGGTGGCCAGGGCGATGTGCTGGGCGTGCGCGGTGCCGTCCGTGGGTGCCGGGCCGACGGTCAGGACGATGCGGACGGCGCCGTCGTCCGTGCTCACGGCGCGACTGCGCAGCAGGCCGTAGGGGTCGGCGACGTCCACGCTCTCCTGCGGGCGCAGCCCGAGCACGGCGCGGTGGAAGAGCGCCGCCTCGTCGAACTGGTGCCAGGGCTGGGTGAGGGAGAGGTGGTCGACGCGCCAGGGGCCGCCGTGGTGGGTGGGGCGCGCGACGTCCTCGAAGTCGGCGCGCCAGTCGGGAAGCCCGGGGCGTCCGGTCGCGCAGAAGAACAGCTCCGTGCCGTCGGGCGCGGCGACCGCCTCCGGGGCCGCGTCCCCGGGCGCCCGGCGGCGCGGCAGCACCGGGGCGAGCAGCGCCTCGGCACGGCGGGCCGCGCCGGCGGGGTCGGGCGACTCCAGGCCGACGGCGGCCAGCCGGGTGCCGTCGCGGCGTTCGGCCGGGCCGGTGTTGACCAGGACGCGCGCGTCGCCGTGCTGCCACAGGTCGACGGGCTTGCCCCGGTGCCGTGCGGTCCGGGTGAAGCCCAGCGCGCCCAGTACGGCGGAGACGGGTGCGGCGTCGGGCGTGACCAGTTCGGCGAAGGCGATGCCGGTGGGCGGGGCGGGTGCGGGCGGGGCCGCGAGGCCGACGGTCTCCTGGAGGGTCAGCAGGGAGCGCCGGGCGTCCACGGCCGTCGGGCCGGCCTCGGACTGCCGGAAGACGTCATTGAACACCTCCAGGGAGAGCGGGCCGTCGTACCCGGCGCGCAGGACGTGCCGCACCAGCCCGGCGACGTCGAAGCCGCCCTGGCCGGGGAAGCAGCGGTAGTGGCGGCTCCACTGGAGGACGTCCATGGCGAGCAGCGGCGCGTCGGCGAGCTGGAGGAAGAAGATCTTCTCCCCGGGGATGTCCTCGATGCCCTTGGGGTCGCTGCCCCGGGAGAGGATGTGGAAGCTGTCGAGGCAGGTGCCGAGCGCGGGGTGCCCGGCGGTCTCGACCACGCGCCAGGCGTG
This sequence comes from Streptomyces sp. NPDC058796, assembly GCF_042745235.1. NCBI lineage: Bacteria > Bacillati > Actinomycetota > Actinomycetes > Kitasatosporales > Streptomycetaceae > Streptomyces > Streptomyces sp. NPDC058796. The sequence continues at coordinate 236,252 of NZ_JBHYOP010000005.1, forward strand.
GTCGTAGGTACTGATGTGCCGGCCCCAGGCCAAGGCCTCGTAGGCGACGCGGACCCCGTGGTCCTCGGCCAGGCCGGCGAGGCGGCTCAGCTGCTCGGCGGCGAGGGCGTCGTCGTCCAGGGCGTGCGGGGAGACGCTGGAGCAGACCAGGACGGTGTCCGCGCCGAGCCTCTCCATCAGCTCGAACTTGTGCCGGGCCCGGCACAGGGCGCGGGCGAACTCTCCCTCGGGCAGCGCCTCGACGTCCCGCATGGGCTGGTAGAGGTCGATCGAGAGGCCGAGGTCGGCGCAGCGGGCGCGGATCTCCTCGGGGGTCAGGGGGCTGGCCAGCAGGTCGTTCTCGAAGATCTCCACGCCGTCGAAGCCGGCCCGGGAGGCGGCGGTCAGCTTCTCGGTGAGCGAGCCGCTGAGGGAGACGGTGGCGATGGACGTCCGCACGTCGGTACCTCTTCCTACTTCGGGGCGCCGACCACGCCGGCCAGGCCGGTGATGTCGGCGAGCATCCGTACGGCGTCGGGTTCCCGCCCGGTGAACAGCCGGAACGCGTCGGCGGCCTGGAAGACGGCCATGCCGCCGCCGTCGAGGGTGGCGCAGCCCAGGGCCCGGGCGGTGCGCAGCAGTTCGGTCTCCAGCGGGCGGTAGACGACCTCGGCGACCCACAGCCCGGGGTGGAGCAGGCCGGCGGGCAGGGGCAGGCCGGGGTGGGCGGCCATGCCGGTGGGGGTGGCGTGCACGATGCCGTCGGCGGTGGTCAGCAGCGCGGGCAGCCGGTCCGGGGTGGCGTGTGCGGCGCGTCCCTCGCCGAAGTGCCTCTCGAGCTGCGTGGCGAGGGCGGCGGCCCGGTCGGGCAGCGCGTCCACGACGGTGACCCGGCCGGCGCCCAGGGTGAGCGTGGCGTGGGCGACCGCCGCGCCCGCGCCGCCGGCGCCGAGCTGCACGATCCGCTCCAGCGGCGCGTCGGGCAGGCCCCGGGCGAAGGACGCGGCGAAGCCGGTGACGTCGGTGTTGTGACCGGTCGCCCGGCCCGCGTCGTCGAAGACGACCGTGTTGACCGCGCCGAGCGCCTCGGCCTGCGGGGCGAGCGCGTCCAGGTGCCCGATGACGAGCTGCTTGCAGGGGTGGGTGATGTTCAGTCCGTCGAAGCCGAGGTCCCGGGCCGCGCGCACCAGGTCGCCCACCCCCTCGGGCGGCACCCCGAGGGTGTCGATGTCGATCAGCCGGTACAGGTAGCGCAGACCCTGGCGGCCGGCCTCCCGCTGGTGCAGTGCCGGGCTGAGCGACGGGCCGATGCCGGAGCCGATCAGCCCGACGAGATACGAGTCCTTGGCCACCGGGGACCTCCTGAGCGGCTCGGGTCCGCACCCGAGCGACCAATGTACGAACCAGTACGTTAGTCATAGCAGGAGGCCGGGGCGGATGGGAAGGCCGGGGCTTCTACAATCACCGCACGCCCCTCGCCCGCAGTCGCCTCCCAGCCCCGCAGTTCCCGCCCCGGCCCCCGAAGGAACCCGATGACCAGCGTCGACGAACCGGCACGATCCGGCACGCGCACCCGCGACGCCGCCCGCACCCAGGCCGAGATCCTCGACGTGGCCACGCGGGAGTTCGCCCGGGCCGGCTACGACGGGGCCCGCGTCGACGAGATCGCCGCCCGCACCCGGACCACCAAGCGGATGATCTACTACTACTTCGGCGGCAAGGAGCAGCTGTTCACGGCCGTACTGGAGCGGGCGTACGGCGTGATCCGGGAGGCCGAACAGCAGCTCGACGTCGAACACCTGGACCCGGTGGCGGCCATCCGGCGCCTGACCGAGGTGACCTTCGACCACCACGAACGGCACCCCGACTTCATCCGCCTGGTCTCCATCGAGAACATCCACGACGCCGAGCACATCGCGTCCTCGGAGATGCTGGCGAGCATCGGCTCCCCGGCCCTCGACGTCATCCGGCGCATCCTGGAGGAGGGGCAGCGCTCGGGTCTGTTCACGGCCGACGTGGACGCCGTCGACCTGCACGCGATGATCAGTTCCTTCTGCTTCTTCCGGGTCGCCAACCGGCACACCTTCGGCGCCCTGTTCGGCCGCGACCTGGTCGCCCCGGACCAGCGCGAGCACTACCGGACCATGCTCGGCGACATGGTGATCGCGTATCTGACGGCGGAGCGCGCGGCGGACTGAGCGTTCCGGCTCCGGAGCGGCGGGACCTCTTGACACACGGGAAACGTGCGCGCAACATCCCTTCCCAACCGCGACTAACTACCCAGTGGGTTAATTAGCCGATCGGCACTTCTCCCCTCCGCTCACTCCGCCTACCGTGGGGTCCCCCGAAGGAGCAACGCCGTGTCCGTCCCCGCCCCCGCGCCACAGGGCGCCGCCCCGCCCGGCCAGCCGAAGAAGGCGGCGACCGCCGCCTGGATCGGCAGCGCGCTGGAGTACTACGACTTCTTCATCTACGGCAGCGCCGCCGCCCTGATCTTCCCCGAGATCTTCTTCGACGAGTCCGATCCGGCCACCGCGACCCTGCTGTCGCTGGCCACGTTCGGTGTCGCCTACGCCGCCCGCCCGGTCGGCGCGTTCTTCCTCGGCCACATCGGCGACCGCATGGGCCGCAAGAAGATCATGGTGTTCACACTGATCCTGATGGGCGTGTCGACGTTCCTCATCGGCTGTCTGCCCACGCGGGACCAGGTCGGCACGCTCGCCCCGGTCCTGCTGGTGCTGTGCCGGATCCTCCAGGGCATTTCGGCGGCGGGCGAGCAGGCCAGCGCCAACTCGATGACGCTCGAGCACGCGCCGCCGGGCAAACGCGGCTTCTTCACCAGCTTCACCCTCAGTGGCACCCAGGGCGGGCAGCTGCTCGCCACCCTGGTCTTCCTCCCCGTCGCCGCGCTGCCCGAGGAGCACCTGCTGGCCTGGGGCTGGCGCGTGCCGTTCTGGCTGAGCGTCGTGGTCGCGGCCGTCGGCTACGTCATCCGCCGCAAGCTGGACGAGACGCCGGCCTTCACGCAGCAGACCGCCACGGAGGGCGTCGCGAAGATGCCGCTGGCCGTGCTGGCGCGCGACCACTGGGCGGACGTGCTGCGGGTGGTCGCCGGTGCGCTGATCGCCTCGGTCAGCACGATCTTCACGGTGTGGGCGCTGGCGTACGCCACCAGCGACTCGGTCGGCATGTCCCGTACCGCGATGCTGTGGGTGGGTGCCCTCGCCAACGTCGTCGCGCTCGCCGCCATCCCGCTGTGGGCGACGCTGTCCGACCGGATCGGCCGGCGCCCGGTGTATCTGATCGGCGCGGTGGGCAGCGCGGTGACGATGTTCCTGTACCTGTGGGCGGTCTCGACCGGCTCGTACCCGCTCACCTTCCTCACCGGCATCATCGCCTTCGGCGTCGTCTACAGCGCCGCGAACGGCGTGTGGCCCGCCTTCTACGGCGAGATGTTCTCCACGCGGGTCCGCCTGTCCGGCGTGGCGATCGGCACGCAGATCGGCTTCGCGGTGGCCGGGTTCGCGGTGACCTTCGCGGCGCAGATCGCCGGTCCGGACGGCGACGACTGGTTCGCGGTGGCACTGTTCACGGCGGCGCTGTGCGTCCCGCCGGTGATCGCCGCGCTGTCGGCCCGGGAGACCCACCGGGTGCCGACACAGGAGCTGGGCGAGCGGGACCGCGCGGAGGCCGCGAAGCCGGAGACGGTGACGGTCTGAAGCCCGGGGCCGTCCCCGGCCGCCCGTGCCGGCCCGCTGGTCGCTCCGCCGCCCCGGTTCACGCTCCGGTGGCGACGGCTGCGTCCAGCAGCGGCCCCAGTTCGCGGGCGACGGTCGTCAGCGCCCGTACGTCCCGCTCGGCGCGGGCGATGACGACCGCCCCCTCCAGGGCGCTGATCATCAGCGTGGCGAGCGGCTCGGACCGGGCCGCGGGCACGCCCATGCCGGTCAGCGCGTCGGCGACGGGCCGGGTCCAGGTGGCGAAGGCGTCGGCGGCCGCCTCGCGGGTGGCGTCGCTGCTCCCGGCGCAGTCCACCGTCGCCGCCGCGACCGGGCACCCGGCGGCGAAGCCGGCGGTCTCGTACTCGTCGGTCCACTGGCCCACCATCGCCTCGAACAGCCCGCTCGGCGTCGGCCGCTCCATCGCCGCCAGGAAGCGGTCGACCCGCTTGGCCGCGTACCGTCCCGCCCACCGCAGGGCCTCGCCGACGAGCTGCTCCTTGCCGCCGGGGAAGTAGTGCTGGAGCGAGCCCCGGGGCGCCCCGGCGTGCGCGGCGACGTCGCGCATCCCGGTCGCCTCCACGCCGTCGCGGCGGATGAGCTGGGCGGCGCTGAAGACCATCCGCTCCCTCGGCCCCCGCTCGGACTTCGCCATCGCCGGCCTCCCTGCCCCGTTCCGCGCCGCCCACCGCGCCCGCGGCTGCGGCTGCGCGACCACTCTATGACGGCCGTCATAAGCAGGGCTACTATGACGAGTGTCATAACGAGGGCCGCCGAGCGGTGTGCCCGTGGCGGAGGGACGGGTGGTGCGTCATGCGGGTCGGTTTCATCGGTCTCGGCGTCATGGGTCAGCCGATGGCGCTGCGCCTGGCGGACGCCGGGACACCCCTCGTGGTGTTCAACCGCACGGCCGCACGGGCCGAGCCCCTGCGCGCGGCCGGCGCCGAGGTGGCGGCCGGTCCAGCCGAGGTCTTCGAGCGCGCCGGCACGGTGCTCCTCATGCTCGCCGACGAGACGGCGACGGACGCCGTTGTGGCACGCGGCACACCAGAGTTCGCCTCCCGCGTCGACGGCCGCACGGTCGTCCACATGGGCACGACGTCACCGCGGTACTCACGCGGCCTGGAGGCCGACGTCCGCGCGGCGGGCGGGCGCTACGTCGAGGCGCCCGTCTCCGGCTCCCGCGTACCGGCGGAGAACGGCCGGCTGGTGGCGATGCTGGCCGGCGAGGAGAACGCGGTGGCCGAGGTGGCTCCGCTCCTCGCTCCCCTGTGCCACGAGTCGTTCGTGTGCGGCGCGGTGCCGGACGCCCTGCTGACGAAACTGTCCGTGAACCTGTTCCTGATCACCCAGGTGACCGGCCTCGTCGAGGCGTTCCACTTCGCGGAACGCCAGGGTCTGGACCGCGGCCGCTTCCTCGACGTCCTCGAAGCCGGCCCCATGGCCAGCGCCGTATCCCGCATGAAGGCGCCGAAGCTGCTGACGGGCGACTACAGCGTGCAGGCGGCGGCCCTGGACGTCCTGAAGAACAACCGGCTGATCGCCGAGGCCGCCCGCGGGGCGGGTCTCGCCTCACCCCTCCTCGACACCGCCCACGCCCTGTTCGAGGAGACGGTGGCCCTCGGGCACGGCGGCGAGGACATGGTGGCGGTGCTGCGCGCGATCGAGGCGCGTACCGGAGCGCGCGGCGGGTCCTGAGGTCTGAAGGCGCCCTGGCGGGGTATGCCGGACGCACCTCGGTGAACGACCAGGGAGGCGATGGGCATGGCACCGCTGCGGCAGGAGATCGACGCGGAGGCGGCGGGACTGGACGCGAAGGCTCTGGACCGGCTCGACGGGCACTTCGCCGGGCAGGTCGACGAGGGGCGGCTGCCCGGATTCCTGGTGGCCGTCGCCCGGGGCGGGCGCGTCGCCCACCTGACCGTGCACGGCCTGCGGGACGTCGCGGCCGGACTGCCCGTGACGGCCGACACGCTGTGGCGGATCTACTCCATGACCAAGCCGGTCACGGCGGTGGCCGTGCTGATGCTGGTGGAGGAGGGACGGCTGTCGCTCGACGACCCGGTGGACCGGTACCTCCCGGCGTTCGCCGAGCCCCGGGTGTACGTGGAGGGGCCCGCGCACGAGGCGGTCACCCGGCCCGCCGCCGGACCGGTCCTCGTCCGGCACCTGATGACCCACACCGCCGGACTGACCTTCGGCTTCTACCACGCCCACCCGGTCGACGCGCTGTACCGGGCGGCCGGCCTGGAGTCGTCGGTGCGGCCGGGCGCCGACCTGGCCGAGACCGTCGACCTGTACGCCGGTCTGCCGCTCCAGTTCGAGCCGGGCACGCGCTGGAACTACTCGGTGGCCAGCAATGTGCTCGGGCGGCTCGTGGAGGTGGTGTCCGGGCTGCCGCTCGACGCGTTCTGCGCCGAGCGGATCTTCCAGCCGCTCGGCATGACGGACACCGGGTTCCACGTGACCGACGAGCAGGCGGGCCGGCTGGCCGAACTGTACGGCGAGACGGACGGCGGCGGCATCGAGCCGGTCCCCGGACTGCCGCTGCGGGGCGGGCGGCCGCGGTTCCTGTCGGGCAGCGGCGGCCTGGTCTCCTCGGCGTACGACGTGCACCGCTTCGCGGAACTCCTGCGGCGCCGGGGCGAACTCGACGGTGTGCGCCTGCTCGCCCCCGCGACGGTGGACCTGATGACCCGCAACCACCTGCCCGGCGGCGCCGACCTGCGCGCCGTCGGCAGCCGCCCGGCGCACGACCGGCCCGGCAACGACGGTGTCGGGTTCGGCCTCGGGATCTCCGTGGTGATCGACCCCGGCCGCACCGAGGCGCCGTCCGGGCTCGGCACGTACGGCTGGAGCGGGGTGGCGACGACCACCTTCTGGGTCGACCCGGAGCACGACCTGACGGTGCAGTTCATGACGCAGGTGCGGCCGAAGTCGTCGCACACGGTCTACCCGGACCTCAAGCGGCTGGTGGCCGCCGCCGTGGCGGACTGACGCTCCTCCTGTTTCAGAAGGACAGGTGGGCCACCGCGTCGAGGTGGGGCAGGTGGTGGTCGAGACGTTCCCGCTTCGTGCGCAGGTAGGTGATGTTGCTCTCGCACGGCGGTATCAGCAGCGGCACCTGCTCGGTGACCTCGATGCCGTGCCGCAGCAACGCCTCCCGTTTGCGCGGGTTGTTGGACATCAGGCGCACCGAACTCACCCCGAGGTCGGCCAGGATACGGGCGGCCACGCCGTAGTCGCGGGCGTCCACCGGCAGGCCGAGGGCGAGGTTCGCCTCCACGGTGTCCAGGCCCTCCGCCTGCAACGCCATCGCACGCAGCTTCGCGAGCAGCCCGATGCCGCGCCCCTCGTGCCCGCGCAGATAGACGACGACACCGCTGCCGGCGGCGGCCACCTCCCGCAGCGCCGAGGCGAGTTGGGCGCCGCACTCGCAGTGCTGGGAGCCGAAGGCATCGCCCGTCAGGCACTCGGAGTGCAGCCGGGTGAGCACCCCGTCGGTGCCCGGATCGCCGTGGACGAGGGCGACCTGCTCGTCACCGCGCTCGTGGTCGACGTAGCCGTACACCCGGAATTCCCCGTACACGGTGGGCAACGGTGTCACCACGACGCGCTCCACATCCGTGCGCTGCGCCGCTTTTTTGCCGAGTACACCAATTTTTTCGGTCATGATTCTCGCGTTCCTCAACAGGTGCTCTAATGGCTCAACAGTTTTCTCGACCGAGACGAAAGGCCGTGCGGGGATGGATGTCTCACTGGTGCCGGCGGACACGACCGAGGACGTGCGCGGGCGGGGCTCCGGAGCGCCGCGCCAGGTGGCGGTGCTGCCTGTGGGCAGTTACGAGCAGCACGGGCCGTACCTGCCGCTGGCGACCGACACGCTCGTCGCCTGCGCCGTCTCCCGGAGCATCGCCGCCGCCCACCCGGTGCACCCGCTGCCGCCGGTGACGGTCGGCTGCTCGCACGAGCACGCGGACTGGCCGGGGACCGTCAGCGTCTCCGCGGTCACCCTGCACGCGGTGGTGCGGGACATAGCGGACTCCCTGCGCCGCTCGGGTGTCGACGCCCTGGTCGTCGTGAACGGCCACGGCGGCAACTACGTCCTGGGCAACGTCGTCCAGGAGGCCTCCGCGCGCGGCGAGCGGATGGCGCTGTTCCCGGCCGCGGAGGACTGGGAGACGGCCCGGGAGCGGGCGGGGGTGGCCACCTCGCTGCTCACCGACATGCACGCGGGGGAAATAGAGACCTCCATTCTTCTGCACACGCATCCCGATTTGGTCCGGCCCGGTTACGAGGCCGCCGACTTCGTCGCGGACGACCGGCGTCATCTGCTCTCCCTCGGTATGTCCGCCTATACCGATTCCGGTGTCATCGGGCGCCCGTCACTCGGTTCGGCGGAAAAGGGGAAGGAACTGCTGGCGAGCCTCGCGGATTCCTTCGGGGCGTATTTCTCGGTCCTGACGGCGGCGGAGGCGCCCCGGCAGGGGGGCGAACGCGGGTAGTGCCCGCCGGGGCCGGACTCGGCCGCCGCCGACCCCGCGCGCTTCCCCCCGTACCGGCGTACGAGGAGCACGACGGCGCCGGGCAGGCTCGCCACGAGGCTGAGCACCCCGTACACCGCGGCCACGCCCAGTCCGGTGCCGGCCCCGAGCCCGGCCGCGCCGAACGCCCAGGCGGTGACGCCCTCCCGGGGGCCCCAGCCGCCGACGTTCAGGGGCAGCGTCATGGCGAGCAGCGCGAGCACGGCCAGCGGTGTCAGTACGGCGACGGGGGCGCCGCTGCCGGCCACGCGGGCGGCGAGGACGAACATCGCGAGGTACCCGGCCAGGACGACGGCCGACGACACCGCGACCCACGGCAGGTTCCGCCGGGACAGCAGCGCTTCGCGCGCCTCGGCGAGCATCGCCCGCAGCACCCGTCTCCCGCGGGAGGGCGCCTGGTTCATGCGCAGGGCCAGGACGACGGCGAGCGCCCCGGCCAGCGCCAGCCCCACGAGCGGCGCGACCTGCCGGGCCCCGGTCAGCACCGGGGACGGCATGGTGAGCAGCACGACGACCGCGACGAGGATCAACGCCGCCTGTCCGGCGGCGCGTTCGAGGACGACGGACCGCACTCCGCGCCCCAGGTCGCCGGCGCTCCGCCCGTGCCGCACCGCGCGGTGCACGTCGCCGAGGACACCGCCGGGGAGGGCGGCGTTCAGGAACAGCGCGCGGTAGTAGTCGGCGACGGCCGGTGCGAGCCGCAGCCGGATGCGCAGCCCCCGGGCCACCAGGGCCCAGCGCCAGGCGCTGAACACGGTGGTGACGAGCCCGATGCCGAGGGCCGCCAGCAGTGTGGGCCCGTCGATCCCGCGCAGCCCGTCCAGGAGGGGGCCGGTCCCCGTCCGCCACAGGAGCACGCCGAGGACGGCGAGGCCGGCGAGCGTCCCCAGACGGGTGCGCAGGGCGGCCCGGCGGCGGGGCGCGCCGCCGTCGCCGCCGGTGGTGGTGGAGGTCGAGGGGTTCCGGGGCGTCGCCGCCGGCAAGGGCTCGGCTCCCGCCGCCACCGTCGGCGCGCTCACGCCGGACCGCCCGTCGGCCGGCACAGCGCCAGCAGGTCGGTGTGGTGGACGACGACGCGCAACTCCCCCGCGGCACAGGCGGCGAGACGCTCCTCCAGGTACCGGCGGGCCGGCTCGCCCAGCTCCGGCCGCTGCTCCACGGCCGCGGCGACCCAGCCGCGCAGCCACTGCTCGGCGAGCGCTGCCTCGCCCGCACCCAGCCGCCAGGCACTGGGGTGCGCCCGTACGGTGGCACCGTGCGCGGCGAAGGCCTCCGCGGCGCAGGTCACCGCGTCCGGACCGAGCATGCCGGTGCGCCGCTGGTGGTCGTTGAACGCCTCGGTGATCTCGGCGTCCAAGGGGTGGGCGGGGGTGAGTTCGACCCGCCCGGCGACGGAGAGCGTCAGCAGAGCCGGGCAGCCCGCCGCGGCGCAGGAGGCGGCGAGGGTGCCCACCTCCTCGGCGGTGAGCACGTCCAGCAGCGCGGACGCCGTGACCAGCCCGGCGCCGGCCAGCGCGTCCGGCGTGAGCCGGGCGAGGTCGCCGCGCCGGGTCTCGACGGTGACGCGGCTTCCGTCCGCCGCCGAACGCGGGGCGCCGACGGCGGCGAAGTGCAGGAGGTAGGGGTCGCGGTCGTGCAGCACCCAGTGCTGGGCGCCGTCGAGCAGCGGGGCGAGCCAGCGCCCCATCGAGCCGGTGCCGCAGCCCACGTCGTGCACGACCAGCCCGTCCGCCCGGCTCGGCAGGTTGGCGAGGCGGATCCGGAGCGGATCGAGCAGATCGTGCGACCGAGCGGCGCCGTCGGCGGGCTCGCGGAGCCGCAGCCACTCGGGCGCGTAGCGCGGCGGGTCGCCGGGTTGCCCAGGGGCGCGGTCGCGGAGGCGGAGGGTGGCTCGCTCGGCGGCGGGCCGGGCGGGGTCGTCGGTGAGATGCCGCCCGGTGCCCGGCAGGGCGGCAGGGGCGATGGGACCGGGGGCGAGTGCTGCGGCCCGGTCGGTACCACCGCCGTCCGTGAGCCCCTCACCCTGCCGCTCCTCGCGACGGCCGGGACCGTCCTCACCTCGCGTGCCCACCGGGCCCGCGTGCCCACTCGACCGTCCGGCGGCCCAGGCGGCGGGCCAGCCGGTGGAGGCGGCGGACCCGACGGACGCGGCCGACCCGGCAGGCTCGGCGGCGTCGGTGGGCTCGGCGGCGCCGGTGGGCGGGTTCGCGCTCCGCGCCCCCTGTCGCCCCCCGGTGGAAACCCCCCGCGGCTCCGCCGGTCGTGGCGTCGGCCGGCCACCGGCCGGTCCGGCGCCGGGGATCACACCGTTCGTGGACTCGGCGGCGTCCTGCGGGCCGGGCTGGGCAGGAATGGCCCCCGCGGCCGGTGCCGTCGTCTTCCTCATGCCGCCCTCCGCGGTTGGTCCGTCAGCCGGTGCAGTACCGCCGCCAGGCTCCGGGCCGTGGCCGCCCAGCCGTTCAGGGCCGCGCGGCGGCCTCGTGCCGCGGCCTTGAGCCGGCGCCGTACGTCCGCCTCGCCGAACCAGCCGCGCAGTTCGGCGGCGAGCGCGGCGGGCTCCTCCGGCGGGACGAGGATGCCGGGCACCCCGCCGTCGGGCGCGCGCCCCACCGCCTCCGGCAGGCCGCCGACATCCGTGGCCAGCACGGGGATGCCGCGTGCGAGGGCCTCCGTCACGGCCATGCCGTACGTCTCGGCGTAGGAGGTGAGAACCAAGAGGTCGGCGGTGGCGTAGGTGGCGTCCAGTTCCGCGCCGGACCGCGGTCCGGCGAGCACGAGCCGTTCCGCCAGGCCGTGCCCCGCGATCCGCTCCCGCAGCCGGTCGACGTACTCGGGGTCGTGCCCCAGCCCGCCGACGCACACGCAGCTCCACGGCAGGTCGGCGACGGCCGCGAGCGCCTCCACGAGCCGGTGCTGGCCCTTGCGCGGGGTGACGGCGGCGACGCAGACCAGCCGGGAGACGCCGTCGGTGCCGGGCGCGAGCGGCGCGATGTCGGCTCCGGGCGCGGCGACGTGGACGCGGGCCGGGTCGAGCCCGTGGTGGGAGACGAGCCGGCGCACCGCCCAGTCGCTGGTCGCGACGACCGCGGGGACGGCACGGAGCACCGCGCGCTCGCGGGCGTCCAGGTCGGCGGCGACGGCGGCGTCGAGGCCGGTTTCGTCGCCCAGCGGGAGGTGGACGAGGACGGCCATGCGCAGCCGCTCCGCCTCCGGGACGACGATCTCCGGTACGCCGCAGGCGACCAGCCCGTCGAGCAGTACGACGGCTCCGTCCGGCAACCGCCGCAGGGAGCGCGCGAGTTCGGCGCGTGCGGACTCGTCCGGCCGTGGCCAGGCCCCGTCGACGGGCAGCCCGCGCACCCGCCAGCCGAAGCCGGGCAGGTCCAGCCGCACGCGCCGGTCATAGGCGTTGCCGCCGCTGGGCGCGGCCGGGTCGTCGACCCCGCCGGGCATGACGAAGTGCACGGAGCGCAGGGACATGGGGACGATCCCGCCGTTCCTCGGGGCGGCCGTCGTCTGTGCGGGCACGTGGGCGAGACGAGCGCGCCCCGCCGTCGGGGACACCACCGGTTCGGTGGACACGTCCGTCACAGCGCACGCTCGTAACTCGCCCAGGCGACGTGCGACTCGTGCAGGGTCACGGTCAGGCCGGCCAGGCCTTCGGCCCCCTCGCCCAGCGCCCCCTTGTGCACGCGCTCGGCGAGCCGGTCGGCGACGACCTTCGCCAGGAACTCGGTCGAGGTGTTGACGCCGGCGAAATCCGGTTCGTGGTCGAGGTTGCGGTAGTTCAGCTCGCTGACGACGGCGGCCAGCTCCCGGGTGGCCAGTCCGATGTCGACGACGATGTTGTCGTCGTCCAGCTGCTCGCGCCGGAAGGTGGCGTCCACCAGGAACGTCGCTCCGTGCAGGCGCTGCGCCGGCCCGAAGACCTCGCCGCGGAAGCTGTGGGCGATCATGATGTGATCGCGGACGGTGATGCTGAACAACGGACGACCCTCCCGGTGTGGCACGTCTGGTCTCCCGCCTGTCGCTGCGCGGGGTACCGTCCTTTACGGCCGGGTGCCGTCCCGTGTTCAGCGGCCGCACCTCTTTCTCAAGGTCAGGCGCCGATGCTCCGGCACCGCCTCAGTGGTCGTCCCCGGCGTACCTGATCCGGTGGCACAGGGCGGGGATCTCGCCGGAGGCCAGCCCCGGCATGACGTCGGGCAGATCGGCGAACGCGGACTCGCCGGTGACGAGCGCGTCCAGCGCCGGGTCGCCGAGCAGGTCGAGGGCGAGGGCGAGCCGGTCGGCGTAGGTGCGGGTGGCCGCGCGCGCCGGGGAGACGGTGCCGACCTGGCTGCTCCGCAGGGTCAGGCGGCGGGAGTGGAAGGCCTCGCCGAGCGGGAGGGCGACGCGCCGGTCGCCGTACCAGCTGAGTTCGAGGACGGTGCCCTCCGGCCGCAGCAGCTCCAGCGACCGGGCGAGCCCCGCCTCGGTCGCGCTGGCGTGCACGACGAGGTCGAGGCCGCCGAGGGCGTCGGCGGGGGGCGCGAAGCCGACACCGAGCGCGTCCGCGACCTTCGCCCGTTCCGGGTCGGCGTCGACCAACTGGACGCGGACGCCCGGGAAACGGGCCAGCAGCGCGGCCACCGAGCAGCCGACCATGCCGCCGCCGACCACGGCGATCCGGTCCCCGACCAGGGGCGCCGCGTCCCACAGCGCGTTCACGGCGGTCTCGACGGTGCCGGCGAGCACGGCCCGCCCGGCGGGGACGGCCGGGGGCACCGGGGTGACGGCGGCGGCCGGGACGACGTACCGCGTCTGGTGCGGGTACAGGCAGAAAACGGTCCGGCCGACGAGGTCCTCCGGTCCCGCCTCCACCACACCCACATTGAGGTAGCCGTACTTCACGGGCCCCGGGAAGCCGCCCTCCTGGAACGGCGCGCGCATGGCGGCGTGCTGGCTCTCGGGCACCCGGCCGCGGAAGACGAGCGTCTCCGTGCCCCGGCTGACCCCGCTGAAGAGCGTACGCACCAGCACCTCGCCCGCCCCCGGCCCGGGCAGCCGCACCTCGCGGATCACACCCCGGCCGGGAGAGTCGAGCCAGAACGCGCGTGCGGTGCCTGTCATCGGATGTCCTCCTGAACGATCGCCGAGCCGCCCACGTACCGAGGGATGCACGAGCCGCGCACAGTAGCGGCGTCGATCGACTCTGTCACTCGGCCGGAGGGTGTTCGGTGGCCCTGAACAACACGTACGACGACACGTACAACGCCTACGACGCTTATGACGCTTACGACGCGAGGCCCGTTCAGCAGGAGACCGCGGTGGGAGCGGCCGCGCAGACCCTCCTGCTCGTGCTGCTCGGTACCGCGATCGGCATGGGCACCGCGGGCTGGCTGACCGGCCTGGCCTTCGCCCTGGCGTCCTGGGCGGTGCTCTCCCGGGCCCTGCACCGCTCCCGGCTGCCGTCGTTCGGCCCCGCCAACCGGGTCACCCTCGGCCGGGCCACCCTGGTCGGCGGGGTGACGGCACTGGTCGCGGACTCCTTCAGCGGCGCACCGCCCGTCTCCCTCCTCGTCGGCCTGACGGCCGTGGCCCTGCTCCTGGACGGCGTGGACGGCAAGGTCGCCCGCCGCACCGGCACCTGCTCCCCGCTGGGCGCCCGCTTCGACATGGAGGTCGACGCGTTCCTGATCCTGGTGCTCAGCGTGTACGTCGCGACGGACCTGGGCCCGTGGGTGCTGCTCATCGGCGGCATGCGCTACGCGTTCGTCGCCGCGGCCCGCGTGTGGCCGTGGCTGACCGCCCCGCTGCCGCCGAGCACGGCCCGCAAGACGGTGGCCGCGCTGCAGGGCGTACTGCTGCTGGTGGCGGGCGCGGACCTGCTCCCCCGGCCGGCCAACGCGGGTGTGGTGGTGCTGGCGCTGGGGCTGCTGGTGTGGTCCTTCGGCCGGGACGTGCTGTGGCTGTGGCGGGTGCCGCGGGCACTGGCGCGGGCGGCGGCGCGGGAGCCCGCCGCCCGGTGAGCCGGGGCGGGGAAGGGATCGGCGCCCTGCCTTCCGTCGGCCTTCGTCGGACTTCACCATTCCCGTGGGCGCGGTGCTGTTCCGCCTAGGGTGTCGATCATGTGCAAGTCAGGGGTGGGGTCCTCGCGTTGTTCGGGCTGGGCTGGTGGCTGCTGGCCTCGAGTGCGGTCGGCGGCTCTGTGCGGCCGGCCGGGGTCCTGGCCGGCTGTGCCGTCGCGGTGGGGCTGATGCTCACCGCGCGCCGCGTTCTTCCCGCGTCGGCGGACGGTCCGTTCCCCGCCGACCGGCGCCGGCGATTCGTCCAGATCAACGGCCTCCAGTGGCTGTTGCGCCTGATCACCGCCCAGGTGTGCGCTCGCGCCGGGGCGCCCGCACTCATTCCCCCGCTGATCGCGATCGTCGTGGGGCTGCACTTCCTCCCGCTCGCGGCGGTTTTCGAAGAGCCTCGGCTGCGTGTACCGGGAGCCCTGTTGAGCGCGGCCGGAGTGTCGGGCCTGACCCTGTGGCTCATGGACGGACGGGACTCAGTGCCGCCGGGGCAGCAACCCCGCCGCCGCCAGCGGTACGGCGGCCAGGACCAGCCACGGCACGGCGCTCGGCAGCCCACCGTCCAGCAGCAGCCCGGTCGCGGAACTGCCGACGAGCACGATGAGCCCGGAGACCGAGGACAGCGCCCCCGTGTACAGCCCGAGCCGTCCGTCCTCGGCCAGGTCCGGCACCCAGGCCCGGGCGACGGGCGCGACCAGCATCTGCCCGAGGGTGAGCAGGACGACGAACCCGGCGGCGGGCACCAGCCCACCCGTCCCCGTCCACCCGGCGGGCCGCGCGACACCCACGACACCGAACCCGGCCGCGACCAGCGCCAGCCCCGCCACCATCGACCGGCGCGGTGCCAGCCGCTCCCCCGCCCACCGCGTCACCGGCAACTGCGCCGTCACCACCAGCAGCGAGGACAGCGCGAACAACCAGGCCAGCGGTGCCTGTGAACCGGCCGCCCGCTCCACCTCGGCGGGCAGGGCGAGGTAGAGCTGGTTGTAGGCGAGCAGGTAGGCGCCGTACGCGCAGCACAGTGCGAGGAAGCGCCGGTTGCGCAGCAGCAGCCGCGCGCCGCCCTTGACCTGGACTTTCGCCCGCCCCGGAATGTGCTGCGGCAGCAGCCAGGCGTGCCCGCCGAGGACCAGCACGAAGACAGCGGCCCCGGCCAGACACGCGGTACGGAAGTCGACGGCCAGCAGCAGCGCGCCGAGCAGCGGCCCGACGAAGGCCCCCGCCTGCCCGGCGACGGTGAACAGCGCGAGCACCCGGGTCCGGTCCCCACCGCCCGTCTCCTCCCACACGACGGCCTGCCGGGCCACTTCGGACTCGACGGCCGGGGAGAAGAGCGCGGCGGCGAACCCGATGAGCAGCACGGCGGCCACGACGGCCCCGGTCCGCTCGGCGAACCCGAGCCAGACGAACCCGGCGATCCGCAGCACGCACCCTGCGAGCACGACGGGCCGGACGCCGTACCGGTCGGCGAGCGCCCCGCCCACCACGAACAGCCCCTGCTGGCTGAAGGTCCGCAGCCCGAGCACGAACCCGACCAGCCACCCGGCCATGCCGATGCCCTGCCCCAGATGCTCGGAGAGGAAGGGCAGCACGGCGAAGAAGCCGATGTTGAAGGCGAGCTGGGTGAGGACGAGGAGGCGCAGTAGCGGCGAGAGCGGCGCGGCCGCGGGGGCGGCGGCGGAGCCTGCCTTCCGGCCGGTGAACAGCGAGGTCATCGTGCGCCGGCCAGTTCCTTCTCCGCGGTCGGCTGTTCCGGAGCGACCGGTTCGACCGCTTCACGTCGCCTCCGGGGCCGGCGCAGTCCGCCCGCCGCGGTGACGGCGAGGGCGCCGAGCAGGGCGAGGACGGCGGCGGGGGCGAGGACGGCCCAGGGGGCGCGTTCGGCGTAGGGCTGGTTCTCGGCGAGGAGCAGCCCCCACTCGGGCGACGGCGGCTGTGCGCCCAGCCCGAGGAACCCGAGGGAGGCGAGGGAGAGTGCGACGGCGGGCAGCCGCAGCAGCGCGTGGCGCAGGACGGGGGGCAGCACGGCCGGCAGCAGTTCGCGGCGCAGCAGGTACCAGCGTCCGGCGCCCAGCCCCCGGGTGGCGGTGATGTGCAGCGTGGCGCGTTCCTGGCGGAGCAGCGCGGCGGTGTGCGCGGCGAGCGGCGCCCAGGCGACGGCGCCCACGGCGAGGGCGGGCGTGGCCGCTCCGCTGCCCGCGACGGCGGTGACGAGGAGGGCGACGAGCACGGGCGGCACGGCGTTGACGGTGTCGACGAGCGGTCCGGACACGCGGGGCACGAGCCCGAGGAGTACGCCCGCGAGCAGCGCGGCGGCGCTGATGGCGGAGGCGAGCAGCAGGGTGTCGAGCGCGCCGTGCCCGACGCGGGCGAGCAGGTCGCGCCCGAGGGAGTCGGTGCCGAAGGGATGGTCGGGGGAGGGCGCCAGCAGCCGCTCCCCCGTGTCGAGGGCGAGCGGGTCACGGGGGAGCCCGGCCCCGATGACGGCGAGCAGCACGGCACCGTAGACGAGCGGCAGCAGCCCGCGGGCGGGCGGGGTGGGTCGGTGCAGGGAGGACAGGGCGCCGTCGCGCAGGGCGGGCCCGGTGAGCAGGCGGGCGGCGAGGCGGGTGACGCCGGTGGCGAGCGCGGCGAGCAGGAGGAGCACGAGGGTGCCGGCCTGGAGGACGGGCAGGTCCTGGGCGAGGGCGGCCTGGAGGGTGGTCCGGCCCAGCCCCGGGATGTCGAAGACCTGCTCGACGGCGACGGCGCCGCCGGTGAGCCCCACGACGAACAGCCCGAGGTTGGGCAGCAGCGCGGGCACGCACCGCCGCAGCGCCTGCCGTGCGATCCGCCGGCCCGTCAGGCCGCGGGCGGCGGCGGCGAGCGCCCACGGCTCACCGAAGGCACCCGGCAGCAGATCATCCAGCAGCCGCCCGATCACGGCCCCGGCGGGCAACCCGAGCGCGAGCGCGGGCAGCACGGTCCACTGGGCCCCGTACCACCCCAGCGCGGGCAGCCACCCCAGCTGTACCCCGACGACGGTGGCGAGCACGGAGGCGACGAGGAACTCGGGCAGCGAGGCGATCACGGCGGACCCGGTCCCCCCGCGCCGCCTCCCGTCGAGCCGCCGCCGGGCGCCCAGCCGCAGTGTGCGGGCGCAGACGATCCCGGCGGTGAGGGCGGCGACGACGAGCGCGACGGACATGAGCAGCAGTGAGGCCCCGAGCGCCCGCAAGACGTCGGGCAGGACGTCGCTCCCGGAGATCCACGACCGCCCGGCGTCCCCGTGCGCCAGCCCGCCGAGCCACCGCCCGAGCACGTGCATCGGCCCGCCGTCGAGCCCGAGCTGTGCGCGTATGCCGTCGAGCACCTCGGGCGTGGGCTCGCGCTCGGCGGACCGCGCCTTGAGCACGGTGTGGGCGGGGTCCGTCCGCGTCAGCCACGGCAGCAGCCCGACCCCGCACACCAGTCCCGCCGCCAGCACGATCCGCCACACCGCGGTGGCCACCCGCTGCCGCACGGCTCAGCGCCGGGTGCCGGTGCCGACGAGGGTGCGCTCGTACGGGTCGAGGATCACGCCCTGTACGGAGTCGGCGACCCCGGTGATGATCCGCTGGTGCACGAGCGGCACGACGGCGTCGCTGCCGAGGACGCGGGCCTCGGCGGCCATGGCGGCGTCCTGCCGCTTCGCGGTGTCGGCGATCTTCTCGGCGTCGGCGACGGCGCGGTCCACGCCCTTGTCGCAGAGCTGGGCGATGTTGAACCCGCCGTCGCAGGTGTAGTCGCTGGCGAGCACGGCGACGGGGTCACCGGTGTCGAGGAGGGTGTTGCGGGCGAGCACGAAGGCGTCGAACATGCCGTCGAGGGCGTCCTGCTCCAGCCGCGAGTACTCCCGCACGGTGAGCTTCACCTTGAACCCGGCCTTCTCCAGCTGCTGCTTCACCACCTGGGCGACCTCGGGCAGCTCGGGCCGGTTGTCGTAGGTGGCGAGGTTGACGGTCTCACCGCCGGGCTTCTTCGCCTCCGCCCGCCCGACGGGCTCGGTCCGCTTCCCCTCGGCCCAGGTCACGGCGGGCCCGTAGATCCCCGCACTGGGGTCGGCGTACCCCTCGTACACGTCCTTGGCGAACACGGAGGTGTCGATGGCGGCACGCGCGGCGGCCCGCTGCCCGGCGTCCTTGAACGTCCCGGAGGAGGCGTTGAGGAGCAGGCTGGTGGTCCGGGTGGTGGCGGTGTCGCGCCGCGTCTCCTCGTCGAGCGTCGCCGCCTGGGCCACCGGAACGGCCTCGGCGATGTCGAGCTCCCCGGTCCGCAGGGCGTTGGCGCGTGCGGTGCCGTCGGCGATGAAGCGGGCGTCGATGCCGGAGGCCTGGGCGCGCCCTCCCCAGTAGTCGTCGAACCGGTCGAGGGAGGCGGAGGTGGCGCCGTTGACCTTGGTCAGCTCGAAGGGGCCGGTGGCGTGGCCGACGGGGTCGACACGGCCGTTCCCCTTCTCGTAGGCCTTCGCGGAGAGGATGGCGAGGCTCGGGCTGGACAGCCGCAGCGGCAGTACGGGGTCGGGCTCGGCGGTGGTGATCCGGACGACCCTCTCCCCCTGCGCCCTGGCACTGAGGGTGACACCGGCGAGGGCGGCGGGCGCGGGCTTCGCGTCGGTGGCGTGGGTGAGGGAGTCGGCGACTGCGGCCGGGGTGACGTCGCCGCCGTCCTGGAAGGTGGCGTCGCGGAGGGTGAACTCCCAGGTCTTCTCCCCGTCCCTGCGCCAGGACTCGGCGAGTGCGGGGGCGGCGGAGCCGTTGGCGTCGAGGGCGGTGAGGCCTTCGGTGACACCGAGACGGCTGAGGAGGGTGGCGTCGGCGCCGTACGGGGAGAGGTTCTCGGCGGGCGGGAAGGCGAGGGCGACACGGAGACGGGACCCTCCGTCGCCGCCACCGTCCCCGGAGTCGTCACCGCCTCCGGAGGCGAAGCAGCCGGCTATCAGCGGGGCGAGCATGAGGGGGGCGAGCAGCCGGGAGCGGCGGTGGGAGCGCATGGTCCTCGGATCGGTCGGGGGGCGTGGGGCAGGGAGGCCGGGCTTGAGGCAGCGAACCGGAGATTACATGAGAACGATTTTCACAACGAAATCAGCGCAGGAAAACTCGGGAACTCAACCCATGGGCACGTCGAAGTGGACGATCCCCTGGCCGCCTCCCGCGTCCTCCCGCTCGTCGTGCACGACCTTGGCGAGCGAACGCCAGAACGGCTCGGCGCCGGTGACGGCGGGATCGGTGTGCAGGTACACGGCCCGGTACCCGCCATCGGCGGCGGCGAAGGCGAGCAGCTCGTCCACGAGCCGCCGCGCGAGTCCGCGCCGACGGTGCTCGGGCCGGACGTACACGCGACGCAGCTGCGCGGTGACGCCGGAGGGGTACTTCTCGGCGACGTGCAGCGGGTTCGGGGGGTGCGCGGGGCCGCGGGAGTCCAGGGCAGCGGTGGCGACGGCCTCGCCCTCCTCATCGACGGCGACGAGGAGGGTGTGCCGCTCGGGGGTCACGTAGGCCCCGGCCAGGTCGATGATGTCGCCGTGCCAGCGGGGGACGTAGCCGGTACCGAAGTCGCGGTAGACGGTGTCGAGCATGACGGCTCGGGCTCCGTCCAGGTCGGCGGCGGTCGCTGTCCTGATGGTGTAGTCGGTGGTGCGCACTTGCACATCGTACGCATTAAGGGGGACGGCGCTGTTCAGGGGCTTCCGTGCAGGACTCGTCTGCGTGCCGGCCCTGACGACGAGGCACATCCCGGCGCCTCCGCCTGAGCGCCGGGCCGGGTAGCGGACGATCAGCGGTGCCGCCATAGCCTGTAGAGCTGGGAGACCTCCATCCGCCAGTGCGTCTCGAGGGACTTCTCCCGTATACGCTCCCGGCCGAGGCTGTAACGGACGTGGCGGTGCAGGGCGTGCGGCGACAGGTCGGCACCGGCTACCAACGCGGACAGCATAGGCTCACCCGCCGGGGTCTCCCGGTCGGCCAGGAAAAGAATCTCGCCCTGGTCGTCCGGATGCAGGTAGGGCAGCTCGCCGCCCATCCGTCGGCGCAGATCCCCCCAGGTCACCGTTGTTCCGGCGCGTGCGGTGTCTTGCAGCAGGACGCGCGGGCGGCGAGCGGCTCCAGAGTCTCCCTGTCCGGCCTGGGGGCTGTCCGTTTCCCGCCGGGAGTGGGTTCGGCCGTCTTGGCGCCGGCCGGTTCAGGCGTCCTGGCGTCGGCGAGTGCCGTTGAAGGCTCGCGATCCGCTCGCGTATTTCACCGTTCGCCCGGCGCCTTCGAGGTCGGCTCGCAACTGAAGCCCGATCGCGCTCTTCCCAGTGCCCGCGCCCCCGGTGATCAGGAAGACCGCGCGCTGTGGCCGGGGGACGAGTGCCTCACGGTCCGGACTGTCCAGAATCAGCTCCGACGCCTCGAGCACGTCGTCGGCCACCTCCTTCTGCCTGTCCCTCAGGGTGAAGACGGTGTCCTCCCCGTTCGATCTGACCATGGCGTCGAGGAGCGGGGTGTTCCGGAGGTTCATCCGGTGCAGGATGTATTCGGCGGAGGAGTAGTCGTCGCCGGCGGCGAAGTGAGCTTGCAAATCCTTGAGGAGTCTGCCCCGGGTGTCCTTGGTGTACGTACGGGCGTACGGTCCCGTAGGGGCATCGACCCCGAGCAGTGGCCGGACCGAGTCGTCCGTGGCGTTGTGGAGATACGCGAAGCCACCGCATTCGAACTGGAGCCCGTTGAGTGGTCCGGTGGGACCGGTGAACAGTGCGTGGTACTCACCGAGCTGAAGAGCAGGGTGAGCAACGGGATCTTCGATCCCCGGCACGTACACGAGGTCAGCTGTCGCGGCCTCCACCCTCGTCACCGACGACCATTGCTTCAGCTCGACAAGTTGTACGGAGAGGTCCCCTTTCACGGGATGTCGGCCTACGAGGACCACATCAATCTGGCCCAGCCCGTTCGCCCCTTCGGACGCGTCCACCGTCGGAGAACACTCAACGATCATCTCGACATTGCCGCGCTCGGCGGCAACCAGGTCTTGGGCGAGCGAGACAAGACTTTCAGCCCATGCCGAGCGCTCGCCGTCAGAGGATTCGCCCCGTTGAAAGTGCACCCAACGGGCAGCCAGGTGGGGTACCAGGCGACGCCGTTCATTCAGGGCAAGCAAATCCTGTGCTGCCAATCGCAGCAGGAGCATGGACACGAGGACGATCCCCCAGAGCACGAGTGACTCGTGCGGGTGGGGGCGTGTCCATGCAGGAAGCCCGTCGGGCCGCAACCGGTGTCGGGGATCTTAGCGGGCGGAAACGGTCAGACCGAAGCGGGTACCCGAGTCGAACCTCCCGCCAGCTGACGCAATTTCTCCCTGGTCTCGGGGTCCGTCGAGAAGACGACCGTGCCGACCATCCCCCGCGTCAGCAACACCTTGTAGGTGTTGCGGATCAGGCGGTCGACGTCTTCGTCGGTAGTCGACTTCTTGAAGACCGGGTCCTCCGACGCCGTACGGTCAGTGATCCAGCGGTCGCCTCGCCACAGCAGATCGGGACCGATGATGACGCCGGACCAGTCGTATTCGAAGCCTTGGGCGGTGTAGACACAGCCGACCTGTCCGAAACCTGCCGGGTCGGTGGCCCACAGGGCTGCCGGTGGGGCACCGGAGACGGAGCGGTCACCGCGCAGGTTCCAGGGGCGGGCCCAGTCGCCGATGACGACGTCGGGCGGAAGAGGACTTCCGGGCTTGGGTTCCGGCGACCACCGCCAGCAGTAACCGGCGGACATACGAGCGCCGTAGCCCTGGACGCGGCGCGCCTCGAGGAACGCCTCCATCTGCTGCGGGCTGCCGGCGACCAGCAACTGCATACGGCCGTCGGGTTCCCAGGTCACGGGCCCACCGGGTTCGAGGCCCAGTAGTCGGACCACCCAGCGCAGGTAGGCGTCGCTGCCGCCGCAGCGGAACTGGCTGTCCAGAGGGACGACGCGGCAAGGGATGTCCCGCCTTGCCGCAGCTTTCTTGATGTCCGCCACGGTGCCCATCTCACCAGGACGCACAACCTGATGCTCGTCCAGGAAGAAGACGGGAACATAGGCGACATCGATCAGTTCGTCGATCTGTGCCCTGCCGGTTCGGAGCGCGGCTCGGGTGTACCGGTTGGCCGAAGTCTCGCGGATACGGTGGGCCTCGTCGCAGATCAGAGCACCCAAACTGTTCTTCTCTGCCGTCATGAAGCTGTTGAAGTACTTGAAGAGGTCCTGGACCTCTCGCTTGCGGGCCCCGGCGATCTTCCTCATCGTCTTGGTGAAGGATTGGGACCCGGTGGCGTGCAGCGCGGGTACACCGCGGCGGTACAACTCGCCGAGCAACTGGAGGGCGACGACGCTCTTGCCCGTTCCCGGACCGCCCGTGACGACGACGACTTCCTTGCGGTCTGCGTTCTTCGCCTTTTGCACGGCATTGAGCACCATGCGGTAAGCGACCTGCTGCTCGTCGAGGAGCACGAACTGCGTGCGCTCTCGCACCTCTTCAGCAGCCACCGACATCAGCTGCTTCGAGGGCACCTTGACGCCGTCGCACAGTTCGTCCGCCGCGCGTGCGCCCGAATGCTTGTCGCTCAGTTTCGCGCGGAGGTGGTCGAGGAAGGCACCTCGGCGTTCCCCGGTGAAGAGCAGACCGCGGCCGTCGCGCTCGATCTCCCGCAGGCCGGTCACCCCGAACTCGGTGGCATTGTGCAGGAACGCCACCCCGCTGACCCTGTGGCCGTGCTCCGCAACGGCTCCGTTGAAGTTGACCAGGTACTCGCAGTACCGGCGTACTTGCTCAATGGGGTTGAGGACGGGGTGGGAATAGGCATCCACGTGGCACAGGGTGGGGTCGTCCTCGTTGGGGAGTGCCTGACTCCACTGCTTCAGTTCCACCACGACGTACGACGGTTCACCCGTGTCGGGGTGCACGCCCGCGAGCACGGCATCGGCCCGCTTGCTGTTCAGCGGGAGCGCGTACTCGATCAACACCTCGACGTCGCCGAGACCCGCGTCGATCAGGGCCGCCGTCAGCGCGGGGATGCTCCGTTCCCAGGATCGCGCCTCTGCGGCTCCGGGTCGGTATCCATGCATGTGGACGAACTGCTCGGTGAGGTGGAGATACAGAGAACTGTCGAGCGTCCTCGCGGCGATCGACTTGGCGGACTCGCGGAACAGCAAGAACTTCCCCCAGGCAGCACGAAATGACTCGTGCGGGTGGGGGCATGTCCTTCGAGACTCCACCGAGGCGGAGCGGAAGCCCGTCGGGCCGCTTTGACGATGTGTGTGACATTACCTGGTGCCCCTGACAGAGTTCGCTGGTGGCCGCCGAGCCGGCTGGGCAGCCAGCCCGGTTCAGTTCGCCCCGGACGCTGAACGGATCGCGCCCGTCAGTGGTGTGACCGGTGCCCGGCGACGCCTGCCCGCCGTGTCGGTACCCACGGCTCCTCTTGGAACGGCTACGCGTCCAGCACACCCAGGGTCCACAATCGCCGAAACAGCCCTGGCGGACGTGGCCGCCGCTCCGTCGGACCACCTGGACCCAACAGCCACACGGCACCTGGTGGCCAACCTTCTGACAGGACATCCTTTAGCCGAGCTGTGTCGTGATCGTCCACTGTGCAGTCGCACGGCAGACGCTCACCGGCCCCCATCATCCGTCGCCCACCAGCGCCCCCAGCAACACCGGCAACGAAGCACGCAGCTCCCGCTCCCAATACGCCCACCCGTGGGTCCCCGGCCCGTAGAAGTTGGTCGTCAGATGCCGCGCCCCCACCCGCCGCAGCTCACCGGCGAGCGCATGGTTCTGCCGATTGAAGTCGGCCTCGAGGGCACTGGTGGCACCCGGCGCGTCCAGCGGTCCCGTCGTCCCGTCCCCGCAGGAGAGGTACACCGGGATGTGGCGGAGCCGTTTCGCGAGGTGGACGGGGTCGTGTGCCTCCCAGATCCGGCGTTGCGCGACCGGGTCTCCCCAGACCCTCAACGGGTCGTTGTCCCGGCCGGCGAAGAGGCCCAGGATGCGGTTGACCGACTCCTCGTCGAGGAGGGGGTGGGCCGAGCCGGAGTAGGAGGCCGTCGCCTTGAACATGCCCGGGTGGCGGGCGGCGTACAGGAGGGCGCCCTGGCCGCCCATCGAGAGGCCGGCGACGACGCGGTCGCGGCCGGCGCCCCAGTCGCGTTCCAGGAGGTGGCGCAGCTCCTTGGTGTGGAAGGTCTCCCAGGCGGGGCCGCCGCCCCGGCCGTGGTTCCACCAGTCGCTGTACCAGCCGTTCCAGCCCGCCTCCGGCATGACGACGAGGACGTCGCGGAGGGCATCGGTCTCCGCGACGTCCGTCATCGCGGTCCACGACGTGTAGTCGCCGCAGCAGCCGTGCAGGAGCCACAGGGTCGGCCAGTGCTGTCGGCGTCGGTCGTGGGGGTTCCAGCCGTCGGGGGTCAGCAGGCGGACCTTGACCGTACGGCCGCCGAGGGCCGTCGAGCGGACCGAGAGGTCGACCTGGCGGTCCGCGACCCGGGTGACGGCCACGACCTCCGCGCCGTGGGAGCCGGAGGAGTGGGCTGCCGCCAGGGCCGGGGCGGTGGGGCTCAGGGTGGCGAGCAGTACGGACAGGATGAGCAGGACTCGGGTTCGTAGGGCTGTTCGTAGGGTCAGGGCGGTGGGCACGTTCGCGAACACGGCGGCTCCCTGGGGTGGGTGGTGGTGCTTCGCTGCGGTGCGGTTCTCGCGTGCGGGGCGGGCTCGGTCGGCGTCAGTGGCCCTGCCTGCGGGGCAGGATCAGCAGCGCGTCGCCGACCGGGCGTTCGCCGGCGGCGTCGGACGGGTCGTTGAGCAGGGCGCCGTCGGTCACCATCGTCGTGGAGCCGCCGCCGTCGAAGTTGACGGCGTCGCGCAGGCCCAGGGACTTGGCGACCTCGGCGCTCTCGCCGATGCTCAGGCCGAGGGACTCGGTGCTGCGGCCGTCGGCCGTGACGAGGACGGTCCGGCCTGCTGTGTCCACGCCGGCCAGGGTGCGCGGGTTGCGCTTGTGGACCCAGCCGTAGTACCAGCTCGGGTCGTCCGGGTGGACCATGCCGTCGGTGGCGGGGGTGACGTGCAGGCGTCCGTCGCGGACCAGTTCCGGGCCCGCGTTCAGGATGTGCGTCTTGGGTGTTGGCTGGACGCGGTGGCCTCGTTCGTCCAGGAGGGTCGTGGTGATGCGGAGACGGTCGCCGACGTGTGCGAGGGAGGTCAGGTCCGCGACGCGTCGGCCGGTCGCCTGGACGGAGCTGCCGCCGGGCGGGAGGGTGCCGCCTCGGGGTGAGCGCAGTTCGACCACCCGGTCGTGGGCGTCCAGTACGGCTTCCGCTCCGTCGCCGGGTGGTGTGGTGTCGCCGTACTCGGGGGTGAAGGTGACCAGTTCGTCGGGGTTGGTGCAGGTCACGTCGTGGAGGGGCAGGGAGGTCGGGACGTCACCGGTGGTGCCGCCGCAGTTCCTGATCAGGCCGGGTACTCGGTTGATGCCGTTCAGGGGGAGGGAGGCGGTTCCTGCGCTGACGCTGCCTCGCCAGGTGAGGCGGGTGACCTGCGTGCGTCTGCCGTTGTCCTGGAGCACGAGGCCGGGGCGTCCGGCGACCGGTTCGCTCAGGAGACGGCCGTCGTAGACGCCCACGCCCGCCGGGTCGCCGGGGGCGCCCGCCTTGGGGTCGAGGACGAAGAAGCCGGCGTTGACCGCCGCGGTGGCGCCGGCCGTCGTGGACAGGTCGCTGGTCGTCTCGCGGTTCTCCAGGTCGGGGCCGTACGACGCGTCGAGGCGGCCGCGGAACTCGCGCGGGTCGATGGTGAGCACGTCGATGTGCCACGGGCCGCGGGCGTCGGCGTCGCCGTCCCAGCCGGTGTAGACGGCCGATCCCGTGTGACCGGCCGATCTCAGGCGTGTTCGTTCGGCGCTCGCGGCGGACTGGGAGTCGAATGTGCCTACGCGGACCCGCCAGCCGAGGGTGCCGCCCGCGTAGTCGGCCGTGCGCGGTGTCCTGACCTGCTCCGCGCGGGCCTGGAAGCCCTTTGCCCTCAGCTCGGCGGTCAGTTCGTCGGCGCTCGCCCGGTCCTTGAGGGTGGTCGGCGGCGCGTCGGGGTCCGGTGAGGTCTCGCCGCCGGGGATGGAGACCTCGACCGTCCAGTGCAGGGCGGAGTCGGCGGTCCCGCCGCCTCGCACGATGCGGGTGAGAGTGACGCCGGGTTGGAGGGTTGTGGTGGTGCGGGTCTCGGTGAGGTCGGCGGGGCCGAGGGGGAGTGCGTGCCGGGTCGGCTGAGCGGCCGGGGCGATTGCCTGGGACGGCAGAGCGCTCGCCGTGACGAGGACGCCGAGGACGGCAGCCGCGCCGCACAGTCTCTTCTTCATCTGCACCGCCTGGGGGGATGGGCTCGAGGTGACGGGCGCATGGATGAGCCCGGTGACCTGGGGTGGGGCGATCGTTCGCCGTCCATCCTCTCCGCTCACTCCTGAAGCGGACGTGGACAGCCGTCCAACGCTCACTGCACAAGTAGTGGCCCCTTCGGGCGCACCGTCAAGGTCGCGGCCTTCTCCGTCAGAGCCCGGCGATCGCCTCGGCGAACGTGCCGACGACCTTGTCCCCCCGTAGGACGGCGCAGCTCACCGCTCCCTGCGCCGCTTCCTCCTGGGCGATCAGTACGTCGGGCACAGTGGACTCGTAGAAGCGCAGGTAGCCGATCGCTCCCCGGCTCGTCGTGCGCGCACCCAGCCACTCCACCATCCTTCGGAGGTCGCCGAACTCGTCCGGGTGCGCTTCCTGTCGCACGGTCAGTGACCAGCCCCTCCCGTTCGGGCACAGCTCTCCCACCAGGGCACCTTCGATGCGGTGCGCCGGCCCTCGGGCGTTCCAGAGCGGGTAGTCGTACGCGTCCCCGTCGTACGGGCCGTTCTCCTGGCCCAGGTGCCAGCGGATCAGGTCCACTTCCTCGCTCGGGAGGGAGTCGGGCAGGTTGAGCGTGAGCTGGAGTTCGTAGAGGTCGGCCATGGTCGTCAGGCTACGAGGCCGGCCTCCCGGCGTCCGCCGGAGACCTCGTTGTCAGTGGTCGCCGATAGATTCGATCTCGTTCCGCCGAGGTGGCGTGGACGCCCCCTTCGCCTGCATGGGAGATGGTGCGTTGTCGGTCTGGGAGAAGTCGAGCACGGTTCGGGTGGTGCCGTCCGCGCGGCCGCGGAAGCTCGCCAAGGTGCCGTTCGCCGAGTTGGCGGACGGGCGGTTGCAGGGTGTGGTGTCCAGTGGGTCGGACATCGGGCGCGTGTACGTGTCGTCGATCGCGGCGGGGTCGTACGCGTACTCGTGCAGTACCAACAACAACCGTCCCTGCGGCGGGGCGCGGGGTTCGTTCTGCAACCATGTCCGGGCGCTCGTCGGTGAGGCGGTGCTGCAGTACGGGGCGGAGCGTGTGGGCCGGTATCTGAAGGTCGACGCCGAAGGGGCCGCCGACGCGCACGTCCTCACGTCCGCCATGACGGCCACGCGGCCCGGGGCGGACGACGGCTCGGCTGCCGCTCAGGTGTTCAGCCGGTTCCTGCGACACCTCGCCTATCTCGAACTTCCGGCGAGCACCGGGCCGTTGCCCGAAATGCAGTGGTTCCCGACGGCCGGGGCGGTGGCGGCCTGATGCGTGCCGACCTGCTTTTCGACGACGTGGACGGGCTCGACGAGGCGCTTGCCGCGGTGGACGGTTTCGACGCCGCGCTCGTGGGCGGGCTGCTGCGACCGCAGCCCGGGCAGGCCGGGGGGCTGACCGGACTCGCGGACGCCGTGGCCGGGACGCCGCTGGCGTCGCGGGTGGCCGAGGCCGCCGACAAGACGGCCGCCGGGGCCGGTGACGAGGGGCACTTCGTCGCGCTCGCCGCGGCTCGTACGGCGCTGTTCGGGTCCGTGCACGACGCGCTCGTCGCCCGGGTGGGGGAAGCCACCGGGCGGTCGGGGGCCGCGGCTGACGCGGGTGGCGGCTCGGTCACCGGAGAGGAGCACGCCGGCAACCTGTGTGCCGCCGCGCGCAGTTGGCTGTGTGATCTGGCGCGGGCCGGCTGGCAGGGCATCGATCACGACCTCGTCGGCGGTGCCGCGTCCGTGGTCTCCGCGATGCTGCCCGACCCGGCGCTGCGTCGGCTCGCGACGCTCCTCGACGGGTTCGCCGCCGAGCTGGCCGCGTCCTGTCCCGGTGCCTCCCTGGAGCGGGTGCCGGTGCGTCGCTGGGCGGATCTGTGGTCGCGGGCCCTGTTGCTGACGCTGCCCGGGGCGGGCTCCGCGCCCGCGGTGGGCGAGGCGAGCGGGCGTCTGCTGCCGCTCGGCGTCGACGTCCAGGAGCACGCCACCGCCGTTCAGGCGCAGGTGCACGCGGTGTTCGAGCCGTCGGACGGGGGTGCCTCGCGGCTGGTGCGGGCCTCGGTGTCCGCGCCCAAGCCCGACACGGTCGTCGGGGCCGGTCTGTGGCAGTTGCTGCGGCCGCACATGTCCCTGCTGGGGGCCGTGAGCGAAGGCCGCTCCATGGAGCTCGACGCGATGCCGGTCACCGCCGAGGGTGACCTCGTATGGGACGACGCCCACGCCCGGGCGGGTGAGCCCGCCGACGCGTTCGTCACCGCCCGGGTAGCTCTGCCGGCCGCCGCCGCGTCCGCCGTCTCGCCGCTCGACCGGCATCCGGCCCGGATCGCGGTGCCCGTCCTGCTGGAGGGGTACGGCGTGGAGGAAGCCGAAGGGGACGGCGGGCTCGTGTTCGAGGTCGCCGGGTGCCGTATCGGGGTCGACGCCGGCCGGGTGCCGGCCGCCGGGCCGCTGACGCCGGAGATGGTGGCCTCGTCCGGGGCCTGCCTGGGGCTGCTGCGCTGGGACGCCGGGGCGTTCCTGCTCCAGCCGCTCGCCGTCGAGCGGACCGTGCGGAAGAAGACCGTCGCCGTGCACGCCGGGGCCTGGGCCGGGGGTACGACCGACAAGGCGGGGGTCCGGGCGGAGAAGGCCGCCACCGACGCCGTCAAGGTGCTGCGCGAACGCGCGGGGAAGCTGCTGCGGAAATGACCCACCAGACTGGCGAACACGGAGCGGGCGCGGACGCCGCCGCCGGCGTCCCCGACCCGAACGACAACCGTCGGCAGGTGCTCTACTGGCGCCTGCTCGCCCGGCTCTTCGACCACGAGGAGCAGCCCGCCCTGGAGTCGGCGAGTCTCGCCGTCGTCGAGGACATCGGTCTGCCGTCCGCCCTGCTCGACCCGGGGGCGTCCGTAGGCTCCGTCGTGCAGCGGCATCCGGAGCTCGCGGCCGAGTTCGACGGGTTGATGACGCCCGAGCCGGAGGAGGAGGGCGGGCGTGACCGGGCCGCCGAGGTGCGGCGCGCGGCGCTGGCGTCGAAGGTGCTGCTGAACGTCTTCGCCTCCAGCCCGGGCACGGTCACCGCCGAGCAGCTGGCCCGCTGGCAGTCCGACGCCGAGTGGCTGGAGCGGGCCCTCGGCTGCCGGCCCGGCGAGCTGCGGGGCGGACGGGGCGGCGCGGGACGGGCGGGTGCCGCGGGCGGTACCGGTGTCAGTCCGACGGGCACCGGCGTCGGCGCGCCCGCGCCCGACCTCAGCCGCCTGATCCCCGCGATCGGTCCGGAGCTCGGCTCCATCGAGGCCGGTCTCGTCAAGCGCATGCACCTGCGTGAGGTGCTGGCCGATCCCGCGCTGGCCGCGCGGCTGACGCCGAGCATGTCGTTGATCGAGCAGTTGCTGCGGGACAAGGACAACCTGTCCGGGGTGGCCCTCAGCAACGCCAAGGCGCTGATCCGGCGTTACGTCGACGAGGTCACCGAGGTGCTGCGCACCCAGGTGGAGAAGTCCACGGTCGGCGAGCTGGACCGGTCCGTGCCGCCCAAGCGGGTCTTCCGCAACCTCGACATCGACCGCACCATCTGGAAGAACCTCACCAACTGGAGCCCGGAGGAGGAGCGGCTCTACGTCGACCGGCTCTACTACCGGCACACCAGCCGCAAGACGACGCCCCAGCGGCTGATCGTCGTCGTGGACCAGTCGGGGTCGATGGTCGACTCGATGGTCAACTGCACCATCCTGGCGTCGATCTTCGCCGGGCTGCCGAAGGTGGACGTCCATCTGATCGCGTACGACACGCAGGCGCTGGACCTCACTCCCTGGGCGCACGACCCGTTCGAGACGCTGCTGCGCACGAAGCTCGGCGGCGGCACCGACGGAACGGTCGCCATGGCGCTCGCCCAGCCGAAGATCGCCGAGCCGCGCAACACCGTGGTGGTGTGGATCTCGGACTTCTACGAGTGGCGGCAGCAGGAGCTGTTCGACAGCATGGCCGCGGTCCACCGCTCGGGCGCGAAGTTCATCCCGGTCGGGTCGGTGACCAGCTCCGGACGCGGCAGCGTCAACCCGTGGTTCCGGGAGCGGTTCAAGGACCTCGGCGCGCCGGTGATCTCCGGCCACATCAAGAAGCTCGTGCACGAGCTCAAGACGTTTCTCACCTGATCACCGAGTACATCTCCTTCGTCTCGTAGTGATCCCCGTACGGAAAGGCTCTTCCCTCATGTCCGACCTGCTGCGCGCGCCCGCCGAGATCAAGTACGCCGAGGAGCTCGACTGGCTGGAGTCGATCGACGACAACCCCAAGCCGTTCTCGTGGCGTCTGTCGCCGAAGATGGTCCGGCTGTTCATCCTCGGGTCCGAGCGGTCCGACGGCCTGGACCGGGAGGTCTCGCAGAAGTGGTTCGGTGACCGCAGTTTCGTGGAGCGGTCGATCGTCACCCTCGCCTCCGACCGCGGGCTGCTGCTCATCGGCGACCCCGGCACCGGCAAGAGCTGGCTGGCCGAGCTGCTGTCGGCAGCGATCTGCCGCAACTCCACGCTGGTGGTGCAGGGCACGGCCGGCACCACCGAGGACCACATCAAGTACTCGTGGAACGTCTCCATGGTCATCGCCAAGGGGCAGTCGCGCGAGTCGATGATCCCCTCGCCGATCATGACCGCGATGGAGGCCGGTTCCATCGGACGGTTCGAGGAGCTGACCCGGTCGACCAGCGACGTCCAGGACGCCCTGATCTCGATCCTCTCCGAGAAGTACATCTCCGTTCCCGAACTGGAGAGCGGCGGCGGTGACGACAACATCGTCTTCGCCAAGCCCGGCTTCTCGATCATCGCCACGGCCAACAGCCGCGACCGGGGTGTCAACGACCTCTCCTCCGCGCTCAAGCGCCGTTTCAACTTCGTACGCATCCCGGTCGTGACGAACAAGAAGAGCGAGGCGGAGATCGTCCGCTTCCGCACGGAGGAGCTGCTGCGCCGGCACTCCATCGACCTGGACGTGCCGCCGACCCTGCTGGACGTGCTCCTGCAGAGCTTCGCCGACCTGCGCGCCTCCGCCGCCGCGGCCGGCAGCGACGACGAGAAGCTGGAGTCCGCGCTGTCGACGGCCGAGCAGATCGGCGTGCTGGAGGACGCCGTCCTGCACAGCAACTTCTTCGGCGAGCGCGCGCTGACCGCCCGTACGCTCGCCTCGTCGCTCGTCGGTTCCCTCACCCGCCGCGAGCCCGAGGACCTGGCCATCCTCAACAAGTACCTGCACGGCGTCGTCGAGCCGCGCAGCAAGGAGGAGGGCGGCTCCTGGCCCGAGTTCCTGGAGGGCGGCCGCGACGCGATCGCCACGCTGTCGTGAGCGGGCCCCGGAAGAGGGCGCCCCAGGAAGGCGGCCCGCAGGAGAGCACGTCGTTCGCCGCGCTGCGGGGGCAGTTGCAGGAGGCCGCCGCCGCCTTCGCGGGCGGTCCGGACGCGTTGGAGGGCATCCTCCTCGGACTGGTCGACGACGTCGACCGGGCGGTGCGCGAGCCGCTGGAGATATTCCCCGTCTGCCACCACTCCCCCGCCTCGGCGACCGCCATGGCCCGCCGGCTGCGTCAGAAGCAGCCCAAGGTCGTGTATCTGGAGCTGTGCGAGGACATGGCGCCGCTGCTGACCGAGCTGCGCAACTGCCGGCTGCCGGTGGCGGTGCAGGCGTTCGCCGGTGACGTCGACGGCTTCCCCCAGGAGTGGGCACCGTTGTCGGTCGTCGCGCCGATCACCGAGGCGTCCGCCGAGTACCAGGCGATCGCGTACGCCCTCGACACCCCGGGCGTGGAGCTGGTCCTCGTCGACCGGTCGGCGGACCACGTCTTCCAGTGGGACAGCAGGGGCGGGAAGGCGGCCGAGAACGGCGAGACCTCCCGGGCTCCCGAGGAACCCGAGGCCGCCCTGCACGGCGAGGCCGTCGGCGTCGAGATCGGCGACCTGCGGCCGCGCTTCGCCGAGCTGGAGGAGCACCTGCTGCGCCACGGCAAGGTGCGGCACTGGTCGGAGTGGTGGCACCAGTACGTCGAGGTACCGCTCGGCGACAGCGCGGCCGACCACGACACCTACCGCCAGGTCATGTTCCTCATCGGCAGCCTCTTCCGGCGGCTCGCCCCCGGTGACGGGGCCCGGGTCCGCGTGGACGAGGACCGCGAACGGTACATGTGGACGCGGATGCGTGAGCACATGAGCGCGACCGGGACCGATCCGGCGGACGCGCTGTACGTGTGCGGGGCCTTCCACGCGGCCAGCCGGGTGGCCGAGTTCGGAGTGGACGGCAGCGACACGTTCACCATTTCACCGCGTACCGGTACCACCTGGCAGTACGGGCTGATCCCGTCGAGTCACGCGGCGATCGAGGCGCAGTTCGGCCTCGCCGCGGGTTCGGTGTCGATCGCGGCGACGGAGTGGGCGAAGAGCCTCAAGCGCACCCGCGTGCAGGCGTACCGGCTGGCGGGGCAGGCGGGGGCGAAGAAGCGCACCGCGAGGAAGGCGGTGGCGGCCCGGCCCACGCAGCCCTCGCCCGCCCCGGTGTCGGACTCCGCCGCCGAGGACCGGCTGTCCGGGTTCCTGCAGCGGCCGCCCGTGATCGACTCGCTGGACGAGGCGGAGCTGCTCGGCTGGTCCGTGGACATCGTGCGGGCCGCCCGGCGGGCCGGCTACCTCGCCTCCACCGCCGACGCCATCGCCGTCTTCGAGACGTCGATCCTGCTCGCCGGCATGCGGGACCGGGCCAAGCCGACGCCGTACGACTTCCAGGACGCGGCGGTCACCTGCATCGAGAAGGACATCGTCCCCGGGCGCCGGGACGTGCGGCGGCTCGTCGAGATCATGATGGGTGGCGACCGGGTCGGCCAGGTCGGCTACGAGGCGCTGCCGCCGCTCGCCCGTGACGTGCACGACCGGCTGGCGCCGCTCGGGCTGAAGCTCCAGCAGCGCGGGGTGCAGCGGGCACTGCTCGACATGGCGTCCCGGCCGGAGCTCGAGGCGTGTTCCGACGTGCTGTGGATGCTGCGGCGCCTGATGCCGCACGGCACGGCGCGGCCCATCATGGGCGAGCGCAAGCTCGGCGAGCGGTCGATCCAGGAGTCCTGGGACCTGGCGCTCGGCACCCATCAGCGGGCGCTCATCGAACTCGGCTACGAGGGCGTCAGCATCGAGCAGGTCCTGGAGCAGCGGCTGCGGCGTGACGCCTACGGGCCGCGGGCGACGACGGCGACCGTGCTGGCCGCCGTCGAGGACGCGACCCTGTATCTCGGCAGCCGCCGCCTCGCCGACGAGCTCGGCACCCACGCGCTGAAGGTGCTCGCCACCGAACGCAGCGTCGACGGCGCGCCGGAGGTGCTGCGCCGGGTGCGCACGCTGCTGGCCTACTACCGGACCAGCGAACCGGTGCTGCCGACGTGGATCGAGTCGTTCGTCAAGACCGGGTACGCGCACTACTGCACACTGCTGCCGACGGCTTTCCGGGACGAGGAGGCGGCGGTCGGGCAGGTCGCGGCGATGCTGGGCTTCCTGTTCAGCATGGAGGGCCTCGCCCTGTCGCTGGGGTGCGACCGCGCCCAGCTGGAGCTGGCGGTCGCCCAGTCGCATCCGGAGGACCCGTCCAAGACGGCCCTGTTGTGGGCGGCGCAGGTGCAACTGGGCACGCTGTCGCGGGCCGAGCTGCGGGCCCGGTGCGACGAGTTGCTGGACAATCCGCTGGTGGTGCCCTCGTATCCGCGCTACCTCAGCGGCTTCGTCCACGCGCTGGAGCCCGTTCCGGGGCTGGCGGACGTGGTCGTGGAGGCGGTGTCGAACGCGTTCGGGCGGCTGCCGGACCGGGTGCTGCTGCCGTGGCTGCCGCTGCTGATCACCACCCTGCGGTCCGGTGCCGCGGAACTCGCCCCGCTGCTGATCCGCGAGGCCGGGCGGATCTTCCCCGGCCGGCTGGAGGCGCTGGACGCTTGGGTGCCCCCGTGGCGGACGCCCCCGGTCACGCCGGCGGCACGCCGGACGGGCGCCGGGGAGGAGGGCCCCCGGGGCGCGGCACTGCTCCCGGCCCATCCGGCGGCCTGCGACGCGGTGGCCGGCCTGCTGGGCTGCACGGAGGGGTGGGCGAGCCCCGGGGACCGGGCCGGGGCGGCTCGGCCGGGGGTCGGCCTGCTGGTCGTACATCCGGCGGCCTGCGACGCGGTGGCGGAGCTGCTCGGCTGCGACGAGGAGTGGGCGGCTCCGGCAGGCGGCACCCACACGCCGGGTGCCGTGCTGACGAGCCGTCACCCCGCGACGTCGGCGGCGCTCGAGTCGCTCCTGACGGGAGTGTGACGGGCGAGCGGCAGCGAACGGCGCTTCGCCCCGTCGAGTTCTTGCTCGGCGGGGCGAAGCGCTGCCGGGTGTGACCTGCGGTTGCGGGCCGGGGTCTCGCGAGCCGCGCGACCGACGTCACTCAAGAGCCCCCGATTTCACCGGTGGCATCGCGGGAGTGGGCGACCCGTGCGCTACCGCGCCGGCACGGCTGCCGGTGCCGGTGCGTAGCCGGTCGGACGGGCCGTGAAGGTGCCGCGGCCCTGGGTGCGGCTGCGCAGCCGGGTCGCGTAGCCGAACAGTTCGGCCAGCGGCACAGTGGCCGTGACGACCGCCGCGCCGCCCCGCGTGTCGGAGCCGGTGACCCGGCCGCGGCGGGCGGCGAGGTCGCCCAGTACGCCGCCGACCGCGTCCTCGGGCACAGTGACCGTGACCTCGACGACCGGTTCCAGCAGGACCATCGCCGAGGCGCGCAGGGCGTCGCGGAGACCGAACCGGCCGGCGGTGCGGAAGGCGGTGTCCGAGGAGTCCTTCACGTGGGTCTGGCCGTCGGTGAGCGTGACCCTGAGGCCGGTCACCGGGTGACCGCCGAGGGGCCCCTCGGCCAGGGCTTCCCGGCAGCCCGCCTCGACGGCCCGCACGAACTCCTGCGGCACGCGCCCGCCGACCACCGTGGAACGGAACTCGAACCCGCCCTCGTCCCTGGGCTCGACGTCGAGGACGACGTGCGCGAACTGCCCGGCACCGCCGTCCTGCTTGACGTGCCGGTGGACGAACCCGGTCACGCCCTCGCCGACCGTCTCGCGGTACGCCACGCCCGGCCGTCCGACGGTGACCTCGAGACCGTGCTCGCGGCGCACCCGCTCCACCGCGACCTCCAGGTGAAGTTCGCCCATGCCCGACAGGACGGTCTGCCCGGTCTCCGGGTCGGACCGCACGGCCAGCGAGGGGTCCTCCTCGGTCAGCCGCGCCAGCGCCGAGGCCAGCCGGTCGGTGTCGGTGGCGCGGCGGGCCTCGACCGCGACGTGCACGACCGGTTCGGCGACGCCCGGCGGTTCCAGGACGAGCGGGGAACCCGGCGCGCACAGGGTCGAACCGGCGCGGGCGGCCTTCAGCCCGATCACCGCGACGATGTCCCCGGCCACCGCGCGCTCCAGCGGGTCGTGGCGGTCGGCCCGTACCCGCAGGAGGCGGCCGACGCGTTCGGCGCGGCCGGTGCCCGCGTCCCGCACGGTGTCTCCCTTCTCGATCGTGCCCGAGTACACCCTCACGTACGTCAGCCGTCCCGTCGGGGTGGCGTTCACCTTGAACGCGAGTGCCGCCATCGGTGCCGCCGGGTCGGCGGTCCGTTCCTGCTCCGTGCCGTCGTGGGTGCCGCGCACGGGGGGCACGTCCAGCGGGGACGGCAGGTAGGCGACCACGGCGTCCAGCAGCGGCTCGACACCGCGGTTGCGGTAGGCCGAGCCGCACAGCACCACCACGCCGTCGCCTTCGCGGGTCAGGTCGCGCAGTGCGCCGGCGAGGGTGTCCGCCGTGAGCGTCTCCCGGTCGCAGAACTCCTCCAGCGCGGCCGGGTGCCGTTCCGCCACCGCTTCCTCCAGCAGGCGCCGCCTGCGGGCCGCCTCTTCGCGCAGGGCGTCGGGCACCGGCCCCTCCTCGGCCGTCTCCGCACCGTCCGTCCACACCAGGGCCCGCATGCGCAGCAGGTCGACCACGCCGGTGAACTCGTCCTCGGCGCCGATGGGCAGCTGCACGACCAGGGGGACCGGGTGCAGCCGCTCGCGGATCGAGGCGACGGCGGTGTCCAGGTCGGCGCCCGCGCGGTCCATCTTGTTGACGAACGCGATCCTCGGCACCCCGTGCCGGTCGGCCTGCCGCCACACGGACTCGCTCTGCGGTTCCACGCCCGCGACGGCGTCGAACACGGCGACCGCCCCGTCCAGCACGCGCAGGGAGCGCTCGACCTCGTCGGCGAAGTCGACGTGGCCCGGGGTGTCGATCAGGTTGATCCGGTGGCCGTCCCAGGAGCAGCTGACGGCCGCGGCGAAGATGGTGATGCCGCGGTCGCGCTCCTGCGGGTCGAAGTCGGTGACGGTGGTGCCGTCGTGGACCTCGCCGCGCTTGTAGGTGGTGCCGGTGGTGTAGAGGATCCGCTCGGTGACGGTGGTCTTGCCGGCGTCGACGTGGGCGAGGATGCCCAGGTTGCGTACGGTGGCGAGGGGGTTGGTGTTGGTGCGCACGGCCCGTGGCCTTTCGCTGTGTGTGAGCAGGGCGGCGCGATTCCCGGGAGGAGGACGGAGCGAGGACGGGGCTCACCGCACGGTGACGGGAGCGGTCGCTCGTCAGATGCTCGTCGCGGGCTTCCGGTGCCGACCGCGCTGCGGACACCGGACGGCCCGAGACACGAGGATCACCTCGTACCGGGACGGGGGAACGACGGCAGCGGTGCGGATGCGCACGGCCCGGCTCCCCTCACTCGTTCTCGATGTCGTGGTGAGTGTAGGGAAGCGGGGCGGCGCGCCGCAGCGCATTTTCGCGGCAACGGTCGCGCCGTCCGCGCCCCACGGCGCACACAACGCGAGATGCCGGCCGGGATCTCTCCCGGCCGGCATCTCGCTCGACCTGATCTGTGTCCGAGGGGGGACTTGAACCCCCACGCCCGATAAAGGGCACTAGCACCTCAAGCTAGCGCGTCTGCCATTCCGCCACCCGGACTAGGTGTCTGTCGCCCGCGCGGGCTTTCCCTCGCGGCGACATGGACAACCATACCAAGGTTTCGCAGTGCCTTTCACCTGCGTTT
This sequence comes from Streptomyces sp. NPDC058796, assembly GCF_042745235.1. Lineage (NCBI taxonomy): Bacteria > Bacillati > Actinomycetota > Actinomycetes > Kitasatosporales > Streptomycetaceae > Streptomyces > Streptomyces sp. NPDC058796. The sequence continues at coordinate 273,994 of NZ_JBHYOP010000005.1, forward strand.
CCTTCCCCTGAGCGCCGATCCGGGGCCGGCGGCTCCGCTGCGCCTAAGGTCGCACCATGAGTGACTGGTCGGTTACCCAGAGCCCGCTTCCGCGTCGTCGGCCGCGCGCGTTGTCGCCGCTCAGGGAGCATCTGCGGGACACGTTCTGGTTCGCGCCCACCGCCGCCATGGTGGGCGTCTTCGCGGTGTGGCTGGCGGCCCAGGAGCTCGACGCCGCTCTCGTCCGGTCGCTGCAGGACGCCGGTGACTACGAGACGGTCGCCGAACTGCTGCGGTTCGCGGACGACGCGAAGACGGTGGTGTCGGCGGTCGGCTCGGCGATGATGACGTTCATCGGTGTGGTGTTCAGCATCTCGCTGGTGGCGGTGCAGATGGCGAGCGGGCAGTTCACGCCGCGGGTGGTGCGGCTCTTCGTGCGCAGCCGGATCACGAAGGCCACGTTCGCGGTCTTCCTCGCCACCTTCGTGCTGACGCTGCTCGTCCTGACGAGCTACGACAGCACCCCCGACCCCCGGGTCACCAGCTCTGTCCCGCTGGTCCAGTCGGTGCTCACGCTCGTCATGGTCGCGCTGAGCCTGCTGCTCTTCGTGATGTACGTGAACGCGACGCTGCGGCTGATGCGGGTCAGTCATGTGATCGCCCGGATCGCGGCGGAGTCCTTCCGGGTGGCGGCGCTGATGCCCGCGCCGGCGGAGGGCGGGCGGGCACCCGTCCTCGGCCCGGTGACCGCCTGGGTCGATCACGGCGGGCATGCCGGTGTGCTGCGGGACGTGCACATCGCGCGTCTGGTGCGGGTGGCGCGCAAACAGGGGGTGGTCCTGCGGCTCGTCCCTCGCATCGGTGACTTCCTGGTGCCGGGCACCCCCGTCCTGGCGGTGCACGGCGGGCAGGCGCCCCCGCGCCGGGTGCTGCGGTACGCCCTGAGCGTGGGGGTGGAGCGAACCTTCCACCAGGACCTGGCGTTCGGGCTGCGCCAGCTGTCCGACATCGCGTTGCGGGCCCTGTCCAGCGCGGTCAACGATCCGACCACCGCTGTCCAGGCCCTGGACCGGATCGTCCAGATCCTGGCCACCCTGTCCCGCCGGCCGCTGGACGCCGTCGTGCACCGGGACCGGCGCGGTGCCGTCCGGCTCGTGCAGCCCGTGCCGGGCTGGGCGGAACTGGTGGACCTCGGGTTCACCGAGATCCGGTCCTGCGGGGTGGGAAACGCACAGGTCACGCGGCGGATACTGGCCGGGCTCGACGACCTGCTGCGGCTCGCCCCGCCGGAGCGGCGCGAGCCGCTGCGGCGCCACCGTGAGCTGCTGCGGCAGGCCGTCGAGCGGATCGCGCCGACCCCGGCGGACCGGGCCTTCGCCCTGCTGCCGGACCGTCAGGGCATCGGCTGACCCGCGAACGCCCCGCACGGATGCCCGCGGACGGCGACGGTCACGGCATGAGGTGATGGTCCGGGAAGTTCCCCGGCAGCCGCTCCCCCGCCGGACCCCGCGTGACGGCGCGCACCAGCAGCTCGCCGCCGACGAAGGCGCCACGCCAGGACCCGCCGTGTCCGCCGAACAGCTCCTCGCGGTCGCCCCGGGAGCGCGGGACGCCGTGGCCGGTCTTGAACGCGCGGATCTGCGGCGCCAGCCTGTCGTACGTCGCCCGGTCGTCCGTGGAGAGCGTGGCGACCAGCGCGCCGTTGGAGGCGTTCATCGCGGCGAGCAGCTCGGCCTCGGTGTCGACCAGGACGACGGTGTCGACCGGGCCGAACGGTTCGGCGTGGTGCAGCGGCGAGGACCGTGGCGGGTTCAGCAGCGTGACCGGCTGCAGGTAGGCGGAGGTGTCCTGGCCGGGCAGGAACCGTGCGTCGGCCGCGCTGCCGCGGTGCAGTGGTACGGCGCCGCGCTCGACGGCCTCGGCGACCTGGTCGCCCAGCTCCTTGGCCTTGACCGCGTTGATCAACGGTCCGAAGTCCAGCTCCGGGTACGGGTCGTCCGGTGCCGCGACGGCGAGCGGGTGGCCGACGCGCAGTGTGCGGACCGCCGGGAGGTACGCCGCGAGGAACGCGTCGAACAGGTGCCGCTGGACGACGAAGCGCGGGTAGGCGGTGCAGCGCTGCTTGCCGTAGTCGAAGAGCTTGGGGATGACCGCGGTGAGCGTGGGCCAGTCCGTGAAGTTCCAGATGCCCCAGGTGTTCAGTCCTTCCTGTTCGAGGATGTGCCGCTTGCCGAGGTCGGCGAGGGCCGTGGCGACGGCGGCGCCGGTGCCGCGCCCGCCTACGAAGGAGACGCAGCCGATCTCGGGCGCCCGGACCAGCGCCTGGGACAGCTCGCCCCCGCTGCCGCTGACGAGGGTGACGGGTATCCCTTCGCGGGCGGCGAGTGCGCAGGCCAGGGTCAGACAGGCGACACCGCCGTCGGTCGGGGTCTTGGCGATGACCGCGTTGCCCGCGAGGGCCTGTACCAGCAATGCGTGAACGAGCACGCTCATCGGGTAGTTCCAGCTGGCGATGTTGGACACCGGCCCGTCCAGCGGCGCGCGCCCCTCGGTCATCCGGTCGATGCCGTCGACGTACCAGCGCACGCCGTCCACCGCGCGGTCGACGTCGGCCTGCGCGAGCCGCCAGGGCTTGCCGATCTCCCGGACGAGGAGCAGCGCGAGGAGTTCCCGGTGCTGGGCGAGGGCGTCGAGGGTGGCGGCGACGCGGGCACGGCGTTCGGGCAGGGGCACGTGGCGCCAGGCGCGGTGCTGGTCGAGCGAGGCGCGTACGGCCCGGTGGGCGGTGGTCCCGTCCAGCCGGGGCGGGCCTGCGACCGGGGTGCCGTCGACGGGGCTGGTGGCGGGCAGGACCCGGCCGTCGGCCCGCCACCGGGCGTCCCAGAGGTTGAGGACCCGGTCGTCCCGGAACGCCTCGGGGGCGACGGCGAGGCAACGGCGCCAGAGGTCGGTCCAGGAGGTGCCGGACTTGAGGGTCAGGGCGGCGGGCTCGGCGCCGGTCGTGGTGCGGGGGTGTCGTGCCGTCATGCGGGTGCTCCGTCCCGTGCCCCGCCGCCGAGGCCGGCGAGGACGGCCAGTACGTGACGTGCCGTCTCCGTCGGGGTGGAGCCGACCAGCACGCCGGCGGCCTCCAGGGCTTCCTTCTTGGCACGGGCCGTGCCCGAGGACCCGGACACGATCGCGCCGGCGTGTCCCATGGTGCGGCCCTCGGGGGCGGTGAATCCGGCGATGTAGCCGACGACCGGCTTGGTGACGTGGTCGCGGATGTGGGCCGCGGCGCGTTCCTCGGCGTCGCCGCCGATCTCGCCGATGAGGACGATCAGATCGGTGTCGGGGTCGCCCTGGAAGGCGGCGAGGCAGTCGATGTGAGTGGTGCCGACCACCGGGTCGCCGCCGATGCCGACGCAGGTGGAGAAGCCGGTGTCGCGCAGCTCGTGCATGAGCTGGTACGTGAGCGTGCCCGACTTGGAGACCAGACCGACGCGGCCGGGTCTGGCGATGTCCGGCGGGATGATGCCCGCGTCGGACTGGCCGGGGCTGATCAGGCCGGGGCAGTTGGGGCCGATGACCCGGGTGCCCCTGGCCCCGGCGTACGCGGTGAAGGCGACGGAGTCGTGGACCGGGATGCCCTCGGTGATGACGACGGTGAGGCCGATCCCCGCGTCGGCGGCCTCGACGACCGCGGCCTTGGCGAAGGCGGGCGGTACGAAGACGACGGTCACGTCCGCGCCGGTGCGCTCCACTCCTTCGCTCACCGAACCGAAGACGGGTACGGACCGTCCGTCGAAGGCCACGGTGCGGCCGGCCTTGCGCGGGTTGACGCCGCCGGCCACGTCGGTGCCGGCGGCCAGCATCCGACGGGTGTGCTTCATGCCCTCGGCTCCGGTCATGCCCTGGACGAGGATCCTGCTCTCCTTGGTGAGGTATATCGCCATGTCGGTCTGTCTCCTCACGCCGTGGTGGCGAGTCGGGCGGCACGGCGGGCGGCGCCGTCCATGGTGGTGGCCTGTTCGACCAGCGGATGCGCGCGTGCGTCGAGGACGGCCCGGCCGCGGGCGGCGTTGTTGCCGTCGAGGCGCACGACGAGCGGTTTGGTCGGCCGGACCTCCTCCAGGGCCCGGACGATGCCGTCGGCGACCGCGTCGCAGGCGGTGATGCCGCCGAAGACGTTGACGAGGACGGACTTCACGGCGGGGTCGGAGAGGACGACCGACAGCCCGTCGGCCATCACCCGCGCGGAGGCGCCGCCGCCGATGTCGAGGAAGTTGGCGGGGCGGGCCCCGCAGCCGGCGACCACGTCGAGCGTCGACATGACCAGTCCGGCGCCGTTCCCGATGACGCCGACCTCGCCGTGGAGCTTCACGTAGTCGAGGCCCTTGGCGGCGGCCCGTGCCTCCGACGGGTCGGCGGGCATCGCGCGTTCGTCCCCCCATCGCGCCTGGCGGAAGAGGGCGTTGTCGTCGAGGGTGACCTTGCCGTCGAGGGCCATCGTCCTCCCGTCGGCCGTCCGGACCAGCGGGTTGACCTCCACGAGCAGGGCGTCCTCGCGGACCAGGACCCGCCAGAGCCGTACCAGGGTGTCGACGGTCTGCGGGGGCAGCCCGGCCGCGTCCGCGATGCGTACCGCGGTGGCCGTGGTCACCCCCACGGCGGGGTCGACGGGGACGCGCGCGACGGCCTCGGGCCGTTCGCCCGCGACCTCCTCGATCTCCGTGCCGCCCTCGGCGGAGGCGACGGCCAGGAAACGGCCGGCCGCGCGGTCGAGGACGTAGGAGACGTAGAACTCGCGCTCGACGTCGACCGGTTCGGCGAGCATGACCGTGTCGGCCGTGTGGCCCTTGATGTCCATGCCGAGGATGTGCCGGGCGGCCTCCTCGGCCGCGGCCGGGTCGGCGGCGAGCCGCACCCCGCCCGCCTTGCCGCGCCCGCCGGTCCTCACCTGCGCCTTGACGACGGCGCGTCCGCCGAGACCGCGGGCGATCTCCCGGGCGCGTTCGGGCGAGGCGGTGACCTCGGCCCTCGGCACCAGAATGCCGTGCTCCGCGAAGAGTTCCCTTGCCTGGTGTTCGTACAGGTCCATTCCGGCTCCTGTCTGAAAGTGCCGCACGCCCCCTGGACACCACCCACCGGATGCGGGATAACAAGCTTCATACAGTATTCGTCGACTGTATGCAATGTACGGGAAAGCGCCCCAACCCCTCGTGAAGGGACAGGACTTCGCCATGCCCGACGACACCCAGGACGTCATCTCCGGCGGTCACCTCGTCGCCAAGGCACTCAAGGCCGAGGGAGTCGACCGCATATACACCCTGTGCGGCGGCCACATCATCGACATCTACGACGGCTGCGTCGACGAGGGCATCGAGGTCGTCGACGTACGCCACGAGCAGGTCGCCGCGCACGCCGCCGACGGCTACGCCCGCGTCACCGGCAAGCCCGGCTGCGCGGTGGTCACCGCGGGACCGGGTACGACCGACGCCGTCACCGGTGTCGCCAACGCCTTCCGCGCCGAGTCACCGATGCTGCTGATTGGCGGTCAGGGCGCGCACACCCAGCACAAGATGGGCTCCCTCCAGGACCTGCCGCACGTCGACATGATGACACCGATCACCAAGTTCGCGGCGACCGTGCCGGACACCGCGCGGGCGGCGGACATGGTGTCGATGGCGTTCCGCGAGTGCTACCACGGCGCGCCCGGCCCCTCCTTCCTGGAGATCCCCCGCGACGTGCTGGACGCCAAGGTGGCGACGGACAGGGCCCGGGTGCCGAAGGCCGGGGCCTACCGCGCCTCGACCCGCTCCCCGGGCGACCCCGACGCCGTCGAGCGGCTGGCCGACCTGCTGGTACACGCCGAGAAGCCGGCCATCCTGCTCGGCAGCCAGGTGTGGACGACGCGCGCGACGGAGGCCGCCGTCGAACTCGTCCGCACACTGAACGTTCCGGCGTACATGAACGGCGCCGGACGCGGCACCCTGCCGCCCGGCGACCCGCACCACTTCCAGCTCTCGCGCCGGTACGCCTTCTCCAACGCCGACGTCATCGTCATCGTCGGCACGCCCTTCGACTTCCGCATGGGCTACGGCAAGCGGCTCTCCCCCGACGCGACCGTGGTGCAGATCGACCTCGACTACCGCACCGTAGGCAAGAACCGCGACATCGACCTCGGCATCGTCGGCGACGCCGGGCTCGTCCTGAGGTCGGTGACCGAGGCGGCGTCGGGGCGGGTCAACGGCGGCGCGTCGAGACGCAAGGAGTGGCTGGACGAGCTGCGCGCGGCCGAGCGGACCGCCCTGGACAAGCGGCTGCCGCAGCTCAGGTCGGACGCCTCCCCCATCCACCCGTACCGGCTGGTGAGCGAGATCAACGACTTCCTCACCGAGGACTCGGTCTACATCGGCGACGGCGGCGACATCGTCACCTTCTCCGGGCAGGTCGTGCAGCCCAAGTCACCGGGCCACTGGATGGACCCGGGTCCGCTGGGCACGCTCGGGGTCGGTGTCCCCTTCGTACTGGCGGCCAAGCAGGCCCGGCCCGACAAGGAGGTCGTCGCCCTCTTCGGCGACGGTGCCTTCTCGCTCACCGGCTGGGACTTCGAGACCCTCGTCCGCTACGACCTGCCCTTCGTCGGCATCGTCGGCAACAACTCCTCCATGAACCAGATCCGCTACGGCCAGGCCGCCAAGTACGGCAAGGACCGCGAGCGGGTCGGCAACACGCTCGGCGACGTCCCGTACGACCAGTTCGCCCGGATGCTGGGCGGTCACGGCGAGGAGGTCCGCGACCCCGCCGACATCGGCCCGGCCCTGCGGCGTGCCCGCGAGTCCGGCAAGCCGTCCCTGGTCAACGTCTGGGTCGACCCGGACGCGTACGCCCCCGGAACCATGAACCAGACGATGTACAAGTGAGGTGACCGCCCATGACAGCCAAGGCTCTTGAGGGCATCCGCGTCCTGGACATGACGCACGTGCAGTCGGGACCCTCCGCGACCCAGCTCCTCGCCTGGCTCGGCGCGGACGTCGTCAAGCTGGAGGCGCCGAGCGGTGACATCACGCGGAAGCAACTGCGCGATCTGCCGGACGTCGACTCCCTCTACTTCACGATGCTCAACTGCAACAAGCGGAGCATCACCCTCAACACCAAGACCGAGCGCGGCAAGGAGATCCTCACCGAGCTGATCCGGCGCTCGGACGTCATGGTCGAGAACTTCGGGCCGGGCGCGGTCGACCGGATGGGGTTCACCTGGGACCGCGTCAAGGAGATCAATCCACGGATCGTCTACGCCTCCGTCAAGGGGTTCGGCGAGGGCCCGTACACCGACTTCAAGGCGTACGAGGTCGTCGCACAGGCCATGGGCGGATCGATGTCCACCACCGGTTTCGAGGACGGGCCACCGCTGGCGACGGGAGCCCAGATCGGGGACTCGGGCACGGGCGTGCACGTCGTGGCGGGCATCCTCGCCGCGCTGTACCAGCGGGAGCGCACCGGACGCGGTCAGCGGGTGAACGTGGCCATGCAGCACGCGGTGCTCAACCTCTGCCGGGTGAAGCTGCGCGACCAGCAGCGCCTGGCCCATGGTCCACTCGCCGAATATCCCAACGAGGACTTCGGCGCGGAGGTTCCCAGGTCCGGGAACGCGTCCGGCGGCGGGCAGCCGGGCTGGGCCGTCAAGTGCGCGCCGGGCGGCCCCAACGACTACGTGTACGTCATCGTCCAGCCGGTCGGCTGGCGCCCGCTGAGCGAGCTGATCGGCCGGCCCGAGCTGGCCGACGACCCCGAGTGGGCGACGCCCCAGGCACGGCTGCCGAAGCTGAACAAGATGTTCCAGCTGATCGAGGAGTGGTCGTCCACCCTTCCCAAGTGGGAGGTCCTGGAGCGGCTGAACGCCCACAACATCCCGTGCGGGCCGATCCTGTCCGCCAAGGAGATCATCGAGGACCGTTCGCTGGCGGCCAACGAGATGATCGTCACCGTCCCGCACCCCGAGCGCGGCGAGTTCGTGACGGTCGGCAGCCCGCTCAAGCTCTCCGACTCACCGGTGGAGATCAGCAGTTCGCCGCTGCTCGGCGAGCACAACGAAGAGGTCTACGTCGGCGAGCTGGGCCTCGGCGACGAGGAGCTGCGCCTGCTCAAGTCGAACGGGGTGGTCTGAGGTGGTGGCCGAGGACCGCGCACAGCGGGTGCGCCGGCTGCTGGACTCCGTGCGGGCCGACGGACGCACCGCCCTGACGGCTCCCGAGGGGAAGGCGCTCGCCGACGCCTACGGGATCGCCGTGCCGGGCGAGGAGCTGGCGCGGGACGTCGACGAGGCGGTGGCCTGCGCGGCGCGCTTCGGCGGGCCGGTGGTGATGAAGATCGTGTCGCCGGACATCCTGCACAAGACCGACGCGGGCGGGGTGGTCGTGGGGGTGGAGGGCGCGGCGGACGTGCGGGCCGCGTTCTGCCGGATCGTCGGCAACGCGCGGGCGTACGACGCCTCCGCGCGGATCGAGGGCGTGCAGATCCAGGAGCTGCTGCCGCCGGGGCTGGAGGTCATCGTCGGCGCGGTCACCGATCCGACGTTCGGGAAGGTGGTGGCGTTCGGGCTCGGCGGAGTGCTGGTGGAGGTGCTGAAGGACGTCACCTTCCGGCTCGCCCCCGTGGACGCCGGCGAGGCGCTGTCCATGCTCGGCTCGATCCGTGCGGCCGAGGTACTGCGCGGGGTGCGCGGGCGGGCCGGCGTGGACCGGTGGGCGGTGGCGGAGCAGATACGCCGGGTCTCCGAGCTGGTCGCCGACTTCCCGGAGATCGCCGAGGTGGACCTGAACCCCGTGATCGCGACGTCCGAGGGGGCGGTCGCCGCCGACATCCGGGTGATCCTGGCGACCGGCCTGCCGAGGGAACGGCGCCGGTACACGCGCGAGGAGATCCTCACCTCGATGCGCCGCCTGATGCAGCCCTCGTCGGTCGCGGTGATCGGCGCGTCGGCCGAGCCCGGCAAGATCGGCAACTCGGTGATGCGCAACCTCGTCGACGGCGGTTTCGCGGGCGGGATCCATCCGGTGAACCCCAAGGCCGATGACATCTTGGGCCGCAAGGCGTACAAGAGTGTCACCGACGTTCCCGGCGAGGTGGATGTGGCGGTCTTCGCGATCCCCGCGCGGTTCGTGGCGGCGGCGCTGGAGGAGGTGGGGCGGAAGAGGATACCCAACGCCGTGCTGATCCCCTCCGGGTTCGCGGAGACCGGTGAGCACGCCCTGCAGGAGGAGATCGTGGCGGTCGCCGAGCGGCACGGCGTCCGCCTGCTGGGGCCGAACATCTACGGCTACTACTCCACCTGGCAGAACCTGTGCGCCACGTTCTGCACGCCGTACGACGTGAAGGGCGGCGTCGCGCTGACCTCGCAGTCGGGCGGCATCGGTATGGCGATCCTGGGCTTCGCGCGGGCCACGAAGACCGGCGTGTCGGCGATCGTCGGCCTGGGCAACAAGTCGGACCTGGACGAGGACGACCTGCTGACCTGGTTCGCCGAGGACCCGCGCACCGAGTGCGTCGCGATGCACCTGGAGGACCTCAAGGACGGGCGCGCCTTCGTGGACGCCGCGCGGGCGACCGTGCCGAGGAAGCCGGTCGTGGTGCTCAAGGCGGGACGTACGGCGGCGGGCGCGAGGGCCGCGGGCTCGCACACCGGAGCGCTCGCCGGGGACGACGCCGTGTACGACGACGTCCTCAGGCAGGCCGGTGTCATCCGGGCACCGGGGCTCAACGAGATGCTCGAGTACGCGCGCGCGTTGCCGGTGCTGCCCGCCCCGGAGGGCGACAACGTGGTGATCATCACCGGGGCCGGCGGAAGCGGAGTGCTGCTCTCCGACGCGGTGACGGACAACGGGCTGTCGCTGATGGAGATACCGCCGGACCTGGACGCGGCGTTCCGCGCGTTCATCCCGCCGTTCGGGGCGGCGGGCAACCCGGTGGACATCACCGGGGGCGAGCCGCCGTCGACGTACGAGGCGACGATCCGGCTCGGTCTTCAGGACCCGCGCATCCACGCGCTGGTGCTCGGCTACTGGCACACCATCGTCACGCCTCCCATGGTGTTCGCCGAACTCACCGCGCGCGTGGTGGCCGAGTTCCGCGAACGCGGGATCGAGAAGCCCGTGGTGGCCTCCCTCGCGGGCGACGTGGAGGTGGAGGAGGCGTGCCAGTACCTCTTCGAGCGCGGGGTCGTGGCGTACCCGTACACGACGGAGAAGCCGGTGGCCGTGCTGGGTGCGAAGTACCGGTGGGCGCGGGCCGCGGGGCTGCTGGGGGGCGGTTCATGAGCTGAGGCAGCGAGGGACCGGCCGGCGGGTGCGCGTCGGCCGGCCCGGGACCCGCGCGCGCACGAAAGGCATTGGACAGGGGGCGCTGGCCAGAACTTTCGACGCTAGGGGTGCAAACGACATGACAACCACCGATGTCACACGGGTCGCCGCCTACCGGGAGGTGACCGACAGGAACGGGCGCGTCTACCGCGTGGGCGAGTCCGACATCGACATCATGGGGCGCAAGCGCAAGTGGATGGTGATCCTGCCGTGGGTCGGCATGATGGGCATCTCCTCCGCGGAGTACGCGTTCGCGTCCGCCGAGGACACGCTCCACGAGGCCCACCACTGGTCCAGCGGCAGCATCTACTGGATGATGACCGCCTGGGTGTTCTGCCAGGCCGCGGTCGCCTTTCCGGCGGGGCGGCTGCGGGAGAGCGGCAGACTGCCGGCGCGCTGGGCGATGATGCTGGGTTCGGCCGGCACCCTGCTCGGCTACCTGTCGCTGGCGTTCGCGCCGCACGTCACGCTCGCCTTCATCGGGTTCGGCGTGTTCAGCGGCATGGGCGCGGGCATGGTCTACGCGACCTGCGTCAACATGGTCGGCAAGTGGTACCCGGAGCGCAGGGGCGGGAAGACCGGCTTCGTCAACGGCGGTTTCGCCTACGGCTCGGTGCCGTTCGTCTTCATCTTCCACGGCTACATGGACACCTCCAACTTCCGCTGGGTGCTCGTTTCCGCGGGTGTCTTCCTCGCCGCGACGGTGGCGATCGCCGGGTTCTACTTCCGGGACCCGCCGAAGAACTGGTGGCCGGCGGACGTCGACCCGCTGAACCCGCCGGCCGACCCGCGGGCCCGGCGTTCGCTGGAGAAGAATCCCCCGGCCGTCAAGCAGTACTCCCCCATGGAGGCCTGGCGGACCGGCCGGGTGGCCCTGATGTGGTTCTGTCTCGCCTGCACCTCCGGCGTGAACATCTTCGGCATCGCCTTCCAGGTCGACATCGGTGAGGAGGCGGGCTTCGCGGCCGGGATCGTGGCCACCGCGATGTCGCTGAAGGCGATCGTCAACGGCACCGGGCGCGGGGTCATCGGCTGGCTCTCCGACCTGTACGGCCGCAAGCAGTGCCTGCTCTACGTGTGCGCGATCCTGGGCCTCGCCCAGTTCGGCATCATCTGGTCGGCCGAGATCAAGAACCTGCCGCTGTTCCTGCTGTTCTCCGCCGTCTCCGGATTCGGCGGCGGTGCCATATTCCCGATGTTCGCGGCACTGACGGCGGACTACTTCGGCGAGAACAACAACGCCACGAACTACGGAATGGTCTACAGCTCCAAGCTCGTCTCCGGGCTGGGCGCGGGCATGGGTTCCGTGGTCGTCGCCGCCTGGGGCTACAACGGTGCCTTCACCCTGGCGGGCTGCATCTCGATCTTCGCTGGCTTCATGGCCCTGTTCCTGCGGCCTCCGGGCAGGCCGAAGGCCAAGCGCGTCACACCCAACCCCCGGCCACTGGGTGAGGGATGAGGCGGCTGGTCTTCTCGCACGGACCGGGCGGCCCCTCCCCCAGCACGCGGGAGGGACCGCCCGGTCCGTGTTCCGGGTCAGCGGCGACGCCTGCGCAGGGCCGCCAGGTTGTCGTAGCTGATCTTGGCTTCGCGCAGTGACTGCGCCGGGTCGGTGGCGCTCGGGGAGTTGTCGTCCTCGACCATCGGGTTGTGGTAGTTCCGCTGTCCGACGCGTGAGAAGAACGTGGTGTAGTCGATGACGCCCGTTCCGAAGGGCACCATGTCGTAGCCCATGCCGTTGGTCGTGCTGACGACGCCGTCCTTGGCGTGGAACAGCGGGTAGCGCTTGTTGTGGCGGGCGACGAGACCGGCCGGGTCGAAGACGTCCCTGCGAGTCGAGCCGTCGTGGGCGGTGTAGGTGTGGAACTTGTACTGGGCGACGTGCGCCCAGAAGATGTCCATCTCCAGCCAGACCAGCCTCGGGTCGGTGACCTTCAGGAAGTACTCGAGCTTGCGGATGCCCGAGCTGCGGGTCGGCCGGCCCTGGTCGTCCAGCGGGCCGCCGTCGAGCAGGAAGCCGTAGGCGCTGTCGTGGTTGTGGGTGTAGAGCTTGATGCCCTCCCGGCGGGCTATCGCACCGAGTGCGTTCCACTTGTCGGCGGCGACGTCCCAGTCGGCGCGGTAGGAGCTGCCCGTGGGATCGCCACCGGTGCCCATGTGGTCCATGCCGATGATGTTGGCGATCTCCAGGTGCTTCTTGAAGGTGTCCTTGTCCGCCGTGGTGAGCGGCCAGGAGGGCGGGATGAAGCCGTGGTTGCCCTGGGCGCGCAGCCCGTAGTCGTCGAGCCAGCGGCGCAGCAGCCTGGCGCCCTCCACGGATTCGAGGTTGGCGCCGCCGGGGGCGTTGGCGTGCTGCCGGTAGCCGGCGAACTCCACCTGGCGGTAGCCGTGGCGGGAGAGCTGCTTGAACACCTCGCGGAAGCCGGAGGGCAGGTCGGTGGCGAGGGGGTCGCGAGCGGTCGCGTCCCGGACCGTGTAGAGGATGATGCCGCGCTTGTCCGCCGGGACGAGGACGTGTCCGTGTCCGTGGTCGCGGTCCCGGTCGTGGTCTCTGTCCCGGTCGTGAGCCAGGGCCGGGGCGGCGCCGAACACGGGTGCCGCGACCGCGCCGGCGGCTACGGCGGTGCAGGTGCTGAGGAAGCGGCGCCGGTCGACGCCGAGGGTGCGGCGCAGGCCCTCGTCCGGGCCGCCGGCGGACGGGTCCGCGGTGGCGCCGGTGCGGGCGGGGTGTGAGAACGGGGTCACGGGTGCCTGCCTTCTGGGTCGTGGCCTGCTCCGATGCGGCTGGGGCGGGCCGTTGTCAGTGCCGTGTGTTTCACTCTCAGTAGTCGGATCTCGGCGGAGTTGCCGGATGGTGCCTCAGCCGAGTCCGGCCAGCCGGAGCAGGAGTTGTTTCACGTCGGTGGCCGCGACGCGGTCTCCGACAGCGCGGGGGGTGGAGCAGATGAGGAGCGGTCCGTCGTCGTCGCTCGCTGGGAGGCGGCCGTGGCTGCCCCGGACAGGTGAGGCGTCCAGGGGCACGACCGCCATGCGGTAGCGCATGCCGAGTTTCTTGCGGGCCAGGGCGGTGGCCGCCTTGACCTTGACGTAGGGGTCGAGGGGATCCATGAACAGCTCGGCCGGGTCGTAGCCGGGTTTGCGGTGGATCTCGACGAGCTGCGCGAAGTCGGGCGCGCGGTCGTCGTCGAGCCAGTAGTAGTACGTGAACCAGGCGTCGGGCTCCGCGACGGCGACGAGTTCGCCGGCGCGGGGGTGGTCGAGGTCGTGGGCCTTCTTGCCCTCGTCGTCGAGGAGCGTCTCGATGCCGGGCAGGCCGTCGAGGGCGTTCCGGGCGGCGTCGAGGTCTTCGGGGCGGCGGACGTACACGTGGGCGATCTGGTGGTCGGCGACCGCGAAGGCGCGGGAGGCCATCGGGTCGAGGTATTCCATGCCGTCCTGGGTGTGCACCTCGAGCAGTCCGGCGCGGCGCAGGGCGCGGTTGATGTCCACGGGCCGGCTGACGGGGGTGATGCCGTACTCGGAGAGCGCGACGACGGTGCGTCCCTGGGCGCGGGCGTCGTCGAGGAGGGGGGCCAGGGCGGTGTCCAGGTCGGCCGCCGCCTTCAGGGAGCGCGGGTCGTCGGGGCCGTAGCGCTGCAGGTCGTAGTCGAGGTGTGGGAGGTAGCAGAGGGTCAGGTCGGGGTGGCGGGTCGTCATGATGTGGCGGGTGGCGTTGATGATCCACTGGCTGGAGACCAGGTCGGCGCCGGGTCCCCAGAAGTGGAAGAGGGGGAAGGTGCCGAGCTTGTCGGTGAGTTCGTCGTGCAGGGCCGCAGGGCGGGTGTAGCAGTCGGGTTCCTTGCGGCCGTCGGCGTAGTAGACGGGACGGGGGGTGACGGTGATGTCGGTGTCGGCGCCCATGGCGTACCACCAGCAGATGTTGGCGACGGTGTAGCCGGGGTGGGCGCGGCGGGCGGCGTCCCAGAGTTTGTCGCCGGCGACGAGTCCGTTGTGCTGGCGCCACAGCAGGACGTCGCCGAGTTCGCGGAAGTACCAGCCGTTGCCGACGATGCCGTGCTGCGACGGGGGCGTGCCGGTGAGGAAGGTGGACTGGGCGGCGCAGGTCACGGCCGGCAGGACGGTGCCCAGCGGGGCCCGGCAGCCGGACTGGCCGAGCTGCTTGAGGTGGGGCATGTGGTCCAGGAGACGGGGGGTGAGGCCGACGACGTCCAGGACCAGCAGCGGGGTCGGTCCGCCGGAGGAGGAGGTGGCCGAGGTCATGGCAGCTCCTTGAGGCCGAGATCGGTCAGCAGGTCGCGGGCGAGGGTGAGCTCGGCGGCGATGCCGTCGGTGAGCTGGGCGCGGGCGCGGGGCCGCAGCTCGGGCGGGAGGGCCTGCCAGGTGTAGGTCTCGACCTCCAGATGGCGGGTGAGCGGGTGCGGGCCGCCGACGAGGCGGGTCAGTGCGGCCTTGAGCACGGGGAGTGTGGAGGTGAGGGGCGCGGCGGGCGCCGCGTGCAGGGGGACGTGGAAGTGGGCGCGCCAGGGCGCGGTGCCGGGCAGCGGCCCGTCGCCGGCCAGGGCCTCGTCGAGGTCGTCGGTGCCGCGCAGGCCGGCCGTGGCCGTCGTGGCGGCGGGGTCCGTCGGGGCGGTGGTGGCCGGCGGGGTGACGGTGCGGGTCTGGTGCAGGAAGCGGGGTTCGGCGAAGGCGGCGAGGGCGTCGCGTACTTCGGGACGGGAGGGGTGCTCGGCGTGCAGGGCGGCGGAGAGCTGGGACTTGACCACGGGGACGCGGGCCGCGGTCAGCGCGTCCAGGGCGGTGTGCGGGTCTTCGAAGGAGGTGGCGAGGTGGCAGGTGTCGACGCAGATGCCGATGCGGTCGTGCGCGATCGCGGTCAGGGGGGCGATGGCGTCGCGGGTGGTCTCGACGACGCAGCCCGGTTCGGGTTCCAGGCCGACGCGGATGGAGCGGCCGGTCAGCTCCTGGAGGGCGTCGAGGCGTTCGGCGAGGGTGACCAGAGCCGTGCGGGCCTTGTCGGCGCGGGTCTCGTCGTAGGCGGTGCGCCAGGCGAGCGGCAGGGTGGAGATGGAGCCGTCCGTGACGTCGTCGGGCAGCAGTCCGGCGAGGACACGGGCCAGGGAGGTGGTGTGCTCGAGACGTTCGGGGTCGGCCCAGTCCGGCTTGTAGACGCGGTACTTGACCTCCTCGGCGCCGAAGCCCTCATAGGGGAAGCCGTTGAGGGTGACGACCTCCAGGCCGCGCCGGTCGAGTTCGAAGCGCAGGCCGCGCAGCGCGGAGGGGTCGGTGACCAGGGCTTGGGCGGCGTCCCTGGCGAGCCACAGCCCGATGCCGAGGCGGTCGCGGCCGAGGCGGCGGCGGACCGGCTCGCAGTGGTCGCGCAGCTGGGCGAGGACGCCGTCGAGGGTCTCGGCGGGGTGGACGTTGGTGCAGTAGGCGAGGTGGACGGTCGAGCCGTCCGGGTGCCGGAAGCGCATGGCTCACTCACCGCCGCGCAGGATGGAGTTGCCCTCGTGCGTGGCGTCCTGCGAGGTGACGTCCAGGCTCAGGCGTCCGCTAAGGCCGTAGAAGGCGACGGGATTGCGCCACAGCACGCGGTCCACGTCGTCCTCGCTGAAGCCCTCGTCGAGCATCAGGTCGCCGACCTTGCGGGTCTTGAGCGGGTCGCTCTTGCCCCAGTCGGCGGCGGAGTTCACCAGGACCCGTTCCGGGCCGTACTCGCGCAGCAGGGCGACCATCCGGGCCTCGTCCATCTTGGTGTCCGGGTAGACGGAGAAGCCGAGCCAGGCGCCGCTGTCCTTCGCCTCCTTCACAGTGGTCTCGTTGAGGTGGTCGATCAGCACCCGGTCCGTGGGCAGCGCGGACTCGCGCACGGCGTCCAGGGTGCGGCGCAGGCCGGCGAGCTTGTCGCGGTGCGGGGTGTGCACGAGGGCGGGCAGGCCGTGGTCGGCGGCGAGCTGGAGCTGGGCGGCCAGGGCGGCGTCCTCGGCGGCGGTCATGGAGTCGTAGCCGATCTCACCGACCGCCACGACGCGGTCCTTGACGAGGTAGCGGGGCAGCTCGTCGAGGACGGGGGTGCAGCGCGGGTCGTTCGCCTCCTTGGGGTTGAGGGCGATCGTGCAGTGGTGGGCGATGCCGTACTGGGCGGCGCGGAAGGGTTCCCAGCCGAGCAGGGCGTCGAAGTAGTCGCGGAAGGAGTCGGGGGAGGTACGGGGCTGGCCGAGCCAGAAGGAGGGCTCGACGACGGCGCGGACGCCGGCGGCGTGCATGGCCTCGTAGTCGTCGGTGGTGCGGGAGGTCATGTGGATGTGGGGGTCGAAGATGCGCATCAGGACTCCTTGCCGTGGGGGTCGACCGGGCCGGGAGCGGAGGGCTCGGACTCGGTCAGGGCCAGGACGCGGTGGAGGTCTTCGGGGACGGGGCGGCCGGCGGCGGTGCGTTCGGCGGCGTAGTCGGCGAGCATGCGGGCCAGTTCCGCGTCGGCGGCGGCCCGTCGGGCGAGGTCCGCCACGTGGTCGACGGGGACGCCGGTGAACAGGCACTTGAGCACGGCGTGCCGCCACTGGTGGGCGTCGAGGTGCCGGGCGGCGTACGGGCCGAGTGCGGCGGCGACCAGCCGGGTGTCGTTGGTGCGCAGGGCGTCCTCGACGAGCGGGAGGGCGTCGGGGCCGGGGACGAGGTGCGCGAGGGCGTGCAGGACGGCGCGGCGTTCGTCGGATGTGCCCTGGTAGTAGACCCGGGTCAGGGCGTCGGTGCCGGCGCGGGCGGCGTGCAGGACCAGGACACGGGCGGCATCCGCGTGGGCGGGACCGCAGCGGCGGCCGGCCTCGGCCAGGCGCAGCTCCCACACCGAGATGGGCCCGTGCGTGCCGGGGTGGGCGGCGGCCTCGTCCAGGGCCTGGTCCAGCCAGGCCCGGGCGGCTCCGTCGAGCACGGCGGCGAGGGCGGTGCGCAGGTCCGCGGGCGACATGTGGGCGGGGGTGGTGCCCTGAGGGTTCCGCTCGGCGAAGGGGCCGTTGGGGGACCGGGTCTGTGAGGTGTCGCGGGTGGCGTGTGGCTGGGTCATGGGAGTGGCTCCCTTCAGTGGGTGGCGGAGGGCTCGCCCGAGCGGTTCGTGCGGGGTGAGGCGGCAGCGGCCCGGCGGAGGAAGGGGAGGGAGCGTTCGGCGAAGTGGGGGCCCGCGTGGGAGTGGCGGGGCAGTTCGACGACGGTCAGGCCTTGGTAGCCGGTGGCGGCGAGGGCCTCGAGGACGGGGGGGAAGTCGATCTCGCCGTCACCGAAGGGAAGGTGTTCGTGGACGCCGCGGCGCATGTCCTCGATCTGGACGTGACGCAGCCAGGGAGCGGCGGCGCGTACGCAGTCGGCGGGAGGGAGGGGTTCGAGGCACTGGCAGTGACCGATGTCGAGGGTGAGGCCGAGGGGCTCGGGGTCACCGAGGGCGCGCCGCAGCCGGTGGAAGCCGTCGAGGTCGGCCAGGAGGTGGCCCGGTTCCGGCTCCACCGCGAGCGGCACACCGGCGGCCGCCGCGGCGTCCAGTACCGGGGTGAGGGTTTCCGCGAGGCGCTTCCACGCCGTCTCCTCGTCCGTCCCCGGCGGGGTGATGCCGCTGAAGCAGTGCACGGCGTGCGCACCGAGGTCGGCGGCGACGCGCACGGCCCGCAGCAGCAGGTCCGTGCGGAGCGCCCGGTCCCCGGGGTCGGGGTCGAGGAGCGAGGGACCGTGCTTGCGGCGCGGGTCGAGGACGTAGCGGGCCCCGGTCTCCACGGTGACGCCGAGTCCGAGCTCCGTCAGCCGGTGCGCGACCCGCCGGGTGCGGGCGGCCAGGCCGGGAGCGAGCGGATCGAGGTGCATGTGGTCGAGGGTCAGGCCGACGCCGTCGTAGCCGAGGTCGGCGAGGAGGGCGAGGGCGTCGTCGAGACGGAGGTCGGCGAGTCCGTTGGTGCCGTAGCCGAAACGGAGGGGGCGCGTGGCGTCCCCGGACGCGTCCCGGTGTGTTGGCGGGCCGTCCGCCGTCCGCTCCTGCGGTCCTTGAGCGGGGTGCGTGTTCACGTGATGCTCACCTTCCTCATGCCGGCCCTCCGCGCGAACAGCCGGCCCGCCGGGGCCAGGGCGGCGACCAGCAGGGAGGTGACGGGCGCGCCGGAGCGGGCGGCCAGTGCGGCCTGGAGCGGGACGGTGGCCCGGATGCCGTCGCCGACCGCGCGTTGGGTGAGTGGGGGTGAGGGGTTGAGGGTGGCGTGGAAGTAGGGGCGGGCGGCGGTGGCGGCGTAGGCGGCGGCCAGTGCGGTGGTGAGGGCGCCGGTGGTCCGGGACGGCCGGGCGGCCGGGGTGGGGCCCGGCAGGCCGGGGGCGGCTGCTGCCCGCCGGCCTGCCGGGAGTCGGATGCGGCCGTCGGTGACCAGCCGGGTCAGCGCCCCCGTCGTCGCGAGGGCCGCGAGCGGGGCCAGGACCGAACCGCCGGTCGTCTCCCGCCGGGACACGGCCGTGACCGCGAGGGTGTGGCTGCCGAGCAGCGCGGCGGAGGGCAGTGCGGCGCGGGTGCCGCCGCCGGTGGCGGCGGCACCCAGGAGCAGGTCCAGGCCGCGGGCGGCGGCCATGGCCGCCGGTCCGGCGGGAGTGTGCTTCAGGGTGAGGTCGTAGGCCCAGACGGTCGCCGCCAGGGGCGCGGCCACCGCGAGGGCGGGGCGTCCGGCACCTGCGGCCAGCGCCAGTCCGGCGCCGGTGAGGGCGCCGGCCGCCGCGAGGGCGGCCGCCGGGCGGATGCGGCCGGACGGCAGGGGGCGGTGCGGGCGTTCCACGGCGTCCTCGGCGCGGTCCGCCCAGTCGTTCAGGGCCATGCCGGCCTCGTACAGGCACAGGGAGGAGCCGATGGCGAGCAGGGTCCGGGGTCCCGGCCGCGCGCCGGCCGCCGCCGCGCCGGCCAGGGCGTCGCCGGGGACGGTGAACAAGGCGGGCAGGCGGAGCAGTTCGGCCCAGGCGCCGGCACCGACCCGTCCCGAGGGGCGGCGGGAAGCACGGGACACGGCGTCGGAGGAGGTCGCCGGGGCGACGGTCCCGGACGTCGGGCGCTGCCCCGGAGCGGACGGATCCGCCGCGACCCCGGCCCGCGCCGCGGCTGCCGTGCGGCTCATCGCTGCTCACCGCGCTCGTCGGCGCCCGGCCGGGACCTTCCGGCCCTCGCGTCCACACCCGGCCTTCCGGCCTTCCGGCCGCCGGCACCACCGTCCCCGGACGCGTCCAGGTACGCGTCGCTCCCGGCTGCACGCCGGGCCCCCGCGTCCCCCCGCACGTCCGCGCCGTCCCGCAGTCGCCCGGCGAAGCGTTTCAGCTCGGCGTACTGCTCGGCCAGTGACGCGGGGCCGTCACCGACCGGGTCCTTGAAGTAGAAGCCCAGTTCGCCCAGCGGACCGGACAGGCCCCGCTCCCGGGCGCGGGCGGCCAGCCGGGCCAGGTCGAGGACGAGCGGGGCGGCGAGCGCGGAGTCGCAGCCCTGCCAGGTGGTCTGGAGGACCATGCGGGCGCCGAGGAAGCCGTCGAAGGTGATGTGGTCCCAAGCGGTCTTCCAGTCGCCGAGCGAGGGCACGTCGTCGATGTGGACCTCGCCCTCGGGCACGGCACCGAGGGTGTCGGCGAGGACGCGTTCCTTGCCGGCGTTCTTCGCGGCGGCGGCATCCGGGTCGGCGAGGGCGGCACCGTCGCCGCCGCCCAGCAGGTTCGTGCCCGACCAGGCCCGGACCGCCAGCGCCCGCTGCGCGAACATCGGGCCAAGCACCGAGCGCAGCAGGGTCTGCCCGGTCTTGCCGTCACGGCCGGCGTACGGCAGGCCCGAGGCCTCGGCGAGCGGGGCCAGCGCCGGGTGGTGCAGGCCCGTGGAAGGGGTGAAGTTGACGTAGGGGCAGTCGGCGCGCAGGGCGGCCGCCGCGTAGAGGGAGCTGGGCGGGAGCGAGGCGTCGGTGGTTGCCGGCTCGGTGGAGGCGACGTTCACCACGACGGCGCCCGCGAGGCGGTGGCGGCGGACGAAGTCGCGGATGTCGGCGGCGAACACGTCGATCCAGTCCTCGTCGGTGCGGGCGGGACCGCCGTCCATGTCGCCGGGCAGGGGGCCGCCGGGCCTGATCTCGCGGTCGGCGGCGACGAGTTCGGCGTGCACGGCGGAGGGCAGGCCGTGCGGCAGGACACCGCCGGCGGCGAGGTGCTCGGCCCGCTTGGGCAGCGGACAGTCGAGAGTGTCGTGACCGCCGAAGACGAGGGAGGACAACGATGGCAGACCGCACGCGGCGAAGTCGGGGGTCTCGGTGACCATGCCGGTCGGCGGGTGGAGCCCGGCGGCGACGGCGGCGCAGCCCGCGATCGCGGTCGTGGCGACGGAGCCGCGCGCCCCGATGAGCCAGACGCCGAAGCGCGGGGCCGTGGAGGGAAGGGGCAGGGACGGTTCGGCGGACATGGGCAGCCTCCTTGTCGTACGCGAACCTGGTGCGAGCGCCGGAGGAGGGGGTGCCGGGCGCGGTGGCCCCGGCGGGACGGCGGGCGGAGGTCCGGCGTCCTCCGCCCGCCGCCGTTCGGGTCGCCCCGGAGGGCGGTTGCCCCAAAGGGGCTGGTGGCCCTAGGAGGGCAGTTCCTTCAGCTGGATGTTGCGGAAGGAGACCTGGTCGTCGGCGCCGTGGTTCTGCAGGCCGATGTAGCCGTCGGTCAGGCTCCGCTCGGGGTCCGTGTTGGTGAAGTCGTTGATCTTGACTCCGTTGAGGAACACCTGGAGGCGCTCGCCGCGGACCTTGATCTCGTAGGAGTTCCACTGGCCGGGCGGCCGCAGGACCTGGTCACGGGCCTTGATGTTCGCCGACTTGAACGAGTAGACGGAGCCCGTGGTGCGGTCGGGCGCGTCGGTGGCGTCGATCTGGATCTCGTAGCCCTTGTTCACCGCGGACCAGGGGTCGTCGGAGGCCGGGAAGCCGACGAAGATCCCGGAGTTGTCGTCGCCCCGCATCTTCCAGTCGAGCTTGAGGGAGTACGACTGCAGCTCCTTGGCCTGGTACCAGAGCAGGCCCATGCCGCCTTCGGACTCCATGGTGCCGTCCTTGACGGTGAACCTGCCGGGGCCGGCCTGCTTCCAGCCGTCCAGGGTCTCGCCGTTGAAGATGTCCCGGTAGCCCTTGCTCGGCTTGCAGTCCGCCTTGACCTGGCCGGTGGCGTACTGCAGACCGCCGAGCAGGTGGGCGCGGAAGGCCTCGTCGGCGTAGGACTCCTTGGTGTGGCCGCCGCCGGTGTAGAAGGAGCGGCCGCCGCCGTAGTTCTGGCACCAGGCGATCGGGTGGTCGCCCTTCATGTTGCCGCCGTCGTAGGTGGTCTCGTCCAGGGTGGCGAGTACCTTGGCCTGATCACGCGGGTTGGTGCGGTAGTTGTACCACTCGTCGGTGCGCTCCCAGGTGTCGCCGAGGTGCGCGGTGGACGGGTGGTCGTGGTCGTGGACGCGGACGGTGGCCTCCTGGATGGCCGGGTGCGAGTCGAAGTAGGCGCCGACCAGGCCGCCGTAGAACTCCCAGTCGTACTCGGTGTCGGCGGCGGCGTGGATGCCCATGTAGCCGCCGCCGTTCTTGACGTAGTTCTCGAACGCCTTCTGCTGGTCGGCGTTGAGCACGTCACCGGTGGTCGACAGGAAGGCGACCGCGTCGTACTTGGCGAGGTTGGCCGTGGTGAACTGGCGGGCCTCCTCGGTGGCCGCGACCGAGATGCCGGCCGGGGCGCCCAGCTCCTTCAGGGCGGCGATGCCCTCCGGGATGGAGTCGTGGCGGAAGCCGGCCGTCCTGGAGAAGACCAGGACCTTCTTGCCCTTCTTGAACGGCTCCTTGGAGAACTCGAAGTCGTCCACGTCGTAGAGCGCGCCGTCGCCGCCGCGGAAGACCAGGTAGATCTCCGTGGTGCGTCCCGGCAGTGACCGCAGCGGCACGTCGACGTTCTGGAACGTCTCCCAGCTGCCGGTCGGCGGGATGTACGCGGAGCCGTGCAGCTTGCCGGTGGGCGAGCCGGTGCGCAGCTCGATGAAGCCGCCGGAGCCGCCGGAGGAGGCGCGGACGGTCAGCTTCTTCTGCCCGTCGAACTTGTAGGGGCTGAAGGAGATCCAGTCGCCGTCGTGGATGTCCCCGACGGTCTTGCCGCCGTTGGCACCGGTCTTGTCGTACGTTTTGACGCCCGACTGGGTGGTGAAGTGCTCGGCCTGGCGGTGCGGGGGCTGGATGACGGTGCGCGCGGTGCCGGTCAGGGCCTCCTGGCCGTTGGCCCCGCCGTCGGTGTAGCTCGCGCCGACGACGCCGTAGATGTTGGCGTTGGGGTCGTGGCCGCCGTCGCCCGGCGGCGGGTTGAGGGTACCCTCACAGCCCGTCTCGCTGGTCAGCTCGTGGGCGTGGGAGTCGTGGCCGAGGCTGTAGGCGACCTTGACCTTGGAGCAGTCGATCGTCTCCTCGGGGTCGGTGACCTTTACCTTGAAGGGGACGGGCTCCCCCATGGGCAGCAGGGTGCCGTTGCCCGGGGTCTCGATGGTCACCTTGGGCTCGGTGTTGCCGACGACGACGCGCACGCTGGCGTTGCCGGTGTTGCCCTCGGGGTCCTTGGCGGTGAAGGTCGCGGTGTAGGTGCCGACCTTCTTGTACTTGTGGGTGGGGGTCAGGCCCTCGCCCTTGGTGCCGTCGCCGAAGTCCCAGCCGTAGGTGAGGTCCGGGGAGTCGGCGTCCTTGGCGGTGGCGGTGAACTTGACCTTCAGGCCGGCGGCGCCGGACGTCTTGTCCGCCCTGACCTCGGCGATCGGTGAGAAGCCGTCCTCGGCGTTCTCGATCCGGTACAGCGCGGAGTGCTCGTCGCCCTGGAACCAGGAGACGCCGTAGTCGAGGACGTAGAGCGCGCCGTCGGGGCCGAACTCCATGTCCATGATCTGGGTGCCGGTCCACGGGAAGTCGTTGATCTTCGCGACGGTGCCGTCGGGTCCGTCTTCGGTCTGCTCGATCCGCTTGATCCAGCGGCGGCCGAACTCACCCGCGAAGAAGTCGCCGTCGAACTCCTCCGGGAACTTCACCGAGGAGTCGAGCTCCGGGTCGTAGCGGTAGACCGGGCCCGCCATCGGGGACTCGGACCCGCTGCCGAACTCGGGGACGCTGCCGCCGTCGTACGGGATCCAGGCGGGCTGGGCGGGCGGCAGGTCGACCAGGCCGGTGTTGTGCCGCGAGGTGTTCTTCGGTGCGGCGCAGTCGAACTTCCCGCCGGAGGTGCCGGTGGCGAAGTCGTAGTCGACGTAGGCGTCGTTGGCGCCGGTGCAGAACGGCCAGCCGAAGTTGGCGGGCTTGGTGACCTTGGCGAACTCGACCTGTCCGGCCGGGCCGCGGTTCGGGTCGGCGGAGCCGGCGTCGGGACCGTAGTCGCCGACGTAGACCGTACCGGTCTTGTCGTCGACGCTCATGCGGAACGGGTTGCGGAAGCCCATCGCGTAGATCTCGGGACGGGTCTTCTCGGTCCCGGGGGCGAAGAGGTTGCCCTCCGGGACGGTGTACGAGCCGTCCTCGGCGACCTTGATGCGCAGGATCTTGCCGCGCAGGTCGTTGGTGTTTCCGGAGCTGCGGCGGGCGTCGAAGGCCGGGTTGCGGTTCTCCCGCTCGTCGATCGGCGTGTAGCCGTCGGAGGCGAAGGGGTTGGTGTCGTCGCCGGTGGACAGGTAGAGGTTGCCCTCGGCGTCGAAGTCGATGTCGCCGCCGACGTGGCAGCAGGTGCCGCGGGAGGCCGCGACGTCCAGCACCTTCTTCTCGCTGGCCATGTCCAGCGTGCCGTTGGGGTTGAGGACGAACCGGGAGAGGCGGTTGACGCCGTCGAACTTCGCGAAGTCCTCGGTGGTGCCGGTCTCCGGGGCGTCACCCGCGGGGGTGTCGAGCGGCGGGGCGTAGTAGAGGTAGACCGCCCGGTTGTTCTCGAAGTCCGGGTCGACGCCTACGCCCTGCAGGCCCTCCTCGTCGTGGCTGTAGACGTCGAGCTTGCCGGCGACCTTGGTGACGCCGCCCTGGTCGGTGATGCGCAGGGTCCCGTCGCGCGAGGTGTGCAGGACGCTGCGGTCCGGGAGCACGGCGAGCGACATCGGCTCGCCCGTCTCGGGCTCGCCCTTGGCGAGCGGTACCTGCTGGAACTGCCCCTCGGCGGCGGCCGGCTCGTCGGCCGCCGGCTGGGCCCCGGCGACGGTCGCCGGTGTGCCCACGGCCAGCATCAGGCCGGTGGCCAGGGCGAGGGCGGTGCGAAGCCTGGGACGCCTCGTGGTGTGGGTGCCTTTGGGTCTGCTTCTGTGCACGAAGTCCCTCCGGGAACGGGATGGGCCGTACGGGATGGTGCGAGAGCGTGCGGTACGTGCGAGAGGAGACGTGCGGTGCGGGCGCCGGGGTGCGCCGTCACCCCGGAGGCGTGAGTGTCCTGAACACTTCAGCGACGGTAGCCGCGTTCGTCCTGGGCCGACACCCCGCGGGTCAGGAATAGTTGAACTTCATCTCATCAGAGGACAAAGCGGTATCCGGGCAGGCCGGACCGGGGACCGGCGGAGCACACCGGCCCCCGGTCCCCGTCCCGGCCTGCTGCCGGGTGTGCGGATCAGCTGTTGAACGCGGCGTCGAAGGATACGGTCGGCGGCTCGAAGTCGAAGGCCTTGAGCCGGGTGAGGGCCTCGGGGGCGCCCTGGAGGCGGTCCATGCCGGCGTCTTCCCATTCCACGGAGACGGGGCCCTGGTAGTCGATGGAGCGCAGCATCCGGAAGACGTCCTCCCAGGGGACGTCGCCGTGGCCGGCCGACACGAAGTCCCAGCCGCGGCGCGGGTCGCCCCACGGCAGGTGGGAGCCGAGCCGCCCGTTGCGGCCGTCGAGGCGCCTGCGGGCCTCCTTGCAGTCGACGTGGTAGATCCGGTCGCGGAAGTCCCACAGGAAGCCGACCGGGTCGAGGTCCTGCCACACGAAGTGCGAGGGGTCGAAGTTGAGACCGAAGGCCGGGCGGTGGTCCACCGCCTCCAGCGCCCGCTGGGTCGTCCAGTAGTCGTAGGCGATCTCGCTGGGGTGGACCTCGTGGGCGAACCGCACGCCCTCGGCGTCGAAGACGTCGAGGATGGGGTTCCAGCGGTCGGCGAAGTCCTGGTAACCGCGTTCGATCATGGACTCCGGGGCGGGCGGGAACATGGCGACCAGGTGCCAGATCGCCGAGCCGGTGAAGCCGATGACGGTGTCGACGCCGAAGCGTGCGGCGGCCCGCGCGGTGTCCTTGATCTCGGCCGCGGCCCGCTGCCGTACGCCCTCGGCGTCGCCGTCGCCCCAGATGCGGGCGGGCAGGATGGCCTCGTGGCGTTCGTCGATGATGGCGTCGCAGACGGCCTGGCCGACCAGGTGGTTGGAGATCGCCCAGCACTTCAGCCCGTACTTGTCGAGCAGCTGGTGGCGCGAGTCCACGTACGACGGGTCGGCCAGAGCCTTGTCGACCTCGAAGTGGTCGCCCCAGCAGGCGAGTTCCAGGCCGTCGTAGCCGAAGTCGCGGGCGAGCCGGCAGACCTCCTCCAGCGGCAGGTCCGCCCACTGGCCGGTGAAGAGAGTGAAGTTGCGTGGCATGTCGCTGCCGGCCTCCTCAGGGCGCGATGGGGGCAGTGGGGGCTATCGGGGTGTAGACGGAGTTCTTCTCGGCGCTCTCCTCGACCGCGGCCAGCACGCGCTGCACCTGCAGCCCGTCGGCGAAGGACGGTTCGGGCCGGCGGCCCTCGGCGACGGCGTGGACGAGGTCGCGCACCTGGTGGACGAAGGTGTGCTCGTAGCCGAGGCCGTGGCCCGGCGGCCACCAGGCGTCCAGGTAGGGGTGCTCGGGTTCGGTGACGAGGATGCGGCGGAAACCGGCGTGCTCCCCCGGCTCCGTACCGTCGTGGTACTCCAGCTCGTTCAGCCGCTCCAGGTCGAAGGCGAGCGATCCGCGCTCACCGTTGAGCTCGATGCGCAGGGCGTTCTTGCGGCCGGTGGCGTACCGGGTGGCCTCGAAGGAGACCAGGGCGCCGGAGGTGAGGCGGCCGGTGAACACGGCGGCGTCGTCCACGGTCACCTCTCCCGTGGTGCCGTCCGCCGAACCGGCCGACAGGCCCCGGGCGGCGCCCTCGGGCAGCGGGCGTTCCCGCACGAAGGTCTCGGTGAGGGCGGAGACGCCCGCGATCCGCTCCCCCGTCAGGTACTGCGCGAGGTCGACGATGTGCGCGCCCAGGTCGCCGAGGGCTCCCGAGCCGGCCAGGTCCTTGCGCAGCCGCCAGGTCAGCGGCGCCTTCGGGTCCACCAGCCAGTCCTGGAGGTACGTCACCCGCACGTGCCGCAGCCGGCCGACGCGGCCCTCGGCCACCATCCGCCGGGCCAGCGCGGTGGCGGGTACCCGGCGGTAGTTGAAGCCGACCATGGCCAGTTGGCCTCGGGCGCCGGCCTCCTCGGCGGCCCGGGTCATCGCCTCCGCCTCCGCGACCGTGTTGGCCAGCGGCTTCTCGCACAGGACGTGCTTGCCGGCGGCGAGCGCGGCCAGCGCGATCTCGGCATGGCTGTCGCCGGGGGTGCAGATGTCGACGAGGTCGATGTCGTCCCGTTCGACCAGGGTCCGCCAGTCGGTCTCGGTGCTCGCCCAGCCGTGCCGGTCGGCAGCCGTGCGGACGGCGTCGGCGTCCCGGCCGCAGATGGCCGCCCGGACCGGGTTCAGCGGCAGGTCGAAGACCCGGCCGGCGGTGCGCCAGCCCTGGGAGTGTGCGGCGCCCATGAAGGCGTAGCCGACCATGCCGACGCGCAGCGGCGGTCTGGTCGCGGACGCCCCCGTCGCTCCGGTCCCGTTGCCG
This sequence comes from Streptomyces sp. NPDC058796, assembly GCF_042745235.1. Lineage (NCBI taxonomy): Bacteria > Bacillati > Actinomycetota > Actinomycetes > Kitasatosporales > Streptomycetaceae > Streptomyces > Streptomyces sp. NPDC058796. The sequence continues at coordinate 301,163 of NZ_JBHYOP010000005.1, forward strand.
GCCCCGCTCCCGGTGGCCGATTCGTGTTCCCCGGCCCCCTCGGGCTGCTGCGGCTGTCCCATGCGGATGTCCTCCTCGTCGTCGTGGCGCGGTGGGGGGTGGGCCCCGCCCCGGTCGGCTGGTCGGGCCGCTCCGGGGCGGCGGCCCTCACTTGAAGCCCGTGGACATGTACTGGTCGACGTTCTCCTTGTCGACGACGGCCGAGTAGCACGTGACGGTCGAGGGGATCTCGAACTCGGCGAGGCCGCTGACCCCCTTGCCCTGGCCGAGCGCACGGGCGAGGTCGATCGCGGAGGCGGCCATGGTCGGCGGGTACAGCACGGTCGCCTTCAGCACGCCGCTGTCCGCCTTGATGGCCTGGAAGGCGGAGAGCGCGCCCGCGCCGCCGACCATCAGGAAGTCGTCGCGCCCGGCCTGCTCGATGGCGCGCAGGGCGCCCACGCCCTGGTCGTCGTCGTGGTTCCACAGGGCGTCGAACTGGGACTGGGCCTGGAGCAGCTGGGCCATCTTGGACTGTCCCGACTCGACGGTGAACTCGGCGGCCTGGCGGGCCACCTTCTGGATGTACGGGTAGTTCTTCAGGCCGTCGTCGAAGCCCTTGGTGCGCTGCTGGGTCAGCTCCAGGTTGTCCAGGCCGGCCAGCTCGATGACCTTGGCGTTCTGCTTGCCCTTCAGCTTCTCGCCGATGTAGTGGGCGGCGTTGAGGCCCATGCCGTAGTTGTCACCGCCGATCCAGCAGCGGTAGGCCTGCGGGCTGTTGAAGATGCGGTCGAGGTTGACGACCGGGATTCCGGCGCGCATCGCCTTCAGCCCCACCTGGGTGAGGGCCTTGCCGTCGGCGGGCAGGACGACCAGGACGTCGACCTTCTTGTTGATGAGGGTCTCGATCTGGCCGATCTGCTGGGCGGTGTCGTTGGAACCCTCGGTCACCTCCAGGGTGACGTCGGAGTACTTCTCGGCGCGCTTCTGGGCCTGGTCGTTGACGGCGTTGAGCCAGCCGTGGTCGGCCAGCGGGCCGGCGTAGCCGATGGTGACCTGCTTGCCCGGCTTGTCGTCGGCGGCCGGCTGCGTGTCCGCGGCCTTGTCGCCGCCGTCGTCGGGTTCGTTGCTCGTGCACCCGGTGAGGACGGCACCGGCGGACACGGCGGCCGCTCCGAAGAGCAGCCCTCTGCGGCTCGTGAGGTTCGTCATGACGGTGGACCCTTTCCTCAATGCGTGCTTGCGGTACGGCGCTGGACCAGCACGGCGGCGACGATGATCGCTCCCTTGGCGATCTGCTGGACGGCGGTCTCGAGGTTGTTCAGGGCGAAGATGTTGGTGATGGTGGTGAAGATCAGGACGCCGAGCACGGAGCCGACGATGGTGCCGCGGCCGCCGCTGAGCAGGGTGCCGCCGATGATCGCGGCGGCGATGGCGTCGAGTTCGTAGAGGTTGCCGTTGGTGTTCTGGCCGGAGCCGGCCAGGACGATCAGCAGGAAGGCGGCGATGCCGCAGCACAGCCCGGACAGCAGGTAGAGGTAGAGCCGCTGGCGGCGGACGTCGATGCCGGCCAGGCGGGCGGCCTCCGCGTTGCCGCCGACAGCCACGGTGCGGCGGCCGAAGGTGGTCCGGTTGAGCACCAGCCAGCCGATGACGGTGACGGCCGCGAAGACGAGGACCAGCGGCGGGATGCCGAGGACGTAGGAGTCGCGCTCGCCGAGGTCGAGGACGCTGGGGACCGTGACGACCTGGGTGCGGCCGTCGGTGATCTGGAGCGCGAGGCCACGGGCCGAGGCCAGCATGGCGAGGGTGGCGATGAACGGCACCATCTGGCCGAAGGCTATGAGCACCCCGTTGACCAGTCCGCAGCCCACTCCGACCACGATCGCCGTGAAGAGGATGCCGAAGAACCCGAACTCCTGGGTGGCGACGGTGGTCGCCCACACCGACGCCAGGGCGACGATGGCACCCACGGACAGGTCGATGCCCCCGGAGATGATCACGAAGGTCATGCCGACGGTGACGACCCCGATCACGGACGCCTGGGTGAGCACCAGTTGGAGGTTGCGGGTGTCGAGGAACGAGTCGGGCTGGGTGATGCCGCCGATGAGGACCAGTGCGGCGAGCACGCCGAGCAGGGTGAGGGTGCGGACGTCGGCGCGGCCCAACTGGACCCGCCAGGCGGGCGGACCGTCCACCGGTGCCGCCTTGCCGGTGCCGTCCCGGGGCGGGGACACGTGCTGCGTCATGACGCCGGGCTTCCTTCCATCACGAGGTCGAGTACGCGGTGTTCGTCGAGTTCGCGGGCGGGGGCCTCGTGCACGACCCGGCCCTCGCGCAGTACCAGCACGCGGTCGGCGAGGCCCAGCACCTCGGGCACCTCGCTGGAGACCAGCAGGACGGCGAGACCCTCGTCGGCGAGGCGGCGGATGACCGCGTAGAGCTCGGCGCGGGCGCCGACGTCGACGCCGCGGGTGGGTTCGTCGAGCAGCAGGACCTTGCAGCCGCGCAGCAGCCAGCGGGCGAGGACCGCCTTCTGCTGGTTGCCGCCGGACAGGGTGCGCACGGGCACGGAGGGGTTGTCGGGCCGCAGGGACAGCTCGCGGGTCGCCGCGCGGGCCGCGGCCAGTTCGGCGCCGCGGTCGAGCCAGCCGCCGCGCGAGAAGCGGGACATGGCGGAGACCGACACGTTGCGGGTGACGGACTCCAGCATCAGCAGGGCCTGGGCCTTGCGTTCCTCGGGGGCGAGGCCGAGACCGGCGCGGACGGCGGCGCGCACGCTGCCCGGCCTGAGCGGCCGTCCCTCGACGAGGACCTGGCCGGTGCCCGCCTTGCGGGCGCCGTAGACCGTCTCCAGGATCTCGGAGCGGCCGGAGCCGACGAGGCCGGCGAGACCGACGATCTCGCCGGGCCGGACCTCCAGGTCGAGGGTCTCGAACTCGCCCTGGCGGGAGAGTCCCTTGACGCTCAGCACGGGCTCGCCCGCGGGTGGCGCGGCCGGCCGTTCCGGGAAGACGTACTCGACGTTGCGGCCGGTCATCAGCGCCACCACGTCGCGGGTGGGCGTCGACTCGGCGGGCAGCCCGCCCGCGACGGCCCGGCCGTCCTTGAGGACGGTGACCCGGTCGCCGATGCGGCGGATCTCCTCCAGGCGGTGCGAGATGTAGACGACGGCGACGCCGGCGGCGGTGAGGTCGGCGACGATGCGGAAGAGGTTGTCGACCTCGTCCGGGTCGAGTGCGGCGGACGGCTCGTCCATCACGATCAGCCGTACGTCGTGCGACAGCGCCCGCGCCATGGACACGATCTGCTGCTGCGCCGCCGAGAGTTCCCCGACCAGCCGTCCGGGGTCGACCTCCGGGTGCCCGAGCCGCGCCAGCAGCGCGGCCGTCGACTCCTTGGCGGCCTTCCCGCGTACGACGAAACCGGCCGAGGTCGGCTCGTGGCCGAGATGGACGTTCTCGGCGACGGACATGTGCTCGACCAGGTCGAGTTCCTGGTAGATGGTGGCGATGCCGAGGCGCATGGCCGCGATGGGCGAGCGCAGCGTGACGTTCTCGCCGCGCCAGCTGATGGTGCCGGTGTCGGGCTGATGGGCGCCGGCCAGCACCTTGATGAGGGTGGACTTGCCGGCGCCGTTCTGGCCGAGCAGGCAGTGCACCTCGCCCGCCTGGACGTCGAGGTCGACGCCGTCCAGGGCCCGGACTCCGGGGAACGACTTGGTGATGCCGGACATGCTGAGCAGCGGTGGTTCTGGTGCCATGTGAGGTCCCCTCGGCGGGCATGCGGGCCGGTGTCAGGGCAGAGCAGGGCAGAGCTGGGCTGAGCAGAACAGGGCGTATCTGGGTAGGGCGTTGTGCCGGGTGGCGCTGCGGGGCCCGTGGAGGCGGTCGGTGCCTACGCGGGTGAGAACAGGTGGTCGCTGATCAGCCGGGCTCCGCCGATGACTCCGGCGGTGGGGCCCAGCTCGCCCAGGACGATGGGCAGGTTGCCGGTCGCCAGCGGCAGCGACTGGCGGTAGACCTGGGTGCGGATCGCGGCGAGCAGGTTGTGGCCGAGGCCGGTCACCCCGCCGCCGATCACCACCAGGCCCGGGTTGAAGAAGCTGACCAGACCGGCGATGACCTGACCGGTGCTCCGGCCGCCCTCCCGGATCAGGCCGAGCGCCGTGGCGTCACCCGCGGCGGCCGCGGCGGCGACGTCGGCGGCGCTGAGGCCCCCGTTCGCCTCCAGCCGGCCCGCGAGTTCGGCCGACAGTCCCTGCTGGGCGGCCTCGGTGGCGTCGCGGGCCAGGGCCGCGCCGCTGAAGTGGGCCTCCAGACAGCCCCGGTTGCCGCAGGCGCACGGGCGTCCGTCGGGCACGGCCTGGATGTGCCCGATGTCGCCCGCGCTGCCCGTCGTACCGCGGTAGACCTCACCGCCGACGACGATGCCGCAGCCGATGCCGGTACCGATCTTGACGACGAGGAAGTCGTGCACGGTGCGGGCGACGCCCGCGTGCTGCTCCCCCAGCGCCATCAGGTTCACGTCGTTGTCGACCATGACCGGGCAGCCGAGTTCCTGGCTGAGCGCCTCCCGCACGGGGAAGCCGTCCCAGCCCGGCATGATCGGCGGAGCCACCGGCACGCCCTCGGGGAAGCGGACGGGCCCGGGGACGCCGATACCGGCGCCGTCGAAGCCCTCCGCGAGCCCCGAGGCACGCAACTTGGCGGCCATGGACAGCACCTGCTCGAAGACCGCGACCGGTCCCTCGCGTACGTCCATGGGCTGGTTGATGTGCCCGAGGATCTCCAGCTCGGCGTTGGTGACGGCGACGTCGACCGAGGTCGCGCCGATGTCGACGCCGAGGAAGCGCAGTTCGGGATTGAGCCGGACGTTGTGGCTGCGCCGCCCGCCGCGCGAGGCGGCGAGCCCGTCGGCCACGACCAGTCCGGTCTCCAGCAGCCGGTCCACCTCGACGGCCAGCTTCGACCGGGAGAGGTCGACCTGGTCGCCGAGCTGGGCGCGGGAGTTGGGTCCCGAGTCGCGCAGCAGCTGGAGCAGTCGCGCCTGGTGGGTGTTGGCGGGTCGTGCGGTCATGCGTCTCACGAGCCCCTCCCCGCCTCAATCGGCCTTGAGTGTGCCGGTTTCCGGCCACGTTCCTTGGCTTGCTTTCGGAGGGAACGTAGCAGTGGGCGCCCGGCGTGGGAAGAAGTCACGCACGAATTCCTGCGAACTTTCTCCACTGAGTGGACAAAGGCGAGCCGGGCGTTCCCGGGCCCGGGACGCGGCAGGGCCGCCCGGCCTTCCCGCCGGGCGGCCCACGAGCAGCCGCTGACCTCGTGTTTTCCTCTGCGATCCCTACGCTTGTCCGCGCGCGTGGTAGGAACGCCGGGTGTGTTCGGTGTGCTCGCGCATGAGCCGCGTCGCCGTCTGCTCGTCCCGGTCGGTGATCGCGGTGATCAGCCGGCGGTGCTCGATCCAGGACTGCCGGCCGCGCTGGCGGGCGACGGGCGTGTAGTACCAGCGGACCCGGCGGTCGACCTGCGCGGCGAGTTCGGCGAGGACGGCGTTGCCCGCCAACTCCATGATCTTCGCGTGGAAGCGGGCGTTGGCGGCGACGGCGCCGTCCACGTCGTCCGCGGCGACGGCCGCCTCCCCCTCCTCGCACAGCTCCTCCAGGGCGGCCACGCCCGCGCTGGAGGCGTTCGCGGCGGCGAGCCGGGCGGCCTCGGCCTCCAGCAGCGTACGGACCGTCAGCAGCTGGTCGGCCTCCTCCTCTGTCGGCTCGTGCACGAAGGCGCCCTGGGCGGGCCGCAGATCGACCCAGCCCTCGGTGTTGAGCCGCTGCAGCGCTTCCCGTACGGGCTGCCTCGACACCCCGAGATGGCCGGCGAGTTCGCTCTCGACGAGGTGCTGGCCGGGCTGGAGGGCCCGGGTCGTGATGAGTTCCAGCAGCGCCTCGTAAACGCGGTCGCGCAGCGGGCCGGGCCGTTCGAGTCTGGGCACCGCGCCCTGCGGCAGTCCTGCGGACAACATCGGTCCCCCTCGGAAGCGTGACGCCGAGCAGTGATTGTCTTTCGTCTACAGTCTACGGCGCGCGTGTCCCGACGGAGAGGGGTGTGGTACGTCACACCCGGGTCCGGTGACGGCTCGTCAGGGGCAGCGGACGACCTGTCCGGCGTAGGAGAGGTTGCCGCCGAAGCCGAAGAGCAGCACCGGGTCGCCGGTGGTGATCTCGCCCCGCTCGACCAGCTTGGAGAGGGCAAGGGGGATGCTCGCCGCCGAGGTGTTGCCGGACTCCACGACGTCGCGGGCGACGACGGCGTTCACGGCGCCGATCTTCGCGGCGAGGGGTTCGATGATGCGCAGGTTGGCCTGGTGCAGGACGACCGCGGCGAGGTCGGAGGGTGCGAGCCCGGACCGCGCGCAGGCCTGGCGGGCGATGGCGGGCAGCTTCGTGGTCGCCCAGCGGTAGACGCTCTGGCCCTCCTGCGCGAACCTCGGCGGGGTGCCCTCGATGCGGACCGCGTTGCCCATCTCCGGCACCGATCCCCACAGCACGGGTCCGATCCCGGCATCCTCGCCCGGGGCGCAGGCCTCCACGACGGCGGCCCCCGCCCCGTCGCCGACCAGCACGCAGGTGGTGCGGTCGGACCAGTCGGTCACCTCGGACATCTTGTCGGCGCCGATGACCAGCGCCCGGCCGGCCGAGCCGGCCCGGACGGCGTGGTCGGCGGTGGCCAGGGCGTGGGTGAAGCCCGCGCACACGACGTTCACGTCCAGCGCGGCGGGCCCGGGGATGCCGAGGCGGGCCGCGACGCGGGCGGCGGTGTTCGGGGAGCGGTCGATCGCGGTGGAGGTGGCGACCACGACCAGGTCCACGTCGGCGGGGGTGGCCCCGGCCGCCGCGAGCGCCTTGGCGGCGGCGTGGCCGGCCAGCTCGTCGACCGGCTCGTCGGGCCCGGCGATCCGGCGGGAACGAATGCCGACACGGCTCCGGATCCACTCGTCGCTGGTGTCGACCATGCCCGCCAGGTCCTCGTTGGTGAGGATTCCGGCGGGCTGGTAGTGGCCGACGGCGGTGATGCGGGAGCCGTGGTGCATGGGTGGAGTCCTCGCTGCCTCGGGTACGGGATCCACCAGTGTGATCAGTGACCGACGGGTACGAGGGCAGGTGAAGCGACAGGAAACGGGCGTCCGCCTTGTCGGCTTCGATCAGCATCCCGGACGCTGCTCGGGCGTCACCCGGTGAACAGCTGGGTGGCCTTGCGGACGAGTTCGTACAGACCGTAACCGAGCGGTGCCCCCACCCACAGCCAGGTGAAGGCGATCAGCGGCCGCCGGGAAGGCAGGTCAGGCGGGCTCTGGCTGCTGTCATGGGACATCGACGGCCTCCTTCCGCGCCGGGGCGGCGGACACGTGGTGGCGGGGGTGGACCGGGCGGACGAGTTCGTTGGCCACGAAGCCGACGACCAGCAGTCCGATCATGATGACGAAGCTCGTTCCGTACAGGGCGGCGCCGTGCTTGCCGGCCTCCTCCTGCCGGTCGGCGATCCAGTTCACGATCAGCGGCCCGAGGACGCCGGCCGCGGACCAGGCGGTCAGCAGCCGGCCGTGGATCGCGCCGACCTGGTAGGTGCCGAAGAGGTCCTTCAGATAGGCGGGGACCGCGGCGAAGCCGCCGCCGTAGAAGGAGAGGACGACCAGGGCGCACAGCACGAACAGCGGCTTTGAGGAGTCGCCGAACAGGGCGATCAGCGTGTACATCAGTGCGCCGACGCCCAGGTAGACGCGGTAGATGTTCTTGCGCCCGATCAGGTCGGAGGCCGAGGACCAGCCGATGCGGCCGGCCATGTTGGCCGCCGACAGCAGCGCCACGAACCCGGCGGCGGCCGTGGCCGAGACCGGTGCGGAGGTGTCGGCGAAGAAGTCGGTGATCATCGGCGCGGCCTTCTCCAGGATGCCGATGCCGGCCGTGACGTTCATGCAGAGCACGACCCACAGCAGCCAGAACTGCGGGGTGCGCATGGCACCGCGCGCCGACACCTGGACGCCTTCGAGGGCGGCCGGTTCGCCGTCCGCCCGTCGCTCGGGGCGCGGCACCCGCACCAGCAGCACGCCCAGCAGCATGAAGACGGCGTACGCGAGTCCGTGCACGAGGAAGGCGAGGGCGATGCCGGAGCTGTCGGTGCCGAAGGACTTCAGCATCTGCGCCGACCAGGGCGAGGCGATCAGCGCGCCGCCGCCGAAGCCCATGATGGCGATGCCGGTGGCCATGCCGGGCCGGTCCGGGAACCACTTGATGAGCGTCGAGACGGGCGAGATGTAGCCGATGCCGAGGCCGATGCCGCCGACGAAGCCGTAGCCGAGGACGATCAGCCAGTACTGCTCCGCCGCCGCGCCGAGCGCGGAGAGCAGGAAGCCGGACGAGAAGCAGACCAGGGCGACGGTCATCGCCCAGCGCGGGCCGTGCCGTTCCACGAGCGTGCCGCCGAAGGCGGCGGACAGCCCGAGCATGACGATGCCGAGCTGGAACGGCAGCGCGCTCTGCGTGCCGCTGAGACCGAGGGCGGACTCCAGGGGCGGTTTGAACACGGACCAGGCGTAGGCCTGGCCGATGGAGAGGTGGACGGAGAGTGCGGCGGGGGGGACGAGCCAGCGGCTCCAGCCCGGGGGTGCGACGGGGGGACTCATGGGTCCCCAACCGTAGGCAGGCGGAAAGCGGTTGAGAAGACGGTTGAGCGGACAACCACCGTCCTTGCACAAAGCCTTGCCGGGCCATCTTCCATACTGTAGACAATATTTCGTCGACGTTGTCCTCCTCATCGACAGTTCCGCGGTATCCCTCGACCGAACGGAGCTTCCCCGCCATGAAAGTCGCAGTCCTCGGCGCCGGGGCGATCGGCGCCTACGTCGGTGCCGCGCTCCACCGCGCGGGCGCCGACGTGCACCTCATCGCCCGTGGACCGCATCTGGCGGTCATGAGGCAGTACGGAGTACGGGTGCGCAGTCCGCGCGGCGACTTCACCGCGCACCCCCGCGCCACCGACGACCCCGCCGAGGTCGGCCCGGCCGACTACGTGTTCCTGGGCCTCAAGGCGACCTCGTACGCGGCGTGCGGGCCGCTGATCGAGCCGCTGCTCCACGACACCACGGCGATCGTGGCCGCCCAGAACGGCATCCCCTGGTGGTACTTCCACCGGCACGGCGGTCCGTACGACGGCCGCCGTCTGGAGAGCGTCGACCCCGGCGGCGCGGTCAGCGCCGTGCTCGCCCCCGAACGCGCCGTCGGCTGCGTCGTCTACGCGGCCACCGAGCTCGAACAGCCCGGCGTCGTACGCCACGTGGAGGGCACCCGCTTCTCGCTCGGCGAACCCGGCCGCGGCGTCTCCGCCCGCTGCCTGGCACTGAGCGAGGCGATGCGCGCGGGCGGACTGAAGTGCCCCGTCGAACCGGACCTGCGCCAGGACATCTGGCTCAAGCTGCTGGGCAACATCTCCTTCAACCCGATCAGCGCCCTGGCCCGCGCCACCATGCGCCAGATGTGTCTGCACGGCGGCACCCGCCGGGTCATCGAGACGATGATGACCGAGACGCTGGCGGTCGCCGCGGCCCTCGGCTGCGAGGTCGGCGTCTCCATCGAACGCCGGCTCGCGGGCGCCGAGCGGGTCGGCGACCACCGCACCTCCACGCTCCAGGACCTGGAGCGCGGCAAGCCGCTGGAACTCGACGTCCTGCTCGCGGCCGTCGTCGAGCTGGCGGAGATCACCGGGGTCCCGGTGCCCACCCTGCGCACCGTGCACGCCCTGTCCGACCTGCTCGCGCTGAGGAGCGCCGCATGAGGAAACGGCAACCGAAGACCTACACCCGCCTCACCCACCCCCTGGTCCGCGACTCGCGCGACCAGCCCTTCCGCCGCGCCTCCTGGGACGAGGCCCTGGAACGCACCGCCCGGGGCCTGGCCGCGGCGCGCGGCGCGTTCGGGATGTTCTCCTGCGCCCGCGCGACCAACGAGATGAACTACGTCGCCCAGAAGTTCGCCCGGGTGGTCATGGGCACCCACAACGTCGACTCCTGCAACCGCACCTGCCACGCCCCGAGCGTCGCCGGACTCTCGGCCGCCTTCGGCTCGGGCGGCGGCACCTCCTCGTACGAGGAGATCGAGCACACCGACGTCATCGTGATGTGGGGCTCCAACGCCCGCTTCGCCCACCCCATCTTCTTCCAGCACGTCCTGAAGGGGATCCGGAACGGCGCCCGCATGTACGCCGTCGACCCGCGCCGCACCGCCACCGCCGAGTGGGCGGAGAGCTGGCTCGGCCCGAACGTCGGCACCGACATCCCGCTGGCGCACGCGGTCGGCCGCGAGATCATCCACGCGGGGCTCGTCAACGAGGCGTTCGTCGAACGGGCCACCACCGGCTACGAGGAGTACCGGGCCCTGGTCGAACCGTGGACGCTCTCCCTCGCGGAGAAGGTGACCGGCGTACCGGCCGCCGCCGTCCGGGACCTGGCGCACGCCTACGCCCGCGCCGAGCGCGCCCAGTTGTGCTGGACCCTCGGCATCACCGAGCACCACAACGGCACGGACAACGTGCGCGCGCTGATCAACCTCTCCCTGCTCACCGGACACGTCGGCCGCTACGGCTGCGGGCTGCAGCCGCTGCGCGGCCAGAACAACGTGCAGGGCGGCGGCGACATGGGGGCGATCCCCAACCGGCTGCCCGGCTTCCAGGACGTCCTCGACGACGGCGTCCGCCGTAAGTTCGAGTCGGCCTGGGACACCGTCATCCGACCGCACCACGGCCTCACCCTCACCGAGATGTTCGAGGCCATGGACGAGGGGGCGCTGCGGGCCGTGTACTGCATCGGCGAGAACCCGGCCCAGTCGGAGGCCGACAGCGAGCAGGCGGTCCGCCGCCTGCGGAGCCTGGACTTCCTCGTCGTCCAGGACATCTTCCTCACCCGGACCGCCGAACTGGCCGACGTGGTCCTCCCGGCCACCGCCGGCTGGGCGGAGACCGAAGGCACCACCACCAACAGCGAGCGGCGCGTCCAGCGCGTGCGCCGGGCCGTGACCCCGCCCGGCGAGGCCCGCGAGGACATCGACATCCTCTGCGACCTGGCGGCGCGCCTCGGCCACGACTGGAAGTACGCCGACGCCGAGGCGGTCTGGAACGAGCTGCGCTCCCTCTCGCCGGACCACCGCGGAATGACCTACGCGCGCCTGGAGGAGCACCAGGGCATCCAGTGGCCGTGCCCGAGCACCGAGGAACTGGAGCCGACGTACCTGCACGGCAGGTTGTGGGACCCGGACCCGGCGCGCCGCGGCCCCCGCGCGCCCTTCGGTCTCGTCCGGCACGAGCCGCCGGTGGACCTCACCGACGAGGAGTACCCGATCCGCCTCACCACGGGCAGGCGCCTCGACTCCTACAACACCGGCGTCCAGAGCGGCGGCTACGCCTCCCCCCTGCGGCGCGGCGAGTCCGTCGAGCTGTGCCCGGAGGACGCCGAGCGCTACGGGGTCGTGGTCGGCGAGGAGGTACGGGTGACCTCACGGCGCGGGACGCTGCTCGCGCCCGTCTGGGTCGACACGGCGCTGCGTCCCGGACTGGCCTTCATGAGCTTCCACTTTCCCGACGAGGTGGACACCAACCAGCTGACCATCGAGGCCAACTGCCCGATCGCCGGTACGGCGGAGTTCAAGGCCTCGGCGATCCGGATCGAGAAGGTGAGCGGCGGTGGACCTGCGCTTCGGTGACAGCAAGCCCACGGACGAGGAGCGCGAGGCCGTCGACGCCCTGCTCGGCCCGCCCGAGTCGTCCTGGGAGGGCGCCGACCGCACCGACGCGGACCTCAGGTGGGCGCGGGGCGGCAGGCAGGCCCGCGACCGCCGCGACCTGCTCCTCCCGGCCCTGCACGCGGTCAACGACCGGGTCGGCTGGATCAGCGAGGGCGCCCTGGAGTACGTGTGCCGCCGCCTGACGGTCCCCCCGGCCGAGGCGTACGGCGTGGCGACCTTCTACGCCATGTTCTCCCTCCGCCCCCGCCCGGCCACGGTCCTCCAGGTCTGCACCGACCTGGCGTGCACGGCGGCGGGGGCGGCGGAGCTGTGCGCGGATGTGGAGCGGCGGCTGGGTCCGGAGAGCGGGGTGCGGGTCGAGCAGTCCCCGTGCCTGGGCCTGTGCGAGCGGGCACCGGCGGCGCTGGTGGTGCGGGCAGGCAGGCCCTCAGCCCGTCCGGCGCAGGGTGTCATCCCGGCCCGTCCGGCGTTCGAGGACGAGGCCGTCCAGGCCGCAGCGGGGGTCCGGGGGCGCAGCCCCCGGGGACGGGACGGGAAGGGGCGGCGGGGGCGAAACACCCTCCACGCCACCGCCGTATGCGCCCCCGCGACCCCAGCCACCGCACTCCACGCGGCCACCGCCCCCGAATCGGCCCCCGCCGAGCCCGCCCCCGCCCTCGCCGTCCCCCAAGCAGGCGACCCCACCCTCGCCCTCCTCACCCGCGTCGGCACCACCGACCCCACCTCCCTCGACGACTACCGCGCCCACGGCGGCTACACCGCCCTCCGCCGCGCCTTCGCCCTCGGCCCCGCCGGTGTCATCCGCGAGGTCACCGACGCCGGCCTGCTCGGCCGCGGCGGAGCCGCCTTCCCCACCGGTCGCAAGTGGCAGGCGACCGCCGCCCAGCCCGACCACCCGCACTACCTCGTCTGCAACGCCGACGAGTCCGAACCGGGCACCTTCAAGGACCGCGTCCTCATGGAGGGCGACCCGTACGCACTCGTCGAGGCGATGACCGTCGCCGCGTACGCGACCGGCGCCCACCAGGGCTACCTCTACCTCCGCGGCGAGTACCCGCGCGCCCTCGCCCGCCTGACCCACGCCATCGCGCAGGCCCGTGCCCGCGGGCTGCTCGGCGAAGACGTCCTGGGCCAGGGCTACGCCTTCGACATCGAGATCCGGCGCGGCGCGGGCGCGTACGTCTGCGGCGAGGAGACGGCCCTGTTCAACTCCATCGAGGGCCACCGGGGCGAACCCCGTTCCAAGCCGCCGTTCCCGGTCGAGAAGGGCCTGTTCGGCAAGCCCACGGTGGCGAACAACGTCGAGACGCTGGTCAACGTCCTGCCGATCCTCACCATGGGCGCCCAGGCGTACGCGGCGATCGGCACCCCCGCCTCCACCGGCCCGAAGCTGTTCTGCGTCTCGGGCAGCGTGGCCCGCCCCGGTGTCTACGAACTCCCCTTCGGTACGACGCTGGGTGACCTGCTCACGCTCGCCGGCGTCCGGGACAACCTGAGGGCGGTCCTGCTCGGCGGAGCCGCCGGCGGCTTCGTGCGCCCGGACGAACTCGACATCCCGCTCACCTTCGAGGGCACCCGCGAGGCGGGCACGACACTCGGCTCCGGGGTCGTGATGGCCTTCGACGACACGGTGCCCCTCCCCCGCCTGCTCCTGCGCATCGCCGAGTTCTTCCGCGACGAGTCGTGCGGGCAGTGCGTGCCCTGCCGCGTCGGGACCGTGCGCCAGGAGGAGGCGCTGCGCCGGATCGCCGAGCGCACGGGAGCCGACGCCGCCTTGGACATCACCCTTCTGCGCGAGGTGGGCCGAGCGATGCGGGACGCCTCGATCTGCGGCCTGGGGCAGACCGCGTGGAACGCCGTGGAATCCGCCATCGACCGTCTGGGGGCCTACGAATGACCGCGATTCCGCTCGGCGTGCCGCGCCGGCTCGTGGAGTTCACCCTCGACGGGCAGGAGGCCCGGGTCCCCGAGGGTTCGACGATCCTCGACGCCTGCCGGGCCGCCGGGAAGGACGTCCCGACGCTCTGCCAGGGCGACACGCTCACCCCGAAGAACGCCTGCCGGGTCTGCGTGGTCGAGGTCGAGGGCGCCCGCGCCCTCGCCCCCGCCTGCTCCCGCCGGGCGGAACCGGGCATGGTGGTGCGCACGGACACCGAGCGGGCCCGGCACAGCCGCAAGGTCGTCCTCGAGCTGCTCGCCTCCTCCGTCGACCTGTCCACGACTCCGGAGGTCGCCGGATGGCTGAAGGAGTACGAGGCGAAACCCGGCCGCTTCGGTCCGGACGCGGCCCGGGTCGACGAGGAACCGCGGATCGACAACGACCTGTACGTCCGCGACTACGGCAAGTGCATCCTCTGCTACAAGTGCGTGGACGCCTGCGGCGACCAGTGGCAGAACACCTTCGCGATCTCCGTTGCCGGACGCGGCTTCGACGCCCGGATCTCCGTCGAGCACGACGCCCCGCTGACCGACTCGGCGTGCGTCTACTGCGGCAACTGCGTCGAGGTCTGCCCCACCGGGGCGCTGTCCTTCAAGTCCGAGTACGACATGCGCGCGGCCGGCACCTGGGACGAGGAGCGGCAGACGGAGACGACCACGGTGTGCGCGTACTGCGGTGTGGGCTGCAACCTCACCCTCCACGTGCAGGACAATGAGATCGTGAAGGTCACCTCCCCGCACGACAATCCGGTGACCCACGGCAACCTCTGCATCAAGGGCCGCTTCGGCTACCAGCACGTACAGAACCGGGACTGACACACATGGGACGAGTCACGGAACGACGCAAGGTCATCCGCATCCGGGACGGCGCGGTCTCCACCCGGCCGGACACGCTCGTCGCCGAGGAACCGCTGGAGATCCGGCTGAACGGCAAGCCCCTCGCGATCACGATGCGCACTCCGGGTGACGACTTCGCGCTGGCGGCCGGTTTCCTGGTGAGCGAGGGCGTGCTCGCCGGCCAGGACGACCTGCGGAACATCGTCTACTGCGCGGGCGCGACGGAGAACGGCTCGAACACGTACAACGTGGTGGACGTGCGGACCGCCGCGCACGTGCCGGTGCCGGACATCACCCTGGAGCGGAACGTCTACACCACCTCCTCCTGCGGCCTGTGCGGCAAGGCGAGCCTGGACGCGGTGCGCACGACGGCCCGCTGGCCCATCGCCGACACTCCCCCGGTCCGCGTCACCCCCGAACTGCTGGCGAGCCTGCCCGACCGGCTGCGCGCCGCCCAGCGGGTCTTCGACCGCACCGGGGGCCTGCACGCGGCGGCCCTGTTCGACGAGGGCGGTGAACTGGTGGACGTACGGGAGGACGTGGGCCGGCACAACGCGGTCGACAAGCTGGTCGGCCGCGCGCTGCGGAACGGGGACCTGCCGCTGTCCCGCTCGGTGCTGCTGGTGTCGGGCCGGGCCTCGTTCGAGCTGGCGCAGAAGGCCGTGATGGCGGGCATCCCGGTGCTGGCAGCCGTGTCGGCGCCGTCCTCGCTCGCGGTGGACCTGGCCGCCGAGACGGGGCTGACCCTGGTGGGCTTCCTGCGCGGCGACTCCATGAACGTGTACGCGGGTGAGGACCGCGTCGTCCTCCGGGCCGCGGCCGCCCGGGGCTGACCGGCTCCCCGCGGCACGGCGGCGGGGCCCCGACCGGCGGGGAGCGCCCCCTGCGCCGCAGGGGCCCCGCCGTGATCCGGGCCCCGGGGCCCGGGCACCGCACGGCGACACGCGAGCGAACGAATGGGGCGTATCAGACACCCGCCGCCCTGATCTACTGAGGCCCTGACGACCGGCTCCGACCAGCCGCCTGAAGGGCAGACCGCTCCATGCCGTCACCTCCCCGCACGCGTCCGCGCTCCCCCCTGCTCGCCCTCGCCGCCCTGTTCGCCCTGGCCGCCTCCGCGCTGCCCGTCCCCGCCGTACACGCGGAGGGGCTCGGCAGGGCCGGGGAGTTCGAGGAGCGGGTGCTCTTCCGGGCCGACCAGGACCCGGGAGGCTACGCCTGCTTCCGCATCCCGGCGATCGTGCGGACGACGGAGGGCACCCTGCTGGCCTTCGCCGAGGGGCGCGTCCTCGACTGCGGGGACGCCGGCGACATCGACATCGTCGTCAAGCGCTCCACGGACGGCGGGCGCACCTGGGGCCCGCTCCGGGTCGTCAACGAGGGCGGCGGCGACACCCACGGCAACCCGGCGCCGGTCGTGGACCGCACCACCGGGCGCGTCCTGCTGGTCGAGACGTACAACGCGGGCCGCGCGGACGCCGGCAACTGCGCGGTGCCCTGTGCCCGCACGCCCCACCTCCAGTACAGCGACGACGACGGCCGCACCTGGTCAGCGCCCCGCGACCTGGGCGCCCAGATCCTGCCGCCCGACTGGAACTCCTGGTACGCCACCGGCCCCGTGCACGGCGTCCAGCTCACCGGCGGCGGCCACGCCGGGCGGCTGGTGATCGGCGTCAACGCGGAGACCTGGGACGGCGACCGGGTCACCGCCAACCACGCGGCGCTCGTGGTCAGCGACGACGGCGGCGAGCACTGGAGGATCGGGGCCACCGACACCTGGCCGGTGGCCGCCGACGGCACCTTCCGGCAGAAGCCGTCCGAACTCACCCTCACCGAGCGCGCCGACGGCTCACTCCTGGTCAGCGGCCGGGAGGAGAACGGCACCGACCTCGGCCACCGCACCCAGGCCGTCAGCCGTGACGGCGGCGACAGCTTCACGGCGCCGTTCAGGGCCCTGCCGGACCTGTACACCCCACAGGTGCAGGGCGCCGTGCTCCGGCTCGGCGACCGCCTCCTGCTGTCCGCCCCCGCCGACCCCGACCGCCGCCGCACGATGACCGTCCGCTCCTCCTACGACGGCGGGGCGACCTGGGACAGCGTGGACCGCGGCACGGTCGTCACCCGGGACTGGTCCGGCTACTCCGACATGGCGGCCGTGGACGACGACGGGACGGTGGGGCTGCTGTACGAGGCCGGACCGGTGGACGCCCGGGACGAGATCCGCTTCGCCCGCTTCTCCGAGGACTGGCTCCAGCCGCGCCGGGGCGCCGGTCCCGCCACCCCCGACCTGGCCGCCGGTGCCGCGCCCGCGGCCGTGCTCGGGGGCGCCGGGACGACGGACGGCGCGGTGGGCGGCGCCCTCCGCTTCGACGGCGCCGACGACGCCGTACGGCTGCCGTACCGCGAGCGGCTGCCGCTGGGGAGCGGGGACTTCACGGCGTCACTGTGGTTCCGGTACTCGGCGGACGACGGGGAGCAGCCGCTGCTGTGGATGGGCGGGATCGGCACCCGGCAGCCCCAGGTGTGGTTGCGCGCCGAGCCCGGCAACGGCCGGGTCCAGGGGCTGATCACCGCACGCGACGGCGGGGACGCCCCGCGCTCGGCGTGGGTGCGTACCGACGGTGCCCACAACGACGGCCGCTGGCACCACCTGGCGCTCCGCCGCGGCGGTGGCCGGCTGACCCTGTTCCTCGACGGTACGGCGGCCGGCACGGCGGACGTCCCCGGATCGGTGAGCCGCTACTCTCCGTTCGGTGTGCACATCGGCGAGCGGATGGACGGCCGGGCCCGCTTCACCGGCGCGATCGACGAGGTGCACGTGTGGAACCGGGCACTGACCGACGAGGAGATCGCCGCCGGGAACCCGCCCTCGGCGCTGGGGAACACCGTGCTGCACCTGCCCATGGACGAGGTGGCGCCGGGCGGGTGAGACCGCCGCCCCGGGTCAGCGGCCGCCGGTGCCCGCCGCCGCGCCTTCGGGAGCGGCCGCCCCCTCGGCGTCTTCCGCCTCCGGGTCGTGCGACCGGCGCTTGGCGATGACCGCGCACACCATCAGCTGCATCTGGTGGAAGAGCATCAGCGGCAGCACGGCCAGCGAGGCCTGGGCGCCGAACAGGACGCTCGCCATCGGCAGTCCGGCGGCGAGGGACTTCTTGGACCCGGCGAACTGGATCGCGATCCGGTCCGCCCGGCCGAAGCCCAGGGCCTTCGCCCCGTACCAGGTCAGCAGCAGCATCACGGCGAGCAGCACGGCCTGGACGGCCAGCAGCCCGGCCATCCGCGCCGGGCTGACCTGGTGCCAGACCCCCTCGACCATGCCCTCGCTGAACGCCGTGTAGACGACGAGGAGGATCGAGCCGCGGTCGACGAGCCCGAGCACCTTCTTGTGCCGGGCCACGAAGCCTCCGATCCAGCGGCGCAGCGCCTGCCCGGCGGCGAACGGCACCAGCAGTTGCAGCACGATCTCCACCACCGAGTCGGCGGAGAACCCGCCCCCGTCGCCGCCCAGCAGCGCGGCCGCCAGCAGCGGCGTCACGACGATGCCGACCAGCGAGGAGAAGGAGCCCGCGCAGATCGCGGCGGGCACGTTGCCGCGGGCGATCGAGGTGAAGGCGATCGACGACTGGATGGTGGACGGCACCAGGGTGAGGAAGAGCAGGCCCTGGTAGAGGGGGTCGGTCAGGAAGACCGGGACGAGTCCGCGCGAGGCGAGGCCCAGCAGCGGGAAGACGACGAAGGTGCAGGCCAGCACGGTGACGTGGAGCCGCCAGTGCCGCAGTCCGTCCATCGCCTCACGAGTGGAGAGACGGGCCCCGTAGAGGAAGAAGAGGAAGGCGATCGCGGCCGTGGACGCGCCGGAGGCGACGTCCGCGCCCGTGTCCCGGGCCGGCAGCAGTGCCGCGAGCCCCACCGTACCGAGCAGCAGCAGGATGTACGGGTCGATCGGCATCCAACGCGGCCATCGCAGGCGTCTCACGGTGCTCCACTTGCTCGTTCTGCTCGTTCTGGTCGTTCGTCGCGCTTTTGGGGCTCACGGGTCCCCGCTCCATCCTGCTCCCCCGCCCGGCGATCGGGAATCCGGTATACCGCTCTGACTGCCATCACGATCGGCGATAGGCTGGTGGGATGTACGAGCCGTCCCACCTGCGCACTTTCCTGTCGGTGGCGCAGACGCTGAGCTTCACGCAGGCCGCCCGGCGGCTCGGGCTGCGCCAGTCGACCGTGAGCCAGCACGTGCGGCGGCTGGAGGACGCCACCGGCCGGCAGCTCTTCAGCCGCGACACCCACTCCGTGGAGCTGACCGAGGACGGCGAGGCGATGCTCGGGTTCGCGCGCCGCATTCTGGAGGTGCACGAGCAGGCGACGGCCTTCTTCACCGGTACGCGGCTGCGCGGGCGGCTGCGGTTCGGGGCGTCCGAGGACTTCGTGCTGACCCGGCTGCCGGAGATCCTGGAGGGCTTCCGGCACGATCACCCCGACGTCGACCTGGAGCTGACGGTGGAACTGTCGGGGACGCTGCACGAGCAGCTGGCCGCCGGGAAGCTGGACCTGGTCCTGGCCAAGCGGCGGCCCGAGGACCCGCGGGGCGAGCCGGTCTGGAGCGACCGGCTGGTGTGGATCGGCGCGGAGCGCCTGCGTCTCGACCCGGACCGTCCGGTACCGCTCATCGTCTACCCCCCGCCGGGCATCACCCGCGCGCTCGCCTTCGACGCCCTGCAGCGGCAGGGCCGCGAGTGGCGCGTCGCCTGCACCAGCGGCAGCCTCAACGGACTGATCGCGGCGGCTCGCGCCGGACTCGGCGTGATGGCGCACTCGCGGGGGCTGATCCCGCCCGGCCTGGTGCGGGTGCCGGACCGGGCCGGGCTGCCGGAGCTCGGCCGGGTCGACTTCGTACTCGTGCACGGCAGGCGGCATCGCTCGGCGCAGGGCGCGGCGGACGCCCTGGCGGCCGCGATCCTGGCGGGCGGCGACCGCCTGCACCGATCGAGGCGGGCCGCGCTCGGGTAGCCGGGCGACGCGTGGTGTGACACCTTCCCCGCCGCCCGCGCTGTAGAGGGGAGGGGCGTCGGCCGCCGCGCGACCGGCGGTAAGTGGGCCGTACAGATTCGGTGGAGATTACGCCACCGAAACTTACTCAAACGTCAGGAACGTGTCCGACCCTTCCCCATGTGAGCGCATTTCCTCCCGCTGACCAGCGCGGACCTGAGCACTGCTCGCATTCGCCGCCCCTGCCGCCGCCGTTCCGCGTGGGGTAGCTTTCACCGCGCTGTGCGGGGCGTCACCCGGAGCCAGGGAGCCAGGAGCGGGGAGCGGGGTTTGCGCGAGTTCACCAGTCCTCCGTCGACGTCGGCACCACCGGTGGGCGGTCTGGCCGATGTCGTCTTCCGGCATGCCCAGGAGGACCCGGGACACATCGCGCTCGGCCGTAAGGACGACGCCGGGCAGTGGCGGGACGTGACCGCGGGCGCGTTCCGCGACGAGGTGCTGGCCCTCGCCAAGGGGCTGCTCGCCCAGGGCGTCCGCTTCGGTGACCGGGTCGCCATCATGTCCCGCACCCGCTACGAGTGGACGCTCTTCGACTTCGCCCTGTGGACGATCGGCGCCCAGGTGGTGCCCGTCTACCCGACCTCCTCGGCCGAGCAGTGCCTGTGGATGCTCCACGACGCCGAGGTGACGGCCGCGGTCGTGGAGCACGAGGACCACGCGATGACGATCGCCACCGTCATCGACCGGCTGCCGCGCCTGCGCGGCCTGTGGCAGCTCGACTCCGGCGCCGTCCAGGAACTGTACGACGCGGGCGCCCACCTCGACGACGAGGTGGTGCACCGGCACCGCAAGGCGGTCACGCCGGACACGGTCGCCACCGTCATCTACACCTCGGGCACCACGGGCCGCCCCAAGGGCTGCGTGCTGACGCACGGCAACTTCATGTACGAGGCGGACACCGTCATCGAGCGCTGGGAGCCGGTGTTCCACTCCAAGAAGGGCGACGAGGTGGCGACCCTGCTGTTCCTCCCGCTCGCCCACGTCTTCGGGCGGATGGTGGAGGTCGCGGCGATCCGCGGCAAGGTCCGCTTCGGCCACCAGCCGCAGCTCAACGCCGCCGCGCTCCTGCCCGACCTGGCCGCCTTCAGACCGACCTTCATCCTGGCCGTGCCGTACATCTTCGAGAAGGTGTTCCACGCGGCCCGGCGCAAGGCCGAGAAGGAGGGCAAGGCCGGCCCCTTCGAGAAGGCCGTCGACGTGGCCGTGCGGTACGCGGAGGCGGTGGAGGCGAAGGCCTGGGGCATCGGGCCGGGACCGTCGGCGGGCCTGCGGATGCAGCACCAGCTCTTCGACAAGCTCGTCTACGCCAAGGTGCGGGCGGCGATGGGCGGACGCATCCGCAACGCCATGTCGGGCGGCTCGGCGATGGACCGGCGGCTCGGACTCTTCTTCGCGGGCGCGGGCGTGCAGATCTACGAGGGCTACGGACTGACCGAGTCCACCGCGGCGGCCACCGCCAACCCGCCCGAGCGCACCCGCTACGGCACCGTCGGCCGGCCCGTCCCGGGCGTCACCGTGCACATCGCGGACGACGGCGAGATCTGGCTGAACGGCGACAACGTCTTCCAGGGCTACCTGAACAACCCCAAGGCCACCGACGAGACCCTGCACGAGGGCTGGCTGGCCACCGGTGACCTGGGCGTGCTGGACGAGGACGGCTACCTGACCATCACCGGCCGCAAGAAGGAGATCCTGGTGACCTCCGGCGGCAAGAGCGTCTCCCCCGGCCTGCTGGAGGAGCGCGTCCGGGACCACCCGCTGGTCAACCAGTGCATCGTCGTCGGCAACGACCGCCCCTACGTCGCCGCCCTCATCACCCTGGACAGTGAGGCGGTCGACCACTGGCTGACCATGCGCAACAAGCCACGGATGTCCCCGGCCGAGCTGGTGCACGACGCCGACCTGGAGACGGAGGTGCGGCGGGCGGTCGTGGCCGCCAACACGCTGGTGTCGCAGGCCGAGTCGATCCGCACCTTCCGCATACTGGCCCAGCCGTTCACCGAGGAGCACGGGCTGCTCACCCCGTCGCTCAAGCTCAAGCGCAAGGCCATCGAGAACGCCTACGGCGCGGAGGTCGAGGCGCTTTACAGAGCGTGAGTTCGCCGGTCAGGAATGCGGCACGGGCCGTGATCGTTGACGATGTGAGTACCACCTGACCACAACCGAAGGATCAAGAGCTCGTGAGCAGCAAGGTCCCCCCGATCACCCTGAACAACGGCGTCGAGATGCCCCAGCTGGGCTTCGGCGTCTGGCAGGTGCCGGACGACGAGGCTCAGACGGCCGTCGCCCAGGCGCTGGAGGCCGGGTACCGCAGCATCGACACAGCGGCGATCTACGGCAACGAGGAGGGCACCGGCCGGGCGATCGCCGCCTCCGGCGTCCCCCGCGAGGATCTGTTCGTCACCACCAAGCTCTGGAACAAGGACCAGGGATACGACTCGACCCTCCGCGCCTTCGACACGTCGCTGGCGAAGCTGGGCCTGGAATACGTGGACCTGTACCTGATCCACTGGCCGATGCCGGCCAAGGAGCGCTACGTCGACACGTACAAGGCGTTCGAGAAGCTGCACGCCGACGGCCGTATCCGGGCCATCGGCGTCTCCAACTTCCTGCCGGAGCACCTGGAGCGGCTGATCGGCGAGACGTCGGTCATCCCTGCCGTCAACCAGATCGAGCTGCACCCGCACCTCCAGCAGCACGCCGCCCGCGAGTACCACGCGGAGCAGGGCATCGCCACCGAGGCGTGGTCCCCGCTCGGCTCCGGCAAGGGCATCCTCGAGATCCCGGCGATCGTGGCGATCGCCCAGAAGCACGGCCGCACCCCGGCGCAGGTGGTGCTGCGCTGGCACCTCCAGGTCGGCAACGTGGTGATCCCGAAGTCCGTGACGCCGTCGCGGATCAAGGAGAACATCGACGTGTTCGGCTTCAGCCTGGACACCGAGGACCTCGCGGCGATCAGCGCGCTCAACGAGGACCGGCGCACCGGCCCGGACCCGGCGGAGTTCAACGGCGAGTGAGACGACGCCCGCGTGGGGGCCGGGCCGGCACCGGCCCGGCCCCGACTCTCGGCTTCGCTCGGGCCGGGGCCGCCGTCACCCTCAGAATCAGGCGCCTGGCCCGGCTCTGCACGGTGCCGGTCGGGGCCACCGGGCATCCGCCGGGCGCCTCACCAGCAGGGAGACCGGCGCCTGCGCGTCAGGCGGGCCGCACCGCCGTGTAGACCGTGTGCGCCACCAGTACGAACACGTCCTGCCGCCGGTGCGCGCTCGCCTCGTCGGCGGGGTCGAGCAGCCGGTCGAGGGTCTCCCGGTCGGTGGCGTCCAGGCCGTCGCCGAGGCGGTCGCGCAGGCGGGACAGGGACGTGGTGACGTAGGCGCGGGCCTCGTCCGACAGCGGCGCAGGCAGGTCCAGCAGGAAGCTCCGGGTGCCGGTGTGCTTCAGGCCGGCGGCGGTCAGCATCGCCGGCCAGTCCTCGGTCTCGGGCACGGAGCCGGGCGTGTTCGCGCGCATCTCGGCGAAGGCGTCCTCCTCCACCGCGTGCATCCGGGCCTGCAGCCCGGGACGCCCGATCCCGATGTCTCGGGGCAGGAAACGGGCGGGCAGCCCGCCCTCCAGGAGCGCCAGGGTGCCGCCCGGTGCGAGGTGCCCGGCGAGTGCGGCCACGGCCGCGCGCTGGTCGCCGAGGTGGTGCAGGCTCTGGCTCGCCCACATCAGGTCGGCCGGGTAGTCCAGCTCGCCCAGCACCCCGGGCAGCTCTCCGGCGAGGGTGCCGAAGCGGTCGGCGGCACCGAGACGGGCGGCGCGGTCGCGGGCGCGCTCCAGCAGGGGCTCGGCGCCGTCGACGGCGAGGACGCGGGCGCCGGGGAAGGTGTCGGCGAACAGGCAGGAGACGACGCCGGGTCCGCTGCCGACGTCGACGACCAGGCCGGGCTCGGTCACCTCCCGCGCCAGCCAGGTCATGGCCTGCCGGTACAGCGGTGTGTACAGCTCCGCCTGGGCCTGAAGCAGCGGGGCCATCTCGGCCCAGTCCATGTCGCTGTGGCCGTGGCCGTGGTCGTGTCCGTGTCCGGTGTCGTGCCGGTGGTGGGTGTCGTGGTGGTCGTGCGCCATGGTGGTCAGCCTCCCGTTCGCGGTGCCGTCAGGGTGCGACGACGCACCGCGCGAAGGCAAACGAAGTTGCCGTGACCGCAAAAAGTACCGCCGGGGCCCGGCCGGGGAGGGCCGGGCCCCGACGGCGTCAGCTACGCCGGAGTCCCGTCAGGACAGGGGCGGGTAGGCGTTCTTCATCAGCTCCTGGAACTGCGCGGAGAACCAGTGGCCGGAGATCGGTGCGTCGGGCAGCGCACCGGAGGGGCTGTTGCCGTTGCGCGCGTTGCCCTCGTAGGTGGGGTCGCACATCCGGTCGAAGCCCTTGCCCTCGTCGTTCGGGATCTCCTCGCTCGCGCCGTCGGACTCGCCCGGGGGCTTCATCCACACGTACGCGTCGATCCCGGCGGCGGGGCTGGCCTGCGGCCGCTCGCCGAGGCCGGCTCCGGACTGGTTGCACCAGTTGCCGAGGTGGATGCGGCGGTCGTAGCGCCCGCCGTCCACGTAGGTGTTCACGTCGGTCGTCGCGCCCGGTCCGGTGGGCCGCGCCTCGCCGCCCCAGCCGTTGCGCGAGGTGTCGATCAGCATGCCGAGGTTCTGGTCGAAGCCGAGCGAGACCAGCTTGTCGCGCATGGCCTGGGCGTAGGACAGCTCGTCGGTGTACTGGTTCCAGTCGATCCAGTCGGACTGGCGCACGGAGGTTCCGTTGACCGAGTCCGTGATCTTGAAGTTCTCCTCCTTCAGGGCGCTGTAGTTGGCGGTGTTGACGATGAAGCCGTGCACATCGTCGACGGTCGCGCCCTCGGTGGTGGCGGCGGTCTTGAACATGTCGGCGGAGGGACCGAAGTTGCTGTCCCAGCCGAGCCAGCCGTGGTGGCCGGCGTCGACGTAGTTGTAGACGTTGCCGACGTCGCCGAGCTTGTTCAGGGCGTACCCGACGCCCTTCTGGTAGTTGCCGTTGGCCTTCATGACGTCGCAGTTCTCCGTGGCGGTCGGCCGCCCGGAGACGTTGGTGACCAGGTTGGGCAGCGAGTCGATCTCGACCGTGGTGACGATCCGGAGGTCCGCGTACTTGGGGTCGGCGAGGATCTCGGCGATCGGGTCGATGTACTCGGTCTTGTACCGGTCGATCTCCGTCGGGCCCAGCTCGCCGTTGGAGGCGAGGGCGGCGCAGTCGCGTCCGGGCAGGTTGTAGATGACGAGCTGGACGGCGAGTTCCCCGGAGCCCTTCTGTGTCAGCGCCTCGTCGAGGTGGTCGCGCAGCCCCATGCCGCCGTTGACCCCCTCGATGGCGGCGATCCGGTCGAGCCACACACCGGTGGGCTGGTCGGCGATGCGGTCGCCGCCGGGCTCGGCCGCCGCCTTGGCGCTCCACTCGGGGTTCACGTAGACCTTGGCTCCGTCGTACGGGTTGTCCACCCGCTCGCCCTGCTCCGGCGGATCGGTCGGGTCCGGCGGGTCGGTCGGGTCGGGGTCGGTCGAACCGCCGTCGTCGACGTTGCAGGTCACGCCGTTCAGGGTGAAGGTGGCGGGGACGGCGTTGCTGCCGCTGTAGGTGCCCTGGAAGCCGAAGCTCGCCGAACCGCCCGTGGAGAGCGTGCCGTTGTAGGCCTCGTTGGTCGCGGTGACGGCGGCGCCGCTCTGGCTGAGCTTCGCGTTCCAGCCGTTGGTGACCTTCTGGCTGCCGGCGAACGTCCAGCCCAGGGACCAGCCGGAGGTGGCGGCACCGTTGTTGGTGACGGTCACGGCGGCGGTGAAGCCGCTCCCCCAGTCGTTCTGCACCTGGTAGTCGACGGTGCACGGGACGGCCGCCGCGCCGGCGCCGGCGGACTGCGCGGCGAAGGCCGTGCCGGAGGCCCCGGCGACCAGCGCCAGGGCGGCGAGCATCGCGGTTCTGCTGCGGGTCATGAGTGCGGGTTCCTTCTTTCGTGGGGTGCGCGTGCTGCGGTCAGGGGTGCGCGTGCTGTTCGTCCGGGACCGCGCGCACTGGGCACGGTCCGCCTCCGCACGGCAAGGGGGTGCCGTCGCGGACGGAGATCAGGAACGGCCCGCGGGCACGGTGGAGCGGCCCGGGGGGTGTGCGTGTACGAGCCGGCGCGCCGGCCGGTGAAGCGTCGGACGTGCCGCTGCCACGGCTCCAAGTCCTGAACGCGAAAGGTGGTGCGGGGGGTGGCGCATGAGCGACTCCTCGCAGTTCGGAAGCGCCGCGACGGACACTTCGACTGATGGAACCGCTCCCACTGGTGCCGATGAAGGTAGCGCCAAGTGACGGTAAAGAACAGAGGAGTTACCGATTTTCTCCCGGCGGTGCGTGTCGAATCTTTTCGACTCTCCACACATCTTGACCGCACAGACCCCCCTCCCCACTATGGGAGCGCTCCCACTGGTTCAAGGCTTGTCGCTCCTCCCCCACACTCCCCGAGCCGCAAGGAGGAACCAGCACCATGCACCCCGCACACAGACCCAGACGCCGCACCGCGCGGCGTCTGTGGACGGCCGCCCTGGCGGCCCTCGCCTTACCCCTCACCATGCTGGGCACCGGTTCGACTCCCGCCCAGGCGGCCGCACTTCAGTGCAGCGTGGACTACAGGACCAACGACTGGGGCTCCGGATTCACCGCCGAGCTGACGCTCACCAACCGCGGCACCGACGCCATCGACGGCTGGACGCTGACGTACGACTACGCGGGCAACCAGAAGCTGACCAACGGCTGGAACGGCACCTGGAGCCAGTCCGGGAAGACCGTCACCGTCAAGAACGCCGCGTACAACGCCCGCGTCGCGGCCGGCGCCGCCGTCACCACCGGCGGGCAGTTCACCTACAGCGGCGCCAACACCGCGCCGACGAGCTTCGCCGTCAACGGCACCACCTGCGCCGGCGCGCACCAGCCCCCGATCACCGTGCTGACCAGCCCGGAGCCGGGATCGGTCTACTCGCAGGGCGAGGCCGTTCCACTGGCCGCCACGGCCGCGGCGGCCGACGACGCCACCATCAGCAAGGTGGAGTTCTACGACGACACCACGCTGCTGGGCACCGACACCAGCGCCCCCTACACCTACTCCGCCTCCGGTTTGACCGTGGGCAGTCATTCCCTGGTGGCGAAGGCCTACGACAGCATGGGCGCCTCCGCCGCCTCCGTGCCGGTCGGCATCACGGTCGCCTCGGGACCGACCGTGGTCGCCACGCCCGGGCAACTGGGCGTCCAGCAGGGCGAGTCGGGCACGTACGAGGTCAAGCTCTCGAAGGAGCCGGCCGCGAACGTCACGGTGACCACGGCACGCGCGAGCGGCAACACCGGCCTGTCGGTCTCCGCCGGGGCGAGCCTCACCTTCACCCCGGCGAACTGGGACACCGCCCAGGAGGTGACCATCGCGGCCGACGCCTCCGGCACCGGCTCGGCGGTCTTCGAGTCGACGGCCCCCGGCCACGGCAAGGCCTCGGTCACCGTGACCCAGCTGGGCGCCCAGAAGGATTACGACGCCCGCTTCCTGGAGCTCTA
The DNA here is from genome assembly GCF_042745235.1 of Streptomyces sp. NPDC058796. NCBI lineage: Bacteria > Bacillati > Actinomycetota > Actinomycetes > Kitasatosporales > Streptomycetaceae > Streptomyces > Streptomyces sp. NPDC058796. The sequence continues at coordinate 328,333 of NZ_JBHYOP010000005.1, forward strand.
CGGGAAGATCACCGACCCGGCGAACGGCTACTTCTCCCCCGAGGGCATTCCGTACCACTCGGTCGAAACGCTGATCGTGGAGGCGCCGGACCACGGGCACGAGACCACGTCCGAGGCGTACAGCTACCTGCTGTGGCTCCAGGCCATGTACGGCAAGGTGACCGGCGACTGGGACCGGTTCAACAACGCCTGGGAGATCATGGAGACCTACATGATCCCCACCCACGCCGACCAGCCGACCAACTCGTCCTACAACGCGTCCGAGCCGGCGACCTACGCCCCCGAGCTGGACACGCCGGACGAGTACCCGGCGCCGCTGGACGGCACGGTGCCGGTCGGTCCGGACCCGATCGCCGGCGAGCTGAGGTCGGCGTACGGCACGGACGACGTCTACGGCATGCACTGGCTCCAGGACGTCGACAACACCTACGGCTACGGCAACTCGCCCGGCAACTGCGAGGCGGGCCCGTCGGACACCGGCCCCTCCTACATCAACACCTTCCAGCGCGGCGCGCAGGAGTCGGTGTGGGAGACGGTGCCGCAGCCGACCTGCGACGCCTTCAAGTACGGCGGCCCCAACGGCTACCTGGACCTGTTCACGGGTGACGCCTCCTACGCGAAGCAGTGGAAGTTCACCAACGCCCCGGACGCCGACGCGCGGGCGGTGCAGGCGGCGTACTGGGCGGACGTCTGGGCCGAGGAGCAGGGCAGGGGCGAGGAGATCGCCGGCACCCTGGACAAGGCCGCCAAGATGGGTGACTACCTGCGCTACGCCATGTACGACAAGTATTTCAAGAAGGTCGGGAACTGTGTGGGGCCGTCGAGCTGCCCGGCGGGCACCGGCAAGGACTCCTCGCACTACCTGCTGTCCTGGTACTACGCGTGGGGCGGCGCCGTGGACACCTCGGCGGGCTGGGCCTGGCGCATCGGCTCCAGCCACACCCACGGCGGCTACCAGAACCCGCTGGCGGCGTACGCGCTGAGCACGTACGACGACCTGAAGCCGAAGTCGGCGACGGGCGCGGCGGACTGGGCCAAGTCCCTGGACCGGCAGATCGAGTTCTACCGCTGGCTCCAGTCCGACGAGGGCGCCATCGCGGGCGGCGCCACCAACAGCTGGGCGGGCCGGTACGCGACCCCGCCGGCCGGTACGCCGACTTTCTACGGCATGTACTACGACGAGAAGCCGGTCTACCACGACCCGCCGTCCAACCAGTGGTTCGGCTTCCAGGCGTGGTCCATGGAGCGGGTCGCCGAGTACTACCAGCAGAGCGGCGACGCGCGGGCCGAGGAGGTCCTGGACAAGTGGGTCGACTGGGCGCTGTCGGAGACGACGGTCAACCCGGACGGCACCTTCCTGATCCCGGCGACGCTGAAGTGGTCGGGGCAGCCGGACACCTGGAACGCGTCCTCCCCCGGTGACAACGCCGGCCTGCACGTCACCGTCGCGGACTACACGAACGACGTCGGTGTGGCGGCGGCGTACGCCAAGACCCTGACGTACTACGCCGACCGCTCCGGCGACTCGGAGGCGGCGTCGACGGCCAAGGCACTGCTGGACGGCATGTGGGAGAACAACCAGACCGCGCTGGGCATCGCCGTCCCGGAGACCCGCGCCGACTACAACCGCTTCGACGACCCGGTGCACGTCCCCAGCGGCTGGACCGGGACCATGCCGAACGGCGACACGATCGACGCGTCGTCGACCTTCTCCTCGATCCGCTCCTTCTACCAGGACGACCCCGCCTGGTCCAAGATCGAGAGCTACCTCGCGGGCGGCGCCGCGCCCACGTTCACGTACCACCGCTTCTGGGCGCAGGCGGACATCGCCCTCGCCATGGGTTCGTACGCGGAGCTTCTCGAATAGCCCCCGCGAAGCGCTCCGCGGGTGGCGCGGGATGCTCGGCTGCGGGCCGTGCGTGGCTGGTCGCGCAGTTCCCCGCGCCGCGCCGGGGCGCTTGACGGCTCCGTGTGCAGGGTTCCGCCACCGGACGGCGGGGCCATCTGCCGGGCGGCCCTCGTCCACGCCGAGGGCCGCCCGGCCTCGCATGTGTTCTGTTCCCGACGGAAGGACGGTTCCCCACCGTGCGAAGAACCCGGATCCTCACAGTCCTGCTGGCCCTGGCGGCCGGCCTCCTCACCGGCGGCCCGCCCGCCGCGCTGGCCTCCGGTTCACCGGCGGCGGCCGCCGTGGCCGCCGACTCCTACACCTGGAAGAACGCCCGCGTCGACGGGGGCGGCTTCGTCCCCGGCATCGTCTTCAACCGCTCCGAGAAGGACCTGGCCTACGCCCGCACCGACATCGGCGGCGCCTACCGCTGGGAGGAGGGGACGAAGAGCTGGACTCCCCTCCTCGACCACGTCGGCTGGGACGACTGGGGCCACACGGGCGTGGTCAGCGTCGCCTCCGACTCCGTCGACCCCGACCGGGTGTACGCGGCGGTCGGCACGTACACCAACGACTGGGACCCGGGCAACGGCGCGGTGCTGCGCTCCGCCGACCGGGGCGCGACGTGGGAGAAGGCCGACCTGCCGTTCAAGCTGGGCGGCAACATGCCGGGCCGCGGCATGGGCGAGCGCCTGGCCGTCGACCCGCACGACAACGACGTGCTGTACCTGGGCGCGCCCAGCGGCAACGGCCTGTGGCGCTCGACGGACGCGGGTGTCACCTGGTCCGAGGTGACGGCTTTCCCCAACCCCGGGAACTACGTGCAGGACCCCACGGACACGAGCGGCTACGCCTCGGACAACCAGGGCGTCGTCTGGGTCACCTTCGACGAGTCCACGGGTACGGCGGGCGCCCCCACGAAGACGGTCTACATGGGGGTCGCCGACAAGGAGAACGCCGTCTACCGCTCGACCGACGCGGGCGCGACCTGGGAGCGCGTCGCCGGGCAGCCGACCGGCTACCTCGCCCACAAGGGCGTCCTGGACGCCGAGAACGGCCACCTGTACCTGGCCTACAGCGACACGGGCGGCCCGTACGACGGCGGCAAGGGCCGGCTGTACCGGTACGCGACGGTGACGGGCACCTGGACGGACATCAGCCCGGTCGCCGAGGCCGACACCTACTTCGGCTTCAGCGGACTGACCGTCGACCGGCAGAACCCCGGCACGGTGATGGCGACGGCGTACAGCTCCTGGTGGCCGGACACGCAGATCTACCGCTCCACGGACAGCGGCGCGACGTGGACGCAGGCATGGGAGTACACGTCGTACCCGGCCCGCGAGAACCGCTACACCATGGACGTCTCCTCGTCCCCGTGGCTGACCTGGGGCGCGAATCCCAGCCCGCCCGAGCAGACGCCGAAGCTGGGCTGGATGACGGAGGCGCTGGAGATCGACCCGTTCGACTCGGACCGGATGATGTACGGGACCGGGGCGACCGTCTACGGCACGGAGAACCTCACGAACTGGGACGACGAGGGCGGCGAGTTCGCCATCGAGCCCATGGTCCGCGGGCTGGAGGAGACGGCCGTGAACGACCTGGCCGCTCCCCCGTCGGGCGCCCCGCTGCTCAGTGCGCTGGGTGACGTCGGCGGCTTCCGGCACACGAGCCTGACCGAGGTGCCGTCGATGATGTTCACCTCCCCCAACTTCACCTCCACCACGAGTCTGGACTTCGCGGAGACGAACCCGGACGTCGTCGTGCGGGCCGGGAACCTCGACGCGGGCCCGCACATCGCCTTCTCCACGGACAACGGCGCCAACTGGTTCGGCGGCACCGACCCCGCGGGCGTGAGTGGCGGGGGCACCGTGGCCGCCGGCGCGGACGGCAGCCGCTTCGTGTGGAGCCCGCAGGGCGCCGGAGTGCACCACACGGCGGGCTTCGGCACGTCCTGGCAGCCGTCGAGCGGCATCCCGGCCGGCGCGGTCGTAGAGTCCGACCGGGTCGACCCGCACACCTTCTACGGCTTCAAGTCCGGGAAGTTCTACGTCAGCACGGACGGCGGCGCGACCTTCACCGCGTCGGTGGCCACCGGCCTGCCCGCCGGGGACAGCGTACGCTTCAAGGCGCTGCCGGGCGGGGAGGGTGACATCTGGCTGGCGGGCGGGGCTGCGGACGGTCCGTACGGGCTGTGGCACTCGACGGACGGCGGCGCGAGCTTCACCAAGCTGCCGAACGTCGACGAGGCCGACACCGTCGGCTTCGGCAAGGCGGCGCCGGGCGCCTCGTACCAGACCCTCTACACCAGCGCCGAGATAGCCGGGGTGCGCGGCATCTTCCGCTCCACCGACCAGGGCGCCACCTGGACCCGCGTCAACGACGACGCCCACCAGTGGGGCTGGACCGGCGCGGCCATCACGGGCGACCCGCGCGTCTACGGGCGGGTGTACGTGGCGACCAACGGGCGCGGGATCGTCTACGGCGACACCGCCGGTACCGACCCCGGCCCCGGGCCGGACCCGGAGCCGGCCGGGGCGTGCGCGGTGGCGTACACGGTCACCAACCAGTGGGGGGGCGGCTTCCAGGCCGATGTGCGGCTCACCAACACGGGCACCTCCGCCTGGGACGGCTGGTCCCTGCGCTGGTCCTTCCCGGACGGCCAGCGGGTGACCCGGATGTGGAACGCGGAACACACCGCGTCGGGCGGGTCGGTGACCGCGCGGAACACCGGCTGGAACGGCACGGTGGCCGCCGGAGCGTCGGTGGCCTTCGGCTTCACGGGTCAATGGTCGGGAGGCAACTCCCTTCCGGCGTCGTTCACCGCCGGGGGTGAGGCCTGCTCCACCGGCTGATCCAGCCCGCCCGCGCCCCGCGGCGGCCCGGACGGCCACGCGCGACGGCCCCGGACCGTGTCGGTCCGGGGCCGTCGCCCTGCCGGGCAGGTCAGGCGACGACGTCGATGTACGTCCAGGGCCCGTAGCTGCTGCCCTTGACCGGCACGACGTACAGCCGGACGGACTTGCCCTCGGTGAGGTCGCCGCTCTTCCAGGGGCTGCAGTACCCGGCGGTGTGACCGCGGGTGTCCACCCTGCGGTCGACGATCCCGTCGAAGTTGTAGTCCAGCGCGGCCTCGATGCCCCAGCCGTCCGACTTGGTGTCGCACGCCCGGATGGCGTCGCCGGGGATCGAACCGGAGGGGTCCGCGTTGAAGGTTGCGCTGCCCGCGCTGTTGGGCGCGTAGATGGTCACGCTGCCCGCCCAGGCCTGTCCCTGCATCCCGACGGCCAGGCCGACCGCACAGGCGCCGGTGACGAGTGCGCGGACCGCGGTTCTGCGGCTCTTCATGTTGCGTTCCCCTCCTGCCACGGACACCGCGCCCCTGGCATGCTCGGGACAATATGCCACACGTGAATCACTTGCGGAAACTCGCTTCCACCTCCCTCACCGCAGTTCACGGCGTGTACACCGTCGGCCTCGGCGCCGTCGCCATCCCCGCGCCGATGAAGAAGCTCGGGTGCGGAGGCTGGTTGTAGGCGGTGTTCTGCCAGGCCAGGGCGGTGCGGTACTGGGTGTCGTGAAGGAGGGTCGTGATCCTGCGGTCCGTGTCGTGCGGGGTCGAGTAGATACGCAGGGCGGTGTTGTTGCTCGTGCGCCAGACGACCTCCTCCCGCCAGTCGCCGAGGATGTCGCCGGACAGGACCGGGGTGGCCTTCGTGCCGTTGTTGGAGGCGACCGAGGAGCCGGTGAGCAGGCGGGTGTCGCCCGAGGTGCCGTACTTGTCGACGCGGGTGCCGTCGAGGAGTTCGCGGACGGGGTCGCCGTCCCACCAGGACAGGAAGTTGGCGCTGGAGGGCTTGCGGCTGTGTACGACCGTGCCCTTCGGGTTGCGGATGCCGCTCTCGGCCGACGACCAGGACTCCGCGCCCGCGCTGCCGGACCAGATGTCGGCCGAGACGCCCCGGCCGTTGTCGCCGCTCGCGCCCGTCGCCCAGATGATCTGGCCGGTGCGGGCGTCGGCCATCCAGGAGGAGGGCTTCGAACTGTCCTCGTCGACCTTGAACTCCTCCAGGCCGGGACGGGACGGGTCGAGGTCGCCGACGTGCATCGTGTCGCCGTGGCCGTTGCGCGTGGTCCACAGGGCGTGGCCGTTGTCGTCGACGGCCATCGCGCCGTACACGATCTCGTCCCTGCCGTCGCCGTCGACGTCCGCCACGGACAGCTGGTGGTTGCCCTGGCCGTCGTAGCCCTTGCCCGCGTTGGTGGAGGAGTTGGTGTCGAAGGTCCAGCGGCGGGTGAAGCGGCCGTCCCGCCAGTCCCAGGCGGCGATCACCGAGCGGGTGTAGTAGCCGCGCGCCATGATCAGGGAGGGGCGGGAGCCGTCCAGGTAGGCCGTGCCGGCCAGAAAGCGGTCGACGCGGTTGCCGTAGGAGTCGCCCCAGGAGGAGACGTTGCCCCGGCCGGGGACGTAGTCGACCGTGCCCATGGCCCTGCCGGTCCGCCCGTCGAACATCGTCAGGTACTCGGGGCCGGTGAGGATGTATCCGGACGAGTTGCGGTGGTCGGCCGATGAGTCGCCGATGACCGCGCCCGTGCCGTCCATCGTGCCGTCGGCGGTCTTCATGGCGACCTCGGCCCTGCCGTCGCCGTCGTAGTCGTACACCTGGAACTGCGTGTAGTGGGCGCCGGAGCGGATGTTGCGGCCCAGGTCGACGCGCCACAGCCGGGTGCCGTCGAGCCGGATGCCGTCGACGATCGTGTTGCCGGTGTGGCCGGACTGGGAGTTGTCCTTGGCGTTGGTGGGCTGCCACTTCAGGACGAGGTCGAGGGCGCCGTCGCCGTCGAGGTCGCCGACGGAGGCGTCGTTGGCCTCGTAGGTGTAGGAGACGCCGTCGGGGGTGGTGCCGCCGGCGGGCGGGGAGATCGGCACGTCCTTGTACCCGGCCCGGAACTGGATCGCGTGGACCGAGTCGCCCTGCTCGGTGCCGTTCACGACCGCGCGGACGGTGTAGTCGGCGTGGGAGGGGGCGCCGGAGTGGAAGAAGGTCGTGGAGCCGGTGACGGGGGTGGAGTTGACCTTCGTGCCGGCCCGGTAGACGTTGAAGGAGACGTTGTCCGGGTCGGTGGCCAGCCAGCGCCAGCCGACCAGGTTGCCGGCGCCCGTGTGGACGCTGACCACGCCCCGGTCGAGTGCCTCGGCCTGCCGGGCGGTCGCCGCTTCGGCGGTGTCGGTGGTGAGCGTGGTCAGACCGGTGCCGACGAGTGCGGCGGCGGCGAGGGCCGCGCCGAGGACGAGCGGACGGCGTCTGCGGTGCTTGTGGGGGTGGCTCACGGGACGGACCTCCTGGAGGACGGATGGGTTCCGTCTCTTGGTCGCCGCCCGGCACGGCCGGGTTGCCGCCCGCCGCCCACGGATTCCCCGTGTTCGGTCCCCTACGGCTTCGCGAACGCCCTCAGCGTGAACACCGGGTCGGGCCGGGGCCGGTCCTGGTCGGGCAGCGCCGCGAGCCGGTCGGCGAACTCGTCCGCGAGCGGGTCGCCCGGCGGCAGCGTGACGAACCAGCCGCGCCTGAGGTCGGCGATCGTGCGGCGGGGGCTGCGTCCCTGGCCGTGGCCGGTGAAGCGGGCGTGTCCGGCGGGGAGCAGGCCGTGGGCGCGGGCGTGGGACTCGACGAGGCCGGCCGCGTCGTGCGCGGTGCTCGGCGGGCGGGTGGCCAGTACGGCGTCGATGTCGCTGCCCACGTTGTGCGAGGCGCCCTTGTCGACCGTGGTCACGTACACCCCGCCGGGGCGCAGGACGCGGGCGCACTCCCCGACGATCGCCCGCACGTTCGCGCCGCCGCCCGCCAGGTGGAGCAGCCACACGCTGCTGACGGCGTCGAACTCGCCGTCCCGGAAAGGCAGCCTGCGGCTGTCGGCGAGCAGCACCGCGCCGGGCAGCCGCGCGGCGGCGCGCCGGGCCATGGCGGGCGCCAGGTCGGCGCCGGTCACGCGCAGCCCCGCCCGGCCGGCCGCGAGCCGCCGGGTGACGATGCCGGTGCCGCAGGCGACGTCGAGCAGGCTGCGCGCCCGTGCCGGTACGAGGCTCAGTACGGCCCGTGCGGCGGCCTCGGCGCGCGGCTCGCCGCCGCGGGAGGCGTCGTAGACTTCCGCTTCCTTGTCGTAGTCGAGCACACCGTCAGTGTGCCCCGTGGCCGGCGGCCAGGTCCTCCACCCTGCGGGCGAGCTCCACGTCCTTCTCGGTGACGGCGCCGCCCGCGCTGTGGGTGTGCACGGCGAGGGAGACCGTGTTGTAGCCGAGGGTCAGGTCGGAGTGGTGGTCGAGCTCCTCCTGCACCTGGGCGACGTGGACGACCATCGCGGCCGCCGCGAAGTGCGAGCCGAGCCGGTAGGAGCGGGTGAGGCGGCCGTCGTCGAGGGACCAGCCCGGCAGCCCGGCCAGCCGTTCCTCGATCTCCTGCCGCGACAGCGGTTCGACGGGCATGGGCTGCGCTCCTTTCCTGGGCGGCCGACGGCTCGGCGGACTGCTCGGTGGCCGCATCACCCTCAGCCTGCCACAGCCGGGCCGTGCGGGCCCTGGTCAGGAGGGCCGGCCCGCCCCTTCAGGGGCCCGGGTCGGCTACCGTGCGGAGTATGACCGCACTCGTGTCAGGTACCGCCCCCACCGCCCAGGGCGTGGGTCCGCTGCTGCGGGCCTGGCGGGAGCGGCGGCGGGTCAGCCAGCTGGAGCTGGCGCTGCGCGCCGACTCCTCCGCCCGGCACATCAGCTTCGTCGAGACGGGCCGCTCCCGGCCGAGCGAGGAGATGGTGCTGCGGCTCGCCGAGCACCTGGAAGTGCCGGTGCGCGAGCGCAACGCGCTGCTGCTCGCGGCCGGTTACGCCCCGCGCTACCCGGAGACCCCGCTGGACGACCCGGCGCTGGGTGCCCTGCGCGAGGGCATGGAACGGCTGATCCGGGGCTACGAGCCGTATCCCGCCCTGGTCGTGGACGCGACGTACCAGGTGCTGGCCGCCAACCGGGGCATCCTGATGCTGCTGGAGGGCCTGCCGGAGCACCTGCTCCAGCCACCGGTCAACGCGATGCGGCTGACCCTGCACCCGGAGGGCCTGGCGCCGCGCATCCGCAATCTGCGCGAGTGGCGCGGGCACCTGCTGGAGCAGATGGAGCGGCAGATCGCCCTGCACCGCTCGGAGCCGCTCCGCGCGCTGTACGAGGAGGTGGCGGCGTACCCGGTGCCGGTCGGCGGCGCGGGTGAGGAGCCGGCCGAACCCGTGCCGTACTTCGCGCTGCCGATGCAGATCGAGCACGAGGGACGGACCCTGTCGTTCATCTCGTCCATCTCCACCTTCAACACGCCGATGGACGTGACCGTCGCCGAGCTGGCCATCGAGACGCTGCTCCCGGCCGACCCGGCGACGGTCAAGCACCTTCAGACGCTGGTGTCCTGACGCTGCCTCAGCGCTGCGTACTGGAGCAGTGCGAACCCGGCGACGGTGAGCGCCTGGAGGACGGTCCACACGGCGCCGGCCGTGGTGGGCGTCAGCCACAGGCCGAGGGCGGCGAAGCTGACCGCCGCCCAGGCGAGGTTGGCCTCGACGACCGCCCGCACCCCGAGGGCCGGCGGCCGGGGGCGCGCGGCCAGCAGGGCGACGCACCCGGCGTACACCGCGAGGAACGCGCCGAGGGCGAGGAGCAGCCCGGAGCCGGCGCCGAGGAAGCGGCCGAGCGGCCCGGAGAGCGCGAGGTAGGCGACCGCGTTGGCGCCGGTCACCACCGCGTCGAGGGCGAGGAACCGGCGCAGCATCAGCTGCGGTTCGGTGGTGCGGGCGAGGACGGCCAGCTGGTTGGTGGACATGACGAGTCATCCTCCGTCGGGGTCGGTGCGCGGCTGCGGGGACCGGGTTCCGGAACGGAGTGCGCCGGCCCGGAACCCGGTGGCTCCACGATGGCGCCCCGGCCGCGCACGGTCGATTACCCGGCAGGTAATGATGTTGATCCACGAACACCCCTTGTGAGACTGACAGGGGAACATGACAGACTGCGTTGAGACTTGGGCGCGTTGGGGAGGCGTGGCGTGAGTGAGCGGCGGGCCGCACCCACCGTGGGCCAGGTGGTCCTGGGCAGAAGGCTGCAGGAACTGCGGGAGACGGCGGGCCTCAAGCGCGAGGAGGCCGCCAAGGTGCTCCGGGTGGCCCCGGCGACCGTGCGGCGCATGGAGATGGCCGAGGTCGCGCTGAAAATACCGTACGTCCAGATCCTGCTGACGGCGTACGGGGTGCCCGCGGCGGAGGTCACGGCGTTCGTGGCGCTGGCCGAGGAGGCGAACCAGCCGGGCTGGTGGCAGCGGTACCACGACGTGCTGCCGGACTGGTTCAGCATGTACGTGAGCCTGGAGGGCGCCGCGCGGATCGTCCGCTCCTACGAGCCGCACTTCGTGCCGGGGCTGCTGCAGACCGAGGACTACGCGCGCGCGGTCATGGAGGCCGGGACGATCGGCAACGCGGGCGGTGAGGCCGTCGAGCGGCACGTGTCGCTGCGCATGGAGCGGCAGCGGCTGCTGGAGCGGGCGGACCCGCCGCACCTGTGGGTGGTGATGGACGAGACGGTGCTGCGGCGGCCGGTGAGCATCGACGGGCGGGTGATGCGCGGTCAGCTGGACAAGTTGCTGGAGTTCGCGACCCGGGACCGGGTGACGCTCCAGGTCGCCGAGTTCGACGACGGTCCGCACCCCGGGACGTACGCGCCGTTCACCCTGTTCCGGTTCGCGGAGCCGGAGCTGCCCGACATGGTCTTCACCGAGTACCTGACGGGCGCCCTGTACCTGGACTCCCGTACGGAGGTCTCCGCGCACCTGGAGGTCCTGGACCACATGACGGCGCGCGCGGCCTCGACCCAGCGCACCGAGAAGATCCTGCGCGCGTACCGCGAGTACTTCTGAACCGGCAGTCCCGGCAACCGCACCTCTCACACCCCGGCACCGAGGAGACCACCCCGCATGACCGGATCCGGCGCCACCCCCGCGCCCATCGACACCAGCCGGCCGCACCCGGCCCGCGTCTACGACTGGTGGCTGGGCGGCAAGGACAACTACCCCGTGGACGAGGAACTGGCCCGCAGGATCCTCGCCGCGGACGACACGGCGGTTCGCGGCGCGCGGGCCAACCGCCGGTTCATGCACCGTGCGGTGCGGACCCTCGCCGAGGCCGGGGTGCGCCAGTTCCTGGACATCGGCACCGGCATCCCCACCGAACCGAACCTGCACCAGGTCGCGCAGGCCGTGGCGACGGAGGCGCGGGTGGTCTACGCCGACAACGACCCGATCGTGCTGCGGCACGCCGAGGCGCTGCTGCACGGCTCCGCCGAGGGCTCGACGGAGTACGTCCACGCGGACGTCCGCGACCCGGACACCATTCTGCGGCTGGCGGCCGAGTCCCTGGACTTCGCCCGGCCGGTGGCGCTGTCGATGGTGGCCCTGACGCACTACCTCGGGGACGCGGCCGACGGCGACGACGTGCACGGCCTGCTGAAGCGGTACGTGGACGCCCTGGCGCCGGGGAGCTACCTGGTCCTCTCCCAGGTCACGCCGGACCTGAACCCGGAGGCGGTGGGGAAGGCGGCCGGTCTGTTCGCCAGCAGCGGCACGCCGTTCCACCCGCGCTCGCTCGGCGAGTTCTCCCGCTTCTTCGAGGGCCTGGAGCTGCTGGGCCCCGGCGTCATCCCGGTCACCGGCTGGCGGCCGGACCCGGAGGACGTGGCGGTCCAGGCGGAGGGCATCGTGCCGGTGTACGCGGGGGTGGCGCGCAAGGTCTGACGGGACCGGCCGGCGTCCGCACTGACCCGTACGGGCGCCGCGAACGGGTGCGCTCCCGCGCCCGCCCCTAGGTTCGGAAACCAGGGCCCGGTCGATCAAGGGAGCGCACGTGACCGACACGCGGACACCGCCCACCGAACCGGGCGCGGCACTGCTGCGCGCGGGCCGGTTCTTCCGGCCCGGCACCGCCGCCCCCGACCTGCACAGCATCGGTCTGGTCGGCGGCCGGGAGTCGGACGCGTTCTACCGGGACCGCTGGAGCCACGACAAGGTCGTGACCTCCACGCACGGCGTGAACTGCACGGGATCGTGCCGCTGGAACGTGTTCGTCAAGGACGGCATCATCACCTGGGAGACTCAGGCGACGGACTACCCGTCGGTGGGCCCGGACCGCCCCGAGTACGAGCCGCGCGGCTGTCCGAGGGGCGCGGCGTTCTCCTGGTACACGTACTCGCCGACCCGGGTGCGCTACCCCTACGTGCGCGGGGTGCTCCTGGAGATGTACCGGGAGGCGAAGGCGCGGCTGACGGACCCGGTGCTGGCCTGGGCCGACGTCCAGGGCGACCCCGAGCGGCGGCGGTGCTACCAGCGGGCGCGCGGCAAGGGCGGCCTGGTCCGGGCGAGCTGGGACGAGGCGGTCGAGATGGTGGCAGCGGCCCACGTCCACACCATCCGCACCCAGGGCCCGGACCGCATCGCGGGTTTCTCCCCCATCCCGGCGATGTCGATGGTGTCGCACGCGGCGGGGGCCCGCTTCCACTCCCTCATCGGCGCCCCGATGCTGTCGTTCTACGACTGGTACGCCGACCTGCCGGTGGCGTCCCCTCAGGTCTTCGGCGACCAGACGGACGTGCCGGAGTCGGGCGACTGGTGGGACGCGGCCTACCTGATCATGTGGGGGTCGAACGTCCCGGTGACGCGGACGCCGGACGCGCACTGGATGGCGGAGGCCCGCTACCGGGGCCAGAAGGTGGTCGTGGTCTCGCCGGACTACGCCGACAACACCAAGTTCGCCGACCAGTGGCTGCACCCGCACCCGGGCACGGACGCCGCGCTGGCCCTGGCGATGGGGCACGTGGTGCTCAAGGAGTTCTTCGTCGACCGCGAGACGCCCTTCTTCGACGACTACGTACGGCGCTTCACCGACCTGCCGTTCCTGGTGACGCTGACCGAGCGGGACGGGGCGTACGTGCCGGCGAAGTTCCTGCGCGCGGCCGATCTGGGGCAGGAGGGCGCGGACGCCGCCTGGAAGACGGTGGTGCTGGACGACGCGACGGGCCGCGCGGTCGTGCCGAACGGCTCGCTGGGCTTCCGCTGGAACGAGGCCGACCAGGGCAGGTGGAACCTCGATCTGGGTGACGTGCGCCCCCGGCTGAGCCTGCACGGCCACGAGATGGCGTCGGGCGTTTCGGTGCTGCTCCCCCGCTTCGACACCGAGGGCGGCGCGCACGCGCAGGGCCGTGGTGAGGTCGTGACGCGGGGCGTGCCGGCGACACGGCTGGGCGGGGCGACCGGGCCCCTGGTGACGACGGTGTTCGACCTGCTGCTGGCCCAGTACGGCGTGGCGCGGCCGGGGGTGCCGGGCGAGTGGCCGGCGTCGTACGAGGACGCGGACGCGCTCGGCACCCCGGCCTGGCAGGAGACGCACACCTCAGTGCCGGCGGCGGCCTGTGTGCGGATCGCCCGGGAGTTCGCGCGGACCGCCGAGCGCTCCAAGGGGCGCTGCATGATCCTCATGGGCGCGGGCACCAACCACTGGTTCCACTCCGAGACGATCTACCGGGCGTTCCTCGCCCTGCTCCAGCTCACCGGCTGCCAGGGCCGCAACGGCGGCGGCTGGGCGCACTACGTGGGCCAGGAGAAGTGCCGTCCGGTGACGGGCTGGGCGTCGCTGGCCGCCGCCTCGGACTGGTCGCGCCCGCCGCGCCAGATGATCGGCACCGCGTACTGGTATCTGAACACCGACCAGTTCCGCTACGACCGGTTCGGTGCGGACGTGCTGGCCTCGCCGCTGGGTGAGGGCCGGTTCGAGGGGATGACGGGCGCGGACTGCCTGGCGCTGTCGGCGCGGACGGGGTGGATGCCGTCGTACCCGACGTTCGACCGCAATCCCCTGGAGCTGGGCGAGACCTTCGGCGACCCGGTGGCGAACGCGGTGGCCGAACTGCGGGCGGGCACTCTGAAGTTCGCCTGCGAGGACCCGGACGCGCCGGAGAACTGGCCGCGCATCGTGACCCTGTGGCGGGCCAACCTGCTGGGCTCGTCGGCCAAGGGCGCCGAGTACTTCACCAGGCACCTGCTGGGCACCCACTCCTCGCTGCGCGCCGAGGAGGCCGCACCGGACCAGCGGCCCCGGGACGTGGTGTGGCACGAGGAGGCGCCCGAGGGCAAGCTCGACCTGCTGCTGTCGCTGGACTTCCGGCACACCTCGTCCACGCTGCTGTCCGACGTGGTGCTGCCCGCCGCGACCTGGTACGAGAAGCACGACCTGTCCAGCACGGACATGCACCCCTATGTGCACGCCTTCTCCCCGGCCGTGAGCCCTCCGTGGCAGACGCGCACCGACTTCGACACGTTCAAGGTGCTCGCGGAGAAGCTGAGCGAGCTGGCCGCCGGCCACCTCGGCGTGCGCAAGGACCTGGTGGCGGCGCCGCTCCAGCACGACACGCCGGGCGAGACCGCCCAGCCGGGCGGGGTCGTACGGGACTGGCGGCGCGGGGAGTGTGACCCGGAGCCCGGGAAGACCATGCCGAACCTCGTCGTCGTGGAGCGGGACTACACGGCGATCGGCGCCAAGTTCGCGGCACTGGGCCCGCTGGTGGAGGCCGAGGGCCTGCCCGCGAAGGGGATCACGCTGCGGCCGGACGAGGAGGTGGCGCGGCTGCGGGAGCTGAACGGCGCGGTGCGCGGCGGCCCGGCCGACGGCCGCCCGGCACTGGACACCGCGGTGAAGGCCGCCAACACCATCCTGGCCCTGTCCGGCACCACCAACGGCCGCCTGGCCACCCAGGGCTTCCACACCCTGGAGGCGAAGACCGGGCAGGAGATGGCCCACCTCGCCGCCGAGCACGAGGGCAAGCGGATCACGTACGCCGACACCCAGGCGGCACCCGTGCCGGTCATCACCTCGCCGGAGTGGTCGGGCAGCGAGGCCGGTGGCCGGCGCTACACGGCGTTCACGCTCAACACCGAGCACCTCAAGCCCTGGCACACGCTCACCGGGCGGCAGCACTTCTTCCTCGACCACGACTGGATGCACGAGCTGGGCGAGGCGCTGCCCGTGTACCGGCCGCCGCTGGACATGAGCCGGCTCTTCGGCGAGCCGCAGCTCGGCCCCGACGGGCACCGCGAGGTGACGGTCCGCTACCTCACCCCGCACAACAAGTGGTCCATCCACTCCGAGTACCAGGACAACCTGTTCATGCTGGCGCTGTCCCGGGGCGGCCAGACCATCTGGATGTCGGCGCGGGACGCGGAGGCGATCGGGGTCTGTGACGACGACTGGATCGAGGCCGTCAACCGCAACGGCGTGGTGGTGGCCCGCGCGATCGTCTCGCACCGGATGCCGCCGGGCACCGTCTACATGCACCACGCGCAGGAACGCACGGTGAACGTGCCGCTCGCGGAGACCACCGGGAAGCGCGGCGGCATCCACAACTCGCTCACCCGGCTGCTCCTCAAACCGAGCCATCTCATCGGCGGCTACGCCCAGTTGTCGTGGGCGTTCAACTACCTCGGTCCGACGGGCAACCAGCGCGACGAGGTCACCGTCATCCGCCGCCGCGGCCAGGAGGTCGAGTACTGATGCGAGTGATGGCCCAGGTCGCGATGGTCATGAACCTCGACAAGTGCATCGGCTGCCACACCTGCTCGGTCACCTGCAAGCAGGCGTGGACGAACCGGCGCGGCATGGAGTACGTCTGGTTCAACAACGTCGAGACCCGCCCTGGGCAGGGGTATCCGCGCCGCTACGAGGACCAGGAGAAGTGGAGGGGCGGCTGGGAGCTGAACCGGCGCGGCGCGCTCAAGCTCAAGGCGGGCGGCCGGATCAAGAAGCTCGCCGGGATCTTCTCCAACCCGAGGCTCCCGGAGATCAAGGACTACTACGAGCCCTGGACGTACGACTACAAGAACCTCACCGACGCCCCGCTCGGGTCCGACTACCCCGTCGCGCGGCCCGTCTCCCAGCTCGACGGCAAGCCGGTGAAGATCGGCTGGTCCTCGAACTGGGACGACAACCTGGGCGGTGCCCCCGCCTACGGCGACCTCGACCCCATGGTGGAGCGGACCCGGCAGGAGGCTTCTCAGAAGGTGCGGTTCGCGTACGAAGAGACCTTCATGTTCTACCTGCCGCGCATCTGCGAGCACTGCCTCAATCCGTCGTGCGTGGCGTCGTGCCCGTCCGGGGCGATGTACAAGCGCTCGGAGGACGGCATCGTCCTCGTCGACCAGGACCGCTGCCGGGGCTGGCGGATGTGCGTGACCGGATGCCCGTACAAGAAGGTGTACTTCAACCACCGCACCGGCAAGGCCGAGAAGTGCACCTTCTGCTACCCGCGCATCGAGATCGGTCAGCCGACGGTCTGCTCGGAGACCTGCGTCGGCCGGCTCCGGTACCTGGGTGTGGTGCTGTACGACGCCGACAGGGTGACCGAGGCGGCCTCGACACCGAATGAGCAGGAGCTGTACGAGGCCCAGCTGGGCGTCTTCCTCGACCCCGGGGACCCCGCGGTGCGGCGGGCGGCCGAGGAGGCGGGCGTCCCGTTCGACTGGATCGAGGCGGCCCGGCGCTCCCCCGTGCACGCGCTGGTGAGCAGGTACCGCGTCGCACTGCCCCTGCACCCGGAGTACCGCACCATGCCGATGGTCTGGTACATCCCGCCGCTGTCACCGGTGGTGGACGCGCTGACGGAGACGGGACACGACGGCGAGGACGCGGACAACCTCTTCGGGGCCATCGACACGCTCCGCATCCCCCTGGAGTACCTGGCGGAGCTGTTCACGGCGGGCGACACCGGCCCCGTGCGGGCGTCGCTGGAGAAGCTGGCGGCGATGCGCTCCCACATGCGGTCGGTCAACCTCGGCGAGGACCCCGACCCCGGTGTCTGCGGCAGTGTCGGCATGAGCGCCCAGGAGGTGGAGGACATGTACCGCCTGCTGGCGCTCGCCAAGTACGAGGAGCGGTACGTCATCCCGACGGCGGCCGTCGGCGACGCGCACCGGCTGGAGGCCTCCGCGCTGCCGGACACGTGCAGCCTGGACACCGACGGCGGCCCCGGGATGGGCGGGGACGGGCCGTTCGGCCAGGACTCGGGGCGCAGGCGGCTGCCGCTGGTGCCGGTGGAGAACTTCCACATCCTGCGCAGGCGGCAGACCGCGGACGACGAGAGGGAGGTCTGATCCGATGCCCGGCTTCGAGGTGCTGTACCAGGCGGCGGCGCTCTGTCTGACGTATCCCGACGACGACTTCCGCGCCCGGCTGCCGCTGCTGCGCGAGGCCGCGCCGCAACTGCGCGGCTTCACCGACCACGCGGCGGCGACCGAGCAGGGCGAACTGCAGGCGCACTACGTGGAGGTCTTCGACTTCAAGAACCGGCACAGCCTGTACCTGAGCTGGTGGACCGACGGCGACACCCGCAACCGGGGGATGTCCCTGGTCCGCTTCAAGGAGCTGTACCGGGCGCACGGACTGGAGTTCACCGACGAGGAGCTGCCCGACTTCCTGCCGGCGGTGCTGGAATTCGCCTCCCGCACCGGGGACATCGGCATGCTCACCGAGCACCGCGAGGCCCTGGACCAGCTCCGTTCCCGGCTGACCGCCTTCGGCACGCCCTACGCGTGCGTCCTGGACGCCGTGTGCGCCACCCTGCCGCCCGCACCCACCGGAGCCCGCCCGTGACCGTCTTTCTCTGGGGCGTGCTGCCCTACGCCGCCTTCGCCCTGCTGATCGCGGGCCTGGTCTGGCGCCACCGCTACGACCGTTTCGGCTGGACGACACGCTCCTCTCAGGTCTACGAGTCGAAGCTGCTGAACATCGCGTCGCCGGTCTTCCACTACGGCATCCTGTTCGTGCTGGTCGGGCACCTCGTCGGGCTGTTCGTCCCGGAGTCGTGGACGGACGCGCTGGGCGTGAGCGAGCACGCGTACCACCTGCTGTCGCTGTACGGCGGCACGGCGGCCGGGGTGCTCGCCGTCGCGGGCATCCTCATGCTGATCTACCGCCGGCGCACCAACGCGCCCGTCTTCCGGGCGACGACCGCCAACGACAAGGTCATGTACGTCTTCCTGCTGGCGGCGATCGTCCTCGGCATGGTCGCCAAGCTCGCGCACGCCTCCGGCACCGGCTACGACTACCGGCACACCATCGCGCCCTGGTCGCGCAGCCTGTTCACCCTGCAGCCGAAGACGGAGCTGATGGTGGGGGTTCCGGTGCTGTACCAGGTGCACGCCGTGGTCGGGATGCTGCTGATCGCGCTGGTGCCCTACACCCGGCTGGTGCACATGTTCAGCGCGCCGGTGCAGTACCTCACCCGCCCGTACGTGGTGTACCGGTCACGCGACCCCAGGCAGCTGGGGCCGCGCCCGGACCGGCGGGGCTGGGAGCGCGCGGGCTCCTAGCCGGTTACGCCAGCTTCGCGGTGAGGGTGATGGTCGTGCCGGTCAGGGCCTGGCTGACCGGGCAGTTCTTCTTGGCGTCCTCGGCGGCGGCGACGAACGCGTCGTTGTCGATGCCGGGAACGGTGCCCTCCACGGTGAGGTGGATGCCCTTGATGCCCTCACCCGGCTGGAAGGTGACGTCGGCGGAGGTGGTGAGCTTGGTGGGCGGGGTGCCGGCGCCGGCCAGGCCGTGCGACAGCGCCATGGAGAAGCAGCTGGAGTGGGCGGCGGCGATCAGCTCCTCGGGGCTGGTCTTGCCGTTCGCCTGCTCGGCGCGCGACGGCCACGACACCGGCTGCTCGCCGATGCCGGACGAGTCGAAGGTGACGACACCGTTGCCCTCGAGCAGGTTGCCTTCCCAGACGGTGTGTGCGGAGCGCGTGGTTGCCACGGCGGGTCCTCTCGAATTCTCTTGCTGTACCTGGGCGGTGGGAGCCCGGCGGCCGGGTTCCCACCCCCATCCGATCACACTCCGGCTCAGCTCACCCGGAAGACCGGCCCCCGGGCGGTGAACGGCAGCCGCGCGCCCTTCGGGATCAGGTAGGCGTGCTCGCGCCGCACCCGCAGCACGTCGCACCATCCGTCGGTGATGACGAGGACCGGCGCGGTGGGCGGGAAGTCGCCGGCGCGCAGCAGCAGGTCCACGCCGGGCTGGAGGACGGTGCCGCCGCGCCCGTGCACCCGCACCCGGCCCGCGATGTCCGTCACCGGCAGATACCCGGCGTCGTGCGGTGCCGCGTCGCAGAAGACGACGCGGGCGGCGGGCACGTCGCGGGCCTCGGCGTAGGAGGCGATGGCGCCGAGCGCCTTGCCGAGCAGGGTGCGGTCCATCGAGCCGGAGGTGTCCAGGACTACGCCGAAGGTGCAGCGGGCGATCTCCTCCGGCGGGAAGTACCGTCCGGCACGCGGGATGCCGGGGGTGGCGGCCTGGCGCCGGGAGGGGCGCGCGTACGACCGTACGGGCTCGGGACGGGGCACGAACTCGTCGAACCAGCGGGCGAGCCGCGCGTCCCAGGGCAGCGGCGGATGGCTGAGGGCGCGGATCTCCTGGACCAGTCCGCCGGGCAGGAAACCGCGCTCCTGCCGCTGGTGCAGGTCCAGTCCCTGGGCGAGGCCGCGCCGGTAGAAACCGTCGAGGTCGACGTAGTCACGGGGCGGACCGAGCGGGCCGCCGAGGATGTCGCCGACGCCCTTGCCGCGCGGGGTGGACAGGCGGCGCATGCGGCGCAGGTCGCCGGCGATGCGGTCGTAGACCTCCTCGGCGGACAGGCCGGCCAGCGCCGGGTCGTGCAGCAGGCCCTCGGGCATGGTGCCGACCCGCATCTCGACGAGCCAGCCGTTGACGACGTAGTCGCAGGCGACGTTGAAGAGGTACGGGTCGCGGGTGCCGCGGCGGTCGCCGTGGCGCAGGGCGGCGTGGAGCATCTCGTGGGCGAGGACGAAGCGCCACTCCTCGTCGTCGTACCGGCGCAGCGGGTTGACGTAGATCTCGCCGGCCTCGGCGTTGACGGCGGCGACGGAGATGCCGTGGGCGCGGGCGAGTTCGGCGTCGGCGACGAGGGTGATGCCGGCCGCGATGCCGCCGAGGAGCGGGTAGGAGGAGACGAACCAGCTCAACGCCTGCTGCCAGGGGTGCAGGCGGGGAGCCTCGCCGTCCATGGAGTCCCGGCGGCCGCCCGCCATGTCCAGCGCGGTGGAGACGGTCCGGGTGAGCGCGCTCGCGAACGCCGTCTGCCAGTCAGGGACCCGCCCGAGCCAGCCGTTCCACGGCACGAGCTGCAGGTCGGCCTCGTGGCCCGCCGTGCCGCACCGCTCGTACACGGCGGGCACCCCGTCCCTGCGCCAGCTCGCGGCGAGCCGCTCCTCGTCGCCGTCGGGGTAGGCGGCGGGGAGGTCGTCGGGGGCGCGGCCGACGCGGAAGCCGAGCAGGAAGCGGTTGACGACGGCGCAGCGCGCGGCGAGGTCGGCGCAGTCCGGCTGGACACGCTCGCCCGTGGCCGCGGGGACGTGGCCGAAGCCGAGGTGGAGTGCGGCGTGGGCGATGGCCCAGGCCCAGAGAGCGGGATCGGCGAGCCGGTCCGGGTGGGCGTGCACGACACCGTCGGAGTCGACGCGCACCAGCCCGCCCCGGGGCGCGACGGTGCACTGCTCCTGGCGGCAGACCGTGAATTCCACCGTGCTCAAGGAGGGGTCGGCGCGGACCAGCCGCAGTCCCGTCTCGAACGCCTCCGCCGCCAGGTCCCGCTTCTTCTTGCCCTTGGTGGTCCGGGCCGGGCTCACCGCCGGGCCTCCACCAGCCGGGGCATGTCGCGGGCGGCCTCGACGAGGAACCAGGCGGGCAGCACCGGGTTGCCGTCGGCGTCGGAGGCGATGACGCTCTGGGCGACCTCGACGGAGATCTCGGCGAGCTGGACGAGCAGCGACTTGGCGCGGTAGGCGGTCTGGCGGCCGTTCGCCGACATGTGCTCCTTGCTCGCGGGCAGTTCCTTGACCAGCCGGCCGCGGAAGGACTCGGCCAGGTAGTAGAGCAGGTCGCGGTCCTCCAGGCGGCTGGGCCAGCGGGCCTCGCCCTTGAGGATCGCCTCGATGCCGAACCGGCTGCGCACGATCTTGACGTAGCCGCAGAAGGCCGTGGCGTGGGACGGGGAGAGCGTGCCGTGGGCGAGGACCTTCAGCGTCTCCTCGTCGAGGTCGCGTCCGAAGGAGTGCAGGGCGTCGGAGAGCATGTGCCAGGAGCGTGGGGTGGAGAAGGGCTCCTCGGTCTTGGGCGGCTTGGACCACAGATGGCCGGGGCGGTCGGTGAGGTGGTCCGTGATCCAGGGGTGGATGCCGTTCTCGGCAGCCCAGACCAGCCAGTCCTTCGCGGAGGCGTCCAGGTGGACGTGGGTGAGGCGGTTGACCAGCGCGGAGGCGATGGGGCGGGCCAGGGCGTTGTCGGTGGCGCGGTTGCCGGCACCGATGACGATGGAGCCCTTGGGCAGCTCGTAGTTGCCGATGCGGCGGTCGAGGATGAGGGAGTAGAACGCCTTCTGCACGTCGGGGGTGGCCGCGTTCAGCTCGTCGAGGAAGAGGCAGTACGGCTCGTCGCGGGCGATGGACTCCGGAGGGCAGAACACCGACCGGCCGTCCCGGATCTGCGGTACGCCGATCAGGTCCTCCGGTGCGAGCTGGGTGCCGAGCAGGCTCACACACTCCAGGCCCAGCGAGTCGGCGAAGTTCCTCACCAGGGAGGACTTGCCGATGCCGGGTGCGCCCCAGAGGAAGACCGGCCGCACGGTGGCGAGACCGAGCAGCAGCTCCGGGAGGCGGGCGGGAGTGACGGTGACGGCTGCCTGCACGCAGGGGCTCCTCGGGGGGAGGGGGCGGGAGGGGACCGCACCAGTGTGGGTCCCCGCCCGTTCCCGCGCAGCCGAATTACGGTGTGCCGGGACCCTCCGCGCGCCGCCTGCGGGCCGCCATCACCGCGTAGACCAGCACGCCCGCGAAGAGGAAGAGGACGCCCTGGTAGACGGCCGCGTAGCCGGCGCCGGCGACCAGCCAGAGGGAGAAGCCGGCCGCGACCGCCGCGATCACGCCGTCCCGCACCAGCCGGCCCCGGTCGACCTTCTCGCGCTGCCCGGAGAGCAGGTGGAAGAGCTGGGCGGCGGTGGCCAGCAGGTAGGGCACGGTCGCCGTGAAGGTGGTGACGAGGACCAGGATCTCGAAGACCTTCGCCGAGCCGGCCGTGTAGTTGTAGACGGTGAGCAGGGAGGCGAGGACGACGGTGACGCCGACGCCGACGGTGGGGACCCCGCGCCGCTTGCGCGCGAACGCGGCCGGGAAGAGGCCGTCCTTCGCCGCCGCGTACGGGGTCTGGGCGCTCAGCAGGGTCCAGCCGTTGAGGCAGCCGGTCATCGAGACCAGGGCGGCCAGGGCGACGGCCCAGCCGCCCCAGGCCCCGCCGAACATGGCGTCGACGGCGTCCGAGAAGGGGGCGGTGGAGTCGACCAGGCGGTCGTGGGCGACCGTGCCGAAGACCGAGAGAGTGCCCAGCAGGTAGACGAGGGCGGCGCCCGCGGTGCCGATGACGGTGGCACGGCCGACCGTGCGGCGGGGGTCCTTGACCTCGCCGGCGCTGACGGCGGCGGACTCCACGCCGAGGTAGGAGAAGAGCAGGATCGCGGCGGCGGCCGAGACCGCGCCGATGCCGCTGCCGCCGGTGGCGTTGAACGGGCCCAGGTTGTCGGCGTCGAAGAAGAACAGACCGCCGACGGCGACGAGCAGGAGCGGCGCGAACTTCAGGACCGTCGCGACGAGCTGGACGGCGCCGACGTAGCGGGTGCCGGCGAAGTTGGCGAGCGCGGGCAGCCACTGGATGACGAGGGCCGCCAGACAGGCGGTCCAGCGGTGGTCGCCCACCGGGATCAGGACGTCGAGGTAGCCGACGGCCGCGACGGCGAGGGCCGCGTTGGACACCCAGGTGGTGATCCAGTAGGCCCAGGCGGCGAGGAAGCCGGCGAAGTCGCCGAAGGCCTCGCGGGCGTAGACGTACGGGCCGCCGGTGCGCGGGTCGCGCTGGGCGAGGCTGCCGAAGACCAGGGCGAGCGCGATGGCGCCGACGGTGAGGACGCCGAAGGCGAGCAGGCTGATGGTGCCGAAGGGGGCGACGGAGGCCGGGAGCAGGAAGATGCCGCCGCCGATGATGTTGCCCATGACCAGAGCGGTGGCGACGGGGAGCCCGAAGCGGCGGGCGTGCCTGGTGCCCTCGGGGGCGGGGGTGGAACCGGGGGCCGCGGGGGTCTCCTGCGGGGCCGGAGCCGATGGGGGGACGGTCCCGGTGACGTGCATGGGGTGGTGCGCCTTCCTTGGAACTGGTGCCCGGGATCGCCGGGACGGCGCCCATGGTCCGGCACGGCCGGGCACGGCTCCAAATCAGGCGCTTTTGTCCTGCACGACCCCGTCCGGGACCGGAAATGGTCCGCCGCCGACGGCTCTGGGCCGGGGATCCTCCACGGGGACCTGCGGGCCGTTGGACTCGCGCAGCCAGCGGCGCAGCACCCGGTGGACGGCCTCGGCCCCGGCGATCTCCGTGCCCTCGCCGGCCGGCGCGGACAGGACGACCGGAGAGAGCAGGAAGGCGCGGGACTGGGCGCCGCCGAGTCCGCCGTGGGAGCCGATCTGCTCCTCGAAGGCGAGCACCTCGCCGTCGGCCGGGTCGTGGAAGGAGTTGACCATGATGTCGGCGGTGTGCGGGAAGGAGTGGGTGCGACGGACGGCGTCGGCGGCGCCGGGTCCGAAGGGCGCGAGCGGGCCGGGGTCCTCGTCGAGCCGGTCCAGCGGGACCTCCGCGCCGCGGGCGCCGAGCACCACACCGTCGTGCTCCTCGCTGCCGACGAGCAGGAAGCCGATGCCGGGGTGGTTGGCGAGGGTGGGCAGCAGGGCCGGGTAGCGGGCGTCGATCTCCTCGCGGGTCATCCGGTGGTGGACGTCCGGGAAGGAGACCAGGCCCAGGTTGCCGGAGGCCAGCACGATCGGGTCGGAGCGGCGGCCGCCGGGACGGTCCGCGGGGCGCTGCTGGTCGGCGCCCTCCTCGACGGGGCGGTGCAGGGCGGCCCGTACGGTGTTGCGGGCCTCGGCGCCGCTGCGGGTGCGCTGGGCCCGGCGGGGCACGGGCAGTCCGCAGCCGGCCCGGACCAGGTCGCCGAGGGTGAGGCCGTAGCGGGCGCGGAAGGTCTCCCCGGGGCTCTGGCCGTGGTCGGACAGGACGACGATCCGGTACTTGCGGGGGGCGTGCTCGGCGACCTTCTCGATCAGCGCGAGGGAGCGGTCGAGCCGCTGGAGGACCTTCGCGGCGTCCCGGCTGCGCGGTCCGGAGTGGTGCGCGACCTCGTCGTAGGCGACCAGGTCGGCGTAGACGGCGGTGCGGCCGGCGAGCATGTCGCCCATCACCGCGGCGACGACGACGTCCCGTTCGACGACGGTGGCGAAGGCGCGGACGAAGGGGTAGAGGCCGCCGCGGGAGACACGGGGGCGGACCTTGTGGACGCGGGCGCGGGTGGACTGGCCGATCTCCCGGCACACCTCGGCGACGAAGGACATCGCGGTGCGCACCGCGTTGGCCGGGTCGGAGAAGTAGGCGAAGTAGCCGGAGCGGGAGCGGTTCTCCTTGCTGCGGCGGCGGGTGGCGATGGACAGGACGAGGGCCTGCTCGTCGGCGCCGCCGCTGAAGAGGTTGCCGCGGCTGGCGCCGTCGAAGGTCAGCAGCCCGCCGTCGCCGGTGCGCTCGATGGCGCGGTGCTGGAGTGCGGCGGCGCTGGTGGGGCGGTTGCAGACCACGACCTCGCCGGTGTCCTTCTCGAACCAGCGGAAGGCGGGGACGTCGTGGTTGGAGCCGTGCAGGATGCCGAGCTGGCTGGCGCCGGTCTGGCTGGACCAGTCGGTGCGCCACGGTGCGAGGCGGTGGGTGGCACCGGCGCCGTCGCGGCCGAGCCAGCGGGCGACGGTGGGCATGTCGCCGGCGTCGACGGCGTCCAGCAGGACGTCGTGGCCGACGCCGTCCAGTTGCAGGAAGACGGTGCCGGGGCCGGCCGGGCAGGGCGGGCCGGATCTGCGGCGGCGGTCGGCGAGGCGGTAGAGCCGGCGCCGGTAGGCGTCGTCGTCGCGCACGGCCAGGGCACCGCCGGTGGCGGAGGCGACGGCGGACATGACGGCGGCCACCACGACCGCGGTCTCCGGGGCGACGCCGCCGCGGCCGGCCGGGTTGACGTCGATGGCGAGGAGCAGCAGACCGCCGTTGAGGAAGAAGACCAGCAGTCCGAGGACGAGCGCCGGCACCAGGAGCAGCAGCCGCACCATCAGCGGCCACACCAGGGCGGACAGCAGACCGAAGGCGCCGGCGCCGACCGCGGCGGTCACGGCGATGTCGGTGGCGCTGTCCCCGTCCGGCGACTGGAGCCGGAAGTCCGGCAGGATGCCGGCGAGCGTGAGCATGGTGAGGGTCGACACGGCCCACACCGTGACCATCCGGCCGATCTGACTGGCGACCCGGCGCCAACGCCCTCCACCCACGCTCCGCACACCTCACGTCCCGGCCCGTCCGTCGGCGCGGGCCTTCCCCACCCTGCCACAACGCTCCGGGACGTCCGTTTGTCCCCCCGGGTCCGGTTCAGACCCCCCGCACGGGGTCAGCGGCCGTCGTACCCCGCAGTCGGCATGGACAGGCGCCGGTGCACGCACGCCTTCATCCGGGCGTCGTACGCCGGTTCGGCACGGCCGACGGTCTCGACGCGGACCCCGCGCCGCGCGCACTCGGCGGTGAACGCGTCCACGGACGACAGCGCGCTCTCCAGCACCCGGCGGCTGGGCGCGACGAACAGGTCGCGCCCGGGGCGCACTCCGTCCCACAGGGCGTCGTGGTCGGGCCGCAGTCCGCGCACCAGCAGTTCCCGCGCGACGACGTAGCCCTGTTCCGCGGCCCAGCGGGCGCACATGGCGTGCTGGCTGCGGGAGTCGACCAGGAAGGGGTCGTCGTCCAGCTGCTCCAGCGGCGTCAGACTCGCGATCGCCGTCACCCTCACCGGCCCCATGATGTCCCCCTCACCTCCCGTTTCGCCGCCGACCCTACTCCTGGACGTAGGCTTCGGGGAGTCGCGCGAAGGAGGCAAAGAGGTGCCGGTGGAGCTCACGTGGTGGGGTCACGCCACCTGCACGGTCGAGGACTCGGACATACGCGTGCTCACCGATCCCCTGTTCGTCCGCCGGCTCGCCCACCTGCGGCGCAGACGGGGCGCGGTGCCGCCGCCGGACGCCTGGCGCGCGGACGTGGTGCTGGTGTCGCACCTGCACGCCGACCACCTGCACGTGCCGTCGCTCGCGCGGCTCGCGCCGGGTACGCGCCTGCTCGTGCCCCGGGGCGCGCCGCGTGCGGTGCCGGGGATGCGCAGGCTCGGGCATCTGAGGCTGACCGAGGTGGCGCCCGGCGACGAGACGGCCGTCGGCGACCTGCGGATACGGGCGGTTCCCGCCCGGCACGACGGTCGCCGGCTGCCGCTCGGCCCGCACCGCTCCCCCGCGCTCGGCTATGTCGTCGAGGGCGAGGCCCGGACGTACTTCGCCGGGGACACCGGTCTGTTCGACGACATGGAGAAGGAGGTCGGGCCGGTCGACGCGGCGCTGCTGCCGGTGGGCGGCTGGGGGCCGTACCTGGGCTCCGAGCACCTGGACGCGGGGCGGGCGGCCGAGGCGCTGGCCCGGCTGGCGCCGCACACGGCGGTGCCGGTGCACTACGGCACGTACTGGCCGATCGGGATGGACGCGGTGCGCCCGCACGAGTTCCACACGCCGGGTGAGGAGTTCGTGCGCCTGGCGGCGCTGCGCGCGCCCGGCGTGGCGGTGCACCGGCTGGCGCACGGTGGGAGTGTGCGCGTGGAGGTCGCGCGGTGAGCACGCTGGGCACCGCCGTGACGAGCATTCCGACCGAGCCGGCCCAGCAGGCGTTCGGCTATCCCTCGCTGTTCCTGCTGGTGCTGATCGGGGCGCTGGTGCCGGTGGTGCCGACGGGTGCGCTGGTGAGTTCGGCGGCCGTGGTGGCGATGCACCAGACGCTGCCGTTCTCGATGCTGATGGTGTTCGCCACCGCGTCGCTGGCCGCGTTCTGCGGGGACATGGCGCTGTACTGGCTGGGGCGGCGCGGGGTCGGTTCGAAGAACGGCTCGCGGTGGCTGGAGGCGATCCGGTCCAGGGCACCCGAGGACCGGCTGGAGCAGGCGCAGGAGAAGCTCGCCGAGCACGACGTCGCGGTGCTGGTGCTGTCGCGGCTGGTGCCGGCGGGCCGCATACCCGTGATGCTGGCCTGCCTGCTGGCCGAGTGGCCGGCGCGCCGCTTCGCCCGGGGCAACCTCCCGGCTTGCCTGGCCTGGGCGGTGACGTACCAGCTGATCGGCATCCTGAGCGGTGCCCTGTTCAGCAAGCCGTGGGAGGGCGTGGCCGCGGCGATCGCCCTGACGGTGCTGGTCAGCGGCGCGCCGAGCGTGTGGCGGCGGCTGCGGGGGCCCGCGAGGGCTTAGGCCTCCCGGCGGTGTGACCGTGGTGGGGGCCGGGACGGCCGGCGGGAAGTCACTCCAGTACGCGGGAGGCGCCCACCGGCAGGTCCCACAGGTGCTCGCGGGGCAGGCCGGCGCGTTGCCAGGCGGTGCGTACGCGGGTGAGGGGTTCCAGGACCGGTTCCGCGGACAGGACGAACGTGCCCCAGTGCATCGGCGCCATCCGGCGGGCGCCGACGTCCTGGGCGGCCCGCACCGCTTCCTCCGGGTCGCAGTGGACGTCCCGGAGCCACCAGCGCGGGTCGTAGGCGCCGATGGGGAGCAGGGCGAGGTCGATGCCGGGGTAGCGGCGGCCGATGCGGGCGAACCAGTGGCCGTACCCGGTGTCGCCGGCGAAGTACACGCGCCGGCCGTCGGGCGCGGTGAGGACCCAGCCGCCCCACAGGGTGCGGCAGGTGTCGGTGAGGGTGCGCTTGGACCAGTGGTGGGCCGGTACGAAGTCGAAGCGGACGCCGTCCAGCTCCGTCGCCTCCCACCAGTCCAGTTCGGTGACGCGGGTGAAGCGGCGGCGGTGGAACCAGCGGCCGAGTCCGGCCGGTACGAGGACGGGGGTGTCGCGCGGGAGCCTGCGCAGGGTCGGGGCGTCCAGATGGTCGTAGTGGTTGTGGCTGATGACGACCGCGTCGACGCGCGGCAGGGCGCTCCAGGGGACGCCGACGGGCGTGACGCGGGCCGGGGTGCCGAGGATGCGGCGGGACCAGACCGGGTCGGTCAGCACGGTGAGCCCGCCGATCCGCACCACCCAGCTGGCGTGTCCCGCCCAGGTGACGGCGACTGTGCCGGCGTCCACACTGGGCAGCGGGCCGGGCTCGTACGGCAGCCGGGGGATGTCGGCGAGGCCTTCGGGGCCGGGTCTGACCGCCCCCTCGCGGGCGAATCTCGCGATGGCCTTCAGTCCGGGCAGCGGCGCGGTCAGCCGGTCGTGGAAGGTGCGCGGCCAGACCCGGTGCTCGGCCGGCGGCCGGGGGTCGGCGAGCGGCGGGTACGAGGGGGCCGGGGAGGGCTTGACCGGCGGCGCGTCCGCGTCCGCGGCCACGGCGGGAGTGGGGGTGCTCGTGGTCGACCGGGGCTGCTGCGTCATCGAGGAGGCTCCCATCGCTGAGCGTCGCGGAGGCCGCCGAAGACCGACTCCAGGCGGACCAACGCGCGTTGCACCTGTGGCAGTTCCAACGGGTCGGGGGACGTGAGGCATTCCGCGCGCCGCTCGCCCGTGCCGCTGCCGAGCAAGGGGCCGGTGGCGAGTCGTACGCGCAGGGCCGACAGGTCGTCGCCGAAGCGGTGGCCGCCTGGGGCGGGCATGCCGAGCCGGGCGGTGAGGAGGTCCTCCAGTTCCTGGGCGTCGCCGACGCCCTCGGCGGCGAGCGCGTCGCGC
Organism: Streptomyces sp. NPDC058796; assembly: GCF_042745235.1. Taxonomy (NCBI): domain Bacteria; kingdom Bacillati; phylum Actinomycetota; class Actinomycetes; order Kitasatosporales; family Streptomycetaceae; genus Streptomyces; species Streptomyces sp. NPDC058796. The sequence goes on from NZ_JBHYOP010000005.1 coordinate 357,139, forward strand.
AGCGGGCCGAGGTCGGCGTAGAGGTGGCGGCCGGCCTGCGGGGGCCGGGCGGTGGCGCCCGCGGCGACGACGGCCGCGTGCGCGGCGGCGGCCAGCCGTGCGTGCAGGCGTACGGCGGCGGACCGGCGTTCGGTCACGGGCTCGGGTTCGCCGAGCGCGTATCCGGCCGCGGCGGCGACGGGCGCGGCGACGCGGGCGCCGAGCGCGGTGAGCACGTCGAGGACGCGGGCGTGCAGGCCGTCTCCGGCGGCGGACGCCGGGAAGCGGGCGACGGCGGCGGGCCAGGCGGGCGGCAGCAGCGCGCCGGCCAGGTCGGTGACGACGGTGACCCGCTCGTGCAGCATCTCGGCGGGGCTGAGGATCACGGTGGCGTGGGGGTCGTGCAGGGTGTCGCGCCAGGTCTCGTCGCTGACCAGGTGCAGCCCCTCGCCCGCGGCCGCCTCCACGGTCTCGTGCAGCAGCTCGGGCGGCGCGACGGTGCCGGTCGGGTCGTCGGCGACCGACAGGACGAGCAGGCGGGGTTCGCCGCCCTCGGCGCGGACCCGTCGGACGGTCTCCAGGAGGGCGTACGGGTCGGGGACGCCGCCGGACTCGGCCTGGGTCGGCACGTGGAAGACGGGCCTGCCCAGCAGCCGCGCGTACGGCGCCCACCAGGCGGCGCAGGGCCGGGGCACCAGGACGTCGCCGCCGAGCGCGGCGGTCAGCGCGAGCAGCAGGGCGCCCGCGCCGGGGGCGGCGGCGACGTGACCCGGGTCGGTGGTCAGTCCGCGCCGGTCCCAGTAGCCGCAGGCGGCGTCCAGGAGGGCCGGCGCGCCCCCGGCGGGTTCCTCCTCGGCGCGGCCCGCGGCGGCGGCGAGTACGGCGGACAGCTCGGGCAGGACCGGCAGCCCGTCGTCGGGGAGGTGCGGGCCGTAGCGGACGGGCCCGTGCCCCACCGGGTCGTGGTCTTCGGAGGCACGGCCCTCGGAGTCATGACGGTCGGGGCCGTGCCCTGAGGGGTCCGTCCGCCGCATGCGTGCCTCCGCGCAGTCCGTGGTGCCGTGTCCCGTCGCCGCCGGCACGATTCGTCCGGTCGTTGCTCCAAGTACCCACCGGGGCGCCCGGCCATGGCTGTGGCCCCCGGTCGTACGGATCACACGCGGGCCGGACGCGGTGCGGGTCAGCGGTGCTCGGCGTCCCCGCGCGGCCGGAACCGCAGCAGCCGGTGCGCGGCGGCGGCTCCCGCGCCCGCGATGAGGAGACCTCCGGCGGCCAGCGCGGGCACCGAGTCGGTGAAGGTTCCGCCCGCGCCGGCGTGCACTCCGTGCTCCGCGGTCGTGCCGCCGCAGTCCTTCCGCTGCGCGGCGGCGCCGTCGTGCGGGGCGGCCGGTTCCGGGCACGCGGGTTTCGTGGCACAGGACGTACCGCGGGAGGAGGCTCCGCCGTGCCCGGCCGTCGGTACGGGGCAGGGCGGAGCGACGGTGCCGGCGCCCTCCTCCGGCACGGCCGCCGGCTCGTCCGGCACCGTCAGCGGTTCCTCGGGCACCGTCCGCGGCGCCTGGGGCGCGGTCATCGTCGCGCTCCAGGGGTCGCCCTCCTCGCCGGACGCCTCCGGGCAGGCGCCGTCGACGGTCCACGCCTCCTCGGAGCCCGCCGCCTCCGGGTCGCTCGCCCCGGGATCGCTCGCCACGTCCCCGGCCGCGGCTATGCGGGCGGTGCCCCGGTAGGCGGCCCCGGCCGTCGCCTCGTTCCCGCCGCCCACCTTGCGCAGCTCGACCGTGCCCGACTCGAAGGCCGACGACGTGGCGTCGAGGGTCGCGGGTGCGGAGCCGCCGGTCGGGGCGCAGGTCACGGAGACGGTGACGGTGCCGCCGGGGGCCGCCTCGGCCGGGGTGACCTCGGCGACGGGTTCACCGACGCCGACGGGGGGCGGGGGAACGCCGGGGTCGGCCGGTGCGGGCGCCGCGAAGACGCCGAGGGCGGCACCGGCCAGGACGGTGGTGGACAGGGCGCGGGCGGTGCGGCGCATGGGTCGGGCTCCTTCGAGCGACGGCTGCGGGGGCACGGCACTCGCGCCCCTCGGCCATCACAGCCCGCCCGGCACGGGCCCGCGCGCCGCCGTGCGCCGTTCGCGGGAACCGAGCGCCCGAGCGGGTGAGACCCAGGTTTGGGACCCGCCCTCGCGGGTGCCGCCCACGACACGGAAACGGCCGACGCGACGACGCCCGCCGCGCTCGTCGGCCAACGGAGACGGGTCGCTCGCGGACCGACCGACGGGGGGCAGGACGGCGTGCGCGGTCCGTCGGCCGGGCGGCGAGGGCGGGGCGGCTCGGGGACGCGCCCTCCTCGCCGGTCACCGGGGTCGGGGTCCGGAGCGGCCCCGGGTCAGGCCGCCGGGTCCCGCAGTACCTGTTCCCGTACCCGGTCGCAGCAGCGGCTGATCAGTCGGGAGACGTGCATCTGGGAGATGCCGAGCTGTTCGGCGATGCGGCTCTGGGTCATGTCGTCGAAGAAGCGCATGTAGAGGATGGCGCGTTCGCGCTCGGGCAGCGCGGCCAGGCGGTCCTTCACGGCCTCGCGGTCGACGACGGTGTCCAGGGCGGGGTCGGAGGCGCCGAGGGCGTCGCCGAGGGAGTAGCCGTCCTCACTGCCGGGGAGTTCGGCGTCCAGGGACAGGGCCGTGAAGCTCTCCAGGGCCTCCAGGCCGACCCGCGCGTCCTCCTCGCTCATGTCGGCGTGCTCGGCGATCTCGGCGACGGTGGGCCTGCGGCCCGAGATGGTCTGGGACAGGTCCTGCCCGGCGTGGCGGACCCGGTTGCGCAGGTCCTGTACCCGGCGCGGCACGTGCAGGGTCCACATGTGGTCGCGGAAGTGCCGCTTGAT
>NZ_JBHYOP010000005.1:365000-505661 GCF_042745235.1 Streptomyces sp. NPDC058796
CCGTTGCTGGTCTCCCCGGACGATCCGGTGGCCGACGCGGTCGCGCTGATGCGCGAGCACACCGTGCGCCGGCTGCCGGTCGTGGAGAACGGGCTGCCGGTCGGGGTGGTGAGCCTCGGCGATCTCGCCGAGGCCCGCGACCCGGCCTCGGCGCTCGCCGACATCAGCCGCGCGGAACCGGACGCCCGCTGCGGGCCGGACCGGCCCGCGCCGACCGAATGACGCACGCGCGCCGGACGGCGACCACGGCCGGCGCGCAGGGAAAGGACTCGGAAACCACATGCGCATCGCATTTCTGACCGCGCCCGAGGGCGTGGAGCAGGTCGAACTGACCGAGCCGTGGCAGGCCGCGAAGGACGCGGGCCACGAGCCCGTGCTGGTCTCCACGCAGTCCGGGGAGATCCAGGGCTTCAACCACCTCGACAAGGCGGACACGTTCCCGGTGGACGAGGTGGTGGGCGACACGTCGGCCGACTCGTTCGGCGGACTGGTGCTGCCCGGCGGGGTGGCCAACCCGGACTTCCTGCGGATGGACGAGAAGGCGGTGGCGTTCGTCAAGGACTTCTTCGAGCAGGGGCGTCCGGTGGCCGCCATCTGCCACGCTCCGTGGACCCTCGTGGAGGCCGACGTCGTACGCGGCCGGGTCGTCACGTCGTGGCCCAGCCTGCAGACGGATCTCCGCAACGCGGGCGCCACCTGGGTCGACGAACAGGTGAAGGTCTGCGACCACGGGAACAACGTGCTGGTCACCAGCCGCAAGCCGGACGATCTCAAGGCGTTCTGCGAGACCTTCCTCGCGGAGTTCGCCAAGGCGGGCGGCTGAGCGGCCCCGCCGTCACACCGGAGCCCGGCCCCGGACGCACCCCCATCGGCGTCCACGGGCCGGGCTTCGGCGTGCGACCGGCGCCGTGCGGGCCGGTGCCCCGGCTCAGCCGCCGGGCGCCGCCGACTCCCCGCAGCCCCGTTCCCTGGCCCCCTCGCGGGTGCGGCCCGCGGCCACCGCGCGACGCGGGTTGCGGCGCAGCCACTCGCCCTCGAGCTGCGCCATGCGCTCGTTGTGGGCCCGCAGCGCGTCGTTCGACCCGTGGAGCAGGGTGTCGTGGCGCGTGCGGTGGATGGTCTCCAGCTCCTTCATGAGCTGCTGGTCGTCCAGGCGGCCCGGGTCCACTCCGGTCATGGTGTCGTCCCGTGTGTCGTGTTCGTTCATGCGGGCCGGGTACCCGCCCCGCAGCACTACCACCCCCGAGCGGCACCCGGGAGGGAGCCACCATGGATCTCGCGTTTCTACACCCCCTCTACGACCATCAGGGCCCCTGGGCCTCCGTGTACGTGGACCTGTCCCGGCACACGGAGGACACCCCCCACGAGCGTGAGCTGACGGCCGCCGCGGTGGCCCGGGAGCTGGCGGAGCAGGGCGCGGACGACGCGACCTGCCGGGCCGTGCGGGAGGCGGTGGAGGGACTGCGCCACGCCACCGACCCGCACGGGCGGGCCCTGTTCGCCTGCGCCGGACAGGTGGTCCTCGACCCGCCGCTGGCCCGGCCCCCGTACGGCGGGACCACCGCCGACTGGGCGCCGCTGCCGCACGTGACGCCGCTGCTGGACCTGGCCGGCGAGGACCCGGTGTGCGTGGTGGCGTACATCGACCGCAAGGGCGCCGACTTCGAGCTGCGCAGCGCGCTGGGCAGCTCGGACGCGGGCGGCGTGACCGGCCGGCAGTGGCCGGTGCACCGCACCAGCAGCGTCGACTGGTCGGAGCGCCACTTCCAGCTGCGGGTGGAGAACACCTGGGAGCACAACGCGGCGGAGATCGCCGACGCGCTCGCCGTGTGCCAGGAGGAGACCGGCGCGGACCTGCTGATCCTCGTGGGGGACGACCGGGAGCGGCGGTCCGTGCACGAGCGGCTTCCCAAGCGGCTGCAGGAGCGGATCGCGGAGGCCTCGCGCGGTGCCGGCAGCAGGCTGCTGGACGACGAGGTGGAGCAGCTGCGCGACGATCACGTCCGTTCGCGGGCGCGGGAGGACCTGGGCCGCTTCCTGGCCGCCCGTACACCGGACGGCGAGGGCCGGGCCGGTGCGGCGGAGGGCGTGCCCGCGCTGGTCGAGGCGGCGCGGGAGCACCGCATCGACGAGCTTCTGGTCATCCCGGACGCCCCCGACACCCACCGCGAGGTGTGGATCGGCGAGGACGCCGACCAGCTGGCGATGCGCCGCACGGAGCTGAAGACGCTCGGCGAGCAGAACTCCTGGTCGGCCCGCGCGGACGACGCGCTGCTGCGCTCGGCGGTGATGACCGGCGCCCCGGCGATCTCGGTGACGCCGGCGCTGCCGTCCAAGGCGTCCGAGGACGCGCCGGTGGGCGGACTGGGGGCGCTGTTGCGCTGGAAGTGACCTCCGGCCCCCGGTCCCCGGCCCGCGCGCCCCGGCCCCGGCCCCTGCCCCTGCCCCTGCCCCTGCCCCTGCCCCGCGTGAGCGTCAGCGAGCCCGCTCCACCCGCCGTTCGTCCCAGACCGGCTCCGGCGTCTCGCGCACGCGCCCGTCGCTGCCGAAGACGAGGTACCGGTCGAAGGAGCGGGCGAACCAGCGGTCGTGGGTGACCGCGAGGACGGTGCCCTCGAAGCCCTCCAGGCCTTCCTGGAGGGCTTCGGCCGACTCCAGGTCGAGGTTGTCGGTCGGCTCGTCGAGCAGCAGGGCGGTGACGCCCTGGAGTTCCAGCAGGAGGATCTGGAAGCGGGCCTGCTGGCCGCCGGAGAGGCGGTCGAATGTCTGCTCGGCCTGCTGGGTCAGTTCGTAGCGGCGCAGCCTGGACATGGCGGCGCCCCGGTCCTGGGCGTGTTCGGTCCACAGGATGTCCAGGAGGGTGCGGCCCAGCAGCTCGGGGTGGGCGTGGGTCTGCGCGAAGTGTCCGGGCACCACGCGCGCGCCGAGCTTCCACTGCCCGGTGTGGGCCACGTCGTCGCCGGCCAGCAGCCGCAGGAAGTGCGACTTGCCCGAGCCGTTGGAGCCGAGGACGGCGACCCGCTCCCCGTAGAAGACCTCCAGGTCGAAGGGTTTCATCAGGCCGGTCAGTTCCAGCTGCTCGCAGGTGACGGCGCGGACGCCGGTGCGGCCGCCCTTCAGGCGCATCCGGATGTCCTGCTCGCGCGGCGGCTCGGGCGGCGGGCCGGCCTCCTCGAACTTGCGCAGCCGGGTCTGGGCGGCGGCGTAGCGGGAGGCCATCTCGTGGCTCACCGCGGCCGCCTGACGCAGGGTCAGCACAAGCTTCTTCAGCTGAGCGTGCTTCTCGTCCCAGCGGCGGCGCAGCTCCTCGAAGCGGGCGAAGCGCTCGCGCCTGGCCTCGTGGAAGGTGGCGAAGCCGCCACCGTGCACCCAGGCGTCGGCGCCCGCGGGACCGGGCTCGACCGAGACGATCTTCTGGGCGGAACGGGCGAGGAGTTCCCGGTCGTGGGAGACGAAGAGCACCGTCTTGCGGGTCTCCTTCAGCCGCTCCTCGAGCCAGCGCTTGCCGGGTACGTCGAGGTAGTTGTCCGGCTCGTCGAGCAGCAGCACCTCGTCGTTGCCGCGCAGCAGCGCCTCCAGCACGAGCCGCTTCTGCTCGCCGCCGGACAGGGTGCTCACCTGCCGCCACTGGGCCTTGTCGTAGGGCACGCCCAGCGCGGCCGTGGTGCAGATGTCCCACAGCGTCTCGGCCTCGTAGCCCTGGGCTTCGGCCCAGTCCGCGAGCGCCTGGGCATAGCGCATCTGTGCGGCCTCGTCGTCGACCGTCATGATCGCGTGCTCGGCCGCGTCGACGGCGCGGGCGGCCTCGCGTATGCGGCGAGGCGCCACGGACACCAGCAGGTCGCGCACGGTCGTCTCGTCGCGGACGGAGCCGACGAACTGCCGCATCACCCCGAGGCCGCCGCCGACGGTGACGGTGCCGCCGTGCGGTTTCAGCTCCCCGGACAGCAGGCGCAGCAGGGTGGTCTTGCCCGCTCCGTTGGGACCCACGAGGGCCACGACCGCCCCCTCCCCCACCCGGAAGGAGACGTCGCCGAGCAGCGCTCTCCCGTCGGGGAGGTAGTACTCCAGGTGCGCGGCTTCAAGGTGTCCCATGCGACCGGATTCTCCAGCTCCGGCCGGGCTCGGAGCAAACGCATTTCCCGGTGCCGTGACGCGGGGCACGCCGGCCGCAGGAAACGCCGTCGGCAGGGTATGCGGTGGGCATGAGCCCCGACGTAGACCTCACCGCCCCGACGCCCGGCCCGCATCCGGTCCGCAACGGCTTCCTGCGACTGGACCAGCGGATGTTCGAGGCCGTCGCCGCCCGTGCCTGGCCCGGCGCCGACCCGCTGCTGCCCCGGCTGAGCCGCAGCGCCAACCACGGCGTGCTGTGGTTCGGGGCGGCGGCCGCGCTGGCCGCGTCCCGCACTCCGAGGGCGCGGCGCGCCGCCGCCCGTGGGCTCGCCTCGCTGGGCCTGGCCTCGCTGACGATCAACACGCTCGGCAAGCGGTCGGTGCGCCGCTCCCGGCCGGTCCTCGACCCGGTGCCGCTGGTCCGGCAGCTGAAGCGGCAGCCGATCACCACGTCCTTCCCGTCGGGGCACGCCGCTTCGGCCGCCGCGTTCGCGACCGGCGTCGCCCTGGAGTCCCCGGCGTGGGGTGCTGCGGTGGCTCCGGTGGCCGCCGCGGTCGCCCTCTCCCGCGTCTACACCGGCGTCCACTTCCCGAGTGACGTGCTGGCGGGTGCGGCGCTCGGGGCGGGGGCCGCGTTCGCCGTACGGGGCATGGTGCCGACGCGTGCCCAGCACACCCCGCCGGCCCGGCCGCGCGCCGACGTGCCGGCGCTGCCCAAGGGTGAGGGCCTGGTCATGGTGGCCAACGTCGGCTCGGGCACCTCGGACCGGGTGCGGGCGCTGTGCGACGCGCTGCCCGACGCCGAGGTCGTGGAGTGCGACCCCAAGGACGTCCGGTCGGAGCTGGAGCGGGCCGCGGGCCACGCCCGGGTGCTCGGCGTGTGCGGCGGCGACGGCACCGTGAACGCCGCCGCCGAGTCCGCCCTGCGCCACGGGCTGCCGCTGGCCGTGCTGCCGGGCGGCACGCTCAACCACTTCGCCTATGACCTCGGCGTGGAGGACGTCCGGGATCTGTGCCGGGCGCTGGAGCGCGGCGAGGGCGTGCGGGTGGACGTGGGCCGGTTCGTCTCTGGCGGGCAGCGCGGGATCTTCCTCAACACGTTCAGCCTCGGTGTCTACCCCGAGCTGGTCAACGAGCGGGAGCGCTGGTCGTCCCGGATCGGCGGCTGGCCGGCGGGGGTGCTGGCGGCGGTGCGGGTGCTGCGCGCCGACCGGCACCCGCTGGAGGCGGAGGTACGGGGGCGCCGGCGTCCGCTGTGGATGCTGTTCGCGGGCAACGGCACGTACCACCGCAGGGGCATCGCCTCCGGCCGCCGCCTCGACCTGGCGGACGGGCAGTTGGACGTGCGGGTGGTGCACGGTGGCCGCCGGCCCGCCCTGCGGCTGCTGTCCGCGGCGCTCGCGGGTCCGCTGACCCGCTCCCCCGCCCACGCGGCGGTGCAGGTGCACCGGTTGCGGCTGTCCGGTGTCGCGCCCGGCACGCTGATGGCGTACGACGGTGAACTCACCGAGACGGAGGGCGACCTGACGCTGGAGAAGCTGCCCGAGGCGCTCACGGTGTACCGCCCGCTGCCCGGTGACGGGCTGCTCCCCTGACTGCGCCTGATGCACCGTCAGCCCACATGCTGATACCCAGGTCTCATGATGTGGCCGATGGACGTACGGTGACCTCACCGTCGGGAGAGCCGGAAGAGGGGCCATCATGCCGAAGCCGCGGGAGACCGCCGTATACACGCACGGACACCACGAGTCCGTGCTCCGCTCGCACACCTGGCGCACCGCCGCCAACTCCGCCGCGTACCTGCTCGGATCCCTGAAGCCCCACATGCGCGTCCTGGACATCGGCTGCGGGCCGGGCACCATCACCGCGGACCTGGCGGAGCTGGTTCCGGACGGACACGTCACCGGCGTGGACCGGGCTCCGGAGATCGTGGACCGGGCCCGGGCCACGGCGGCCGGACGCGGCCTGGCCAACACCGACTTCGCGGTCGCGGACGTGCACGCGCTGGACTACCCGGACGACACCTTCTGCGTGGTCCACGCCCACCAGGTGCTCCAGCACGTGGGCGACCCGGTGCGGGCCCTGCGAGAGATGCGCAGGGTGGCGAAGCCGGACGGCGTCGTCGCCGTCCGCGACTCGGACTACGGCGCCATGACCTGGCACCCCGCCTCCCGGGGCATGGACGACTGGCTGGCCCTGTACGACCGGGTGGCCCGCGCCAACGGCGGCGAGCCGGACGCCGGACGGCGGCTGAAGGCCTGGGCGCTGGAGGCGGGCTTCACGGACATCACGGCGACCTCCGCCACCTGGACCTTCACCACGCCCGAGGAGCGGGAGTGGTGGAGCGGCCTGTGGGCGGACCGCACCCTCGCGTCGGCGTACGCGGAGCAGGCCACCGGGGGCGGCCACGCGACGGAGGAGGAGCTGCGCGCCGTGTCGGCGGCCTGGCGGGAATGGGGAAAGCGGCCGGACGGCTGGTTCAGCGTTCTGCACGGCGAAATTCTGTGCCGAAAATAGGCCCCGGCCACGTCTGATCGGTGAACTCCGGGAAACCAGTACGGCAGGAGGTTCAACATTATGGTTCCGCTTCTGCTCGTACTGCTTCTCGCAATCATTCTTTTCGGCGCCGGATTCGCCGTGAAGATCCTCTGGTGGATTGCCCTGGCAGTCCTGGTCCTGTGGCTGGTGGGCTTCCTGGCCCGCGGGACGACGGCCGGCGGCGGAAGGGGCCGCTGGTACAGGTGGTGAACGACGCGTGACGAGGCTGCTGCCCCGGGAGGCTCACTCCCGGGGCAGCAGCGGTCCCAGCGGCCCGAGGTCCAGGTTCAGGTCCTCGGGCCGCAGTCCGTAGCGGTCGCGCAGCTCGGTCATGCGGTCGTCGAGGAGCATCAGGGTGAGCCCGATCCGCTCCTCCTGGTCCTCGCTCAGGTCGCCCTCGTCGACGCGGCGCAGCGCCTGGCGCTCCATGAGCTGGCGCAGCAGCTCGACGACGGTCAGCACCAGCTTGATCAGGTCGCGCTCGACCGTGTCGGGCTCCAGTTCGAGGCGTTTGCGGGGTTCGGTCACGTCGATCAGTCTCCGAACGGCGACGGGACATTGCGGTTGACCGAGCTGATCAGCGCGTTGAGGTCGATGCGGACCAGGTCGACGTCCGCGATGCGCAGCGTGACGTCGCCGGTGATGACCACGCCGCCGGCCAGGAGCCGGTCGAGCAGGTCCACGAGGGCGATCTCACGGCGTTCGACGACGGTCATGACCCTCCCCCCGTTCCTTCTTCGCCGGCGAACGAATAGGCCGCCCACGGACCGGTGAGTTCCACACGAATTCCGGGGGCGTCATCCTTGGTACGGTCCACCATTTCCACGAATTCCTCGGACGTTTCGCGCCGCACCAGATAGGCGGCGTTGAGCACGTTCCGTCCGGTGGCACCGGAAAGGCTGGGATTCTGCGGCGCGTGCAGGCGTGCGTCGTCGGCCCGCGCGGACAGCGACTCGTGCAGGCGGGTCGCGAACTCCTCGGCCCTGCTCCACAGGTCCTCATTGGCCCGCGTCTGCCGCCGCCGCTGCCGCAGGTAGTCCCGGCCCGAGGTGGGCTTCGGGGCGGGTTCGGCCCGCTCGGCGGGCTGTTCGGGGCCGGCCTCGACGAAGATCTTGACGCCCCATTCCACTCGCCCCTCCAGCCGGCCGAGCGTGCGCCGGAAGGCCTCTTCCCGCTCCTCCATCATCACGCGTACGCCGCTGTCGTCCCGGAAGACGGTGGCCAGCCGGAGCGGCAGCGGGGTGGTGACGACAGTGAGCGCGTCGATGACCTGCTGGTGGGCGCGGGCGGTCGCGGCGAGCCAGTCCAGGTCCTCAAGGTGGGCCCGCAGCGGCTCCTCGCTGAAGTCGGCCTCCGGCACATGGCTGACGACGGCGACCAGCCCGCCGTGGGCCAGCAGCCGGGGCGGGTCGCCCGCCACCCCGGTCAGCTGGGACTGGAGGGCCGCGTCGAAGGGGCGGCAGACCGCATAGACGTACCGCAGTCCGGTCACTGCGCCTCCCTCGGTACCCGGCCCGGGTCCAGCTCGCGCAGGCGTTCGCGCAGCGCGGCGTTCTCCCGGGTCAGCTCGTCGTGCCGGGCGCGCGAGGAGAGCGCGGGGTCGCTCTCCCACCAGTCGATGCCCATCTCCTTGGCCTTGTCCACGGAGGCGACGACGAGCCGCAGCTTGATGGTGAGCAGCTCTATGTCGAGCAGGTTGATCTTGATGTCGCCCGCGATCACGACTCCCTTGTCGAGCACCCGCTCCAGGATGTCGGCGAGGTTGGCGCTCTGTCCCTGGCCGTAGGGATCGGGCAGTCGGCTGGGGGTGGTCATCGACGGCTCCCGCGGTCGGCGTCCTCGGGCTCGTCGTACTCGTCGTACTCGTCGTCACCGGACGCGTATTCGTCCTCCCCGGCTTCCTTGTTGTCCTCCTCCTCGTACTCGCCCTCGGGCTCTTCCCCGCCCTCGGGCTCCTCCTCGTACTCGTCTTCGTACTCGCCCTCGGGCTCCTCCTCCGCCTCGGGGGCCTCCTGTTCCTCCTGCCCCTCCTGCTCTTCCTGTTCCTCCGCGAGGACGTCCTCGTGGCTGCGGACGACCTCGCCGTCACGGATCTCGCCGCGCCAGCCGTCGTCGGCCTCGCCCTTGAAGGTGATGTGCCGGACGTAGTTCTTGAGGTCGAGACGGGCCCGGCGTCCCTGGGCGCGCCAGATGTTGCCGGTCTTCTCGAACAGGCCCTTGGGGTAGTACTCGACGACCAGGACGACCCGGGTGAGGTTCTCCGCGAGCCGGTGGAAGCTGACGACGCCCTTGGTGGTGCCCTTGGCGCCCTCCGACGTCCAGGAGATCCGGTCGTCGGGGACCTGCTCGGTCGTCTTCGCCTTCCAGCTGCGGTTGGACCAGAAGACCTTCAGCTGCCAGTCGGACGACGTGTCGTCGGCGCGGTTCGCGCTCTTGACGCCCTTGGCGAAGGTGCTGAACTCCTGGTACTGGGTCCACTGGTCGTAGGCCGTGCGCAGCGGCACGCCGACGTCGACGTACTCGATGATGACCGTCGGCTTCTGACCGCCGCCGCCCTTCTTCCGGCCCTTGCCGCCGCCGAGGTTCTTGAACGCGCCGACCACGTTGTCCTTCACCTTGCCGGCGCCTGCCTCGAACGCGGCCCGCACGGGGCTCTTGCCCTCGGCGAGCTTGCGTCCGCCGTCGAGGGCTAGCTTGGCGAAACCGGGGCTGTTTCCCTCGGCGATGTCGTTCAGCTTGCCGGTGGTCTCGCCGAGCTTGGTGCCGACACCGGTCAGCAGCCGTGTGACCTGGGCGGCCAGGTAGTCCTGCACCTCCGCCTTGAGACGGTCGGCCGCCTCGCTCTGCGCCACGTCGGCGAGCGGGTTCTTCTTCGCGGCCTTGCCCGCCGTGGAGGCCGCGGAACCGAGGGTGTCGGTCATCGCTCATCACCGCCCTTCGACTGCCGGTCGCCGGTGGCGCCGCGCGCGGCACTCCTGGCTCCGGCGGTCTTCCTGCCGGCCGCCTTCCTGGCGGGCTGGGCCCGCTTCGCCGCCGCCTTCTTGGCGGGGGCCTTGGCCGCCGCCTTCTTCGCGGGCGTCTTCTTGGCGGCCTTGCGCTCCGGAGGCGGGGCCTTCTTCGGGGCTCGCTCGCTCCGCTCCTCGGGCTCCCCCGGCTCCTCGTCCTCGTGGTCCTCGCGCTCCTCGTACGGCTCCGAGTCCTCCGAGGCCTCGGAGTCGCGGGAGAAGTCGTCGGAGCCGACACCCGGTGCCTTCGACGCCACGCCCGAGAGCTGGTCGCGGACCTGTGCCGTGCGCCCGTGCAGGCGATCGGCCAGCGCGTCTATCTGCCGCTCGACCAGCGCCCCGGAGGCCGCCTTGCCGACGCCCTGCAGATCGGTGCGCAGCTGGTCCCCGATCTCCTTGAACTGGGGGTTGCTCTGCAGCTGCGAGTTGACCAGCTCCGCGATGCCCTTCGGCGTCAGGTTCAGCTTCTTGCCGGCCACCATGGTGCCCACGGCGACCGCGAGTTTCAGTTTCTTCGTGCGTCCCAGCAGATATCCGGCCCCTACTGCGAGGCCCAGTCCGACTCGGTTCATGGTGCCGTCCCGTTGCCCAATCCCGCGCTCGTGCGCGAAGCGATCTCCAGCCGGTCCAGAAGCCCGTCCTCCTGTCGGTCGAACTCCTCCTCGGTGATCTCACCGGCCTCCAGCTGCTCCTCCAGGCGGGCCAGTTCGGCTCGGACCGTGGCGGGGTCGTAGTAGATCCGCTCGGCCTCGTTCAACACCTGTCTGATGGCCCAGGCGCTGCCGCGCACCGGGGCGAACGGCAGCAGCAGGACCTCCGAGATCAGTCCCACGTCCTCACTCCGTTCCGGCGTCCATTCCGCCGGCCGCGGTGCCCGCGGGCTCGGCGGGGCCGGGCTCGACGAAGCTGTACGGCGGCAGCGGGCCGTTCACCCGCACCTCCAGGTGCGGCATGTCCGCGCGGGCCCGCTCCACGGCGGCCAGGAACTCCTCGGCCGACTCCCGGTTCACCAGGAACGACACGTTGGCCAGCCAGCCGGTGGACTCGGGGCCCGTGCTCACGGCGTCGGCGGCGGGCTCCAGGGCGCGCTCCAGCGCCGCGGCGTCCTGCGCCTCCTTGCCCTTCACCGCGGCCGCGACCATCTCACCGAGCTGGATCTTGTCCTCGTAACTTCCGCCGCCCTGCTGCCGGTTGGACTCGGCGAGGGCGCGGATCTCCGGGTTCTCGGCCATCACGTGGTGCAGGACGGCCTCCTCCACGTGGTTGGCCTTGATGTTGTACTCGACCCGGCCGTCCAGCGCCCCGAGGCGTTCCCGGTAGTGCTCCGCGCGCTCGGCGAGCACGGCGGTGACCGCGTCGTCGTCCGGGGCGACGCTGCCGAAGCGCATGGGCAGCACGCAGCCGGCCGCACCCACCTCGCTGAGCACGTTCTGGTGGGCGAGCAGTTCCCGGCGCTTGGGACGCAGCCCCTCGGGCGCGTCGCTGACCACGGCCGTCAGCTCGCCCGCCTTCAGGACGCGCACCTTGCACGGCGGGTCGCCGACCCCGGTCAGCTCCGCGGGCGGCGAGGGGTGCGAGCCGGCGGTGATGCCGTAGACGTACGTACTCACTCCTGCTCCTCCTTCCGGCGCGAGGGCGCGGCCTTGCGGGCGCGCGGACGGGAAGCGGTCTCGCGCTCGGAGCCGCCCTCGTCACGGGCCTGCTTGAACGCGTCGGAGATGGTCTCGGCGGCGCCGGACAGCGCCCCCTTGGACTTGCCGCGGGCGCCGGACTCGGTCATCTCCCCGACCAGGTCGGGCAGCCCCGGGTCCTTGCGGGGCCCGGCCTCCAGGTCGAGCCGGTTGCACGCCTCGGCGAAGCGCAGATAGGTGTCGACGCTGGCGACGACGACGCGGACGTCGATCTTCAGAATCTCGATGCCGACCAGGGAGACGCGCACGAATGCGTCGATGACGAGCCCCCTGTCCAGAACAAGCTCGAGCACGTCGTAAAGGCCGCTGCTGCCGCCTCCGCCGCCGGTCTGTTGTGCCGGTACGACAGTCATGCCAGCTGTTCCTCCGTCTTGTCTGTGGGTGTGGGTTCGGGTGCGGTCCGACCGGCCCGACGGCCTAGCGGCCGCCGCGCGAGTCGGCCCGTCCGCGTTCGTAACGCCGGACGCGTCGGTAGCCCGTGAGCTGCCCCTCGGAGTCGAGTTCCACCTGATAGCTCCCCATCAGGCTCATCGTGTCGGGCACGCGCTCGAGTTCGAGCACCTCGACCTCCAGCGACCAGCCCTCCGCCGTCTTCTCGAAGGACGACACGGTCTCCGCGGTCATGCCGGTGAGTTCCGCGAGCTGGGCGCGGGCCTCACGCAGCACCTCCATCGGCCGGGGCCTACGCGGCTCCTGTGCTTCTTGTGACTGCTGTGACTGCTGCGAGTTGTGTGAGTCACGTGAGTTGTGTGACTTCTGCGGCTTTTCTGATTTGCGTGAGTTCTGTGGGCTCTGTGAACTCTGTTGTGAGCCTTGCGATTCGGACGTGTTGTTCGTGTTCGACATGGCCACCTCCCCCTCCGTGTGGCCGCAAGAGTGTTCGCCAAACCTCCACCGGCGCAGGCATGTGCCCGCCCCCCCGTCCCCCGCGCACCCCGCCGCGGCCGGCTCAGCCGCGCAGGGCGTCCAGCCGCCGCCGGGCGGGACCCAGGTCCCTGCCACGGCCGGCGATCGCGGCCCAGGGCCGGGTACGTGCCTGGTCGGCGGCGTCGGCGATCGTCCAGCGGCGGGCGTGCAGCGCGGGGTCGTCCAACTGGTCCCGGGAGATCGGGGTGGCGACAGGGGCGCCGGGCAGGGCCCGCACGGTGAAGGGGGCGACCGCGGTCTGCGCGTAGGCGTTGCGCTGGATGTCGAGGTAGAGCCGGTCGCCCCGGTCCTTCTTCCGGGCGGCGGTGGTGAGCCGCTCGGGCCGGTCGGCGGCCAGCACGTCGGCGACGTCCCGGGCGAACTCCCGGACCTCGTCGAAGTCCTGACGGCCGCTCAGCGGGACGACCACGTGGAGCCCCCGGGACCCGGTGGTCATGAGTGCCGAGGGCAGCTTCAGCTCGTCGAGCAGTTCACCCAGCAGCCCGGCAGCCTCCCGGACCGCCGGGAAGTCGTCGCCGGCCGGGTCGAGGTCGAAGACCATGCGGTCGGGCCGGTCCACGTCCCCGGCCCGGGACAGCCAGCGGTGCAGGGTGATGGCTGCCTGGTCGGCGAGGTGGAGGAGGGTGGCGGTGTCGTCGCAGACGGTGTGGCAGACGGTGCCGCCCTCCTTGCCCACCTCCACACGGCCGATCCAGTCCGGGTAGTGCTCCGGCGTGTTCTTCTGCATGAAGCGGGGGCCGTCCACACCCTCCGGGTGCCGCTCCAGCATCAGCGGACGGCCCCGCAGGTGCGGCAGCATGAAGGGGGCGACTGCGTGGTAGTAGTCGACGAGGTCGGCCTTGGTGTACTCGTCTTCACCGCTCTCCCCCTTCGGGAACAGCACCTTGTCCGGCCGGTGCACCTCCACCGCGCGCCGGCCGGCCCGGACGGTCCGTACGGCGTCACGGCTCACGGGACGATCGCCTGCTCCACCAGCATCCGTCCGGCCGCCTCGATGGACTCGGCGTCGATCCCCGCGGCGTGCAGCTCCTCGGCCGGGCTCGCGGAGCCCGGCATCATCTCGACGGCGAGCCGGACCAGGCGGGGCACGGGCCGCCCGTCGGCGAAGGCGTCGAGGACCGCGTCCCCGATCCCGCCCTCCCGGCGGTGGTCCTCCACGGTGAGCAGGCAGCCGGTCTCCTCGGCGGCCCGGCGCAGGGTGGCCCGGTCGACGGGCTTGACCGAGTAGAGGTCGATCACCCGGACCTGGATGCCGTCCTGCGCCAGCGCGTCGGCCGCGGCGAGCGCCTCGTGCACCGTGACACCGGCCGCGACGACGGTGAGCCGGTCGCGGTCGGAGGAGCGCAGGACCTTGCTGCCGCCGACGGGGAACTCCTCGTCGGGGCCGTAGATCACCTTGCTGCCGCCGCGCGAAGTGCGCAGGTAGCGGATGCCCTCCAGGCCTGCCATCTCGGCGACGAGCCGGGCGGTCTGGTTGGCGTCGCACGGGTACAGCACGGTCGAGCCGTGGATGGCCCGCATCATCGCGATGTCCTCCAGGCCCATCTGACTGGGCCCGTCCTGGCCGATCGCGACGCCCGCGTGCGATCCGACGAGGTTGATGCCGGAGCCGCTGACGGACGCCATGCGCACGAAGTCGTACGCCCGGGTCAGGAAGGCGGCGAACGAGGTGGCGAACGGCACCCAGCCGCGCGCCGCCATCCCGACCGCCGTGGCGACCATCTGCTGCTCGGCGATGTAGCACTCGAAGTACCGCTCGGGGTGTTCCTTGGCGAAGAACTCGGCGCGCGTGGAGTCGCCGACCTCGCCGTCGAGGGCGACCACGTCGCCCCGGGCGGTGCCGAGCGCGGCGAGCGCCTCGCCGAAGGCGTTGCGGGTGGCGACCTCGTCGTCCCTGTCGTAGCGCGGCAGTTCGATCTCCCCGGTGCCGGCCGAGTGCAGCGCCCGGGCTGCGGGCGGCTCCTGCACCCGTACCGTGAGGTCGCGCTCCCCGCCGAGCTCGGCGATCGCCTCCTCGGCCTCCGGGAGCGGCTTGCCGTGCTGGCCCTCACGGTCCTCGACGGCCTGCACGCCCTTGCCCTTCAGCGTGCGGGCGATGACGGCCGTGGGCTGGCCCTTGGTGGACAGTGCTTCGCCGTAGGCACGGTCGATGGCGTCCACGTCGTGGCCGTCGATCTCGACGGTGTGCCAGCCGAAGGCCCGGAACCGGCGCGCGTACGCGTCGAGGTCGTGGCCGTGCCGGGTCGGACCGCGCTGGCCGAGCCGGTTGACGTCGACGATCACGGTGAGGTTGTCGAGCTGCTCGTACCCGGCGTGCTCCGCGGCCTCCCACACCGATCCCTCGGCCATCTCGCTGTCACCGCACAGCACCCACACGCGGTAGTCGCTGCGGTCCAGCCGCTTGCCGGACAGCGCGATGCCCACGCCCACGGGCAGCCCCTGGCCGAGCGACCCGGTGGCCGTCTCCACCCACGGCAGCCGCTGCGGCGTGGGGTGTCCCTCCAGGCGGCTGCCCAGCTTGCGGAAGGTGAGCAGCTCCTCGTCGTCGATGGCGCCGGCCGCCTTGTAGGCGGAGTAGAGGAGGGGCGACGCGTGGCCCTTGGAGAGGACGAAGCGGTCGTTGCCGGGGTGGGCGGGGCGCTCGAAGTCGTAGCGGAGGTGGTTGGCGAGGAGTACGGCCATCAGGTCCGCGGCGGACATCGAGGACGTCGGGTGCCCGGAGCCCGCGGCGGCGGACGTCCGTACACTGTCGACGCGCAGCTGCTGTCCGAGGTCGACGAGTTCACCGGTGTTCATGAGTCTCCTTCCGCGGCGCGGCCGTCGGTTCGCTTGACGGGGCCGGGGGCGATGTCGGGTCCGGGGGGCGGCTGGTTCGCCGGGGGTTCGGGTCCGGGGTCGGCGGGCGGGCCGGCGGAGCGGCTCGGCGCGCGGCTGCCGGGGGACCCCGACCGGGTGGCGCCGGAAGCCCCTGCGGGCTTGGCCCGCTCGGCCTGCTGGGCCACGGCGGAGGGCTTCGGAGCGGTGGACGGCTTGGACGTCTTCCGCGGCTTGCCGGGCGCGTGGGCGGCCGGACGGGGTCCGGCGGCCTTGGCGGACTCCCCGCCGGGGCGGGCCTCTGCTGTGGTGTCCGCACCGGGCTGATTCTTCGCGGGCTCACCACCCGGCTGATTCTTCGCGGGCTCACCACCCGGCTGCCCCTTCGCAGGTTCACCACCCGGCTGATTCTTCGCAGGCTCACCGCTGAGATGTGCCTTGGCCCGCTCAGCATCGGGCTGCCCCTTCGCGGAGTCCCCACCCGGCCGGTCCTCCGCGGCGCCGGCCTCGGGCCGCCGCGCGGTCGAGTCACCGCCTGCCCGGGTGCCGGCGGGTTCAACGTCCGGCCGTCCCGGTACCCGCGCCACCTCCGGCGACGCCGACTCCAGGGGCACGGACCAGGAGCGTACGAGGCCCAGCTGGACCGCCTGCCGGGGCAGCACCGCGTCGAGCAGCCAGTCCGCGGCCACCCGCACCCGGTTGCCCGGCATCGCCGCGAGGTGGTAGCCCCGGGTGACCGCGCCCGCCGCCGGGCCGGACATCGGCACCCCCAGCGGGTTGGCGGCGGCCTTCGCGCCGCCCAGGTCGACCACGAACCCCATGTCGCGGTGGCGGTAGGCCCGCCGCTCGCCGCCGATGCCGAGTGACGCGGCGACGTTCTGGGCGCAGACCTTGCCGTGCCGCCAGGCGTGCTGCGCGGTCATCGGCGTGTACTGGCCGGGCTGGTACAGGTCGGGCACCGCCGCCACGTCACCGCAGGCGAACAGCTCGGGCCGCCCCGGCACCTGGAGGTGCGGGTCGACGAGGAGCCGGCCGCGTTCCATGGGCAGCCCCAGGGACTCCACCAGCGGGTCGGGCCGCACGCCCACGCACCACACCAGCGTGCGGGTGTCCACGGTCGTACCGTCGGTCAGCAGGACCCCGTCGTGCGTGGCCTCCTTCACGGAGGTCCCCATCCGGACGTCGACGCCCCGCTGCCGCAGCACCCGCTCGGCGGTGCGGGAGAGCCGTTCGTCCATCTCGGGCAGCACCCGTTCCGCCACGTCCAGCAGCATCCAGCGGGGCCGCATGCCGGTCCGCATCGGATGCCTGCGGACCTGGGCGTCGGTGTACATCTGGCCGTGCGCGGCGACCTCCGTACCGGTGTACCCCGCACCGACCACGACGAAGGTGCACCGGGCGGCGCACTCGGCGCGGTCGCCCGCCGCGGCGGCCAGCTCCACCTGCCGGGTCACGTGGTCGCGCAGGTAGAGCGCCTCCGGCAGCCCGCGGAAGCCGTGGGCGTGCTCGGCGACGCCGGGGATGGGCAGCAGCTTGTTGACGCTGCCCGCGGCGAGGACCAGCCGGTCGTAGGACAGGGTGCCCCCGCCGCCCTCCGGGTCCGTGTAGTGCACGGTGCGTCCGTCGAGGTCGATGCCGTCGGCCTCGCCGAGCACCAGCCGGACGCGCGGCAGGGTGCCGGACAGGGACACGCTGACCCGGCGCGGTTCCAGGACTCCGGCGGCGACCTGCGGGAGCAGGGGCAGGTAGAGGAAGTAGTCGGTCGGGTTGAGCAGGGTGATGTCGGCCTGGTGCCGGGTGAGCCGGGACAGGGTGCGGGCCGTCCGGTACCCGGCGAAGCCGGCACCGACGATCACGATGCGGGGTCGGCTCACGGTTCGCCTCCGGGCTGTCGCGTACCTCGGGAGCCTTCCGCGTCCCCTTGACCAGGACGCCCAAACGTCCGGCGGACGGCCGCCGCCCCCGGTTTCCCCGCGTACGCCCGGGTACTCGGCCCGGGACCCACCCGCCCCATGTTCCGGAGGCAACCCCCCATGCCCGAGTACGGCTATTTCCTCTCCTGCGAGCAGTACGGTCCCGCGGAGCTGATCGAACAGGCGCGGATGGCCGAGCAGGCCGGCTTCCAGGCGCTGTGGATCTCGGACCACTACCACCCGTGGAACGGTGAGCAGGGGCAGAGCCCGTTCGTGTGGTCGGTGATCGGCGCGCTGTCCGACGCGGTGTCCCTGCCCGTCGAGACGGCGGTGACCTGCCCGACCGTGCGCATCCACCCGGCGGTGGTGGCGCAGGCCGCGGCGACCAGCGCGGTGATGACGGACGGCCGATTCCGGCTCGGCGTCGGCACCGGGGAGGCGCTCAACGAGCACATCCTCGGGGACGCGTGGCCGGCCGCTCACGTACGCCTGGAGATGCTGGAGGAGGCCATCCTCATCATGCGCCGGCTGTTCACCGGTGAGGAGGTCAACCACCACGGCACGCACTACACGGTGGAGAACGCCCGCCTCTACACGGTCCCGGACGAGCCCGTCCCGATCGACATCTCCGGCTTCGGCCCGGCGGCGACAAAGCTCGCCTCGCGGGTGGGCGACGGCTACATCACGATGATGCCGGACAGCTCGATGGTGGAGCAGTACCGCAAGGGCGGGGGCGGCGGGAAACTGGTCAGCGGGGGCACCAAGGTCTGCTACGACACCGACCGGGACGAGGCGGTACGGACCGTGCACCGGCTGTGGGCCAACGAGTTGCTGCCGGGCGAGCTGGGCCAGGTGCTGCCGTCACCGAAGCACTTCGAGCAGGCCCAGACCCTCGTCACCGAGGACATGGTCCGGGACAACCGGGTCTGCGGCGACGACGCGGACGAGCACGTCGCGGAGCTCAGGCAGTTCGCCGACGCCGGCTTCGACCGGGTCTACGTCAACCAGATCGGTCCCGACCTGCGCGGCTTCTTCGACTTCTACCGCACCAAGGTGCTGCCGCAGTTGCAGCAGAGCGCCTGACCGGCACGGCACGGCACCCCCCGAACCGCGTTCGGGGGGTGCCGTGCCGTGCCGTCCGGTTCCGGGGCCGGTCAGCCCCGGCGGTGCGGGGCTTCGGGGTCGATGTCGTCCTGGCGCGGTGCCACCGGCCCGGTGGCGCCCGGTGCGGGCGTGCCCGCCCCCGGGGCGCCGGTCGCGCCGCCGGCACCGCCGGGCGCGACCGGCGGCATCGGCGGGTACGGCACGCCGAGCCCGTTCGGCGGAGCGGCCGGCGCGCCACCACTGAGGGTGTGGCCGTGTCCCTCGCCGTGGGCGGTCCCCGGCCGGGCCGCACCGCGCAGCAGGTAGGCCGCGACGCCCAGGAGGGCGGCCGTGATCAGCGCGGCGGCCCAGTCCGGCAGGCCGACGGCGAGGGCCAGGCCCACGGTGAGCGCGAGGGCCGCGCCCGCGTACAGGGCGGCGGCACCGGACGCGGCGTACAGCGTGGCCTTGCGGCGCTGCTTGCGTGTCTGTTCCCGCAGCTCGTCGCGCACGGTCTCGCGTGCCACCTGCGCCAGTTCGTCGACCAGATGCTTGTCCAGGTGTTCCAAGTGATCCATGCGGTCCATGCGTTGCGGGTACCCGCGGCCACGGATTCCATGGGCGGGACGGTGGCCCGGGGCCGCACGAGTCCCAACTAGGCTCGTCCGCATGGACATTCTGGGAGCCACACTGCGCATCTACGTCGACGACCTGGAGAAGGCGATCCCCTTCTACGAAGGCCTGGCCGGCGGCCAGGCGCACCGTTTCGAACGCGGCGGCGTCCAAGTCGCCGCCGTCGGCTGCTTCCTGCTGATGAGCGGCCCCGAGTCCCAGCTCGAGGTGTTGCGCAAGGTGACCGCGACGGTCGCCGTGACCGACGTCGAGGAGACCCACCGGGTGCTCAGCTCGCTGGGCGCGGACATCATCGCGGGACCGGTCCCGACGCCCGCGGGCCGCAATCTGATCGCCCGGCACCCGGACGGCACGATCTACGAGTACGTGGACCGGCGGGCATAGCCCCGGGCCGGGCGGGGCTCAGTCCCCGTCCGGCCGCATCCTGAAGTCGTGCCGGGCGGGAAGCGGTTCGTCGGTGAGCCGGGACCACAGCCGGCCGATGACCTCGTCGCCCTCGCGCAGGTCGGCGACCTCGAAGCCCTCGTCGAAGACGGCCCGTGCCTCAGCGTTCCGGCCCTCGGCGGCCAGCAGCGCCGCCTCGGTGAGCCGGAACCGGCCGCGGGCCCGGACGGCGGGATCCAGTCGCTCCCACACGGACCGGGCGTCCGCCGTGCGTCCGACCGCGAGCAGCGCTGCGATCGCCTCGCCGCCGAGCGCGGCCGTGACCGCCGTCCAGGACGCGCGGCCGTCCGCGGCACCGGCCGCCCCCGCACCGGGCGTCCGCGTCTCCGCACCGGCCCTCCCCGCAGCGCGCGCCGTCCCGACCGGCAGCCGGCCCGTCTCCCCGGAGCCCGCCGGGTCCCGCTCGGGCCGGGGGGCGGGCGCACCGTCCCGTACCCGTGCGCACAGGTCGTCGAAGGCCTCCGCGTACCGGTCGGCGGCCCGCTCGTGGTGGCCGTCCTCCCGGTCGGCTACGGCGAGGCAGCGCAGCAGCGGCCAGCGGGTGGCGGCGTTCTTCAGGCCGCGCTCCCAGCTGCGCACCGCCTGCGCCCGGTCGTCGCCGTGCCACTGGGCGACTCCGAGGTGGTACTCGGCGACGGGTGTGGCGGCCGTGGTCTCCAGCATGTCGCGCCAGGGCCGGGCGACCAGCGTGCCGCCGGGCGGCGCACCGGAGTCGGGCTCGGGCAGCGACCCGGCGTGCAGGAGGTGCAGCCAGGGCCGCTGCTCGTCGCCGAGGGTGGTCTCCTCGAAGGGGGTGCCGGGCAGCTTCCAGCCCGCGCGGAGCACTTCGAGGGCACCCCACCCCGATCCGGTGGCCAGGCGCTCGCCGGGCTCGGCGTCGGCACAGGGCCGCCAGGCCTCGTACGCCGCGTCCACGCCGGTGCGCGGCAGGACGGCCTCCAGCCGGTCCTCGGCCCGGCCCAGCACGGTGTGCCACTCCCCCCGCGGATCCGCGTCGAGCGGCCCGTACGCCTCCAGCCAGGACACCTCGCTCTCCGCCTCCAGCTTGACGTGTTCCAGCTGGGTGCGGGCGAGTCCGGCCTGGATCTCGCAGTAGCCGCCGGTGCCGGGCTCGGTGAGCCACTCCTGCCAGCGCCGTCCGCCCGGCCCGGTGCCCCACACGAACAGCTTCCGGCCGCGCAGCACGTCGGTCGACGTCTGCACCAGCCCGTGCCCGTGTTCGGCGAGCGCGGCGATCCAGCGGCGCCGCCCGTCCGGCACCTCGTAGAAGAAGTCGGCGGGGTGGGTGCTGTTGCGCGGGTAGGTGCGGTCGGCGCCGTCGTGGGACGGGACGGGGACGCGGCGCAGCCGCCTCTCGTAGCCGAAGAGCCAGGCCTCGTCGGCGGGGGCGAGGACGCGGCGGTCCTCGGGGACGGCGATGTTGGACCACCAGTACGTGGGGACCGGGCGCTCGTGCGGGTTGCGGACGCGGACGCCCACGTGGAGGAAGTCCGAGCCCTCCGGAAGCCACAGGTCGACCTGGAAGGGCAGGTCGCGCAGCCGCTCCCACTCCCACAGGCGCAGCATCTGACCGCCGTCGGGGGCGGGCACGCGCGCGGCGTGCACGGGCGAGCAGGAGAGGGTGGTGTGCCCGGTGGCGCCGATGTTCCACTCGATGCCGCCGGAGAACCAGGCGCCGTTGAGGGCGAAGTTGGCGGGCTGGAGCACTGGGTTGACGTAGAGCAGCTCGCGGTCGGTCGGCTTGTGGAAGAGGGAGGTGACGCGGCCGCCCAGGGCCGGCAGGACGGTGGCCCGCAGCCGGTCGTTCTCGAGGACGAGGGCGTCGAACTCGCGGGGCTCGCGCACCCGCCCGTAACCGTCCCGGACCGGCGCGGGCAGCAGGCTGCGCAGGGGTGCGTAACCGACCTGGCGGGCCATGTCCCGGGGCAGGCCGGCCCGGTCGCGTTCGTCGATGCGGTGGGCCTCGTCCAGGGGGCGCAGCGGCGGCAGGGGGTTGTCCGGCCCCAGCGGGGCGGCGGGCAGCGTCAGTACCTCACGTCGGATCGTCGTCACGCTTCCCCATGGAAGCCCCTCCCGGGCCCGCTGAACAGGGCGCCCCACGGACATTCGGCGCGGCAGATCAACCGGAGGTCACGGTCTCGGCGGTGATCGCCCAGCGCTGGTGGTCCCGCCACGCGCCGTCGATGTGGAGCATCCGCGGCGAGAAGCCCTCCAGGTGGAAGCCGCAGGCACGGGCCAGCGCGATGGAGGCGGCGTTGCCCGGCTGCACGTTGATCTCCAGCCGGTGCAGCCGCATCGGCCCGAAGGCGTACCGCACGACGAGGCCCAGCCCTTCGCGCATCAGCCCCCGCCCGGCGGCGTGGGCGAACGCGCCGTAGCCGAGCGTGCCGCTGAGGAAGCCGCCGTGCACGATGTTGTTGATGTTGACGAACCCGGCGATGGCGCCGCCGTCCGCCGTGCCCGCGCCCTTCTCGCAGATCAGGAACCCGGCCTTGGTGGGGTCCTCGATGAGCCGGGCCGCGTACGCCTCGTACGCCTGAAGGCTGTCCGGCGGGAAGAGCCACGGGTGGTGCAGGTCCTTGCTCTCCCGGGCGCGGGCGGTGAACTCGGCGCCGTCCTCGTAGGTGAAGTGCCGTATGCCCACGCGCGGGCCCTCGGCGAGGTGGCGGGATGCGTTGTGCGGCATTCCGCCAGCCTACGACGGGCGGGTGCGGGGCGCGGTTCAGCGCAGGGCCGGTTCCTCCAGCGTGAGGGTGCCCGCGTCCGCGTCGAGTTCCGCCGCCACGCCGAACGGAACGGTCAGCGCGCCCTCGCAGTGCCCGAAGCCGAAGTCCTCGGCGACCGGCACGCCGAGGCCGCCGAGCCGGTCGGCCAGCATCGGCCGCAGCCGCTCGCGTGGCTCGCACTCGTGCCAGGATCCGAGCAGCACCCCGGCGGCGCCGTCGAGCAGGCCGGCCCGCAGCAACTGGGTGAGGTAGCGGTCCAGCCGGTACGTCTCCTCCCCCACGTCCTCCAGGCACAGCAGCCCGCCTCGCGCGGAGGTGCGGGCGTGCGGGGTACCGATCTCGGCGGCGAGCAGGGCGAGGCAGCCGCCGAGGGTGACGCCCCGGGCCCGGCCCGGGACCATGGGGGTGCCGTCGGAGGCGATCACGCGGACCGTCTCCGGCGCGAACAGGGTGGCCTTCAGGTGCTCCTGTGCCCGGGCGTTCTTGAGGAAGTCGGTCCCGGCGGCCATCGGCCCGTGCAGGGTGACCAGGCCGAGGCGGGTGGCGAAGGCCTCGTGCAGCGCGGTGATGTCGCTGAAGCCGACGAACACCTTCGGCCCGGCCGCCCGCATCGCCTCCCAGTCGAGCAGGTCGGCCATGCGCTGGACGCCGTACCCGCCGCGGGCGCACAGCACGGCGTCGACGGACGGGTCGCACCAGGCGGACTGGAGGTCGGCGGCACGGTCCGCGTCGGTGCCCGCGAGGTAGTCGAAGGACGGGTGCCGGTCCAGGACGTGCGGGGCCACGACCGGGTCCAGGTCCCAGCCGCGCAGCACGTCCAGTCCCGCCTGCAGCCGCTCCTCCGGCACGGGCCCGCTGGGCGCGACGACCGCCACCCGGGCCCCGGGGGCGAGCCTGACCGGCCGGTTCAATGGCTTCACCGGGTCAGCTCCAGGGTGGGGACGTCCGGCCGGTTCAGACCGAAGACCTGGGCGTAGAGGGAGAGTTCCGCCTCCAGGGCGCGCACCATGGTCTCCGCGCGCCGGAATCCGTGTCCCTCGCCCTCGAAGGCGAGGTACGCGTGCGGCACTCCCCGGCCCGCCATGCGGTCGAGGAACCGCTCGCACTGCACCGGCGGGCAGATCACGTCGTCCAGGCCCTGGAGCAGCAGGAAGGGCGCGGTGATCCGGTCGACGTGCGTGACGGGCGACCGCTCGGCGTACCGGCCGGGCACCTCGGCGTGGGGTCCGATCAGGCTCTCCAGGTACTGCGACTCGAAGTCGTGGGTCCCTCCCGTGGCCCAGCCGGTCAGGTCGAGGACCGGGTAGATGACGGTGCCGCAGGCGTAGACGTCGGTGGTGGCCAGGGATGCGGCGGTGGTCCAGCCGCCCGCGCTGCCGCCGCGTACGGCGAGCCGCCTCCGGTCGGCGGCGCCCTCGTCGGCGAGGGCGAGGGCGACGGCGGCGCAGTCCTCGACGTCGACCACGCCCCACTGCCCGCGCAGCCGGTCGCGGTACTCCCGGCCGTACCCGGTGGAGCCGCCGTAGTCGACCTCGGCGACGCCGATGCCGCGGGAGGTGAAGTAGGCGATCTCCAAGTCCAGCACGAGGGGCGAGCGGCTGGTGGGGCCGCCGTGTGCCCAGATCACGTACGGCGGCAGCTCGCCGTCCGGTGCGTGGAAGCCGGGGTTGTGAGGCGGATGGACGTGCGCGTGGATCTCGCGGCCGTCGGGTCCGGTGAAGGTGCGGCTGTGCGGCTCGGGGTAGTACGCCGGGTCGACGGCGTCCTCGTGCGGGGCGCCGATGACCCGGGTCCGGCCGGTGCGGGCGTCCAGCTCGACCACCTCGAAGGCGCTGCGCGGGCCGGCACCGACGGCGGCGACGCGCTCGCCGTGGACGGCGAGGGTCGTGGCGAACTCGGTCCAGGGACCGGCCGCGTCGACGACTTCGCCGGTCTCGGGGTCGAGTATGCCGAGGGCGGTGGCGCCACGGCCGTGCACGACGGCGAGCAGGCCGCTGTCCAGCGGCGCGAACCAGCGCTGGCCGAGCTTCCACAGCGGTCCGCCGAACTCCTCCTCTCGGGCGCACAGCGGCCGTCCGTCGCGGTAGAGGTTCCACCAGCCGGTGCGGTCCGAGGCGTACAGCAGGGCGCCGTCGGGCGCCCAGTCGACCTGGGCGATCGACTCCTCGGGCCCGCCGGCGACGGGCCGGGCGTCCAGGAAGGTGCCGTCGGCGCCGATCTCCGCGACGATCAGCTCGGTGCCGTCCCAGGGCATGCGGGGGTGGTCCCAGGCGAGCCACGCCGCGCGCCGCCCGTCGGGCGAGACTCGGGGGCCGGTGACGAACCGGTGGCGTTCGCCGACGAGTTCGCGCACCGCGCTCCGGTCACCGGCCGCCGAGCCGTCCAGCGGCACCGCCACGGGGACCCGGCGCACGTCGGTGGGCCGGTCACCGGTGAACTCCTCCAGGACGCACCACACCTCGCCGCGCTCGGGCCGCAGCTCCGGCTCGGCCCAGCGCAGCCCGCCCCCCACCGCGGAGACGGGCGTCAGCGGACGCGGCTCGCCGACGCCCGGCTCGTAGGAGTACAGCCGCTGGTCGGCGAAGTTCACGAAGACGACCAGCGGCCCCGCGTCGGTCATGTGGGCCGCCCAGGGCCGGCCGCCGTACTCCAGGACGCGGCTGCGCACGTTCCACGGCGCGGGCAGCACCGGCTCCTCCCTGCCGTCGGGAAGCCGCCGCACCAGCGTGCGCCGACCGCCCTCGGCGGGCCGGGGCGCGGTCCACCACACCTCGTCGCCGACGAAGGCCACGTCGTCGGGCCGCCCGTCGTGCGCGGCGGCGAGGGCCGCGTCGACCGGCGACGGCCACGATCCGTACGGCAGGGTCTGCACTGACTCCCCCACTCTTTCCTCCAGCTCCTTCTCGGCGCGGTCCCCGGCCGTCCGCTAGGCCGTGCGCAGGAAACGGTCGAGGACACGCACCCCGAAGTGCAGCGCCTCGACGGGCACGCGTTCGTCGACGCCGTGGAAGAGCGCCTGGTAGTCGAAGCCCTCGGGCAGCTTCAGCGGCGCGAACCCGTAGCCGGTGATCCCCAGCCGGGAGAACTGCTTGGCGTCCGTGCCGCCGGACATGCAGTACGGCACCACGTGTCCCTCCGGGGCGAACTCCTCGACAGCGGCGCGCATCCTGGCGTACGTCGGCGAGTCCACCGGCGCCTGGAGGGCGACCTCGCGGTGGGCGAACTCCCAGGCGACGTCCGGGCCGGTGAGCCGGTCGAGGGTGGCGCGGAACTCGTCCTCGCAGCCGTGCAGGAACCTCCCGTCGACGTACGCGACGGCCTCGCCGGGGATGACGTTGACCTTGTAACCGGCGTCGAGCATCGTCGGGTTGCTGCTGTTGCGGACGGTGGCCTCGACCAGCTTGGCCGCGGGGCCGAGCTTGTCCAGCAGCGCGTCCACGTCGTGCAGGTCGGTCTCGATGCCGTAGACGGCGGCGAGTTCGCTCAGCGCGGCGCGCACGGTCGGGGTCAGGCGCAGCGGCCACTCGTGGTCGCCGATGCGGGTGACCGCCGCGGCGAGCCGCGTGACGGCGTTCTCCGCGTTCACCTTGGACCCGTGGCCGGCCCGTCCGCGCGCGGTGAGCTTGAGCCAGCCCGTGCCGCGCTCACCGGCGGCGATGGGGTAGAACTGCCGACCGGCGCCGTCGTGGAAGGTGAACGCCCCGGACTCGCTGACGCCCTCGGTGCAGCCCTCGAACAGGGCGGCGTGCCGGTCGGCGAGGAAGCCGGAGCCGTCCTCGGCACTGGCCTCCTCGTCCGCGGTGAACGCGATCACGATGTCCCGCCGGGGCCGTACTCCCCGCCGGGCCCAGTCGCGCACGACGGCCAGGATCATCGCGTCCATGTTCTTCATGTCGACGGCGCCGCGACCCCAGACGACCCCGTCGCGGATCTCCCCGGAGAAGGGGTCCACGCTCCAGTCGGCGGCCTCGGCGGGCACCACGTCCAGGTGCCCGTGCACGAGGAGCGCGCCGGCCGACGGGTCGGTGCCCTCGACGCGGGCGACGACGTTGGTCCGGCCCTCGGTCCGCTCCAGCAGCGTGGGCTCGATCCCGGCCTCGGCGAGCCGCGCGGCGGCGTACTCGGCGGCCGGGCGCTCCCGGCAGTCGCCGCCGCCCCGGTTCGTCGTGTCGATCCGGATGAGGTCGGACGTGAACCGCACGACCTCGTCCAGCGCCTGTGCGCCCGTCCGCCCGGACTGCTGCTCAGCCATACTGCTCCTCCACGGCGGCCGAGGCGATCGTGGTGACCGCCTTGAAAGTACGGATCGCCTCGAACATGGTCTCGTGGGTGTACGCCACCTTGCGTTCCCCGACGCGGGCCACACCCGGCACGACGGTCGAGGCCGCCGCCAGGTGCTCGGCGTCGAACTCCACGGCGACGGTGAAGGGCCCGCCGCTCACCGGCTCGTGCCGCACCGCGAGCGCCGCCGCCTCCTTGGCCGCCGCCCGGATGTCGGCGGCGGTCCTGGCCGGCGTACGGCACACGGCCGCGTACCGCGACACATGGTCCTTGACCGCGACCTTCAGCGCCTGCGGCGCGTACCCGAGCGCGTCCTCGCAGGCCACGTCGTCGCCGGTGACCAGCACCACCGGCACCCCGTACTCGGCGACGACGTGCGCGTTGAGCAGACCCTCACTGGCCCGTACGTCGTTCAGCCAGACACCGGTGATCTGGTTGGCGAGGAAGGTGTGCGCGAGGACGCCCTCCATGCCCGCGCCCGCGTGGTACCCGATGAAGGCGATGCCGTCCACGTCCCCGTGCTGGACGCCCTCCACCATGGACAGCGCCTTGTGCCGGCCGGTGAGCATCTGCGTCCGCTCGTCGAGCTGCTCCAGGAGCAGGTTGCGCATCGTCCAGTGCGCCTCGTTGACCAGCACCTCGTCGGCCCCGCCGTCGAGGAAACCCAGGACGGCCGCGTTCACGTCCGAGGTGAACATCGACCGGCACCGCTCCCACTGGGGGGTCCCCGGCAGCACGTCGGCCGGCCAGGTGACACCGGTGGCGCCTTCCATGTCGGCGCTGATGAGGATCTTCATGCTGCGCCACGTTACGCGGTCGCGCCGACCCCCAGCCAGGCCTGTGGAAAACTCTCACCGGCCCAGACCAATGGCTGGTCGGGGGCGCTCGGCCGCCCTCATCGCCCCCTTCCCGCCACCACCCAGGCCGACGGCAGTTCGATCCGCGTGCCGTCCGCCGTGTACTCCGTGCTGACCAGCGGGAGTTCACCGCTCGCCAGGACGGCGAGGCCGGCGGCGCGCAGGTGCTCCGGTACCGCGTCGTCGGGGGCGGCACCGGGCGTCAGTCCGTGGCGGAGGACGGGCGCGAGCTTGCCCGGCGGGCCGTCGGGCCCCTGGGCCAGCCCCATGAGGACGGTCTTGGCGGCCTGGCAGGGCTCCACCAGGAAGGCCCGGCCGCGCTCGCCGAGGAGAGCGGCGAGGGCGTCGGCCAGTGGCTGACGGTCGTCCGGCTCGCACTGGTGCAGGACGCCCCGCACGTAGACGTTGGCGTCGCCCAGCTCGGCGTGCAGCGTCTCGGCCTCCGCCTTGTCCGCGGCGTCCAGTTGCCGGTAGGCCGCCTGACCGGCGGGGTCGGCGCGGCGGGCACGGTCGAGGGCGGCGGCGGACAGATCGGCGCCGACGACGTGCCCGAAGCGCTCGGCGAGGTAGCGGGTCTGGGTGCCGTTGCCGCAGCCGAGGTCGATCATGGGCAGGCCCGGGTCGACGAGGTGGGGCTCGAAGTGGGCCAGGTGACGGCCGGCGGTCAGCATCGGCTCCGCGTCCCAGAACACCGCCCCCTGTCCCTCGGGTGCCTCGCTCCAGAAGCTCTCCCAGGCGTTCCGGTACCGACTCGTCACGCTCATGCGCGTCTCCCCAGGTGCGACGACGTACGGCCCGTCGGCGGTGACGGGCTCGTACGGTGTACCGCGCCCGGCGCACGGCCACAAGCGCCCGGCGCGTTCCTTCACCGGACGTGCGAACGTCGCGCGCCCCCGTCGACGCGCGACGGCCCGGCGGTACGGGACGGCTCAGCGACGCGGCAGCGTCAGTTCGAACCAGACGGTCTTGCCGGTCTTCGTACGGCTCGCGCCCCATTCGCGGGCGAGGGTGCTGACCACGCGCAGGCCTCGGCCGGCCTCGTCGGTGGGGCCGGCGCCGCGCAGCGCCGGCAGGTCGTGGTCGTCGTCGTCCACCTCGCACAGCAGCGTGTCGGCGCGTACCAGACGCAGTTCCACGGGCCGGGCGTGGGCGTGCCGTACGGCGTTGGTGACGAGTTCGCCGGCCATCAGCTCGGCGGCGTCGGCCAGTTTCGCGAGGCCCCAGTCGTGGAGCTGCTCGCGGACGGCCGCGCGGGCCCGGCCGACCTCGACGGGGTCGCGGGCGAGGCGCCACTCGGCGACGGCGTCGGTGTCGACGCCGCTGAGCCTGGCCATCAGCAGGGCCACGTCGTCCTTGCGGCCGCCGCGGGTGCCCAGCGCGCGGATGATGGTGTCGCAGGCGTCGTCCATGGAGGCGGCCGGGTGGGCGGCGGACTCGCACAGGGTCGCCAGGCCGGTGCCGATGTCCGCGCCGCGCACCTCCACCAGACCGTCGGTGCACATCACCAGCCGGTCGCCGGGCGCCACCGGCACCCGCACCGCCTCGAAGGGCACCCCGCCGACGCCGACGGGTGCCCCCGTGGGCAGCTCGATCAGCTCGCTGCCCCCGTCGGCCGCGCGGACCAGGACGGGCGGGATGTGGCCCGCGTTGGCGAGGTGCAGTTCCCCGGCGATGGGGTCGTAGACGGCGTACAGGCAGGTCGCCAGATAGGTGTCGCCGAGCCGCTGGGCGAGGTCGTCGAGGTTGCGCAGCAACTGGGCGGGCGGCAGGTCGAGTCCGGCCATGGTCTGCACGGCGGTGCGCAGTTGCCCCATCATGGCGGCGGAGCCCAGTCCGTGGCCCATGACGTCGCCGACGACGAGTGCGGTGCGGGCGCCGGGCAGTTTCACCGCGTCGAACCAGTCGCCGCCGACCCGGCCGAGCAGCGTGCCGGGCAGGTAGCGGGTGGCGATGTCGCAGCCCGCCATGCGCGCGGGGATGTGCGGCAGCATGCTGTCCTGGAGCGTCTCCGCGACGTTCTCCTGGTACGTGTACATGCGCGCGTTGTCGAGCACGAGCCCCGCGCGGGCGGCGAGCTCCGCGCCGGTGACGCGGTCCATGTCGTTGAAGACGGGCCGCTCCGGGTGGCGCAGCAGGATCATGAAGCCGAGGACGACGTTGCGCGCCTTCAGCGGCACCAGGAGCATCGAGCGGCCCGTGATGAGCGGCCTGATGTCCCGCTTCTCGAACTGCGAGGCGATGGCGTGGCCCATCTCCTCGGTGATGCGCGGCACCAGGACGGGTTCACCGCTGGTCATGCACTGGAAGAACGGGGTGTGCGCCGGAAAGGGCATGGCCTCGCCGACCGGTACGACGTCGTCCCAGCGGCCGGGTTCGTCGGTGTGTTCCAGGGCCACCCGGTGCCACATCGTGGTGGTGTCCGGCACGCCGTCGGGGAAGCCCTCACCGGCGACGATCTGTTCGCGCAGGTAGGTGCCGGCGACGTCGGTGAAGCGGGGGACGACGGCCCGGCTCACCTCCACGATGGTCCGTGAGAGGTCCAGGGAGGTGCCGATCCGTCCGCTGACCTCGTTGAGGAACTCCAGGCGTTCGCGGACGGCGGCGTACTCGAGGTCCTCGGCCTCCTCGCGCACGTCCTCGGGGACCGGTTCACCGGCCGCGAGGGCACGTGCCGCCCGCTCCCGGCGCGCCCTGCGCCCGGCGCGCCGGGGCACGCCCCAGTCGGGGGTGACGGGCACCCGGTCGTTCTGGCTGAACTCCAGCACCGGGTAGCCGAGTTCCAGGACCTGCGCGACGATGCGGGCGCTCTCGCCGACGCTCATGCTGGGCAGGATCTCGGGGAGGCGGCGGGCGAGCTCGTCTGCTCCGGGGAAGTCGGTGTGCAGGGCGAAGCCGGGGGCGATCCGTTCGACGGTCGTCGGGGCGGCGGCCCCGTTCCGGTCCTCGCCGGGCTCGCCGGTGGCGTGGTCCCGCCGCAGCGCGTCCGCGTCGGCCGCCAGTACGAGCAGGCGCTCGGGGCCGGGGCCGACCAGGGGGTAGGCCCACCAGAGCACGTCGACACGGTCGTCGTCCGGCACGGTCAGTCGGGCCCGGCCCGCCGCCGGGTAGGACAGCCGTCCGTCGAGGGAGGACTCCAGCCCCGGTCCGAGACCGTCGTACGCCGCCCAGGAGCCGTGGTCGTCACCGGCGTCCTCGGTTCCGGGCAGCACGCCGGAGACGGGGAGCAGGTCGGGGGCGGGCCGCCCGATGGCCTCTTCCTTGGGCAGGGCGAACAGCCGCCGTGCGCCCCGGCTCCAGTGGGAGACCAGCCCGTCGCGGTCGACCACGACCACGGCCAGTGGGACGCGGCCCGCCACGGGGTCGGCCCGCACGGCGCCGGATCCGGCTCCGCGGCCGGGAGGTGCGTCCCGTTCGGTGCCATGGTCCATGGCGTCAGGCCCTCTCTCCCCACGGCTCCGCGAGATCTGTGTCGCCGTCACCACCGTACGGTGGTGGCCGGTGACCATGTGCGGCAACGGGGGAATCGGTGGCGCGCGAACACACCGGCGCGCGTCCGCGCGCCGGTGTCCGGTCTCAGTCCTCGTGTCCGAGCTGGAGGTCGCGTTCCGTACGGCCGCCGCCGGCCACCTGGAGGACCGTGGCGACGGGCGGGTATCCGGCGGCGATGACGGTGTACTCGCCGGACGAGAGGTCGACGAACCGGAAGGTGCCGTCGGGGCCGGTGGTCAGGGTGTCCACGACGTTGCCCGCCGCGTCCAGCAGTGTCACGCGCGCGTCCTCGACCACGCGTCCGCCACCGGCGCGCACAGTGCCGCGCAGCACGGCGCCACCGGCCAGTTCGACGTCCTGGCGGGTCTCCCGGGCCGCCTGGACGCTGACCGGCAGCGCGGCCGGGCGGAAGGCGGGGGCGCTGGCGGCGAGGGTGTACTCGCCGGCCACCAGCTCGGTGATGACGTAACCGCCCTCCCGGCCGCTGCGGGTGGTGGAGACGACCTCGCCGTGGACGTTGGTCAGCGTGACGATCGCGTCGCGCACGGGGCTGCCGTCCGCGGTGAGCACGCTGCCGGCGAGGCGGCCGGCCCCGCCGAGCACGACGTCCAGCTCCACCGGCCGTTCGCCGACGGTCACGGAGACCGCCTGCGGCTGGTGGCCGCCGGCCGCGGCGATCAGGACGTACGACCCCGAGCCGGGTGTGGCCAGCGCGTACCGTCCGTCGTCGCCGCTGGCGCCACGGCCGATCTGCTGGCCGCCGACGTCGATGAGGGTGAGTGCCGCGCGGGGCACGACGGTGCCGTCCGGGTGCTGCACGGTGCCGCAGACCGGGATGCCCGCGGCGTACGGCGACCTGGCCTGCGGGACGGGCGCGACGGACGGGGCGGGCTGCGCGGTTTCCGGGTCGGTGACGGAGGCGTTGTGGGACACCAGGGGTTTCTCCTTGAGGAAGAAGGCGATGAGCAGGCCGAGGGCGAGGACGGGCACCAGGTAGAGGAAGATCCGCGGCATGGCGTCGGCGTACGCCCCGATGTAGGCGTCGCGCAGCGCCGGGGGCAGGGAGTGGACGAGCTGTGGGGTGATGGCCTCCGCGTCGGGCAGCCCGGTGCCCGCCTCGACGGGCACGCGGTCGGCCAGGGCGTCCGTGAGGCGGTCGGCGAAGAGGGTGCCGAAGACGGCCGCGCCGACACTGCCGCCGATCTGCCGGAAGTAGTTGTTGGCACTGGTGGCGGTGCCGAGGTCGGCGGGGCGTACGGAGTTCTGCACGGCGAGGACCAGGACGGGCATCACCATGCCGATGCCGGCGCCGAGGACGGCCATCCAGATGCTGTAGTGGAGCCGGGGCGTGTCCGCGTCGAGCCGGGACAGCAGCCACATGCCGGCCACGGACAGCGCGCTGCCGATGATCGGGTGGGACCGGTAGCGCCCAGTGCGGCTGATGAGTTGTCCGGAGATGATCGAAGTGCCGACGATGCCGCCCATCATCGGCAGCATCAGCAGGCCGGACTCGGTGGCGGTGGCGCCGTCGACCATCTGGAGGAAGGTCGGCAGGTAGCTGGCGGCGCCGAAGAGGGCGATGCCGACGACGAGGCCCACCAGGCCGGTGACGTTGAAGACGGAGTCCCGGAACAGCCGCAGCGGGATCAGGGGTTCGGGCGCGAAGCGTTCGGCGATCAGGAAGAGGACGGTGGCGGCGACCGCTCCGGCGGCAAGGCCGAGGATGACGCTGGAACCCCACTCGTACTCGGTGCCGCCCCAGCTGGTCAGCAGCACCAGGCAGGTGGAGGCGGCGGCGAGAAGCAGGGCGCCGAGGATGTCGAGGCGGGGTTTGGCCGTCGGCCTGGGCAGCTTGAGGACCACGGCCACGACGGCCATGGTGACCAGGCCGAAGGGGACGTTGATGTAGAAGCACCAGCGCCAGGAGAGGTGGTCGGTGAAGTAGCCGCCCAGCAGGGGGCCGGCGACCGAGGCGAGTCCGAAGGCGGCGCCGATCAGGCCCATGAACCGGCCGCGTTCGCGGGGCGGCACGATGTCCGCGATGATCGCCTGCACGCCGATCATCAGGCCGCCCGCGCCGACGCCCTGCACCGCGCGGAAGGCGATCAGCTGGTCCATGGTCTGGGCGCGGCCGGCGAGTGCCGAGCCGACGACGAACACCAGGATGGCGAACTGGAAGACGCCCTTGCGGCCGAAGAGGTCGCCGAGCTTGCCGTAGATCGGCAGGCCGACGGTGGAGGTGAGCAGGTAGGCGGTGATCGCCCAGGACATCTTGTCCAGGCCGTGCAGCTCGCCGACGATCTTCGGCAGCGCGGTGGCGACGATCATCTGCTCCAGCGCGGCGAGCAGCAGCGCCAGCATCAGTCCGACGAAGACCAGCCGCACCCGGCGCGGGCTCATCCCGGCTCCCGGCTCGGGCCCGGGTGCGGGGGGCTCGGGAGGCGTGGCTGGTGCGGTGACCGGTTCGTCCTGCACCAGAGTGATCCCGCCCATGTTCCGCTCCCCTCGTCACACCTGCTCACAATTGCCGCCTGATGCGGCAACTGCGAACAAGTGCGACGAGTTACGGAAGTACGGCGGTTTCGGGCGGAGATCACTCGAACCGGTGAGGCGGCCAACGACCGCCCTGCGCCCGCCTCTTGGCTACTTCTCGACCTCGGCCGCGAGCTTGGCGAGCATGGCGTCGTAGATGCGGGCCAGCCCCTTGGGAGCGAAGGTCTTCTCGAAGAAGCCGCCGACGCCGCCCGCACCCTGCCAGGCGGTGTGGACGACCACCCGGGACTTGCCCTCGCCCGCCGGCGTGACCCGCCAGGTGGTGACCATGGAGGAGTTGCGGTCCTTCTCCACCAGCTCACCGTCGGACGGCTCGGTGACCTCCAGCAGGCAGTCACGGACGCGCTTGCTGGTCGCCTGGAGCTTCCAGTGCACGAGGGTGCCCTCGCCGTCACCGCCCTCGCGGACCTCGTACTCGCTGAAGTGCTCGGGCAGCAGCTTCGCGCGGGTGCCGCTGTAGTCGGCGAGGGTGTCGAACACCGTCTCCGCGTCCGCCGCGACGATCCGCTCCGTCTCCGCCTCGACCTGCGCCATCGGGTTCCTCCAGGGCCTGGTTCTCGGGGTCGGGGCAAGCCAACCACCCCGCCGCCCGGCCACCAAATCGGGGGGCGTGAAGCGACCCCGTGCGACTGGTCCCGCGGCCGGCCCCTCACCTGGTCCACGATCGGCCCGCACGATCAAGGGAACAAGTGTTCTATTGTGGCGGTCGCAGCACTACCGAGGAGGCGCCATGCGCTGGGAGAACCTCACGGACTCCGACCACGCCCGGGCCGCCGACCCCGCGCTCTTCGGCGCGGACGCGGTCACCACCCGCACGTTCGACACGCCCGAGTTCCGCGGCATCACCTTCCACGAGGTGCGGGCCCGCTCGATCCTCAACCGGGTGCCGGGCGCCTCGCGCATGCCGTTCGAGTGGACGGTCAATCCGTACCGCGGCTGTTCGCACGCGTGCGTCTACTGTTTTGCGCGCAAGACGCACAGCTACCTGGACCTCGACACCGGCCTCGGCTTCGACTCCCAGATCGTCGTCAAGGTGAACGCGCCGGAGCTGCTGCGCCGCCAGCTGGCCTCGCGGCGCTGGCAGGGCGAGCACGTCGCGATGGGCACCAACGTCGACTGCTACCAGCGCGCGGAGGGCCGCTACCGGCTGATGCCGGGCATCGTCGAGGCGCTCACCGAGCGGGCGAACCCCTTCTCGATCCTGACCAAGGGCACGCTGATCCTGCGCGACCTGGACCTGCTGACGCGGGCGGCACGGGTAACGGACGTGGGGATCTCGGTCTCGGTCGGCTTCACCGATCCCGAGCTGTGGCGCACCGTCGAGCCGGGCACACCCGCGCCGGAGCGCCGCCTGGAGGTCGTCAGGGCCCTCGGCGAGCGCGGAATCGGCTGCGGCGTGCTGATGGCGCCGGTCATCCCCTTCCTGAGCGACGAACCGGCCCAACTGCGCGCGACCGTGCGGGCGATCGCCGCCGCCGGCGCCACCTCGGTGACGCCCCTGGTACTGCACCTGCGGCCCGGCGCCCGGGAGTGGTTCATGGCCTGGCTCGGCCGGCACCACCCGCACCTGGTGCGCCGCTACGAGCGGCTGTACGCGGAGGGCGCGTACGCCCCGAAGTGGTACCAGCGCCGGATCACACGCCAGGTGCACGGTCTCGCAAGGGAGTACGGCATCGGTCCCACGCACGCCGGGACGCCCAGGCGGATCGCGGAGCCGCGGGTGGAATCCGCTCCGAGTGAACCGGTGCAGCTTTCGCTCATCTGAGGCGCACCTACCGGCCCAATTGGGTCAAGTATGAACACAACGCGTTCATCCGGCGACGCTCCCCGGGACGATGAACGCCATGAGACAACGCGCAGCCGCGCTGTGCGGCGCCGCAGTGATCGCCGCCGCGACGGTCGCGGCCGTACCCGCCGAGGCGAGCGCGCCGCGCTCCGACGCGGCCCAGGGCGCCCCGGCACTCGACTGGAGCGAGTGCGGCACGGCCGACTACCCGACGCTCCAGTGCGCGTCCCTCACGGTGCCGCTGGACCACGCCCGTCCGGAGGGGGAGCGGATCACGCTGGCGCTGTCCCGCGTCCCGCACACCGCCGACGAGTACCAGGGACCGCTGCTGGTCAACCCCGGCGGGCCGGGCGGCAGCGGGCTGACGCTCGCCGGGTTCGTGGCGTCCTCGCTGCCCGGGGAGGTGGCCGCCCAGTACGACGTGATCGGCTTCGACCCGCGCGGCGTGGGCAGGAGCGAGCCCGCGCTGAACTGCCGGCCCGGCCACTTCGACCCGGTGCGCCCCGACTCCCTGCCGGCCGCCCCCGGCGTCGAGGAGGCCAATCTCGCGCGCGCGAAGTCCTTCGCCGGGGCGTGCGGCGAGAAGTACGGGGACGTGCTGCCGTACATCGACACGGTGAGCGCCGCGCGGGACGTGGACGCCATCCGCGCGGCGCTCGGCGCCGAGAAGGTGAACTACTTCGGCTACTCGTACGGCACCTACCTCGGCGCCGTCTACGCCAAGCTGTACCCGGAGCGGGTACGGCGCCTGGTCCTGGACTCCGTCGTCGACCCGACCGAGGTCTGGCACGACGCCAACCTCAACCAGGACCTCGTCTTCAACGACCGCCACCGCGCCTTCCTGGCCTGGATCGCCCGGCACGACGGAACGTACGGGCTGGGCACCGACCCGGAGCGGGTGGAGGACGCCTGGTACGCCATGCGGACTGCGCTGTCCAAGGAGCCCGCGGGCGGGAAGGTGGGCGCCTCGGAGCTGGAGGACACCTTCATCCCGGGCGGTTACTACAACGGCTACTGGCCCTATCTGGCGGAGGCGTTCGCCGCGTACGCGAACGACGCGGACACCGGTCCGCTGGTCGAGGCGTACGAGAACTTCGGTGCCGTGGACGCCTCCGGGGAGAACGGCTACAGCGTCTACACCTCGGTGCTGTGCCGCGACGCGAACTGGCCGCGTGACTGGGACGAGTGGCGCGACGACAACTGGGCCGTGTACGAGAAGGCCCCCTTCATGGCCTGGAACAACGCCTGGTACAACGCGCCGTGCGCGTTCTGGCCCACGGAGTCCCGAGAACCGGTGGACGTCGCCAACGGCGCGCTGCCGCCCGCCCTGTTGTTCCAGGCGACGGACGACGCGGCCACGCCGTACGAGGGCGGCGTCACCGTGCACCGTCTGCTGCGTGGCTCGAGCCTGGTGGTCGAGGAGGGCGGCGGCAACCACGGCATCACGCTGAGCGGGAACGCCTGCCTGGACCGGCACCTGGCCGCCTACTTGGCCGACGGCACCGTGCCGGACGGTGGGGGCACCGGCGAGGCGGACGCGGTCTGCGCGGCGCTGCCCGACCCGAAGCCGCTGGAGTCCAAGGCGGCGTCGGCGTCGTCGCGCGGGTCGACGCTGCACGGGCTGCTCGGCTTCCGGAAATAATGCCGGGGCGTCGTCAGTGCCGTGGTCCACCATGGGGGCATGAGTGAGCTGACCAGGATCCCCGCCCCCGAGGGCGTCGCGCCCGCCGCCCAGTACACCCATGTCATCCTCGGCACCGGACGGTTCGTGGCCGTCTCCGGCCAGCTCGCCCTGGACGAGGACGGCAAGCTGGTCGGTGACGGCGACGCGGCGGCCCAGGCCCGACAGGTCTTCGAGAACCTGCGCCGGTGCCTGGCTGCGGCCGGCGCGACCTTCGACGACGTGGTGAAGCTGACCTTCTTCGTCACGGACATGGCGCACATGTCCGCGATCCGCGCGGCGCGCGCCGAGCACATATCCGACGACCGCCTGCCCGCCGCCTCCGCGGTACAGGTCGCGGCGCTGGTCCGGCCCGAGTTCCTGATGGAGATCGAGGCGTTCGCGGTCGTGCCCTCGTGAGCGGGGACGGGCTCCTGGTACGGGAGATGACGCTCGCGGACTGCGACCGTGTGTCCGACATCCGCGTCCGGGGCTGGCGCGCCGCCTACCGCGGCCTCATGCCGCAGTCGTACCTCGACGGGCTGGACGCCGCCGAGGACGCCGGGCGGCGCCGCGCGCTCTTCGCCCGGACCCCGGGCGACATGGTGAACCTGGTCGCCGAGGACCAGGGCGGCGAGGTTGTCGGCTGGGCCTGCCACGGTCCGTACCGGGACGGGGAAGTGCACACCGAGGAGGCGGAGTTGTACGCGCTGTACGTGGACGCCGCACGCTTCGGCACCGGCGTCGGACGGGCCCTGCTGCGGGAGTCGGTACGCCGGTGCGCGGAGGCCGGGCACGGGCGCATGCTCCTGTGGGTGGTCGAGGGCAACGCCCGCGCCCGGCGCTTCTACGAGCGGGCGGGTTTCCGTGCGGACGGCGCCGAGGAGCCCTTCGAGGTGGCGGGGGCGGTGGTGCCCGAGGTGCGGTACGCGAGGGACCTGACCGGCTGACGGCTCACCGCCGCCCGGGCCCGCCCCGGCCGGCCACGACGTCCGCCGCCGGAGGCACGGTCACCGCTGCCCCGGGATCCGCGCCAGCGCCCGCACCGCCGCCTCGGCCAGCGCGGGGTGGGCCAGGGCGTCGTTGAGGACGGGGGCGGCCCGGTCGTCGCCGAGCGCGCCGAGCCCTTCGACGCAGGCGAGGGCCACGCGCCGGTACGGGTCGTGCGGGCGCAGCCGCCGTTCCAGCGTGGTGATCAGGGCGGGCACCGCCTCGGGGGCCCGCAGCTCGACCAGCAGCCGTACCGGGTACAGGGCGTAGGCGACCCTGAGTTCATTGGTGGCGAGGGCGGCGGCGGCGCGGGCGGTGCGGGGGTCGCCGAGACGAGCGAGGGCGTGGGCGGCGGAGGCGCAGCGCGGCGGGTCGCGGTGGTTGAGGAGCAGCACGAGGGACTCGAAGGCCCGCCGGTCCCCCGCCACACCCAGCCGGAACGCCGCCAGTTCCCGTGCCCACAGCGGCTGCCCCGGCTCGGTGAGCACCGCCGCCAGCTCGTCCTGGTCCCCGGTCGCCACCAGACGTTCGTACGCCGCCGGGGCGCCCGGCACGCCCGCTGCCGCCGACTCGGCCCGTAAACGCTCGGTGAGCGATCGCAACTCTTCGTCCATGGCACCGAGGTTAGGGGCGTCACAGCACCCTTGGGACGTACATCACGAACACCGGGGGCTGGCGCGCTCGTTACCCGCGAGTTAATCTCAGACGAGCGAGTCACCCACTCGCGCAACTCCTCACAACGGTCTGGTGACGCGGCCGGCGTGAGGCGGCAGAGCAGTCGGTTCGGTACCGGATCCTCGGGTACCGCAGTGCGACTCGGCCTCGGGACAGGGCCGGTCGGCAACCGCCGTCGGGCGGGCGTGTGCACGCCCCCCGCTTCGGCACCGGGCGTGTGCGCAGTCGGCCCGGCAACACCCGCACTTCCTCCCACACGCACCCGGTGCGCCCCTCGGCGCACCCGGGCGTGTTCCCGTCGTCACCCTCATTCCTGGAGTCCCGCGATGGCCACTCCCCTGTCCGACACCCCTCTGTCCCCGCTGCGGACCATAGCCGTCGTCGGCCTCGGCACGATGGGCACCGGCATCGCCGAAGTGCTCGCCAGGGCCGGCCGCGACGTCGTCGGCATCGACGTCAGTGAGGCGCAGGCCGCGACGGCCGTCGCCGCGCTGGAAGCCTCCACCGCCCGTGCCGTCGAGCGCGGACGCCTCACGGCACAGGAACGCGCCGACGCCCTG
Source organism: Streptomyces sp. NPDC058796 (assembly GCF_042745235.1). NCBI lineage: Bacteria > Bacillati > Actinomycetota > Actinomycetes > Kitasatosporales > Streptomycetaceae > Streptomyces > Streptomyces sp. NPDC058796. The sequence continues at coordinate 403,742 of NZ_JBHYOP010000005.1, forward strand.
GCCCGCGTCCGCACCTCCACCGACCTGGGCGCGGCGGCCGACGCCGATCTGGTGATCGAGGTGGTCCCGGAGTCGTACGAGATCAAGCAGCAGGTCTTCCGGGAGCTGGACGGGATCGTGCGCCCCGAGACGATCCTGGCGACCGGCACCAACGCGCTGTCCGTGACGCGGCTGGCCGCCGACTCGGCCCGTCCGGAGCGGGTCCTGGGCCTGCACTTCTTCAACCCGGCGCCGGCGATGAAGCTGGTGGAGGTCGTCTCCTCGGTGCTGACCGCGCCGGGGGCCGTCACCGCGGTCACCAATCTCGCCCTGGACCTCGGCAAGGAGCCCGTCGCGGTCGGTGACCGGCCCGGGTTCGTGGCCGACGGGCTGCTGTTCGGGTATCTGAACCAGGCCGCGGCGATGTACGAGGCGAACTACGCCTCCCGCGAGGACATCGACGCCGCGATGCGGCTCGGCTGCGGGCTGCCGATGGGCCCGCTGGCCCTGCTCGACCTGATCGGTGTGGACACCGCGCGCACGGTGCTGGAGGCCATGTACGCCGCCTCCCACGACCGTCTGCACGCGCCCGCCCCGATCCTGCGGCAGCTCAGCGAGGCGGGCCTGACGGGACGCAAGACGGGACGCGGCTTCTACACGTACGAGGCGCCGGGCAGCGCGGTCGTGGTGCCGGACACCCTGACGCCTGGCACGGGCGGCACCGAGGTCCCCGGACGCCCCGTCCGCGCCGTGGGCGTCGCCGGGTCGGGCACCATGGCGTCCGGCATCGCGGAGGTGTTCGCCAAGGCCGGCTACGAGGTGGTGCTCGCCGCCCGCAGTACCGAGAAGGCGCAGACGGCCAAGGCCCGCATCGGGAAGTCCCTGGCCCGCAGCGTGGACAAGGGCCGGCTGACGGCCGAGGCCGCCGCGCGGACGCTGGAGCGGATCACACCGACGGGCACCTACGACGACTTCGCCGACGTGGACCTGGCCGTGGAGGCGGTCGCCGAGGACCTGGAGGTCAAGCGGCAGCTGTTCGCCACGCTGGACAAGGTGTGCAAGCCCGGCGCGGTGCTGGCCACCACCACCTCCTCGCTGCCCGTGGTCGCCTGCGCCCGCGCCACCTCGCGCCCGCAGGACGTGATCGGCATGCACTTCTTCAACCCGGCGCCGGCCATGAAGCTGGTCGAGGTGGTCCGCACGGTGCTGACGGCGGACGACGTGCACGCCACCGTCCGGGAGGTCTGCGCGAAGATCCGCAAGCACGCCGTGGACTGCGGCGACCGGGCCGGGTTCATCGTGAACGCGCTGCTGTTCCCGTACCTCAACAACGCCGTGAAGATGGTCCAGGAGCACTACGCCACGCTCGACGACATCGACGCGGCGATGAAGCTGGGCGGCGGATACCCGATGGGCCCCTTCGAGCTGCTGGACGTGGTGGGGCTGGACGTCTCGCTCGCCATCGAGAAGGTGCTGCACCGCGAGTTCCGCGACCCGGGCCTGGCCCCGGCGCCGCTCCTCGAGCACCTGGTGGCCGCGGGCTGCCTCGGCCGCAAGACGGGCCGCGGCTTCCGCGAGTATGCCCGCCGCTGACGGAGTGGGCGACTGGTTCCGTACGGAGGAGGACTGGGGCGGACTGCTCGATCCGGCCGGCTTCCCCCCGCCCTCCCCGGCCGGCTCTCCCCCGCCCCCCGCGGGCGGGGGGATCCCCGGTCACGCGCATGATTGCGGGCGCATGCAGTACGTTCATGGCATGTCCCAGCCCGCCAAGTCCTCACGTACACCAGCCACGCCCGACGCGCCGGAGAGCGCGGCCGGCAACCGAGCCGCCGCCCAGCGGCTCAAAATGCGCCGGGAACTGGCGGCGGCGGCGATGGAGCTGTTCGCGACCAAGGGGTACGAGGCGACCACCGTCGACGAGATCGCGGCCCAGGCAGGGGTCGCGCGCCGTACCTTCTTCCGGCACTTCCGCTCCAAGGAAGAGGCGATCTTCCCGGACCACGACGACACCCTGGTCCGCGCCGAGGCCGTGCTCAACGCCGCGCCCGCGCACGAGCACCCGCTCGACACGGTGTGCCGCGGCATCAAGGAAGTCATGAAGATGTACGCGGCCCGGCCGGAGATCTCGGTCGCCCGCTACAAGCTGACCCGTGAGGTGCCCACCCTGCGCGAGGCGGAGATCGCCTCGGTGGCCCGCTACGAGCGCCTGTTCACCCGCTATCTCCTCGGCCACTTCGACGAGCACGCGCACGACGACGACGCCAACGACGACCCGCTGCTGGCCGAGGTCGCCGCCTCGGCCGTGGTCACCGCGCACAACCACGTGCTGCGGCGCTGGCTCAGGGCGGGCGGGCAGGGAGACGTGGAGGCGCAGCTGGACCACGCGTTCGCGATCGTGCGCCGGACGTTCGGAACCGGCATCGGTGCCGGCCGCTCCACGGCCGCCGGCACGCGGTCGGCCGCCCCTTCGGCCTCCGTGCAGGGCGAGGTGCTGGTGACGGTCGCGCGCACCGACGCACCGCTGCACGAGGTCATGCGCACCATCGAACAGGCCCTCAAGGAGCGCTGAGCCTCCCCTCCGCGTCTGTGACGACGGCCACCCACCGGGTGGCCGTTTTTGCATGTCAACGCCCCTTTCCCACCCTCCGTCGACCCCCATACGATCGATCATCGCTCATCTGTAGCGTAAAGATTTCATCTGAGTGGAACTTCTGGCACTCAGTGCCTTGCGGGGTGACACGCGGTGTCATACGTTGAAGGTGTCCGGGCTGTCCCCGCACTCATCCCCTGCGCGCCCGAACGCCTGCGTCACAGGCACTTTCACACCGAATCCCAGCAGCACCGACGTGACCCCCAGCGCCCCTCCCTCAGGGCGCTCTTCGCCGGAGGCAACACCGTGACCGTGAAGGACATCCTGGACGCGATCCAGTCGCCCGAATCCACGCCGGCCGACATCGCCGCCCTGCCGATCCCCGAGTCGTACCGCGCGATCACCGTGCACAAGGACGAGACGGAGATGTTCGCGGGCCTGGAGACCCGCGACAAGGACCCGCGCAAGTCGATCCACCTCGACGAGGTGCCGGTGCCCGAGCTGGGCCCGGGCGAGGCCCTGGTGGCCGTCATGGCCTCCTCGGTCAACTACAACTCCGTGTGGACCTCGATCTTCGAGCCGCTGTCGACGTTCGGGTTCCTGGAGCGCTACGGCCGCACCAACGACCTCGCCAAGCGCCACGACCTGCCGTACCACATCATCGGCTCCGACCTCGCGGGCGTCGTCCTGCGCACCGGCCCGGGCGTCAACGCCTGGCAGCCCGGTGACGAGGTCGTCGCGCACTGCCTGTCCGTCGAGCTGGAGTCCTCGGACGGCCACAACGACACGATGCTCGACCCCGAGCAGCGCATCTGGGGCTTCGAGACCAACTTCGGCGGCCTCGCCGAGATCGCCCTCGTCAAGTCCAACCAGCTCATGCCGAAGCCGGACCACCTCAGCTGGGAGGAGGCCGCCGCCCCGGGCCTGGTCAACTCCACGGCCTACCGGCAGCTGGTCTCCCGCAACGGCGCCGGCATGAAGCAGGGCGACAACGTGCTCATCTGGGGCGCGAGCGGCGGTCTCGGCTCCTACGCCACCCAGTTCGCGCTGGCCGGCGGCGCCAACCCGATCTGCGTCGTCTCCAGCGAGCAGAAGGCCGACATCTGCCGGTCCATGGGCGCCGAGGCGATCATCGACCGCAGTGCCGAGGGCTACAAGTTCTGGAAGGACGAGCAGACCCAGGACCCGAAGGAGTGGAAGCGCTTCGGCAAGCGCATCCGCGAACTCACCGGCGGCGAGGACATCGACATCGTCTTCGAGCACCCCGGCCGCGAGACCTTCGGCGCCTCCGTCTTCGTCACCCGCAAGGGCGGCACCATCACCACCTGCGCCTCTACCTCGGGCTACATGCACGAGTACGACAACCGCTACCTGTGGATGTCCCTGAAGCGCATCATCGGCTCCCACTTCGCCAACTACCGCGAGGCCTGGGAGGCCAACCGCCTCATCGCCAAGGGCAAGATCCACCCGACCCTCTCCAAGGTGTACTCCCTGGAGGACACCGGCCAGGCCGCCCACGACGTCCACCGCAACGCCCACCAGGGCAAGGTCGGCGTGCTCTGCATGGCCCCCGAGGAGGGACTGGGCGTGCGCGACCACGAGAAGCGGGCCCAGCACCTCGACGCCATCAACCGCTTCCGGAACATCTGAGGACGGCGGAGGCCACACATGACTGAGCGTCAGAAGGACCGGCCGTGGCTCATGCGCACCTACGCCGGTCACTCCACGGCCGAGGCGTCCAACGAGCTGTACCGGCGCAACCTCGCCAAGGGGCAGACGGGCCTGTCGGTCGCCTTCGACCTGCCGACCCAGACCGGCTACGACTCCGACCACGTCCTCGCCCGCGGCGAGGTGGGGCGGGTCGGCGTGCCGGTCGCGCACCTCGGTGACATGCGCCGGCTGTTCCAGGACATCCCACTGGAGCAGATGAACACCTCGATGACCATCAACGCCACGGCCATGTGGCTGCTGGCGCTCTACCAGGTCGTCGCCGAGGAGCAGGGCGCGGACATCACCAAGCTCAGCGGCACGACCCAGAACGACATCGTCAAGGAGTACCTGTCCCGCGGCACGCACGTCTTCCCGCCGGGGCCCTCGCTCCGCCTGACGACCGACATGATCGCGTACACGGTCTCCCACCTCCCGAAGTGGAACCCGATCAACATCTGCAGCTACCACCTGCAGGAGGCGGGCGCCACGCCGGTGCAGGAGATCGCGTACGCGATGTCCACCGCGATCGCCGTGCTCGACGCGGTGCGCGACAGCGGGCAGGTGCCCCAGGAGCGCATGGGCGACGTGGTCGGCCGCATCTCCTTCTTCGTGAACGCGGGTGTCCGCTTCGTCGAGGAGATGTGCAAGATGCGGGCCTTCGGGCGGATCTGGGACCGCATCACGCGCGAGCGGTACGGCATCGAGAACCCGAAGCACCGCCGCTTCCGCTACGGCGTCCAGGTCAACTCCCTCGGCCTGACCGAGGCCCAGCCGGAGAACAACGTCCAGCGGATCGTGCTGGAGATGCTGGCGGTCACCCTCTCCAAGGACGCACGCGCGCGTGCCGTGCAGCTGCCGGCCTGGAACGAGGCGCTGGGCCTGCCCCGGCCCTGGGACCAGCAGTGGTCGCTGCGCATCCAGCAGGTGCTGGCGTACGAGAGCGACCTGCTGGAGTACGGCGACCTCTTCGAGGGCTCGAAGGTGGTCGAGGCGAAGGTGGACGAGCTGGTGCAGGAGGCGTTCGCGGAGATCGAGCGCATCCAGGAGATGGGCGGCGCGATGGCGGCCGTCGAGTCCGGCTACCTCAAGTCGCAGCTGGTCGCCTCGCACGCCGAGCGCCGGGCCCGGATCGAGTCCGGCGAGGAGAAGATCATCGGTGTCAACGCCTTCGAGGGCACCGAGCCCAACCCGCTGACCGCCGACCTGGACACCGCGATCCAGACGGTGGACCCGGCGGTGGAAGCCCGTGTCATCGCCTCGCTCCAGCACTGGCGGGACACCCGCTACCAGCCGCCCTTCAACCACCCTCGCCCCTGCAAGGCGCTGGAGAAGCTGAAGGAGGCCGCCAAGGGCACCGACAACCTCATGGAGGCCACCCTGGAGTGCGCCCGCGCCGGCGTCACCACCGGCGAGTGGGCCGGGGCGCTGCGCGAGGTGTTCGGCGAGTTCCGGGCGCCCACGGGTGTGTCGTCGGCTCCGGTCGCGGTCGCCGCGGAGGAGGGCTCGGCCCTGTCCGAGGTGCGCCGCAAGGTGGACCTGACGGCGAAGGACCTGGGCGTCGGCAAGCTGCGCTTCCTGGTCGGCAAGCCCGGCCTGGACGGCCACTCCAACGGCGCCGAGCAGATCGCCGTGCGGGCCCGCGACGCCGGGTTCGAGGTGGTCTACCAGGGCATCCGGCTCACCCCGGAGCAGATCGTGGACGCCGCCCTCGCCGAGGACGTGCACGCGGTGGGCCTGTCCATCCTCTCCGGCTCGCACGCCCAGCTCGTCCCGGACGTGCTGGAACGGCTCCGTGTGGCCGGTGCCACAGACATCCCGGTGATCGCCGGTGGCATCATCCCGAACGGTGACGCCGAAGAACTGCGGGCCGCGGGAGTGGCCGCGGTCTTCACCCCGAAGGATTTCGACATCACCGGCATCATCGGCCGGATCGTCGACGAGATCCGGAACGCGAACAAGCTCGACCCCCTGGAGGTCCCCGCATGACGACAGTCGACCGCCTTCGCGCCCGCCGCTCCTGCCTGGCGGTCCCGGGAAGCAACCCGCGCTTCCTGGAGAAGGCCCAGGGCCTCCCCGCGGACCAGGTCTTCCTGGACCTGGAGGACGCCTGCGCGCCGCTGGCCAAGCCCGAGGCACGGCACACCATCGTCAAGTTCCTCAACGAGGGCGACTGGACCGGCAAGACCCGCGTCGTGCGCGTCAACGACTGGACGACCGAGTGGACGTACCGCGACGTCGTGACGGTCGTCGAGGGCGCCGGCCCGAACCTGGACTGCATCATGCTGCCCAAGGTCCAGGACGCCCAGCAGATCGTCGCCCTCGACCTCCTGCTCACCCAGATCGAGAAGACGATGGGCTTCGAGGTCGGCCGGATCGGCATCGAGGCGCAGATCGAGAACGCGCAGGGCCTGAACAACGTCAACGAGATCGCGCAGGCGAGCCAGCGCACCGAGACCATCATCTTCGGCCCGGCCGACTTCATGGCGTCCATCAACATGAAGTCCCTGGTCGTGGGCGAGCAGCCGCCCGGTTACCCGGCGGACGCCTACCACTACATCCTGATGAAGATCCTGATGGCCGCCCGCGCCAACGACCTCCAGGCGATCGACGGCCCCTACCTCCAGATCCGCAACGTGGACGGCTTCCGCGAGGTCGCCGGCCGTGCCGCGGCGCTCGGCTTCGACGGCAAGTGGGTGCTGCACCCGGGCCAGGTCGACGCCGCCAACGAGGTCTTCTCGCCCTCGCAGGAGGACTACGACCACGCCGAGCTGATCCTGGACGCCTACGAGTACTGCACGTCCGAGGCGGGCGGCAAGAAGGGCTCCGCGATGCTCGGCGACGAGATGATCGACGAGGCCAGCCGCAAGATGGCCCTGGTCATCGCGGGCAAGGGCCGTGCGGCGGGCATGCGGCGCACGTCGAAGTTCGAGATCCCGGAGGGCTGAGGGCGATGCAGTTCGGACGCACCTACGAGGAGTTCGAGGTCGGTGCGACGTACAAGCACTGGCCGGGCAAGACGGTCACGGAGTACGACGACCACCTCTTCTGCCTCCTCACCATGAACCACCACCCGCTCCACATGGACACGAACTACGCCGAGAAGACGACGGACTTCGGCAAGAACGTGGTGGTCGGCAACTACGTCTACTCGCTCCTGCTCGGCATGTCGGTCCCCGACATCTCCGGCAAGGCGATCGCCAACCTGGAGATCGAGTCGCTCAAGCACGTGGCACCGACCTTCCACGGCGACACGATCTACGGCCAGACGACCGTGCTCGACAAGTGGCCGTCGAAGTCGAAGAACGACCGCGGCATCGTGCACGTCGAGACCAAGGGCTACAAGCAGGACGGCACGCTCGTGTGCGTCTTCCGCCGCAAGGTGATGGTGCCCACCGAGACGTACATCAAGGAGCGCGGCGGCGAGCAGCCCGGCCGGCCCGAGCTGAAGGAACAGGGGAAGTAGATGAGCCGCCTCGCCCAGACCCACGGCCTCACGGACGTCCAGCGGGAGATCCTCTCCACCGTCCGCGACTTCGTGGACAAGGAGATCATCCCGGTCGCCACCGAGCTGGAGCACCGGGACGAGTACCCGCAGGACATCGTCGACGGGCTGAAGGAACTCGGCCTGTTCGGCCTGATGATCCCGGAGGAGTACGGAGGCCTGGGCGAGTCGCTCCTCACCTACGCCCTGTGCGTGGAGGAGATCGCCCGCGGCTGGATGTCGGTGTCCGGCATCATCAACACGCACTTCATCGTGGCGTACATGCTCAAGCAGCACGGCACGCGGGAGCAGAAGGACCACTTCCTGCCCCGGATGGCCGCCGGCGACATCCGGGGCGCCTTCTCCATGTCCGAGCCGGCGCTCGGCTCGGACGTGTCGGCGATCTCCTCGAAGGCGGTGAAGGACGGCGACGAGTACGTCCTGAACGGCCAGAAGATGTGGCTGACGAACGGCGGTACGTCGTCTCTGGTGGCCGTACTGGTGAAGAGTGACGAGGGTCACCCCGAGGGCTCGGCCCCGCACAAGTCGATGACGACCTTCCTGGTGGAGAAGGAGCCCGGGTTCGGCGAGGTCCGTCCCGGCCTCACCATCCCCGGCAAGATCGACAAGATGGGCTACAAGGGCGTCGACACGACCGAGCTCGTCATGGACGACCTGCGCATTCCGGCCGACCGGGTGCTCGGCGGGGTCACCGGCCGAGGTTTTTACCAAATGATGGACGGCGTCGAGGTGGGCCGCGTCAATGTGGCGGCACGTGGCTGCGGGGTCGCTCAGCGTGCCTTCGAGCTCGGCGTCCGGTACGCCCAGCAGCGTCACACTTTCGGCAAGCAGATCGCCCAGCACCAGGCCATCCAGTTCAAGCTCGCGGAGATGGCTACCAAGGTCGAGGCAGCGCATGCGATGATGGTGAACGCTGCACGCAAAAAGGACTCGGGCGAACGAAACGACCTGGAAGCGGGGATGGCCAAGTACCTCGCATCCGAGTATTGCAAGGAGGTCGTGGAGGACGCCTTCCGGATCCACGGCGGGTACGGCTTCTCCAAGGAGTACGAGATCGAGCGCCTCTATCGCGAGGCCCCGATGCTCCTGATCGGTGAAGGCACCGCCGAGATCCAGAAAATGATCATCGGCCGCCGACTGCTCGAAGAGTATCGATTCCAGGGTTAGATGTCCGGATACGGGGTGTTTTCTTGGAGAACAAGGTCACACCCCGTAGGCAGTGTTCGGCCGCCGACTCGGCTTCCTGGCTTACCCAGTTGCGGCAGGAAGCCGCTACGATCGCCGGAAAGCCGCCGTCCCCCGTCAGTGTGCGGCATCATCCGCTACGAAGGTCATCCATGCCCCACAGCCAAACCTCTGCATCTCGCGACAGCCTGGCCGGCGTACGCCTCGCGCGCGGAGCATCGCCGTGGCTTCTGCCGACCGTCGCCACCGCAGCCGTCAGCCTGGTCCGTGCCCGCCGCTCGGGCGTGGCCAAGGCCGTCGCCGTACCCGCCACCGCGCTCGCGGCGGGGATGCTGTGGTTCTTCCGCGACCCCGAGCGCGAGATCACCCGGGGCCGGGTCGTCTCGCCCGCCGACGGAGTGGTGCAGAGCATCATGCCGTGGAAGGACGGTCGCACCCGCGTCGCGATCTTCATGAGCCCGCTCAACGTCCACGTGAACCGCGCCCCGCTGGCGGGCACGGTGACGTCGGTCGAGCACGTTCCCGGTGGCTTCGTTCCCGCCTTCAACAAGGAGAGCGAGAACAACGAGCGGGTCGTGTGGCACTTCGACACCGAGCTGGGCGACATCGAGATGATCCAGATCGCCGGCGCGGTGGCCCGCCGCATCGTCCCCTACGTGCCGCAGGGCACCAAGGTCGAGCAGGGCGAGCGGGTCGGTCTGATCCGCTTCGGCTCGCGCGTCGACCTGTACCTGCCGGAGGGCGTCGAGGTGGATGTCGAGGTGGGCCAGAAGACGGTGGCTGGGGTGACTCGAATTGACCGTGATTGATCCGCAGACCCAGGCCGGATGGGTACCGGAGGCCGACGAGGTGGACGAAGAGGAGGAGATGCCGCTCTCGCTCCGCCTGTCGATAGCGGACACCCTCACCCTCGGCAACGCCACGTGCGGCTTCATGGCGGTGTACTTCACCACCACCGGCATCCTCATCCCGCACCTCACGGGCAGCGAGGAGTCCGGCATGGCCCGCCACAGCGCGGCCACGGCGGTCATCCTGATGCTGTGCGCGGCGGTCTTCGACCTGTTCGACGGCCTGGTCGCCCGCAAGCTGCGCTCGTCCCCCATGGGGGCGGAGCTGGACAACCTGTCCGACCTGATCAGCTTCGGGCTGGCGCCGGCGTACTTCGTCCTCGTCTACGGCATGGTCGCCGACGACGCCTACCAGCGGGTGGCGGCGGTGGGGGCGATCGTGGTGCTGCTGGCGGTGGTGCTGCGGCTTGCCCGGTTCTCCTGCGTCACCGTCAAGGACGGCACCTTCCAGGGCATGCCGTCGCCCTTCGGGGCGCTGACGGTGGTGTCGATCGTGCTGCTGGAGCTGCCCTTCGTGGCGACGCTGCTGGCGATCATCGGTACCGCCTGGCTGATGGTGAGCCGGGTCGAGTACCCGAAGCCGCGGGGGCGTCTCGCGGTGGCGATGCTTTCGTGGATCGTCCTGTCGATGGGGCTGCTGGCCGCGTGGGCGTTCGACGCGCCGAGCGGGCAGCTGCTGCTGCAGACGGGGTGTGCGCTGCAGCTGGTGATGGGGGCGGTGATTCCGCTGTTCGCCACGGCTCGCCGGGTGAACAATTTCCGTGACAACCGGCGGGAGGCGCGGGCGGCGCAGCTGCCGTAGCGCTCCGCTGAGTGGGCCCCGGACCCGGGTAAGGGTTCGGGGCCCTTTCCTTTGTGCGTGCCCGGCGTCGGTGCGGGCCTCGCTGGGGGCTCCGCCCCCAGACCTCCGGGCCTGTGCCCGCCCGCCACACGACTCGGTGGGCCGAGAGGTGCCGTTCAGGTCCGGGGGTGGGACTCCCCTACGCCACGAAGTCCCGCGCGATGCGCTCCGCGACCCGCTCCAGGATCGGCCCCGCGTCCGCGATGCACTTCGCCACGTCCGGCTCCACATCCGTCAGCGGATACGCCCGCCGGATCCCGGCCCGCCCCAGCACCTCCGGCGCCAGCGCCAGCCGCCCGCACACCGCGACGACGTCCTTGCCCGCCGCCCGCGCGGCCGCGGCGACACCCGCCGGTGCCTTGCCGTGCAGGGTCTGCTCGTCCAGCGAGCCCTCGCCCGTGATCACGAGGTCCGCCCGCTCCAGCGCCGGCGCGAAGCCCAGCACGTCCAGCATCACCTCGATGCCGGGGCGGAACCGCGCCCCCAGCAGCATCGCGCCGAACCCGATGCCGCCCGCCGCACCGGCCCCCGCGGAGGCGGCGTACCCGGCGGCCCGCGCGCCCACGGTCTCCGTGCCCTCCAGGACCTTCGCGAAGTGCGCGAGGGCCGCGTCCAGGGCCTCCACGTCCTGCGGCGAGGCGCCCTTCTGCGGGCCGTACACGGCGGGCGCGCCCTTCGGCCCGGTCAGCGGATTGTCGACGTCGCTCGCGAGCACCAGCTCGACGTCGGAAAGCCTCGCGTCCAGGCCCGACAGGTCGGCCGAGGCCACCTCGGCGAGACCGCCCCCGCCCGGGGCGACCGGCTCCCCGTCCCCGTCCAGGAACCGCGCGCCCAGCGCGGACAGCATCCCGGCGCCGCCGTCCGTGGTCGCGCTGCCGCCGACCCCGAACACGATCGTCCGCGCCCCCGCGTCCAGCGCGGCCCGCAGCAGCTCGCCGGAGCCGTACGTGGACGACGTCAGCGGCGCGAGGACACCCTCCGGGAGCCGCTGGAGCCCACTGGCCTCGGCCATCTCCACCACCGCGGTGCCGTCGCGCAGCGCGTAGGCCGCCGTCACCTCGTCACCGAGGGGCCCGGCGACCCGCACCTGGCGGCGCTCGAACCCGGCCGCGACCGCCGCGGCCACCGTGCCGTCACCGCCGTCGGCGACGGGCAGCGCCTCCACGGCGAGGTCCGGCACGACCCGGCGCAGACCGGCCGTCACCCGCTCGGCGACCTCGACGGCCGTCAGCGAACCCTTGAACTTGTCCGCGGCGACGAGCACCCGGCGGGCCCCGTCCACTGCAGCGTCAGCCACCTTGATCTCCCCTTGCTCTCCGAGCCTTGCGCACGTCAAGGCAGTCGCGCCGCTGCGACCTTAACCGGAGGACACCCGCGCCGTCATGCCCCGCCCACCACATGGAACGGCTCGTTACCCTTCATCGATGACCACTCCTGACTACGCCACCTACATCGCCGGCCTCCCCCGCGTCCTGGCGGGCGCCGCCGCGGTCTTCCGGGACGCCGAGGGACGGGTGCTGCTCGTCGAGCCGAACTACCGCGAGGGCTGGACGCTGCCCGGCGGGACGATCGAGTCGGAGGACGGGGAGACACCGCGGCAGGGAGCGCGGCGCGAGACCGCCGAGGAGATCGGGCTGGACGTCCGGCTCGGACGGCTGCTCGTGGTGGACTGGTCGCACGGCCCGGACCGGCCGCCGATCGTGGCGTACCTGTACGACGGCGGCGTCCTGACCGATGACGACCTCAAGGCGATCCGGTTGCAGGAGGAGGAGCTGCTGTCCTGGCGGCTGGTGCCGCGCGAGGAGCTCGGCGACCACCTGCTCGGTTCCCTGCGCGGCCGGGTCCTCGCCGCACTGGACGTGCTGGCGCAGGGGGCGGGCACCGCCGAGCTGGAGAACGGCCGCCGGGTCGACGTGTGACGGCGCGTACCGTGCCGGAACAATCCGCTCGCCCGCCGGACCCGCGCGTCCTACCCTCGACCGCATGACCGGCAAGCCCCTCGTCGCCATCCTCAGCGGTGCCGGCGTCTCGACCGACTCCGGCATCCCCGACTACCGCGGGCCCAAGGGACTGTGGCGGAGCGACCCGGAGGCCGAGAAGCTCGTCACGTACGAGTACTACATGGGCGACCCGGACATCCGGCGCCGCTCCTGGCGGATGCGGCGGGAGTCCGGGGCGCTGCGGGCCGAGCCGAACGCCGCGCACCGCGCGGTGGCCGAGCTGGAGCGGTCCGGGGTGCCGGTGCGGGTGATCACGCAGAACGTGGACGGGCTGCACCAGCTCGCCGGGCTGCCCGCCCGCAAGGTGCTGGAACTGCACGGCACCGCGCGGAGCTGCGTGTGCACCGGCTGCCACGTGCGGGGGCCGATGGAGGACACGCTGGCCCGCCTCGACGCGGGCAAGGACGATCCGCCGTGCCTGGAGTGCGGCGGCATCCTGAAGCCGGCGACCGTGATGTTCGGCGAGCGGCTCGACCCGGCCGTGCTCGCCGAGGCGGTCGCCATCACCAAGGCGTGCCAGGTGTTCGTCGCCGTCGGCACCAGCCTCCAGGTCCAGCCCGCCGCCGGACTGGCCGGCGTGGCCGCCGACCACGGTGCCCGGCTGATCGTCGTCAACGCCGAGCCGACGCCGTACGACGACCTCGCGGACGAGGTCGTCCGGGAGCCCATCGGCACGGCCCTGCCCGCGCTGCTGCGCGGGCTGGTTGCCGGAGAGGACGGGACGGGTGACTGATCACGTGGGCGAGGGGGCGATCCCGGTCCTGCGCGTGGCCGACGCCGCCGCGGCCGTGCGCTGGTACGCGCGGCTGGGCTTCGCCCTGCGGTGGGAGCACCGCTTCGAGCCGGGGCTGCCCGCCTTTGTGGAGGTGGCGCGCGGGCGGGTGCGGCTGTTCCTGTCGGAGCACGCCGGGGACGCCCGGCCGGACACGCTGGTGTATCTGCGGGTGACCGACGTCGACGCGGTCGCCGCCGAGTTCGGCGTGCGGATCGAGGAGGCGCCCTGGGCGCGCGAGGTCGAGTTGCGCGACCCGGACGGCAACCGCCTCCGCGTCGGCACCCCGAGCGGATGAGGTGACCGGCCGTGCCGTCGGAGCTCTCGCCCCGCCTCGCGGCGATCGTGGAGGCGCTGCCGCTGACGCCCGGGGCGCGGGTGCTGGAGATCGGGTGCGGGCCCGGGGCCACCGCGCGGGCCGTCGCCGCGCGGCTGGTGACGGGGCACGTCGTGGCCGTCGACCGTTCGGCGCGGGCGGTCGCGCAGGCACAGGCCGGTTCGGCCCGCGAGATCGCCTCGGGCCGGATGAGTGTGCGGTGCGTCGCGGCGGAGGACTTCGTACGGGAGCCCGGTGAGGGGCCGTTCGACCTGGTGTTCGCCGTCCGCGTCGGGGCGCTCGACGGTCGTCATCCGGAGGCCGGACGGCGCGTGCTGGAGCGGGTCGCAGCCGCGCTGGCGCCGGGCGGCCGGCTGTTCGTCGACGGCGGGGACCCGCTGCGGGAGATCGCCGTCCGGCCCCGCCCGCCCACTGAGCCGGACGGGGCCCTCGGGACGCCTCGTGGCTAGAACAGCGCCGTCCCCCGTTCGAAGTCCAGCAGCCGCCGCTTGCGTTCCAGGCCGCCGCCGTAGCCGGTCAGGCTGCCGCTCGCGCCGATGACGCGATGGCAGGGGACGATGATGCCGATCGGGTTGCGGCCGTTGGCGAGGCCCACCGCGCGGGAGGCGGCCGGGTTGCCGAGGGCGTCGGCGAGTTCGCCGTAGGTGCGGGTCTCGCCGTAGGGGATCTTCCGGAGCTGGTCCCAGACCGTGCGCTGGAACGGGGTGCCGTTGAGGCGCAGGTCGAGGGTGAAGTCCTTCAGTTCGCCGGCGAAGTACGCCGTCAGTTGCTCCTCCGCCTGCGCGAACGGTCCGTCGTCGGCCGGGCCGAAGGTCTCCTCCGGCGGGCGGTGGCGCTGGTCGGTCATGTAGAGGCCGCACAGGGCGCCGTCCTCGGCGACGAGGGTGAGGGCGCCGTAGGGGCTGTCGATCACGGTGTGCTGTTTCACGTCGGTTCCTCGTACGGGCTCGCGGCGGCTTACACGGGCAGGAAGTTGATCGGGTGGTCGTCGGTCGCCCACAGGTACTGGACGGCGTACGCCCGCCAGGGCCGCCAGGCCGCCGCGCGGGCGGTGAGCGCCGCCGGCGTCGAGGGCAGGCCCAGTTGCCCGGCGGCGCGGCGGATGCCGAGGTCGGTGGGGAGGAAGGCGTCGGGGTCGCCGAGGGCGCGCATGGCGATGACGTCGGCGGTCCAGGGACCGAAGCCGGGCAGGGCGAGGAGCTGGGCGCGGGTCTCGGTCCAGTCGGTCTCGACACCCAGGTTGAGCGAGCCGTCGGCCAGGTGGGAGACGAGGGTGGTGAGGGTCGTGCGGCGGCTGCGGGGCATGGCCAGGGCCTCGGGGTCCACCGAGGCCAGCGCCGCCGGTGACGGGAAGAGGTGGGTCAGGCCGCCCTCGGGGTCGTCGACCGGGTCGCCGTGTGCGGTGACCAGGCGGGCGGCGTGGGTGCGGGCGGCGGCGGTGGAGACCTGCTGGCCGAGCACGGCCCGTACGGCGAACTCCGCCTCGTCGACCGTGCGCGGCACGCGCCGTCCGGGGGCCTTGTCGACGAGGGGCGCGAGCAGCGGGTCGGCGCGCAGCTGGCCGTCGATGGCCGTCGGGTCGGCGTCCAGGTCGAGCAGGCGGCGGCAGCGGCTGATGGCGACGGTCAGGTCGCGCGGGTCGCTGAGGGTGAGGCGGCAGGCGATGTGGTCGGGGGTCGGGGTGAGGGCCACGATGCCGTGACCGTACGGGAGGCGCAGGGTGCGCCGGTACGCGCCGCCCCTCCACTCCTCCACACCGGGCACGGCGGTGGCGGCGAGGTGGCCGAAGAGGTTGTCGGGGTTGAGGGGGGTGCGGAAGGGGAGCCGGAGGGTCAGTGTGCCGGGCGCGTGGTCTGCGGGCCGGCTCTTCGGGGCGCGGGTGCGCAGTTCGCTCGGCGAGAGGGCGTAGACCTCGCGGACCGTGTCGTTGAAGGTGCGGACGGAGGAGAAGCCGGCCGCGAAGGCGATGTCCGCCATCGGCAGCGTGGTGGTCTCGATGAGCAGCCGGGCGGTCTGGGCGCGCTGGGCGCGGGCGAGGGCGAGCGGGCCCGCGCCCAGTTCGGCGAGGAGCTGGCGCTCGACCTGCCGGGTGCTGTAGCCGAGGCGGGCGGCGAGGCCGGGCACGCCCTCGCGGTCCACGACGCCGTCGGCGATCAGGCGCATGGCGCGGGCGGTGAGGTCGGCGCGCTCGTTCCACTGCGGGGAGCCGGGGCTGGTGTCCGGGCGGCAGCGCTTGCACGCCCGGAACCCGGCCTGCTGGCAGGCCGCCGCGCTCGGGTAGAAGGTCATGTTGGCGGGCTTGGGCGGCACCACCGGGCAGCTGGGCCGGCAGTAGATGCGGGTCGTCAGTACGGCGGTGAAGAACCAGCCGTCGAACCGCGCGTCCTTCGACCGCACGGCGCGCACGCAGCGCTCGGTGTCGGTGTGCATTCCCGTCTGCATGGGTCCAGGATGGCCCACCGGCCGGGTGAGGGCTGGCGGGTATCCGACATGGACGTCACGCTTCCAGGGCTCCCGCGGATCGCCCGGGCCGCCAGGCCGACTCGCGCAGCAGCCGCAGCCCGTTGAGGCCGACCAGCACGGTCGATCCCTCGTGGCCGGCGACGCCGAGCGGCAGCGGGAGGTGTCCGATCAGGTCCCACAGGACGAGGACGGTGATGAACGTACCGGCGATGACCAGGTTCTGGACGACCAGTCTGCGCGCACGGCGGGAGAGGTCCACGACGGCGGGTACGGCCGTCAGCTCGTCGCGCACCACGACCGCGTCCGCCGTCTCCAGGGCGAGGTCGGAGCCGGCCCGGCCCATGGCGACGCCGGCGTGCGCGGCGGCGAGGGCGGGTGCGTCGTTGACGCCGTCGCCGACGAAGAGCACCCTGCGGCCGGTCCGCTCCAGTTCCCGTACGGCCTCGACCTTGCCCTCGGGCAGCAGGCCGGCGCGGACGTCCGTGATGCCGGTCGCGTCGGCGACGCGGGCGGCGGCGGGCGCGTTGTCGCCCGTGAGGAGGGTGGGAGGGGTGCCGGTGAGGGCGGTGAGCGCGGCGGTGGCCCCGGCGGCGTCGGCGCGCAGGCGGTCGGTGAGGGCGAGGGTGCCCACCGGGGTGCCGTCGCGGGTGACCTGGACGGCGGTCTCGGCGCCCTCGGGGGCCTCGGCGCGGCCGACGCGCACCTCGTGGCCGTCGACGACGGCGGTGACGCCGCGGCCCGGGGTCGCCGTGAAGTCCTCGGCGGGGGCGACGGGCAGGTCACGGGCGCGGGCGGCGGCCACGATCGCGCGGGCCAGCGGGTGCTCGCTGGGGTGCTCGGCCGCCGCGGCGAGGGCGAGGAGGGCGTCCTCGTCCAGGCCGGTGCCGGGCAGCGGGCGTACGGCGGTGACCTCGGGGGTGCCTTCGGTGAGGGTGCCGGTCTTGTCGAGGGCGGCGGCGTCGGTCTCGCCGAGGCGTTCCATCGCGACCGCCGATTTCACCAGGACGCCGTGCCGGCCGGCGTTGGCGATGGCGGAGAGCAGGGGCGGCATGGTCGCGAGGACGACCGCGCAGGGGGACGCGACGATCATGAAGGTCATCGCGCGCAGCAGGGCGTTCGTGAGGTCTGCCCCGAAGGCGAGCGGGATGCCGAAGACCGCGAGGGTGGCGGCGACGATGCCGACCGCGTAGCGCTGCTCGATCTTCTCGATGAACAGCTGCGTCGGCGCCTTGGTGCGGGACGCCTCCTCGACGAGGGTGACGATGCGGGCGATGACCGAGTCGGCGGGGTCGCGGTCGACGCGGACACGCAGGGAACCGGTGCCGTTGAGGGTGCCGGCGAAGACGTCGTCGCCGGAGCGCTTGAGGACGGGGACGGACTCGCCGGTGATGGTGGCCTGGTCGACCTCGCCCTCGCCGGCGAGGACCGTGCCGTCGGCGCCGATCCGCTCCCCCGGCCTGACCAGGAGGACGTCGCCCACGGCGAGGTCGGCGGTGGGGACGGTCTCCTCGCGCTCGCCCGTCACCCGGGTCGCCGTGGTGGGCGCGAGGTCGAGCAGGCCGCGCACGGAGTCGGCGGTGCGCGCGGTGGCCAGGGCTTCCAGGGCGCCGGAGGTGGCGAAGATGACGATCAGCAGGGCTCCGTCGAGGACCTGTCCGATGGAGGCCGCGCCGAGCGCCGCGACGATCATCAGCAGGTCGACGTCCAGGGTCTTCTCGCGCAGCGCCCGCAGGCCCTCCAGGGCGGGCTCCCAGCCGCCGGCGGCGTAGGCGACCGCGTACAGCGGTCCGTACGTCCAGGCGGAGGCGCCGCCGAGGTCGAGGGGCAGCGCGAGCAGGAACGCGACGAGCGAGACGAGCGCCCAGCGGGCCTCGGGCAGGGCGAGGACGCGGGTGCGGCGGCGGGGCGCCCGGCTGACGGGCGCGGGGGCGGGTGCGGGGGCGAGCGTGGTGGACACGCGGCACACCATACAGGAACAGATGAAGACTCATTCATGCGTTCATGTGTGGTGAGTAGGATGAGCGCATGGGTCACGGAGCCGCCACCACCGCGCAGGACGCCGCCGCACGCGTGCGGCTGGACGCGGACAACGTCGCCAAGGTCGCCACCACGCTCCAGGCCCTGTCCACGCCCTCCCGGCTGCTGATCCTGGCCCGCCTGCGCGAAGGCCCGCTGCCCGCGACCGAGTTGGCGGCGGAGGTCGGGATGGAGCAGTCTGCCTGCTCGCACCAGTTGCGGCTGCTGCGCAACCTCGGCCTGGTGGTGGGTGAGCGGCGCGGCCGTTCGGTGGTGTACGCGCTGCACGACGACCATGTCGCCGGGCTGCTCGACCAGGCCGTGTACCACGTGGAGCACCTGCGGCTGGGGATCAGCGACGCGGCGGAGTGAGCAGCTCCCCCATGGTCTCGGCCGCGCGCACGGCGGCGTCGGCGCAGCAGTTGTTGAAGAGCACGTGCAGCTCGTCAGTCTGTTCGGCGGCGCGTCGCAAGCGGGGCACCCGGGCGCCCAGTTCGGCGGCTGAGTAGTCGTACCGGAAGCGGTCCTCCTTGGTCCCCCTGCCCCACGCCGGGCTGCGCCCGTGGAAGCGGACCACGGCGAGGGACCGCCGGGTGACCGGCGCGACGGGCGGCAGCGACGACGGCAGCCCCTGGGCCATGTCGGTGCCGACGGCCGAGACGCCCAGTGCGCACAGCAGGGCATGGGTGGTGTCCGCCCGTTCCGCCTCCCACCACCCGGGGTGCCGGAACTCCACGGCGATCGGCCAGCCCTCCGTGCGCCCGGCGCACGCTTCGAGCGCCGCCTCGGCCGGGGAACCCGGTGCGAACCACGGCGGGAACTGGAACAGCACGGTGCCGAGCCGCCCGTCCTTGCGCAGCGGCTCGACCGCCTCGGCGAAACGTCCCCACACCTCGTCCAGCAGGCCGTCACCCGCCTGCCCGCGCCGCAGCCGGCCCAAGTCGGCCCCGCGCAGGTCGGCGGGGAGCGCCTCGGGGCGGGTGGGGTGGCCGGTCAGCAGGGAGAAGGCCTTGACGTCGAAGCGGAAGCCCTCGGGGGTGCGCTCCAGCCACAGTTCGCTGTTGCGCCGGCTCGGCAGCGCGTAGTACCCGGCGTCCACCTCGACGACGGGCAGCCGTGAGGCGTAGTGCCGCAATCGCCCCTCGGCGTCCCGCCGTCCGCGCGGGTACCAGCCGCTCGCGACAAGTTGCCGGTCCGTCCAGGAACACGCTCCGACCAGTACGTCACCCATGAGGGCCCGGTTACCCGGGCCCCGGGCCGACGGAACCGCTATTCGGTCGCCGTGGGCCGCCGCGAGGCCGCCATCGCCTCCTTGACGTCCGTCAGCGGGCGCAGCCGGTAGGTATAGGAGTAGTCCCGGTCGGCGAAGAGCTTGAACTCGTCGTGCGTGTGCGCGCCCCAGCTGTTGTCACCGCCCACCCCCATCTGCCGGTGGCTGAGCCGCAGTACGACCGCGTCCCTCGGCGTGAGCTGGTAGTCGTGCCGCACCCCGCCGGACAGGTCCTCCGGGGTGAAGTGCGAGGCGTTGACCTCCAGCAGCGGCTCACCGGAGGCGAGCAGGCCCACGCCGTGCCGGTCGGTGAGGGCGACCCAGCGGACGTCGGTCTTGTTGCCGTTCTCCTGCGGGCGGATGTAGGGCGTCCACTGCTCGGCGACGGTCCCGGAGTGGAGGCCTACGTCGGTCCCGGTGTTGCGGTCCCAGTGGTTCTCCTCGGGCCCGCGGCCGTACCAGTGCATCCGGTCCAGACCGCGCGGCAGGAACAGCATCGTCCCGACCTCGGGGAGGTAGGGCAGGCTCGCGGCGCCGGGGCGCAGGGTGTTGCCGACCTTGATCTCGCCGTTGCCGAACACCGTGTACGTGGTGGTGTACGCCGACTCCACCGTGGTGGGCAGGGTGCCCTCGACCTTGATCTCGACCGCCCGGTCGTCCAGGGCCCGCACGGTGACGTCCGTGACCCGGCGCCGGGTGCCCGCGTCGCGCCAGGTCCGGTTGCGGGTGTGCTGACCGTTGCCGCGGTCGTTGTCGGTGGGCGCCCGCCAGAAGTTGGGCACCGGGCCGGAGGTGATCAGCCGCCTGCCGTGCGCCTCGTACGAGGTGATGGTGCCGGTGCGCTTGTGGACGGTGACCGAGAAGTCGCGGCCGTCGACGTCGACCTCGTCGTCGCGCTCCCGGTGGCGCAGGGACGGCACCCGGTCCAGGGGCACGGGGGTCACGGCGGGGACGTCCGTGTCGAGGGCGAGCTGCTGCCGGGCGACCTCGAAGCCCGCCTTCGCCCAGGGGGTGTCGTCCTTGGTGGTGAAGGACAGCTCCAGGAAGTACTCGGTGCCCGGCGCCGGGTCGCCCGGCAGCCGTACGGGCAGGGTGACGTCCTTCCGGGACAGCGGCTCCACGTCCAGCTGGTCGCGGGTGAGCCGCCCGCGCCGCACGGACTTGCCGTCGGCGACGAGTTCCCAGTGGCCGTCGAACTCGCGGAGGTTGGTGAACAGGTACTCGTTGACGAGGGTGACCGCGCCCGCGCCGCCGGACCGCCGCTCGACGCCGACCGCCTGGTACACGCGCTTGACCTCGGCGGCCTTGCCGGTGTGGCCGCGGTCGGCGAGGACGACGCCGTCGGCGACGAAGTTGCCGTCGTTGGGGTTGTCGCCCCAGTCGCCGCCGTACGCGAGGAAGTTCTTCTCCTTCGTCCGCTTCCTCTCGACCTCGACGGTCTCCGCGTCGAACCAGAACCGCACCCCGTCGTCGTCGGGCTCCCGGTCCGCGTCGGCCAGTTCGCCGGCGGTCAGCGCGCGGGCGTAGACGCGGGCCCGGCGGATGGTGCCGCTGAACTCGCGGACCTGGTTGTCCGAGTCGGTCGCCAGGGACAGGGAGGCCGTGTTGCTGGCGGGCCGCCTGTCGGTGGTACGGGTCGCCCGGCGTTCGCCGTCGACGTACAGGGTGAGGGTGCCGGAGTCCGCGTCGAAGACGCCCGCGACGTGGTGTTCGCGGCCGGTCCAGTCGTCGGGCACGGTCCAGGTGGCGGTGATCCACTGGCCGCCGGAGTGGATGAAGAACTCCAGGGTGCGGTCGTTCTGCTTCAGGGCGTACTGCGTGTCGCCCTTGGCGATGATCGGCTGGTGGTAGCCGGTGAAGTGCGGGGTGGCCCAGGCCTCCAGGGTCAGCGAGCCGGTGAGGTCCAGGCTCTCGTCGCGGGCGAAGACCGTGCCGCCGGACAGGCCCCTGCCGCGCTCGAACGTGCCGGAGGCGGCGAGGATCTCACCGCGCAGCCCGGCGGGCCCCTCCTCGGTCAGCAGGGTGCGCCGCGGGACGGGCCAGGTCAGCGACTGGTCGACGAAGTCCCAGATCCAGCCGCCCTGGAGCACGTCGTAGCGGCGGATCAGGTCCCAGTACTTCTTGAAGTTGCCGTTGGAGTTCCCCATCGCGTGGGCGTACTCGATCATCACGTACGGCCGCGTGTCGGAGGTGTCCCCGGCCCGCTGCTCGACGCGCTGCGGGCTGTCGTACATCTCGGAGCGGATGTCGCTGACGCCCGGGCGGTCGTCGCCCTCGTACTGGATGACGCGGGTCGGGTCGTAGGAGCGGATCCAGTCGTGCATGGCGGTGAAGGTGGAGCCGCCGCCCGCCTCGTTGCCCAGCGACCAGATGACGACCGAGGCGTGGTTCTTGTCCCGGTGGACCATGTTCTGAGCGCGGGCCACGCAGGCCTTCGTCCACTCCGGGTGGTCGCCGGGGTACTCGTCGCGGATGCCGTGGGTCTCCAGATTGGTCTCGTCGACGAGGTAGAGGCCGTACGCGTCGGCGAGCTCGTACCACAGCGGGTTGTTCGGGTAGTGGGAGGTGCGGACGCTGTTCATGTTCAGCCGCTTGATGATCTCGATGTCCTCGATCATGTCCTCGCGGGTGAGCGCGATGCCGCGGTCCGGGTGCATCTCGTGGCGGTTGGTGCCGCGCAAGGAGACGGGTTTGCCGTTGATCCGCATCAGCCCGTCCTTCAGGGCGAACTCGCGGATGCCGACCCGGTGGGACAGGGTCTCGATCACCTTGCCGGCCGGGTCGCGCAGGCGCAGGACGGCCGTGTAGAGGTGCGGGTGCTCCGCCGACCACAGCTTCGGCTCCGGCACGGCTTT
Source organism: Streptomyces sp. NPDC058796 (assembly GCF_042745235.1). Lineage (NCBI taxonomy): Bacteria > Bacillati > Actinomycetota > Actinomycetes > Kitasatosporales > Streptomycetaceae > Streptomyces > Streptomyces sp. NPDC058796. The sequence goes on from NZ_JBHYOP010000005.1 coordinate 426,110, forward strand.
CGCCGCCCGTACGGTGACGTCCTGGCCGGCGCCCGCCCCGGTGAGGTCGGCGGGCTGCTCCAGCGGCCGGGACCAGACGGCGTGGCCGCGGGCGTCGTACAGCTGGGTCTCGACGGTGTACCGCCCGGCGTCCTGCACCGCGTCACCGTAGGCCCGCACGCTCGCGGTGACCGCCAGCTCGGCGGCCGTGTACGTGCCGTTCAGCGGGGTGTCCAGCTTGAAGTCGCGCAGGTGCACGGCCGGGGTGGAGTAGAGGTGGACCGAGCGGAAGATGCCGCTCAGCCGGATCATGTCCTGGTCCTCCAGCCAGTCGCCGTCGGCGTACCGGTAGACCTCCACGGCGATCTGGTTGGTGCCGGGCTTCAGGTGGTCGGTGATGTCGTACTCGGACGGGGTGAACGAGTCCTCGTCATAGCCGACCAGCTCGCCGTTGATCCACACGTAGTGGGCGGACTTGACGCCCTCGAAGTGGAGGAAGGTGCGGCGGCCCTTCCAGCCGCGGGGCACGGTGAACGTGCGCCGGTACTGGCCGACCGGGCTGTAGCGGGTCGGTGCGGCGGGCGGCTGCGGGTCCTCGCCGCGGCCGTTGGGACCCCAGTACGGGTAGGTGATGTTGAGGTAGATCGGGTAGTCGTGGCCGTGCAGCTGCCAGACGGACGGCACGGGGATGGTCCCCCAGTCGCCGTCGTCCAGGTCGGTGCGGTGGAAGTCGGCGTCCCGGTCCTCGGGGCGGTCGGCGTAGGCGAACTTCCACTTGCCGTCGAGGCTGAGCCGGTACGGCGAGCGGGTGCGGTCGGCGGCGAGGGCCTGCCGCACGTCGGCGTACGGCATGAGCGTGGTGTGCGGCGGCTCGGTGCCGACGCGGAAGACGCCGAAGTCGTTCCACTCCGGGGTCCCCTCGGCCGCCGCCCGCCGGCCGGCCGCCCGGGTCGCGACGGGGGCTGCGGACAGGGCGAACGCGCCGAGGACGGCGGCACCGCCCTCCAGGAGGCGGCGGCGGCTGACGAGCGGCCGGGGGCGGGGGGCCGGGAGTCCGGCGGGTGACACGGGCGAGTGCGGCATGACCGTGGCCTTCCGTGGGCTCAGGGGGCGGCTCAACGCACGGTGCTGTGAGAGCAGTTGGCATGGGGATGGTTCACAACTGCCGGTGACGCAGCGGCTACTGAGTCAGGCACACCCTAGGACCCGAACACAACCGAATCAATTACCCCGTCGGACTTTGTTGGTTCCTGATGGGGGGTCGGCGTTCAGGCGTCCTGGACGCCGGGCACGCCCGCCTCGATCACGAACGACTTGTCGGTGCGGACCGGGGCGCCGGGCCGGGTGACGTAGTCGACCACGCGGTAGTCGGCCGTGTACTGCCGCTTGGAGACGGAGCAGCGGACGTAGCCCCGGCGGCTGCTGTAGTACTTGGTGTGCGGGTTCTCGTCCCAGTACACCTGGCCGGGGTCGTGGGTGGCCGAGCCGTCGCCGCCCGAGGTGATCGAGGTGGTGACGAACTCGCTGCCCAGCAGCCGGGTCTCGGGGCGCTCGAAGTCGCGGCGCAGGTCGTTGGTCCAGTTGTTGTGCACGTCGCCGGTGAGGACCACGAAGTTGTCGATCCGGCGTTCGTCGACGTAGCCGAGGACCCGGTCGCGGGAGGCACGGTAGCCGTCCCAGCCGTCGTTGTAGCCGCCGTCGTCCGGGCCGGCGACGGCGTCCCAGTTGGCGAAGTAGATCTGCTGCGGGACCACGTTCCAGGTGGAGCGCGACCGGGCGAGGCTCCGCTCCAGCCAGGCGTGCTGCTCGTCGCCGAGGATGGTGGCCTTCGGGTCCCACTGGTCCGGGCCGGAGACCTGCCACTTGTCGCCATAGGGCTGGTTGGTGCGGTACTGGCGGGTGTCCAGCACGCTGAAGGTCGCGGTGGACCCGTACTCCAGGCGCCGGTACAGCGGCAGCGCCGTGTCCACCGGCTTGCGGAAGCGGCGCAGCGGCATGTGCTCCCAGTACGCCTGGTAGGCGGCCCGGCGGCGGGCGGCGAAGTGCGCGGTGGTGTCGTTGCCCTGGCCGGCGTCGTTGTTCTCCGGGCTCAGGTCGGCGTAGTTGTTGTCGGTCTCGTGGTCGTCCCAGGTGACGACGAAGGGTGCGGTGGCGTGCAGCAGCCTGAGGTCGGGGTCGGTCTTGTACTGGGCGTGGCGCGCGCGGTACTCGGCGAGGGTGTTCATCTCGTCGCCGTGGTGGGTGCGCACCTTGCCGTTGACGCCGGCGGCGTACTCGTAGAGGTAGTCGCCGAGGTGGAAGACCACGTCGGGGCGCTCCTCGGCCATGTGCCGGTACGCCGTGAAGTGACCCTGTTCCCAGTTGGCGCAGGAGGCGAAGGCGAAGTCGACGGTGGGCGAGGTGCCGGGGGCCGGTGCGGTGCGGGTGCGGCCGACGGGCGAGAGGGCGTTTCCGACGCGGAAGCGGTAGTAGTACTCGTGGTGCGGGCGCAGGCCCCGTACGTCGGCGTGGACGGTGTGCGCCTCGGCGGGCACGGCGTGCTCGACGCCGCGCCGGACGACCTTGCGGAACCGCTCGTCGAGAGCGATCTCCCAGCGCACGGCGACGGGACGCCGGGGCATGCCGCCGTCCTCGTCGAGCGGCCTGGGGGCGAGGCGGGTCCACAGCACCACGCCGTCGGGGAGCGGGTCGCCGGATGCTACGCCGAGCTGGAACGGGTCGCCGGGGACGCGTCCCGGTGCGGCGGAAGCGACGGGCGCGGCACCGGTGCCGAGCAGCACCGCACCGGCGCCGGCGGCACCCGCGATGCCGAGGAAGCCCCTTCTCTTCAACGAGTTCGGGGAGCTGGTGCGCGGCGGGGTCATCGAACCTCCAGTGGACGGACGGCCGGACGACAACCAGGCAAACGGCGCCGGGTGAACCCCGGCTGCTGTGCTCGTGGACCGCGCTTGACCGATGCATGACGAGCGGAGGCTCGGATTCGGGCTCAGGGGCGGGTCAGGGGAGCGTCAGGGTGCCCCACTCGGCGGTGCGGTCGCACCAGCGGTCGAGGAGGACGCGGTCGTGGCCGACGGCGAGCAGTCCCGCGCCGGTCTCGGCGCGGTAGTCCTCCACGGCGCGGACCAGCGCGGCGGTGGTCGAGGCGTCGAGCATCGCCGTCATCTCGTCGCACACCAGCCAGCGCGGGCGCAGCACGAGGGCGCGGGCGAGACAGGCGCGCTGCAACTGGCCGTCGCTGACCTCGTGCGGGCGCCTGCCGAGGAGGTCGGCGGTGAGCCCCACGGTGGCGGCGAGTTCGGCGACCCGGCCGGCGGCCTCCTCGCGCCGGCCGGTGGCCCGCAGCGGCTCGGCGATCAGGTCGGTGAGCGTGAGGCGGGGGTCGGCGGAGAGCCTCGCCTGCTGGAAGACGACGCCGAAGGCGGTGCGCTGGGCACGCGGGGCGCGGTAGCGCCAGCGGCGCACGGGGGTGCCGTCGACCACCAGGGCACCGGAGTCGGGGTGGTGCAGCAGGGCCGCGACGCGGGCGAGGGTGGACTTGCCGCAGCCGCTGGGGCCGAGCAGCCCGACGGCCTCGCCAGGCTCGACGGACAGGGACACGTCCCGGAACACGGGGTTGTTCCGTGCGTATCCGGCGGTGATGGCGTTCAGTTCAAGCACGGTCGGCGGCCTCCGTGAGCGCGGCGTGCGGGTGGTGGCAGGCGACCGTGGCGGTCAGCGGGGGCAGCGCGGCGCAGGCGTCGGTGGCGCGGTCGCAGCGGGCGGCGAAGGCGCAGCCGTCGGGAAGGGCGCCGAGTTCCGGCGGCAGGCCGGGGATGGGGGTGAAGGCGCGGTCGGGCAGGGCGTCGAGCAGACCCCGGCTGTAGGGGTGGCGGGGGCCGGGGGTGCCGAAGAAGTCGGCCGCGTCGGCGAGTTCGACGATGCGGCCGGCGTACATCACGGCGATCCGGTCGGCGATGCGTTCGGCGGCGGCGAGGTCGTGGGTGATCATCAGCAGGGCACGGCTCTGGTCATCCGTCTTCTTGTCGACATGTCGCCTCAGCTCGTCGACGGTGCGGTCCACCAGGTCCCGGTCGAGTCCGGTGGTCGGTTCGTCGGCGAGCAGCAGCGGGGCGTCGCCGACGAGGGCCAGGGCGGTGGCGGCGCGCTGGGCAAGGCCGCCGGAGAGTTCGTGCGGGTGGTGGCCGAGGTGGTCCACCGGGAAGGCGGCGCGCTCGGCGGCGGCCTCGGCGGCGGCCCGCAGGGCGCCGCGGCCGCGGACGCCGGTGAGCTCCGCGACCGTCTCCTCCAGTTGGGAGCGGACGGTGCGCACGGGGGTGAGGTGGGCGGCCGGGCTCTGCGGGACGAGGCCGATCAGCCGGCCCCGTACGGTGCGGGCGAAGGTGCGCTCGTCGGCGGTGAGCAGGTCGAGGTCGCCGAGGTGGGCTGCGCCCGCGGTCCGGGCGTTGCCGGGCAGCAGGCCCAGCAGGGCGGAGGCGAGGACGGACTTGCCGCAGCCGCTCTCGCCGATCAGGGCCAGGCACTCGCCGGCCGCCACGTCGAAGTGCGCGTCGGTGACGGCGGCGACGGAGCGCCCGCCCGGCATCAGGAAGCGCACCGACAGACCGCGCACCGACAGCACGGGGGCTCGCTCGGTCACAGCATCAGCTCCGATCGGCGACGGGGGTTGATCCGCTCCCGCCAGGCGCCCGCGAGACCGGCGACGGCGAGGGTGGGGACGATGAGGAACAGGCCCGGGAAGAGGGTCGGCCACCACTGCCCGGCGAGCAGCGAACCGCGCGCCTCCTGGATGAGGTTGCCGAGGCTCGCGGTGTGGGTGGGCAGGCCGAGCCCGAGGAAGGACAGCGCCGACTCGTGCCACATGGCGTGCGGCACCATCAGTACGGCGGCCAGCGCGGCCTGGGGCAGCACGCCCGGCAGCAGGTGCCGTACGGCCACCCGCCACCGGGAGGCGCCGCCCGAGACGGCCGCGTCGACGTAGGGGCGCGAGCGCAGGGACAGCACCTCGGCGCGGACGATGCGGGCGGTGGAGAGCCAGTGGGTGAGGGCCACGGAGATCACCACCGGCCACACGCCCGGCCGGAACATCGCGACGATGAAGATGCCGAGGAGCAGGTGGGGCACGGAGGAGATGGTGTCGACGACCCGCATGACGGCGCGGTCGACCCAGCCGCCCAGCGCCCCCGCGGTGGCGCCCACGGCGGTGCCGACGACCGTCGCCGTCAGGGCCGCGGCGACCCCGACGAGCAGCGAGACGCGCAGGCCGTAGACGCAGCGCAGCAGCAGGTCCCGGCCGACGTCGTCGGTGCCGAAGGGATGGGCCCAGCTGGGCGCCTGGAGCTTGGCGGCGAGGTCGACGGCCTGCTGGTCGAGCTGCGCCAGCGGCGGCACGAGCAGCACGGCGAGGACCGTCAGGGTGAGCACGGCGGCGGAAAAGCGCAGGCGCAGGGTGCGGGTGGAGCGCCGGTCGGTGCCGTGGGCGCGCCACACGGTGCCGGTCTTCTCGGCCTTCTGCGCGGCGATGTCAGCCATGGGAGTCACATTTCACTGAGCTTCACCCTCGGGTCGAACAGTCCGTAGAGCAGGTCGGCGAGCAGGTTGCCGGCGAGGACGGCGGCGGTGGCGAGGACGGTCAGGGCGGCCAGCAGCGGGAAGTCGACGGCGGTGGCCGCCTCGACGGTGGCCGCGGCGATGCCCGGCCAGCTGAAGACGGTCTCCACCAGCAGGGCCCCGGTGATGAGTTCGGGGACGCGGGAGCCGATCAGGGTGAGCACCGGCAGCAGCCCGGAGCGCAGGGCGTGCCCGAACAGGACGGTGCCCTCTCCGATGCCGCGGGCCCGCGCGCCGCGCACCGGGTCCTCGGCGAGGGCGTCGCCGACCCCTTGGCGCACGTAGAGCGTGAACCACGGCAGTTGGGACACGGCCAGCACGCCGGCGGGCAGCACGATGTGGCTCGCGACCTGTCCCGGGGTGACCTGTTCGCTGGCCGTGTCCGTGAGTCCGCCCGCCGGCAGGACGTCCCACTGCAGGGCGAACAGCCACACCGCGAGCAGCGCGATCCAGAAGACCGGTGCCGCCTCCAGGACGTACGCGAGGGAGGTGACCGCCCGGTCGAGCATCGAGCCGGGGCGGCGGGCGGCCAGCACACCGAGGAGCGTGCCGGCCAGGACGGCGACAGCGAAGGCGACGGCGCACAGCAGCGCGGACCAGACGAGCCGTTCACCGATCACCTCGGCCACCGGCTGGCGCATCACCGGGGAGTGGCCGAGGTCGCCGGTGAGGGCGGCGGTCAGCCAGTCCCACCAGCGCACGACGAACGACTGGTCCACGCCGAGGTTGTCGCGCAGCCGGTCCAGGGTCTCCTGGTCGGCGCCGAGCGCGGCGGTGCCGGCGTAGGCCTTGACGGGGTCGAACGGGGAGGCGGCGGCGATGGCGAAGACGCCGAAGGTGACCACGAGGACGACGGGGACCGCGAACAGCGCCCGCCGCCCCGCCAGCCGTGCCATCGCTCCCCAGGGCAGCCTGCGGGCGGATCGGGTCACTTCTTCGGCTGCCAGTCCTCGATGTTCCACCAGGGACCGCTGGCGAAGCCGTGTTCGTGCGGCTCCAGCTGCGTGGTCAGCCCGTCCCAGCGGTCGGCGAGGACGTAGAGGTGGTCGATGTGGGTGAGGAAGGTGTAGCCGGGGTCGTCGACCAGGGCCTGCTGGATCTTGTCGTACGCGGCCGCGCGCTGCTCCGGGTCCTGGCTGCGGCGGCCGGCGTCCAGCGCCTCGTCCACCGCCGGGTTGTCGTAGCCGGCCATGTTGTTGAAGCCGTCGCCCGCCAGGGAGGAGTGCAGCAGGGTGTAGAGGCCGAAGTCCGGGTCGCCGACGCTGCCGAAACCCGCGAGGACGGCGTCGTTCTTCATCCGCGGCTCGATGACCTCCCAGGTGGCGCCCTCCACCTTCACCTCGATGCCGGCCTTCTTGGCGTCGGAGGCGTAGGCGAGGGCGTGGTCCTGGCGGACCTTGTCGCCCGAGGGGTAGTAGAGGGTGAAGGAGGCCCGCTGTCCGTCCTTGGCGCGGACGCCGTCGGAGCCTGCCTTCCAGCCGGCCTCGTCCAGGATGCGCTTGGCCTCGGCGAGGTCGTGCGGGCGCTCGATGCCGCGCTCGTACCAGGGGTCGTCGACGGGCAGCGGTCCGTACGCCGGCCGGCCGGCGCCGTCGAGGATCTTGTCGACCATGGCCTGGCGGTCCACGGCCGCGTCCAGGGCCCGCCGGATCGCGCGGTCGCCGGTGACCTTGCCGGCGGTGGGCAGGGTGACGGCCCGGAAGTCGTACGACCGCGCCCGGTAGGTGCGCCTGCCGTCGTCCTTGTCGAAGGTGGCGGCGAGGTTGGGCGGCAGGACGGCGCCGTCGAGGTCGCCGGAACGCAGCCGGGTGGCGCGCACGTTGTCGTCGGCGATGATCGCCATGGTGAACGACTTCACCGCGGGCTTGCCGCCCCAGTAGTGCGGGTTGGCCTTGAAGGTGAGCTTCTCGCCCTTGCTCCAGTCGGCGAGGACGTACGGCCCGGTGCCGACCGGCTCGGTGTTGAAGTCACCGGTGTTGGGGTCCTGACCGCCCGCGACGTGCTCGGGGACGATGGGCAGCACCGTGCGGGCGGCGAAGGCCGCGTACGGGTACTTGAGGGAGAAGACGACGGTGTCGTCGCCCTCGGCGCGGACCTCCTTGACGGCGTCCAGCTCGCTGCGGGCGGTGTTGTTGGTCTTCTCGTCGAGGACGGTGCGGTACGTGTAGACCACGTCCTGGGCCGTCAGCGGTTCGCCGTCGCTGAACTTCACGCCGTCGCGCAGGGTGTACGTGTACGTCCTGCCGCCGTCGGAGATCTCCGGCAGCGCGGTCGCGAGCGCGGGCTTCAGTTTCAGGTCGGTGTCGCGGGCCAGCAGCCCGTCGAAGATCTTGGAGTTTCCGTCCTTGCCGTAGCCGAGCAGCGGGCTGAGGGTGTCCGGCTCGGAGGCCACCCCGATCACCACGGACTCGGCCGCCTTGGCGTCGCCGCCCGCCCCGCCGCCCCCGGGCGCGGAGCAGGCGGTGACGCCCGCGGCAAACGCCGCCACGGCGGCGGCACTTCGTATCCGACGGGTTGCCATGTCTCCCCCACGCTTGTTGTTGGTGCGGGGTTATTGCACATCAGTCGCAAGAGAAGCGTCAAGCCAGGTGGGGAAGCGTGCGGGGCGTACGGGCACCTCGCCCCCCCTACAACTGGTCCCCCACGCGGGCCGGTTCCGGCGGATGCGGCCCGCCGCCGTCCTTTATGTCGTCTTCGCAGGTCTGACCGGCGTAGAACCGGCCATTGGGGACGAACAGCACTCCGGCGCCCCGCTCAGGGTGCTCGACGGCGAGCCAGTCCTCGCCCCTGAGGTCACCCTCCGGTCCGAACGCCATGGCCGCATCGACCGTCTGGCACCCCAACGCCACGCGCCCCGGTCGCACGGTTCCCGCCGCTCGGACGCCTGCCGCCGCACCGGCGGCCCCCTCCTCGCGCGTGGGGACACCCTGGAGCCAGTACCGCAAGCCCTTGACCTGGCCGTACGCTTCGTCGGCGGTCGGCCATGCGAACGGCACCCGCGCGGCGAGGATGCGCAGCAGGGACCTTCGCTGCTCCTGGTGGTGGTTGTCGAAGGGCAGCAGCAGCGGGGTGACGGGTGCAGCACGGTGGTGGGAGCACAGCAGGCTGGCGTCGCGCGCGCAGGCCCGCGAGCACCTGACGAGTAGGCGCTGTTCGGCGGAACACGGCCGAAGTGGATCGGCGCACCGGGGCCCCACGCAGCCGCAGCAGCCGCTTTTCCGCGGGCAGACGGAAACTGCCCGGTATTCGCACGTGATCGGTAAGCGTTTCGTAAGGGATCAACCCCTGTGCGCACCGGCAGCGTTGCTGAAGGCTGGGGTCATGCGACGGAGATCTCGATTCCTTGCCCTGCTCACGGTGGCGTCGGCGACGCTCGCCACGGCCCCGGCCGCTCACGCGGCGCTCCCGGTGCCCTCGGACGTCACGACGTACACGTACGTCGACCTCGGAGTGCTGGGCACCAACAGGTACGGCGTCAGTATCAGTGTCGGCGTGGACGTCAACGACTCACGACAGGCCATCGGCCATTCCACCACCGCGGGGCCGTCCCGCCACGGGTTCACGTGGAAGGCCGGGACCATGAGCGACCTCGCACCGATCCTGGACGATCCGTACGCCGGAAGTTCCGCCAACGGCCTCAATGACGCCGGCCACGTCGTCGGACACACGAGCGTCACCTCCACCGACCCGTCCCACGCGTTCCTCCGCCGCGACGGCTCGACGATCGACCTGGGGACGGGGTACGGGCCGGGCAGCATGAGCAGTGCGGAGGACATCAACTCCGCCGGCCAGGTCGTCGGGGTCCGGTCGGCTGCCCCGGAGGCGCCCCGGCGGGCGGTCCTCTGGGAGAACGGGACCATACGTGACCTCGGCACTCTCGGCGGCCGGACCGGGAGTCCCTACGACACGGAGAGCGTCGCCTACGCCGTCAACGACGGCGGCCAGGTCGTCGGGGCGGCGCTGCCGGAGTCCGGGCACCCGCTGCACGGCTTCGTGTGGGAGAACGGCGTCATGCGGGACCTCGGGACCCTGGGGGGCAACGCTGAGGCCACCGAGGCGCGTGACATCAACACCGCCGGTCAGATCGTCGGCAACTCCCAGACCGTTGACGGCCGCATGCACGCTTTTCTGTGGAAGGAGGGCGTGATGCGTGACCTGGGGGCGCTCGGCGGCAAGGAGAACAGCAGTTACGCCTTCGGGATCAACGACCGCGGCCAGGTGGTCGGCCAGTCCGGGCAGACGCTCACGGGCCCGGCGCGGGCGTTCCTGTGGAACGGCGACAGGATGATCGACCTGAACGAGCGGGTGGCGAACCTGCCCACCGGTGTCCTGCTGAGTGACGCACGGGCGATCAGCAACGACGGAACCGTCGTCGGGACCACGTGCAGCCATAACTGCCCCTCCGACAAGACGGCTCCGGTACGCGCCTTCATGCTGGTGCCCAATGACTGACTCAGCACCTCACGCGTCTGATCCCCCGCCAGGAGGATCTACTCGGCCTCGGGCCAGGTAGTGCAGCCGGGCGATGCCGAGCACGGCCTGGTGAACTCGTCGCGATGGACAGCGTTCCCTGCCTGCTGCGATGGGCTGAGGTGGCTCCGGCCTCGTCGTTTGCGGTGCGGGACGTGGCGACCAGTGCCTCGGTAGCCGCCGTCGACGAGGGCCGGGGCGCCCGGGCAGGCCCGGCCGCGCCAGAGGCCCGCCTGCGGGCCGTGGAACGGCGGCGGACGTCGGCCTCGGTGAGCCGCCGCTCCACCCCGAACCGGTGGTCGTGCTGGTCCAGGCACACTCCGCCGCCGCCCGGCCGTGATGCCGTCAGGCACGGGCCTGACGTCTCCTCAGTGCGTCTTCCCGATCGTCAGCGCTCGTGCCCGCTCTCCGCCGTTCTCCGGGTGGATTCGCTCGGCCAGGCAGTGCCGGTGGGAAACGAGGGTGTGGCTTCCCGGGCCGTCGTTGCTCCGCGAGTCCAGGACGAGGGCGTCTCCGCCTGGGCTCAACGTGACGGGTTCGCCACAGAAGTCACAGCTCCAGACGAACGACTCCAGGTCGGCAGCCCGGATGCTGAGCCGTACCGATACCGGCGGGTGCCAGCGGCCGATCTGCTCGATCACCGCGTCGATCTGTGAACCGGTGGGCGGAAAGAGCGCGAGCAGTTCGTCGTAACTGCTCGTGGTCCGGGAGAACTGCTGGATCATGTCGACAGAGGCCGACAGACCGGCGTTCTCGTAACCGACGATTTCAACGGTCACACCCCATGGATGATGACCGAGGACCCTGGCCCGCACCTTCTGGCCGGGCATGAGCGCCAGACTCTCCGTCTCGAACCTTTCCATGAACCCCTTTCCCGTCGTTCGGCCCAGCAGGGCTCGCTGGCAGCGCTGGTGGCGTCGGCCCCCGCGAGCGTCATCGTATGGGTGACGGTCGAAGCCCGTCAGCAGTCGACCGAGCACCTCCTGCTGCGCACGGTAGGTACCCTCCCCGTCATGGGGCTCGACATCACCGTGATGATCGCCGACCGTTCATGGCTGGCACAGGTCCCGCCGTGCGAGCGGCTGCCGCGGCTGAGGGACGCCTGGTACGCCGACGAGACGGGACTGTGGGACCACGAAGCAGTGACGGGCGAGGAAGGTTGGGCGTGGCCGCTGGGACCGAACGGCTCCTTCTTCGCCGTGTACGACTTCTTGCGCACCTGCGGCTCCTTCAAGGCGCACTTCTGGGCCGGGCAGCGGTGGGAACGCGTCCGCGGCCATGTTGACCCCTTGCTGCGCGCCGAGTTGGACGCGTTGCTTCGCGGGCTCATCTGGGACGGACCGGACGGCGAGGCCCCGCACACCGATACGGCCTTCTTCGGCGCGGACGGTTACGGCGTGTTGCTCGCACGGTCACCAGAGCGCGTCCGGGAACTGGCTGCGGCCTGGGATCGAGCGCTTCCTCACCTGGGCGGGGTGCGGGGGCCCTTCGCCGAGCACGCCGCGGTCCCCGACGGATGGGTTCATGACTTCGACGCATTCCTGGACCTGCTGACACAGTGGGGACAGGTCCTGACCGAAGCGGTGCAGCGAGGGTGGTGCGTCGTGGGACTGAGCGAGTAGTACGCCACGGCAGTGGTCGGCCTGCGCCTCCCGCCGAATGGCGTGTGGAGGTCCGGCCCAGCGCCTTCCGAGCGCTCGGCGCGTGTTCCGAGTCGTCGCCCCCCCCTCAGCCGAGTTGCCGGGAGAACGCCTCGTACGCCCGGTCGTCGAAGAGCACGAATCTCACCTCTTCGACGGCGGTCGGCGTGTGCCGCACCGTATCGACGGCGATGCGGGCCGCGACGTCCATCGGCCACCGGTACACGCCGGTGGAGATCGCCGGGAACGCGACCGTACGGGCGCCCAGCTCGTCGGCCACACGCAGCGACTCCCGGTAGCAGGAGGCGAGCAGCTCGGGGTCGCCGCCCGAGGCCTGGTGCACCGGCCCGACCGTGTGGATCACCCAGCGGGCGTCCAGGTCGCCCGCGGTGGTGGCGACCGCCTGGCCGGTGGGGAGGCCCTTGCCGTAGTGCGAGGCGCGGAGTCTGCGGCACTCCGCGAGGACGGAGGGGCCGCCGCGCCGGTGGATGGCGCCGTCGACGCCGCCTCCGCCGAGGAGCGAGGAGTTGGCCGCGTTGACGATCGCGTCGGCGCTCTCGCGGGTGATGTCGCCCTGTACGAGGGTGATGGTGGTCATGTCCGGTCCCCGGTCATTGGCGGTCTCCCATCGGCTCCGGTCCGCGGTCAGGTCTGCCGCAGCCTGCGCCAGACGGCCTTCGCCGCGTTGTGCCCCGACATGCCGTGCACGCCGGGGCCCGGCGGCGTGGCCGACGAGCAGATGTAGACGGCCGGGTGCGGGGTGGCGTACGGGAACAGGGACAGCTTGGGGCGCAGCAGGAGCTGGAGGCCGGAGACAGCGCCGGCCGCGATGTCCCCGCCGACGTAGTTGGCGTTGCGGGCGGCCAGTTGGGGCGGGCCGGCGGTGGCGCGGGCCAGGATCCGGTCGCGGAAGCCGGGTGCGAAGCGCTCCAGTTGGCGTTCGATGGCGTCGGTGAGGTCGCCGGTCCAGCCGTTGGGAACGTGTCCGTACGCCCAGAAGACGTGCTTGCCCTCCGGGGCCCGGGTGGGGTCGGCGACGCTGGGCTGCGTGGTGATGAGGAACGGCGTGTCGGGGGCGCGGTCCTCGCGGGAGGCGGCGTTCAGTGCGGCGCCGACCTCCGCGCTGTCGGCGCCGATCTGCACGGTGCCGGCGGTGCGGGGCTCCTCGGCGGTCCAGGGGACGGGGCCGTCGAGCGCGTAGTCGATCTTGAAGACGCCGGGCCCGTACCGGTAGCCGGCGTAGTGGTCGCCGAGGCCGGCGATGCGGGCCAGGGCGGTGGGCGAGGTGTCGAAGACGTAGGCGCGGGCGGGCGGCAGGTCGTCGAGGCGCTTGACCTCGTAGTCGGTGTGGACGGTACCGCCCAAGTCCATGAGATAGGCGGCGAGGGCGTCCGAGATGGCCTGGGAGCCGCCGCGGGCCACGGGCCAGCCGCGGGCGTGCGCGGCGAGGGCGAAGACCATGCCTATGGCGCTGGTGGCGAAGCCGCCGAGCGGGGCCATGACGTGCGCGACGAGCCCGGCGAAGAGGGTCTTGGCCTTGTCGTCGCGGAAGCGGCGCATCAGCCACGTGGACGGTGGCAGGCCGACCAGGCCGAAGCGGGCGAGGGTGACGGGGTCGCGGGGCAGCGCGGTGAGCGGCAGGGACATGAAGTCGCGGGCCAGGGTGTCCCAGTGGGGCAGGAAGCGCTCGACGAGCCTGCGGTAGGCGCCGGCGTCGCGCGCCCCGAAGGAGGCGGCGGTCTCGCCGACCGACCGGGAGAGCACGGCCGCCGAACCGTCCGGGAAGGGGTGCGCCATGGGCAGCGCGGCGTGCAGCCACTGGAGCCCGTACCGCTCCAGGGGCAGGTCGCGGAAGGCGGGTGAGTTGATCCCGAGCGGGTGCGCTGCGGAGCACGGGTCGTGCCGGAAGCCCGGCAGGGTCAGCTCCTCGGTGCGAGCTCCACCGCCCACGGCGCCCTGGGCCTCGAACACGGCCACCGAGAAGCCGCGGCGGGCCAGCTCCACGGCAGCGGTCAGCCCGTTCGGCCCCGCTCCCACCACGACCGCATCGAGCATCGACGGCACCTTCGGACCCCTTCGTCAGCCGATGGCCACTGGGGATCAGGATATGCCCGGGGTCCGACAGCCCGCGGCCGCGGGTGGGCTCACGCCGCCGCGGCGGCCCGGAACCCGCTGGGGCTCAGTCCCCGGTGGCGTTTGAAGGCGGCGCTGAAGCCGAAGGCGTCGGCGTAGCCGACGGACTTGGCGATCTCGGCGATGCCGAGGTCGGTGTCGGCCAGCAGCGCCTCGGCGTCGGCCATGCGGCATTCGGTGAGGTAGGCGAGGGGCGGCCGGTCCATCACCTGGGTGAAGCGCTTGGCGAACAGCGCCCGGGAGACGCCGGCCCGCGCGGCCAGCGACGCCACCGTCCAGGGCTCGGCGGGCCGGTCGTGGAAGGCCTGGAGGGCGGGGGCGAGGACCGGGTCGGCGAGGCCGCGGTACCAGCTGGGCGCGGCGGCGCCGGCCTGGTCGAACCAGTTCCGCAGGGTGCACACCAGAGCCCAGTCCAGGAGCCGGTCCATCAGCGCCTGGGAGCCGGCCGAGCGCTGGGCGGCGTCGGCGGCGGCCGTCTCCAGCCAGGCGCAGACCTCGACGTCCTCGTTGATCACCAGGACCGGCGGCAGGGCGCGCAGGAGCCGTTCGTGGCGGTGGCCGGAGGCTCGGTAGGCGCCCACGATCAGCGCGGTCGCCCCGTCCGGGTCGGTGCCCCAGCGGATGCCGCCGAGTTCCCGGGCCGTGCATTCGGCTTCCGGGGTGAAGCAGGCGATCTCGTACTCGGCGCGCGGGCGGTGGACGGTGTCGGCACGGTCCGCGAGGCAGAACGGTGCGGGACCGCGCACGACGGCCGTGTCGCCCACGCCGACGGTCCGCTCGGTGCCGTCGGGCAGCAGCAGGGTGCCGCCGCCGCGCAGCACACTGACCATGGTGAGCGGCGCGCCGTCGGCGAAGCGGACGGTCCAGGGCGCCGCCAGTACGGCGTGGCTGACGACCGAGCCCTCGGCCCGGATGCCGCTCAGCAGCGAACTCAGGGGATCCACGGAAGACATCGTAGACGATCTCCTATGTTTCGGAGAGTTTCCACCATGGATCATCCACGTGACCACGGCTGTACTGGACTCGTCGAACCGATCGAGAACGAACTGATCGCAAACAGCCGGGAGACACCGTGACGCAGCACAGCAGCGACGCCCGGACGGCCCTCGTGGTCGTCGCCCACCACCGCACCGACTCCCTCACCGCGCACACCGCCCGTCGCACCGCCGACCGGCTGGAGGCCGCCGGGTACCGGGTCGACCTGCTCGACCTGCACGCCGAGGGGTTCGACCCGCGGATGAACGTGGCGGACCAGCCGGACTGGGGCAACCGGGAGAAGCCGTACTCGGACGAGACGCACGCCCACATGCGGCGCATCCTCGCCGCCGAGGTCGTCGTCGCCGTCTTCCCCGTGTACTGGCAGAGCGTGCCCGCCATCCTCAAGGGGTGGATCGACCGCGTGTGGAACTACGGGTTCGCCTACGGCCGCAGCAAGCCCCCTCTCGCGGGCAAGCGCATCCTGTGGCTGGGTCTGGCCGGCGCCACCGCCGAGGACGCCGTCGTGGAGGGCATGCGGTCGGTCCTGGAGACCAACCTCAGTGAAGGCATCGCCTACTACTGCGGCTTCTCCCACTCCGCCGTCGGCCTGCTCACCGACGCGGAGGAGCGCCCGCAGCGCGTGGACGCCGAGGGCAACCTGCTGGTCGGCGACGCGGTCACGGGGGCCGAGCGTGAGGCGCAGTACGCCGACTTCGACCGTCGCGCTCGGGAGTACGTGGAGAAGTTCCTCGCCGAGGAGGCGGTGGCGGCCTGACGGGCCGGCACCCGGGAGGCGGACCGGGTACCGGCTCAGGCCGTCACAGGTCGAGCTGGTACTCCAGGGCCTTGTGGGTGGGGACGTATCCCAGGGCGTCGTTGACGCGCCGCATGCGGGTGTTGTCGTCGGCCGTGTCGGTGACCAGGCCGGCGAGTTCGGGGTGCCGGGTGCGGGCGAGGCGGATCGACTCGGCCTTCATCCAGCGGGCGAGGCCGTGGCCGCGGTGCTCGGGCAGTACGCCGGTGCCGTAGTGGAGTCCGTCGCCCTTGCCGTCGCCCGGCACGACGAGCTCCGAGAAGCCGGCGATCGAGCCGTCCGCCTCGTCGACGGCGACCACCGTGGTGAGCAGGTCGCCGCGGTCCGCGACGGCCCGGGCGGCGGCCAGGACCCGTTCGACGTCCCAGACCACGACGCCGTAGTCGGTGCCCCCCATCGGCATGTCGTCCAGCGCGCGGCGTGAGGCGGCGAAGGTCCGCGCGAGCTCGTCGGGGACGGTGCCGCGCCAGGACACGAGGCGGTAGCCGGGGTGCGGCCGGCCGGCGATCGCGTCGATCTCGTCGGACCGGCCGGTGTCGAGCTCGTCCAGGGCGAGCCGGGCGTAGGTCAGTCCCAGCACCGCGCGGAATCCGCTTGCGGCGAGGAAGTGGTCGCCGGGCGTTTCAGCGTCGGCCTGCGCGACCACCGACCGTCGGCCGTCCTCCCGCGCGGCGGCCACCGCCGTGTCGAGGAGCCGCGTACCGGCCCCTCTGCGCCGCTCGGCGGGGTGCACGTGCAGCGTCAGCTCGGCCAGGTGTTCCTGACCTTCCTTGGTGAACAGGCGCAGGAACGCGTAACCGAGTGGGTCGCCGTCGTCCCCGCAGGCCAGCCACGCGAGGCGACGGCTGGACGGGGTGCGGTCGGGGTCGGTGAGAGCGGTGACGTGTATGGGCAAGGTGACTCCGGTCCGTCCGGTGATGACTGCTGGGCCGACAGTCGATCACGCGACGGATCACCGGGGCACGGGGATTCGCCGATCTGCCGGGCGGAGGGGCGCCCCTTGCCCGGGCGGTCAGGCCTCGCCCGCCAGCAGTGCCACCACCCGGCGGGCCGTGGCCGCGTCGCGGGCCGCGGTGAACGGCAGCTCGTTGCCGCCCGTGATGCGGAAGGGCTCGCCGGTGCGGGTGAGGTGGGTGCCGCCCGCCTCTTCCACCAGGAGCAGGCCGGCCGCGTGGTCCCACGCCGCTTCCCAGCTGAACGCCGTGGCGTCCAGCTCGCCGCGGGCCACGGCCAGGTACTCCAGGCCCGCCGAGCCACAGGGGCGGGGGGCCACGCCCGGGGTGCGCAGGCCGAGCAGGGCGTGCTTCTGCTCGTCGGTCGTGTAGTCCGGGTGGGAGGTGGCGACGTTCAGCTCGCGGCCGGGCTCGGGCGGTCCGGCGTGCAGGCGCTCGCCGTCCAGGAAGGCGCCCTGGCCGCGTACCGCCGTGGCCAGCTGGTCGTGGACCGGGGCGTAGGTCCACGAGGCCCGCACGACCCCGTGGTGGGCGAGGGCGACCAGGGTGCAGAAGCCGGGGTCGCCGTGCACGAACTG
This sequence comes from Streptomyces sp. NPDC058796, assembly GCF_042745235.1. Classification (NCBI taxonomy): domain Bacteria; kingdom Bacillati; phylum Actinomycetota; class Actinomycetes; order Kitasatosporales; family Streptomycetaceae; genus Streptomyces; species Streptomyces sp. NPDC058796. The sequence continues at coordinate 443,262 of NZ_JBHYOP010000005.1, forward strand.
CCGCGTCCCGTCGACCGGGTCGACGATCCAGACCGGCGCCTGGCCGCGTATCGCCTCGTACGAGGCCGGGTTGGCGTGCACCGCCTCCTCCCCGACCACCACGGAGCCGGGCAGCAGTGCGGACAGGGCGTCGGTGAGGAAGAGCTCGGCCTGGCGGTCGGCGTCCGTGACCAGGTCGTGCGGGCCGGCCTTCTCGTCGATCTCGTGGGCCGCCAGCCGGCGCCGGCGCGGCATGATCTCCTGGGCGGCCGCCTTGCGGACGGCCTCCGCCACGTCGTCGGCGTGCCGGGCGAGAAACTCGTCGATGGTTTCGTTGTTCTCGATCATGGCTCCATGAGAGCACGCGCCACTGACAATCCCCACCCGGGTGGTGTACTCCGGGTGGAATCGGCGCGAACAGGCGGTGCGGGGTCAGCGCCCCACCGCGTACCCCTGCATGCCGCGCGGGTTCGCCGCCGCCGCGAGCACGCCCGTCCCGGGGTCCCGGGCGACGGCGCACAGCCGGCCCTCCGACCAGGCCTCGCCGACCGTCACGTCGTGCCCGCGCCGCCGCAGCTCCTCGACGACCTCCGCCGGCATACGGGACTCCACCGTGACGCTGCCCGCCCGCATGCCGCGCGGGAAGAAGGAACCGGGGAAACTGTCGTTGTGCCAGTTCGGGGCGTCGATGGCGCCCTGGAGGTCGAGGCCGCCGCGCACGTGCGCGCGCAGGGCGACCGCCAGGAAGAAGTGCGTCTGCCACTGGTCCTGCTGGTCTCCGCCGGGGGTACCGAAGGCCATGACCGGCACCCCGTCGCGCAGCGCGACGGAGGGCGTGAGCGTGGTGCGCGGCCGGCGGCCCGGCGTGAGGGAGTTGGGCAGGCCTTCCTCCAGCCAGGTCATCTGCAGCCGGGTGCCGAGCGGGAAGCCCAGTTCGGGCACGACCGGGTTGGACTGGAGCCAGCCGCCGCTGGGGGTGGCCGAGACCATGTTGCCCCAGCGGTCGACTATGTCCAGGTGGCAGGTGTCGCCACGGGTGCCCCCGTCGGCGGCGACGTCCGGTTCGCCCGGCACTGGCGACGTCGGGCTCTTGGCCACCGTCGGCTCACCGACGCCCAGGGCGTCGAGGCCCTCCCCCTCCACGGCCGCCACGCGCGCGTGCGCGCTGAGCCGCGGAACGCGCCCGCCCGGGCTGCCGGGCCGCAGCTCGAAGGAGGCCTTCTCACCGACGAGCGCCCGCCGTGCCGCGTTGTACTCGGGCGAGAGCAGGTCGTCGAGCGGCACCCCGTCCGCGCCGGCCGCGTCCCCGTACCAGGCCTCCCGGTCGGCCATGGCGAGCTTGCAGCCCTCGATCAGCAGGTGGACGTAGTCGGCTGAGCCGTACCGCGGCAGCTCGGACGGGAGCAGCGCCAGTTGCTGGAGCAGGACGGGGCCCTGGCTCCAGGGCCCGGCCTTGCACAGGGTCCAGCCGTTCCAGTCGTAGGTGGCCGGAGCCTCGTAGCGCGCGGACCAGCCGGCGAGGTCGGCGGCCGTGAGGGTGCCGGTGTGGCGGACGCCGCTGGTGTCCATGGTGGGCCGGTCGGCCTGCCGTACGAGGGCCTCGGCGACGAACCCGCTGCGCCAGACCTCCCGGGCCGCGTCGATCCGCGCCTCGCGGTCCCCCGCACCGGCGGTCTCGGCGAGCAGCCGCTTCCAGGTGGCGGCGAGGGCGGGGTTGCGGAAGGGCACGCCGGGGCGGGGCGGACGGCCGTCCGGGAGGTAGATCTCGGCCGAGGACGTCCACTCCGTCCCGAACAGCTCCCGCACGGTCTCGACGGTCTCCGTCATCCGCTCCACGGGCGGGTGCCCGTGTTCGGCGTACCCGATGGCGTACTTCAGCACGTCGGCGAGCGGCTTGGTGCCGTGGTCGCGCAGCAGCGTCATCCAGGCGTCGAAGGCGCCGGGAACCGCGGCGGCGAGCGGGCCGGTGCCGGGGACGAGGTCGAGGCCGAGCCCCTTGTAGTGCGCGACCGTCGCCCCGGCCGGTGCCACGCCCTGCCCGCACAGCACCCGCACCTCGCCGCCCGCCGGCGCGAGCAGGACCGGCACCTCCCCGGCGGGCCCGTTCAGGTGCGGCTCGACGACATGCAGCACGAAGGCACCGGCCACGGCGGCGTCGTAGGCGTTGCCGCCGTCCTCCAGCACCGCCATGGCCGACTGCGAGGCCAGCCAGTGGGTGGAGGAGACCATGCCGAAGGTGCCCTGGAGGGTCGGGCGGGTCGTGTGCTGCATTTCTCACCTCGGGGCGTCGTCGGGTCGCACTGGTCTTCCGTACCCACTCGGGAGTCCGAACACCGGCCGGGTCAGGATCGTGACGGTTCCTCCCCCGGGACGGCCTCGGCGGCGCGGCGGAGGGCGTCCTCGTCGGTGCGCGCGTCGTAGGCGACGAGCCGGGGCAGGGCGGCGGTGAGCAGGCCCACCGCGGCGACGCAGGCGAGTCCGCCGCTCCAGATCGCCGGGCGGGCACCGGTCCAGCCGGCCATGGCTCCGGCGCGGACCTGGCCGAGCTGCGGACCGACGCTGTAGGAGAGGACCTCGATGCCGGCGAGCCGGCCGCGCAGCCGGTCCGGGATGGTCTGGTTCCAGATGGTGGAGCGGCCCAGTCCGCTCAGCATGTCCCCCGCGCCCGCGAGGCCGAGGCACGCCAGCACCAGCCACACGTCCGACGTCCAGCCGGCCGCCGCCATGGCCAGGCCCCAGCCGGCGGCGCCGAACACCACGAGCAGGCCGTGCCGCCGGGTGCGGGACACCCAGCCGCTGGTCAGGCTGACCAGCAGGGAGCCGACGGAGCCCGCCGCGTACATCAGGCCCAGCGACCAGTCGGCGTCCAGTTCGTCGGCGAGGAACGGGAAGATGGTGTTGGGGAAGGCGAAGAACATCGCGGCGAGGTCGATGGCGTACGTGCCCAGCAGCACCGGCCTGGACCAGGCGTAGCGGGCGCCTTCGACGATGCCGCGCAGGGAGGGGCGGGCCGCCTTCTGGAGGGGCGGCACGGGTGAGAGGCGGCGGCACATCAGGACCGACGCGGCGAAGCAGACCACGGTGGTGGCGTACGCGGGGCCGTTGCCCGCGTACGCCACGACCAGCCCGGCCAGCGCGGGTCCGGCGATGGCGCCGGCCTGCCAGCGCAGGGCGTTCAGCGCGGCGGCCGCGGCGAGCTGGTCGTGCGGGACGATGCGGGCCAGCAGTGAGTCCATGGCGGGCCGTTGGAGTCCGGCGAGTGCGGCGACGCCGGCGGCGACCACGTACAGCGGCCAGAGCATGGGGTTCGGCAGCAGGGTGTTCAGCAGCAGGATGACGGCGAGCAGGCCGAGTCCCGCCTCGGTCAGGACGATGACCTTGCGGCGGTCCACCGCGTCCGCGAGCGCGCCGCCGTACAGGCCGAAGACCACGAGCGGGACGAGTTCGACGGCTCCCATGGCGCCCACGGCGAGCGGGGAACCGGTCAGGTCCTTGATCTGGAGCGGCAGCGCGATCAGCGCCATCACGCTGCCGAGGTAGGTGACCAGGCCCTGCACCCACAGGAGGCGGAAGCCGCGGGAGGAGCGCCAGGGTGCGAGGTCGGGCAGCACCGCGGCGAGCTTGGCGGTCATGGTTCAGCGGCTCCCTGCGGGCCGGAACGCGGGCGACCGCACCGGCTGTGCGGCCGCCCCGGCTTCGTGGGCGGACGAGTGGTGGCGGCCGATCGGCAGGACGAGGGGTTTGCCCGACACCGGGTCCTCGATGACACGGCTGTCCATCCCGTACACGGCCCGTACGGTGTCCTCGGTCATCACCTCGGCGGGCGTGCCGGCGGCGTGCAGGCGTCCGGACGCCAGGGCGACGAGGCGGTCCGCGTAGCGGGCGGCCAGGTTGAGGTCGTGCAGGACCATGACGATCGTGGTGCCGCGGGCCCGGTTGAGGTCGGTCAGCAGGTCGAGGACCTCGATCTGGTGGCTGACGTCGAGGAACGTCGTGGGCTCGTCGAGCAGCAGCAGGTCGGTCTGCTGGGCCAGGGCCATCGCGATCCACACGCGCTGGCGCTGGCCGCCGGAGAGTTCGTCGACCGACCGGTCCACCAGGTCCGTCGTGCGGGTGGCCTCCAGCGCGGCGGCGACCGCGGCGTCGTCCTTGGCCGTCCAGCGGGCGAAGGCGCGCTGGTGGGGGTGGCGGCCCCGGCCGACCAGGTCGAGGACGGTGATGCCCTCGGGGGTGACCGGTGACTGCGGCAACAGGCCCAGGGTGCGGGCGAGTTCCTTGGCGGGGGTGCGGTGCACCTCCTTGCCGTCCAGGACCACCCGGCCGGCGCGCGGGACGAGCAGCCGGGACATCGAGCGCAGCAGCGTCGACTTGCCGCAGGCGTTGGCGCCGACGATCACGGTGATGCTCCCGGCCGTCAGGGTCAGGTCCAGGCCCTCGATGACGGCACGGTCGCCGTAGCCGAGGGTCAGGGCCTCGGTGGCGAGGGTGTGGGACGCGGTCACAGTGAGCCTCCGGCCCGGTTGGTGCGGACGATCAGGTAGACGAGGTAGGGGGCGCCGAGGACGCCGGTGACGACGCCGACCGGGTAGCGGGTGTCGAAGGCGTACTGGCCGGTGAAGTCGGCGACCAGGACGAGCAGGGCGCCGACCAGGCCGGCGGGGACCAGCAGGGAGCCGCCGGTTCCGGTGAGCCGGGCGGCGATCGGGCCGGAGAGGAACGCGACGAAGGCGATCGGTCCGGCGGCCGCCGTGGCGAAGGCGATCAGGCCTACGGCCGCCACGATGACCGTGACGCGGGTGCGTTCGACGCGGACGCCGAGCGCGGATGCCGTGTCGTCGCCGAGGCCGAGCGCGCTCAGGTCGCGTCCCTTGGACAGCAGTACCGGGGCGAGGACGAGCACGGCCAGGACGGCGGGCACGGTCTCCTCCCAGGTGGTGCCGTTGAGGCTGCCGGTGAGCCAGCGCATCGCCTCCTGGAGGTCCCATTCGGCGGCCTGCGACAGGACGTAGGAGGTGACGCTGTCGAGCAGGGCGGCGACGCCGATGCCGATCAGGATGAGCCGGGTGCCGGCGACCCCGTCGCGGAAGGCGAGGGTGTAGACGAGCAGGGCCACCCCGAGCGCGGCGGCGATCGCCAGGGCGGACACCTCCGTCCCGCTCAGCGAGAAGGTCACGATGCCGATGGCCGCCGCCGCGCTCGCCCCCGCGCTGATGCCGATGATGTCGGGGCTGGCGAGCGGGTTGCGGAGCATTGTCTGGAAGGTCACGCCGGCCATGCCGAAGCTGAACCCGGCGGTGAGCGCGAGCACCGCCCGCGGCAGCCGCAGCGTGCCGACGGTGAACGACGCGCCGGGCACCTGCTCGCCCATCACGACCCGCAGCACGTCTTCGGGCGGGTAGAAGGTGTGCCCGGCCATGAGGGTCGTGACGAAGGCGGCGACGACGAGGAGCAGCAGCGTCAGCACGAGCAGCCGCCGCCGGTACGCGCGGCGGACCCGGGCGCGCGTGACGGCGCGCAGGGTGGGCGCGGCGGGGACGACGGGGGCGCTCACAGGGATCTGACCTTCTGCCGGCGGACGATGTGGATGAAGAAGGGCGCGCCGACGATGGCGGTCACGATGCCCACGTCGATCTCCGCCGGCCGGGCCACGACCCGGCCCGCCACGTCCGCGGCCGTCAGCAGGACGGCGCCGCCCAGCGCGGAGAACGGCAGCAGCCAGCGGTGGTCCACGCCGACCAGCAGCCGGAAGGTGTGGGGCACGACGAGTCCGACGAAGACGACCGGTCCGGCGACTGCGGTGGACGCGCCGCACAGGACGACCGCGCCGAGCGCGGCGCCGGCCCGGACGAGGGCCACCCGTTCACCGAGCCCGGCGGCGAGGTCGTCGCCGAGGGCCAGCGAGTTGAGCGCGCGGGCGGCGGCCAGGCAGATCAGGAACCCGGCGGCGAGGAACGGTACGACGCTGCCGAGCTGCGCGTAGGTGGCGCCTCCGACACCGCCGATCTGCCACAGCCGGAAAGTGTCGGAGATGTCGTTGCGCGGCAGGACCACGGCGCTGACCAGGGAGGCGAGGGCGGCCGAGATGGCGGCCCCGGCCAGGGCCAGCTTCAGCGGCGTGGCGCCGCCGCGTCCCAGCGAGCCGACGGCGTACACGAACCCTGCGGTCAGGGCCGCTCCGGCCATCGCCACCCAGATGTATCCGGACGCCGACGACAGGCCGAAGTACGCGATGGCGGCGACCACGGCCAGGGAGGCGCCCATGTTGACGCCGAGGATGCCGGGGTCGGCCAGCGGGTTGCGGGTCACCCCCTGCATGACCGCGCCGGAGAGCCCGAGGGCGGCGCCCACGACGACGGCCAGGAGGGTGCGCGGGATGCGCTTGGCGACCGCCGCCTCGGCCAGCGTGTCCTCGGCCCCGCCGAGCGCCGACCACACGTCGGCCCAGGCGACGTCGCGGGAGCCGAAGGCGAGGGAGGCCGTCATGGCGGCGGCCAGGACCGCGATGACCACGAGGAGCCAGGTCACCCGCGTGCCCGCCGGACGCCGTACGGGGGCGGCGTCCGGCGCGGGCGGGGTTTCGGTGAGGGTCACTTGACCTTGTCCGCGGCCTCGGCGAGCGCCGTCACGTAGTCGTCCAGGACGTACGGGATGGACAGCGGGGTCGGGTTGGCGGCGGTGGCGAGCGGAGTGCTTCCGGGCAGGAGGTACACGGAGTCCCGCTTCACGGCGGCCAGCTTGGAGGTGAGCGGGTCGTTCTTGAGCGCCTTGAGCAGTTCGCCCTTGCCGTCCCCGTAGCCGACGATGATGTCGACGTCGTTGAAGTCGTCGATGCGCTCGGCGCTCTTGGTGAGGACGAACTTCTTCGTCGACTCGGACGGCTCGGAGACGCTGGCGGGGATCCTCATGCCGAGGTCGGTGAAGAACTGGGTGCGGGTGTCGTGGGTGGTGTAGAAGCCGACCTGGCTGACGTCCTTCGCCGACACGTGCGTCATGAACATCGCCGACTTCCCCTTGAGCAGGGGACGTTCGGCGACGGCCTGCTCGATCCGCCCCTCCAGGTCGGTGATCAGCTTGTCGCCCTCTTCGGCGAGTCCGATGGCCTTGCTGTTGAGGCGGATGATGTCGCGCCACGGGGTCGCCCAGGCGGCCTCGGGGTAGGCGACCACGGGGGCGATCTGGCTGAGGGTCTCGTAGTCCTGCTCGGTCAGTCCCGAGTACGAGGCGAGGATGACGTCCGGCCTGGTGTCGGCGACCGCCTCGAAGTCGATGCCGTCGGTCTCGTCGAAGAGGACCGGCGTCTTGGCGTCGAGTTCCTCGAGGCGCTTCTCCACCCAGGGGAGCACGCCGTCCCCGTCGTCGTCGCCGAAGTTGGCCTTGGCCATGCCGACGGGGACGACGCCGAGGGCGAGCGGCACCTCGTCGTTGGCCCAGTTGACGGCGGCGACGCGTTCGGGCTTCTCGGGGATGACGGTGGTCCCGAGCGCGTGCTCGATCGTCACGGGGAACTGGCCGGTGCCGTCGGCGCCCGCGCCGGCGGCGGCGCCGGCGTCCTTGTCACCGGACTCACCGCCGCACGCGGTGAGTCCGAACAGGAGGGTCGCCGCGAGGGCGAGTACACGCAGGCGTGGGGTTCTCATCGACCCTGTTCCACTTTCGGTCGGGGTGCCGGGCCCGCACGCCCGGGAACGCGGGGACGGGGCGTGGGGCAGGACACCGGACTGCTACGGCAGTTAGGTAAGGCTTGCCTGTATAGCGTATGGAGCAGGGTCGACCGGATCAATCGAGGCTTTTTGACAGCCCTTGTAGCGATCGGGACAGCCAGGGAGCACCCGTCCCCGTTCCTTCCCGCCACTCGCCTTCTTCAGAGCGCCCGGAACCTGCCGGGCGTCATGCCGGTCGTCCGCCGGAAGGCGGCGCCGAAGGCACTCGCCGAGCGGTATCCGACCGCTTCGGCCACCACGTCGACTTCGAAACCCCGGGCCAGGAGCCGGACGGCGTGCTGGGCGCGTACCGAGGCGACCCAGCGGGCGAAGGTCGTGCCGGTCTCCGCCCGGAACGCACGGGTCAGCGTGCGCGTGCTGCACCCGAGCGCGGTCGCCCAGCCGGTCAGCGTCCGCTGGTCGGCGGGGTCGGCACGCACCACGTCCACGATGGGCCGCAGCAACGACGAGGTGGGCAGCTGCACCAGCAGCGCCCGGGGCGACGGCCGCAGCACGTCGAGGACCATCGCCTCGGTCACCGCCCGGGAGGCCGTCGACAGGTCCGGCTCCTCGAGCCGCTCCATGAGGAGCCGGAGCAGCGGAGTGATCTCCACGGCCACCGGCACGTCGGGCAGGGCCGAGACCGTGCCGTGGCGGAAGAAGTGGGCGCGATAGGCGGTGCCGGCTACCGCGGAGGCGGAGTGCAGCTGCCCGGCCGGCATCCACAGCCCGAGGGTCGGCGTGATGCACCACACCTGGGAGCCCACCACGGCCGTCGAGGTGCCGTGCTCGTTCCAGAGGAGCTCGTGCCACGGGTGGGAGTGCTCGTTCCACGCCGTGTCGGTGGTGACGACCTCCTCGTACGCCTTGATCACGAAGGACACGGCCACCTCGCCCGCGGCGAGCGTCGGCAGGTCCCTGGTGACACGCATGCGGTCAGGCTAGCCGGAGCGGGTCCGCGGCCGGCCGCCCGTTCCGGGGCCGCGCCCGCCCCCCGGGGAACAGCACGGCCCGTGCCGCTGTTGCCCCGAGGTACGGAAACGGAGGCAGATCGGTGCACGGTGAATACAAGATCCCCGGCGGCAAGCTGGTCGTCGTGGACGTGGAGGCCGAGAAGGGTGTGCTGCGGCACGTGCGCGTGGCGGGCGACTTCTTCCTCGAGCCGGACGAGGCGCTGGACGCCGTGAACCGTGCGCTGGAGGGCGCCCCGGCCGACACCGACGCGGCGGGACTGGCCGCCCGGATCGACGCGGCGCTGCCCGAGGGCACCGTGATGTACGGGCTGACCTCGGAGGGCGTCGGGATCGCCGTGCGCCGCGCGCTCGCGCACGCCACCGACTGGACGGACTACGACTGGCAGCTGATCCACGAGGGCCCGCAGCCGCCCGCCCTGCACATGGCGCTGGACGAGGTGCTGACCGCCGAGGTCGCCGCGGGCCGGCGTCCGCCGACGCTGCGGGTGTGGGAGTGGGGCGCACCGGCGGTGATCATCGGCAGCTTCCAGTCGCTGCGCAACGAGGTGGACGCCGAGGGCGCCGCCCGTCACGGCATCGAGGTGGCGCGCCGGATCTCCGGCGGCGGCGCGATGTTCGTCGCAACGCGAAGGCACTACTGCCTCGCTGCCTAGCCCCCACACGGCACTCAAGCACCACAAGTGCGGCAATCGCGACAAAGGTCGGCCGGAAAAGCGACCTACTCTGCGCGATTGTGAGCACCACCGTGACAACCGCACCACTCCGGCTGCGTCCCTTGGAGGAGCAGCCCGCCTCCGTCTGCCGCCGCAGGCGCGGCCTGATCTACATCCGGGTCTCAAAGGCCCGTGACGACATGATCAGTCCCGAACTCCAGGTCGGCCACGCCCTGGCCCTCGCCAGGTCGGAGAACATCGACGTCATCGCCGACCCCATCATGGACCTCGGCGAGTCGGGCCGCCAGTTCGAAGAGCGCCGGATCGAAGAGATCAAACAGATGGCGCGCGACAAGCAGTTCGACGTGCTCATCCTGTGGATCTGGTCCCGCTTCGGACGCAACCTCCGCGATCCTTCCAGCACCTCGACGCGCTCATGGACTACGGCGTCGAAGTACGGGCCGCCAAGGAGGACTTCGACGGCAAGACCACCATCGGCCGCTTCGCCATCGCCCAGATGCTGAACATCGCCGAGCTGGAGTCAAACCAGAAGGCCGACTCCTGGCGCGACACCTTCGAGCGCCGGCGGAACAAGGGGCTCCCCCACTCCAACCGCGGCCGGTTCGGGTACTACCGCTGCGAGACCTGCCCCAAGTGGGAGTTCGGCGAGAAGCTGGAGACGTGCCCGAAGTGCCGCAACGGGATCCTGAAGGTCGATCCGGTGACCGGCCCCGTGTTGGCCCAGCTCCTCGGGAGCCGCAGCGTGGCAGCCAGCAGTCACTGTGCGGAACGCCGGCCGATCTGACTGACAACGGATCTCCCGCACAGGACTCGCTCGCTAAGCGAACGGGTGAGTCCCCTCCCGGCGACAAAGCCGGGAGCCTCGTCCTCGAGCACGAGACCCCTCCACGGCCCAAGGGGGTTCTCCGGCAGGACCCACGCCACATGCCGGTGAGCCGGGCCTTCGTGTATGTGCTCCGGATCCCCACCGTCCTGATCATGATCACGGCATCGTCATTGGGCTACTTCTTCTGTGCAGGCGTACGGACGTTCGGCGTTCTCTTCGCCACCCAGCAATATGCATCCCTCGATCGGCAGCCAGCGCGATGGCCATCGTCATCGGAGCGGGGGGGGCATCATCGGCCTGTATCTCGGCGGTCACGGGGCGGCCCGGTTGCTGGGAGCCGACAACTTGAATGGACGCATCCTTGTCCCCCTGGTATGGCTGCTCGTATCGCCGCTAATACTCGCGCCCGCGCTTCTCGCCACCTCACCCCTGACAGCGGTCCCTCTGCTGTTCCTGGGCGGCATAACGGTGACGGCCGCCAACCCACCGCTGGACGCCGCCCGCCTCGATGTGGTCCCATTCGGCTTGTGGGGAACGTCTGAATCAGCCCGCACCACGATGCGCACGCTGGGAGAACTAGCGGCTCCTCTGCTCTTCGGGTACATGTCGGCCAGGGTTTTTCCCAGCAACGGCCTCAGATGGACCCTCCTCCTCGGCCTCGCCCCGGTCACCGCAGCTGGGCTGCTGGGGCTGCGAGCCCTGCACACGTACCCACGCGACGCGGCTACAGCCACCGCCTCCAACAGGGCCACCCGCGCAGCGAGGCAGCGATGACGCCCCGGCCGATCCTGCTGTCGCCGGTCACACCGATGACCTCATGCGGGACGCGAGACCTGATCCACTTTCAAGCGCCCGGGCGACTCCGGCGAACCGCTGTCCCGTCACAGGGCGTTCGGTCACCGACCGGGCCCCCAGTCACAGGGCGTTCGGAGCGGCCACCGTGTCGAGTGGGTGCAGGATGGTGTGGCGGCGGCCGCGGGAGGTGCGGGGGGTGATCTCCAGGGTGCCGTCGAGCCTCCATCGGCCGGTCAGACCCGATCGCAGCAGAGCCGCGCCGTCGCCGCCGGGCACGATGCGGCCCCGGCCGCCGATGACGTCGAAGGGCAGCGGTCGGCCCGTCGCGCAGATCTCGCCCGTCCGTCCGGTGCCCAGGGGCCGCCCCAGCGCGTCCATCACCGTCAGCCGCACGTCGGGCAGCGGCGCGCCCACCGCTCCCTCGGGCTCGGCGACAGACTCCTGGGTGAACTCCCGTACGGTCCAGGGCAGTACGCCGTCGACCGGGACGAACTCCGCGCGCAGCCGGGTGTTCGGCAGCAGTTCCAGGTGGCGGGCGGCGAGCCCGGCCGAGCAGGGCCCGCCGACGAGCAGGGTCATCCGGGGCCGGTGGTAGGACTCCGTGCGGCCGAGGTGGTCCAGGGCGCGCGCGTACTCCTCGGGGCCGCACACGATCGCCCCCGGACCGTGCCCGGTGGTGGCGTCGAACAGGGCCGTCGCGGACGGCCGTGCGGACAGGGTGCTGCCGGCCGCGAAGGCCCACCACATGGCCGACAGGGTCCGGGTGCCGGTGGCCTTCTCCGCCAGGGATACCGCCGGTGGCGCGCTTCCGGCCTGCGCGGTGCGCGCGGCCAGCGCGAGGCACCAGGCCCGGTGGTCGACCAGATGGCCCACGGGCTCGCCGTCCCCCTCGGCGGCGGTCAGCAGGTAGGCCGCGTCGGTGGGTCCGGACAGGGGCAGCGAGCGGTCGGCGCGCAGCGCGCCGACCCACCGCCACAGCGCGGGGGCGTCCAGGACGAGCCGCGGCCCGCGGCCCTGCCAGCGGTCCCGGGTCGCGAGGCTGCACAGCACCATGTGGGCGCCGCTGAGCAGAGCTGTGCCCTCCCGCTGCCGGGGTGAGGCGTCCCGGCCGACGGGGACGCACACCCCGCCCGCCTTGAGCACGGCCAACTGGGCCACCACGGACTGGCGGTGGTCGGAGCAGTGCACGATCACCGGGTCTCCGAGCTGGAGGCCCTCGCGCAGCAGCGCCGTCGCCAGCTGGGCCGAGCGGGCGTCGGCGCGGGCGTAGGTGAGGTGCTGCTGTCCCTCGTGGACCGCGACGGCGCCCGGGCGGTGCCGTGCCGTGGCCGTGAACAGGCCGTCGAGTGTGCCGGCGGCCAGGGGGCGCGCGGCAGGCCGCGGCGGGCGGGCCGCGCCCGTGCGTGTCAGCTGATCCGTGGTCATGCCACTCCCCCGTCGTCGCGGCCGTCGTCGGTGCGGTGCCTCAGGAAATGAAGTCGTAGAACAGGTGGCCGTCCTCGGCCACCTCCGTCCAGGATGCGAAGCGCCGCATCCCGTACAGCAGGGGCTCTTGGGGGCGCAGTCGGCGCACCCGTTGCACCCGGCCCATGACGACCGTGTGCGTGCCCACGTCGGAGGCGTCCACCACCGCGCAGTCGGCGATGCTGTGGGCGGCCTCCGTCAGATGCGGTCCGGCCTGGTCCACGCCGTCCTGCCACACCACGCGCCGGAACCGGTCGGCGTCCCCGGAGGCGAACAGCTCGGCGGTTTGCCGTGCCGCGTCGTGCAGCAGGTTCAGCGCGAAGGCGCCGCCGGCCGTGATGGCGTCGAGGGTGGGGCTGCCCCGGCGCAGACAGACCAGGAGGGTGGGCGGGTCGAGGGAGACGCTGCACAGCGAGGTGCAGGTCATCCCCCAGGGCTGTCCGTCCGGCGCGGTGGCGGTGACGATGGAGACGCCGGTGGGGAACCCCGCCATGAGGGGCCGCATGTCGACCGGCGGGGGTGCGGTGCCGGGGGTTCCTCCGGTGTGCGGTGTGTCGGTCCGGTCGGGCATGAGGTGCCTCTTCCCTTCGTTGTCCGTCCGATGGGCCGGTGCCAGGCCGGTGTGGGCCTTCATCCCGCCTCGGGGACCGGCTCGCGTGCGAGGTCCGACGCGCGCAGGGCGCGCTGGATCTCCTGGGCGAGCGTCCGCGCGAAGGGCTCGAAGGCGGGGCCGAGGAAGTGGAAGTGGCCTCCCCGGCACAGGATCCTGCGGTGGTCGCCGCGGGTCAGCCGGGCCCAGCCCTCCAGGGCGTACGGCGGGGCGAGCGGGTCCTCGGTGCCGCCGAACACGGTGAGCGGCCCGTTCAGGGGCGGCCGGGCGGGGGCGGGCCGGTAGTCGGCAAGGACGCGCAGGTCGCTGCGGAGCACGCCGAGGAACCTGTCCTGAAAGTCGGGCAGTTCGTGGATCCGCTGCGGCAGCCCGCCCATCGCCGCGAGTTCCGCCATCAGCTCCTCGTCGGGCAGTTCGGGGCGCAGCCGGCCGGGGGCGGCACGGCGGTCGGGTGCCACCCGGCCGGACACGCCGGTCCACACCGGGGGCAGCCCCCGCCGCTCCAGCTCCCTGGCCACCTCGAAGGCGACCGCGCCGCCGAGGCTGTGCCCGAACAGGGCCAGCGGAGTGCCGTCGGCCCAGGCCGCGACGTCATCGGTGACCAGGGCGACGACGTCGGCCATGTTCTCCAGCGCGGGCCGGGTGTGGCGCCGGCCGCGGCCCGGCAGGTCGAGCAACAGCAGGTCCCAGGTCTCCGGGAGGCCGCGGCCGAGCGAGTGGTAGGCGACTCCGGAGGCGCCGGCGTGCGGGATCACGACCAGGCGTACGGGCGGGGCGGTCACGCGGCGGGGCCGCACGAAGGGGCCGGTGTTCATGCGGATGCCTCCTGGTCGGTGCCGGCGGAACCGGCGATGTCGTCGGCCAGCCTGCCGATCAGCTCGCCCATGGGCAGGTCCACGGGGAGGTCCTCGGGGCTCAGGCCGACGGCGAAGTTCTCCTCGACCCGGGTGATGAACAGGGTGGAGATGAAGGAGTCGCCGCCGGCGTCGAGCAGCGACTGCTCGTGGTCGAGGGACTGGTCCTGGGGGGCCTGCAGGGCGTCCTTCAGTTCGGCCTCCAGGTAGGCCGCGATGTCCTGCCTGGTGCGGGAGGCCGGGACGGGCACCCGCGCGCGGGCCGCGCCGCCCGTGGTCGTGCCGGGTTCGCCGACTGCGCCCGCGTCGGGTTCGTCGACCCAGTGGCGGCGGCGCTGGAAGGGGTAGGTGGGCAGGTCTCCGGTGAGCCGGGTGCCGGGCGGGCACAGGCCGTCCATGCGCGGGTCGGCGCCGTCCCGGTAGAGCGCCGCGAGCGCGTCCTGCAGCAGGCCGGGGGCGCGGCCCGGCTCCGCAGCCACCAGCGGCGCGGTACGGGTCCGCCCGTGCGCCTGCCAGGTCAGGACGGCGGGGGTGGTGGCGCCGGCCGCGGGGCGGTCGTGCGGCTCGGGGGTGGTGATGTCGACGCGCAGGCCGAGGCCGCGCAGCAGCCCGGCCAGCCACCGGGCGGGCGGTTCGGCCGGGTCCGGTGCGCTCCGGGCCAGGCCGGGGAAGGCGCCGGTGAGCGCGGTGACGGCGGCGGCCAGGCCGTCGTCCCCGCCGCTGCCGGCGCTCAGGGTGACCGACCGTACGGCGGTGCCGGCGGGCGCGCGGCGCGCCTCGTCCAGGGCCTCGGTGAGGGCGTCGGCCAGCTGCTCGGGGCTGGTGCCGGTGACCGCGACGCGGTGGGCGAAGGGGGCCCGGCCGACGCGCAGGGTGTGGCAGAGCGAGGGGAGTTCGGCCGGGTCCGCCTTGCGGAGGCGGTCCGCGACCCGGGCCGTGAGTTCGGCCAGGGCCTGCGGGTCCCGGGCCGAGAGGGTGAGCAGTTCCCGGCGCGGGGGCACGTCCGCCGGTGCGGTGGAGGCCGCCGGCCGGTAGGCCTCCAGGACGGCGTGCGCGTTGGTGCCGCTCATGCCGAAGGAGTTGATGCCCACGATCCGGCGCGCCAGCTGCGCGGGCCAAAGCCGGTTGCGGCGCGGCACGGTGAACGACAGGTCGTCCCAGGGGATGTGCGGGTTGAGCTCGCCGTCGCTGTCGGAGGCGGCGGCGGGGATCTCCCCGTGCCGGAGCATCAGTACGGCCTTGATCAGGGCGGCGATACCGGAGGCGGCCTCCAGGTGCCCGATACGGGACTTGACGCTGCCGACGCCCAGCGGGACACCGCGTCGGCGGACCGCCTCGCCGAGCACGGCGTCCAGCGCGCCGATCTCGATGGGGTCGCCGAGCACGGTGCCGGTGCCGTGCGCCTCGACCCAGCCGATCTCCTCGGCGGTGACACCGGCGTCGGCCAGGGCGGCGCGGATGACCTCCTGCTGGGCGGGGCCGTTGGGCGCGGTGAGCCCGGAGGCGGCGCCGTCGTGGTTGAGCGCGGAGCCGCGCACCACCGCGAGGACGGGCCGCCCCTCGCGTTCGGCGTCGGCGAGCCGCATCAGCGCGACGGCACCCACGCCCTCGCCCCGGCCGTATCCGTCGGCGGTGGCCAGGAACGACTTGGAGCGGCCGTCGGGCGACAGGGCGCGGGTCTGGCAGAGCGAGACCATGAGGTTCGCCGACAGCAGCAGGTTGGAGCCGCAGACCAGGGCGTAGCGGCACTCGCCCCGGCGCAGTCCCTGCACGGCGAGGTGCAGCGCGGACATGGACGAGGAACAGGCGGTGTCCACACTGACGACGGGGCCGGAGAAGCCCATGACGTAGCTGATCCGGCCGGCTCCGAAGCACAGGCCGCCGCCGGTGGTGTAATAGGGGTCGATGCGGCTGGTGTCGAGCCGGTCCTCCAGCCGTTCGCTGTACTCGGAGGCCATCATCCCCAGGTAGACGCCGACGTCGAGCCGGTCGGACCTGCGCACGGCGATCCCGGCCCGCTCCAGCGCCTCCCACGCGGTCTCCAGCAGCAGGCGCTGCTGCGGGTCGAGCATCCTGGCCTCGCGCTGGGAGATGCCGAAGAAGGCGGCGTCGAAGTGGGCGATGTCGCGCAGGAATCCGGCCCGGTCGACGTAGGAGCGGCCGGGTGTGCCGGGTGTGGGGTCGTAGACGGCGCGCAGTCCGGGCCGCTCGGGCGGGAGTCCGGACAGCGCGATGCCCTCGCCGCGCAGGAAATCCCAGTACGACTCCGGTGTGTCGAGACCCCCGGGCAGGCGCAGGCCCATGCCCACGACGGCCAGCGGCGCGTGCTTTTCCTCCTCCAGTTCCCTGATGCGCTCGCGCAGTTGACGGGACAGCCGCAGCTGCTCCTCCATCAACGTCCGTATCTCCGCGGGGTCCATGGTGTCCGTCCTCATCTCTCACTTCTCGGCCGCGACGTCGTTGCGCACGGCTTCGATCAGTTCCTCGAACGACAGGTCCGCCGGGTCGGCGGCGTCCGGCGCGGGCTCGGCGGCCGGTGCGGGCTCGGCGGCCGGCGCGGCGGGCGGCCGTGGTGGGGCGTCGTCCACGGGGGCCGGCTCCTGCCGGAACAGCCGGTGCAGGAGGTGGTCGGAGATCCGGACGACGGTGGGGTGGTCCAGGGCGACGGTGGCGGGCAGATCGACGCCGAGCGCGTGGGACAGGCGGGTGCGCAGATCGATCACCATGATCGAGTCCAGGCCCAGGTCGCCGAAGCCGAGTTCGTCGTCGACGGCCGCCGGATCGCCGAGGGTCTCGCCCACGACCTCGCGCACCTTCGCGCACATCCGGTCATGCCGCTCGTCGGGGTCCAGGCCGGCGAGGAGGTCGCGCAGCCAGCCGCGCGGCGCGGCGGGGGCCGCGGTGGCGCCGCCGGGAGCGGTGCGGCCGGGACCGTCCCGCAGCAGCGCCCCGAGGGGGTGTCCGGCGGACTGCCCTCCGGTGGGGGCGGGGTCCAGCGCGAGGGCCACCAAGCGTTCGGGCCGGTCCGTGAGGGCCAGCCGCAGCAGCGGTTCGGCCTGCTCGTCCGTCAGCAGCCGCACGCCCCTCCGCTCCGCGGCCCGGGCGACCGTCTCGGTGCCGGCCAGCCCGGCGCGGCGGCGCGGCCGCCAGGGGCCCCAGTCGACGCCGACGGCGGGGATGGCCTGGGCGCGCAGCGCCTGGGCGAGCCCGGCCAGGAAGCCGTTGGCGGCCGCGTAGTTGCTCTGGCCGGCGGCACCGATGACGCTGGAGGCGGAGGAGAAGAGCACGAAGGCGTCCAGGTCCCGGCCGCGCACGGCGGCCGCCAGGTTCTCCGCCCCCTGGGCCTTCGCCGCGAACACCGCGTCGAAGGAGGCGCGCGTCAACTCCTCGAACGGGCCGTCCTGGTTGCTGCCCGCGAGGTGCAGCACGGTGGTCAACGGCCGGTCGGCGCCGGCCTCGGCGACGGCGCGACGGCAGTCGTCGCCTCGCGTGACATCGCCCCGTACCACCCGGACGCGGATGCCGCCGGCGGTGAGGTCGGCGATGGCCGCGCGGGCGACGTCGTCCGGCTCGGACCGGGCCATCAGGGTGATGTCCTCGATGCCTTCGCGGCCGAGGAACTCGGCCGCGCTGAGGCCGAGCGCCCCGAGGCCGCCGGTGATCAGCGCGGCGCCCCGCGTCCGGCGGGACCCGCCGGGCAGACCGGTGCCGATGCCTGTGCCGGTGTACGGCACGAGGCGCGCGGTGCGCACGTGGCCGCCCGTGAGCCGGAAGCGGTGGCCGGGCCGGTCCTCGGCCAGGGCCCGGGTCAGGGTGTGCACCAGGGTGTCGGCGGCCCAGTCCCGGTCGAGCTCGATCCGCAGCAGCCGCCGCTGCGGCTGTTCGGCCTCCAGCGCGGCGACCAGTCCCCACAGGGCCTCGCGCCGCGGGGCGGCGGCCGGGCCGGTGGGACACAGCACCGCGTAGGGGACGTGCGGGGCGGTCGGCCTGAGGGTGTCGGTGAGGGTGAGTACGGCGGTGAGCGCGTCCTCGTGCGCGGGGCCGGCCGGCGCGGCGGAGAACCGGGTGTCGACGACCAGGTCGGCCTCGGCCGGGACCGGGTCGCCGGCGCCCGCCTCGGTGACGCGGTGGCCGAATGCCTCGCAGGCCTTGCGGACGGCGGCGGTCAGGTCGCCCTCCGGCCCGACGAGGACCAGGTGCCGCTGCTGTGGCGTCCGGTCATGGGCCGCTGCCGCCTCGGGCAGCTCGGTCCAGGCCAGTTCGTGGGCGTGCGGCACGCCTTCGCGCAGGGACGCCTCGAGCAGTGCGCGCGGCGCGCTGCGGAAGCGGAAGTCGTCGACCGCCAGCACGGTGGCGCCGCCGTCGTCGAACAGGCGCAGGTCGGCCGAGCGCACCCGGGCGAAGTCGCCGGGCGAGGCCGCGTCGGCGACCTGGGCACGCACGTGCCCCCACAGTCCCCCGTGCCGGGCCGGACGGCCCGGGAAGGACACCCGGGCGGCCGCGAAGGGCACCGCCAGCGCCGTCGCCTCCGCCGGGTCCGCCGCGCCGGCCGCGGCCACCGCGAAGGCGACCGTGCTCTGCAGGCACGAGTCGAGCAGGCCGGGGTGGATCTCGTAGCCGTCCGGGCTCTCGTTCATCTCCAGCGGCTCGCGGAAGCGGACGAGTGCCTCGTCACCGCGCAGCCAGATGTCGCCGATCCAGCGGAAGGACGGGCCGAGGTGGTAGCCGAGCGCGCGCAGATGCCGGTAGAAGTCCGCACCGGTCAGGTGGTGTTCGCTCGCGGCGACGAAGGCGTCCGGGTCGGGCGGCGCCGGCTGAGCGGTTGCGCCGGTGTCGTCCACGACCCGGGCGGCGAGGTGCTCCTGCCAGGTGCCGCGCTCCGGGTCGAGGAGGCTCTGCACGGTGACGGTGCGGGTGCCGTGGTCCTGTTCGGACTCGATGATCTGCACCTCGTACCGCTCGCCCTCCCGCAGCACCAAGGCGCGCGGGAAGTGCAGGTCCGCCAGGGCGACGGGGCGTCCGCCCCGGCCGAGCGCGGACAGCACGGTGGCGGTCTGGGAGGCGCCCGGGACGGAGACGGTGCCGAAGAGCCGGTGGTCGGTGAGGTGGGCGGGGAACTCGGTGCTGCGTTCCGTGACGAACACGCGGCCGCGCAGGGCCGGGGAGTGCAGTGGTGTGCCCCAGGCGGGCGCGTCGTGTACCGCCGCGAGGGCGACGGGGGCGGTGCGCGGGCGCGCGTGGTCGGGGGCCCAGTGCCGTTCCCGGGCGAAGGGGTAGCGGGGCGCGTCGGCACGCGGCACGGGATGCGCCGTCGGCACCTGCCGCCAGTCGAGGTCCTGGCCGAGCAGGTAGAGCCGGCGTGCCGCGGCCAGCAGCGCGGCCCGGTCGCCGGTGCCCCGGCGCAGGGACGTGGCGACCCCGCCGGCCGGCTCGAGTCCAGCGGCCCGGACCAGGTTGACGAGGGTGCGGTCGGGCCCGATCTCCAGGCACAGGTCGACGCCGAGGTCGGCCAGCCGCCGGGCGCCGTCGTGGAACCGCACCGCGTGCCGGGCGTGCCGCCGCCAGTAGTCGGCGTCGTAGGTGTCCGGCTGGGCCGGCCGGCCGGTGAGGTTGGAGACGACCGGAATCTGCGGGGCGTGGAACCGCAGGGCGGCGGCGGTGCCGGCGAACTCGTCGAGGACCGGGTCGAGCAGCCGGGAGTGGAAGGCGTGTGAGACGGTCAGCCGGCGGTGCCGCACCTTCCGCTCGGCAAGGAGGGCGGCGAGCGCGTCGACCTCCTCGGGGGCGCCCGCGACGACGGTGGCCTCCGGCCCGTTGACGGCGGCGATGTCGAGGGCCCGGCCGGTGATCCACTCGGTGACGGCGTCCTCCGGCGCGACGACGGAGAGCATCGCGCCCCGCTCGGTGCCCTGCATCAGCCGGGCCCGTTCGGCGACGAGCGTGAGGCCGGCCTCCAGGTCCATCACCCCGGCGTGCAGCGCGGCGGCGATCTCACCGACGCTGTGCCCCATGACGACGGCGGGTTCGACGCCCCACGACTGCCACAGCGCGGCCAGACAGACCTCGAGGGTGACCAGGGCCGGCTGGGTGACGCGGGTCTCGTGCACGGCGTCCCGGTCGTCCCCGCGGAAGACCAGGTCGGCCAGGGAGGCGCCCAGGGCGGGGGCCAGGACCCGGTCGCAGCGGTCGAACATCTCCCGGAAGACGGGCTGCGTCTCGTACAGCTCCCGGCCCATGCCGAAGAACTGGCTGCCCTGTCCGGCGAAGAGGAAGGCGATGCGCGGCGGCGCCGAGGCGGGGCCGGACGCCGGTTCGGTCAGGCCGGCCAGCAGTTCCTCGCGGGTCCGGCCGAGCAGGGCGCGGCGGTGCGCGTGGTGGGCGCGGCCCCGCCCGGACACGGCGGCGAGCGAGGCCAGTTCGTCCTCGGCGGCACCGGCCAGCCGCTGCTCCCAGGCCGCGCAGAGCCGTTCCAGCCCCGCGGCGTCCGGGGCCGACAGCGGGACGAGGCAGGTGTCGGCGGGTCTGGAGCCGGCGGCCGGGGGACGCGGGTCCGGGGGCGGATCGGCGAGCACCGCATGGGCGTTGGTGCCGGTGAAGCCGAAGCCGGACACACCGGCGATCCGTGGTGTGTCGCCGCGCCGCCAGCGGACCGGCGCGTCCGCCACCCGGATGTTCATGTCGGCCCAGGCCACGTGCGGGTTGGGCTCGGTGTAGTGCAGGTTGGCCGGGACGGTGCCGTGGCGCAGCGCCAGCACGGTCTTGATGATCCCGGCCATGCCGGCCGCCGACTCGCAGTGGCCGATGTTGCTCTTGACCGCGCCGACGAGCAGCGGCTCGCCGGGGCGCCTGCCGGGGCCCAGCACCCGCCAGGCGGCACCGAGTTCGACCGGGTCGCCGAGCACGGTGCCGGTGCCGTGCGCCTCCAGGTAGGACACCTCGTGGCCCGCGACGCCGGCGTCACGCAGCGCGTCCTGCAGCATCGCCGCCTGGGCCCGGCCGCTGGGCGCCGTCAGCCCGGAGGAGGCGCCGTCCTGGTTGACGGCGGACCCCCGGATGACGGCGTGCACGCGGTCCCCGTCGCGCCGCGCGTCGCTGAGCCGCTTCAGCACCAGCACACCGCAGCCCTCGGCGCGGACGAACCCGTTGGCGTCGGCGGAGAAGGTACGGCACCTGCCGTCGGGCGAGAGCATGTGTGCCCGGCTCACGGCGATCGACGAGGAGGGATCCAGCAGGACGTTGACGCCGCCCGCGAGCACCGTGTCGCTCTCCCCGCTGCGCAGCGACCGCACCGCGAGGTGCACGGCCACCAGTGACGAGGAGCAGGCGGTGTCCACGGCCACGGCGGGGCCGGTCAGGCCCAGGGTGTAGGCGAGGCGTCCGGCGGCGGCGTTCAGTGCCGTGCCGGTGCCGTAGTAGGCGTCGATGCCGTCGGGGCCCGCCTGGGCGAGGAGGTGCGCGTAGTCGGTGGAGCTGATGCCGACGAAGACGCCGGTACGGGAGTTGCGCAGCGCGTGCGGGTCGGTGCCGCTGTCCTCCAGGGCGTGCCACGCCGTCTCCAGCAGCAGCCGCTGCTGCGGGTCGAGGTGGTCGGCCTCGCGGGCCGGGATGCCGAAGAAGGAGGCGTCGAACGAGGCGATGTCGCGCAGGAAGCCGCCCTGGTCCGTGGTGATGCGCGCGGTGCCGTCGGCACCGTGGAACGCGGTGGTGTCCCAGCGGTCCTCGGGGACGGGACCGACGCCGTCGCGGCCGGAGATGAGCAGGTCCCACAGCTCCTCCACGGTGTCCGCCTGCGGGAACCGTCCGGCGAGCCCGACGATCGCGATCGGCTCGTGGACGGCGGCGGGGGGTGTCGCGGTCGCGTCCGGCCCCGAGGCGCCGGCCGGGAAGGACACCGGCTCGGCCGGGGACGCGGGGTCGGCGTACGACGCGGCGTCGGCCGGGGACGCGGGGACGTCGTACGACGCGGCGTCGGCCGGGGACGCGGACGCGGGGGCACCCTGCGACGCGGCCTCGGCCGGGCCCGGCTGCGGTGCGGGTGCCGGTGTCGTGGCGGCCGGTGCGGGGTGTGCGGAGGGCCTGGTCAGCAGGACGGCGGCCAGTTCCGCGACCGTGGGATGGTCGAAGACGTCGGCCGACTGGACCGTCACGCCGAAGGCGGACGTCAGCCGGGCCGCGAGGTCGACCGCCATGATCGAGTCGAGGCCCAGGCTCAGGAACCCGGCGTCCTCGCGGACCGCCCCGGCGTCGTCGTGCCCGAGCAGGTCGGCGACGACGCGCCGGACATGGGCGCGCGCAGCGGCGGGCCGGGCCCGCTCCGGCAGCCGGCTCAACTCCCCGGCCACGGACGGCTCGACGGCGGCCGGCCCGGCGGTCGTGGGGCCCGGCGCGGCGGCCGCGTCGGCGGCACCGGTGAACAGCCCACGGCGGCGCACCCCCGCCATCACCTGGGCCAGGCGGGAGGTGTCCAGCGGGCAGGCCACGACGTGCCCCGCGGGCGAGGAGACGTGCGCGGTCAGGGCCGCACGCCCGGTCCGCGCGTCCAGGGCCCGGACGCCCAGGCGGCTGAAGCGGGCGCGGGAGGCGTCGTCGGCCATCCCCTCCCCCTCCAGGGCCCAGGGGCCGTACGCCAGGCTCACCGCGGGCAGGCCGAGGCCGCGGCGGTGGGCGGCGACGGTGTCGAGCGCGCCGTTGGCCGCGGAGTAGGCCGCGTGCCCGTCGGTGCCCCAGAGCGCGGAGACCGACGAGGCCAGGACGAAGAAGTCCAGCGGCCAGTCGGCGGCGGCCAGGTGGAGCCACCACGCGGCGGCGGGCTTGGCGGCGAGCGCGGCGGCGAACCGCTCCTGTCCCGCCTCGGCGGCCGGGGCGCGCTCCACCGTGCCGGCCAGGTGCAGGACGCCCCGGACGGGCGGCAGGTCCGCCAGCGCGGCGGTGAGCGCGGTCACTGCCTCGGAGGTCTCGCAGCCGCCGCCCCGGTAAACGACCTCCGCGCCGGCCGCGCGCAGCGCGTCGAGCGCGGCCAGCGCCGCGGTGCCGAGTTCGGCATGCGGCCGGCGTCCCACGATCATCAGATGGCGGGCGCCGCGCGCCACGAGTTCGGCGCTCAGCTCGCGGCCGACGGCGCCGAGGCCGCCGGTGACGAGATAGGTGCCGTCGGCCCGTACGGTCGTCCCGCCGCCCGGCCGCGGCGCGGGTCGGAGCCGAGCCACCCTGACCGTCGCGTTGCGCACGGCGGCGCTGTCCTCGACGGTGGCGGTGGAGTCGGTGGCGGCGTGCCGCTGCGCCGTGCAGAAGGCCAGGAGCGTCCGGAGGTCCGCGGGCGAGGCCTGGTCCGGCAGGTCGACGACTCCGCCCCAGGCGGTGCCGAGTTCCAGGCCGAGCACGGCGGCCAGGCCGTGCAGGGCGCCGTGCACGGTGGGGGCGACAGGGTCGTCCTCGGCGGTGCGGCGGGCGGCACGGGTGAGGGCGAAGGCCCGGCTGCCCGGGCGGCCCGCCGTCGGCAGCGCGGCCACGGCCCGGCAGACGGCGGTGCACAGCGAGGCGCCCTCGGCGGCCGGATCGCGCCCTCCGGCCAGGGCGGCGTCCAGGGTCGCGGGCAGCGGTCCGGCGGCGAACGCCAGCAGCACGGTGGCGGGTTCGGCGGTGTCCTGTCCGGCCCAGAAGCGGTCCCAGGCCGCGGAGTCGGCGGGCAGGGCGGCGGTGGACCAGCCGTCGGGCGACGGGGTCGGCGGCTCCGGGGTGAGCACGGTGCCGCGCAGCCCCAGGGCGGCGGCCTGCGCGCACAGCCGGGCCAGCAGCGCGACGTCGTCGCCCGCCAGGACGAGGGGGCCGTCGGCGCGTACCGCGGGTGCCGGCAGCTGCTCCCAGACGATCTCGTGGTCGACCGGCAGGGCGGGGCCCGCGGTGGGGACATGGGCCTGGCCGTCCGGGGCCTGGCCGACGGCGTCCGGCCCGGCCCCGGCACCCCGCGCCGCCCCGTCGGCGGTGGCCGCGGCCGTGCCGGGCGGCGGGGCGTCGGGCAGCGTCTCCGGCGCGAACCGCACCCGCTGCCACGGATACGACGGCAGGTCGACGACCTCGCGGGGCAGCGCGTCGGCGGGCCCGGCCTCCGCTGCCGGGGCCCCGTCCGGGCCGTCCCACACCGTCACCTCGGGTGCGGGGACGCCGGAGGCCAGGGCGCGCAGCGCCGCGCGGGCCGCGCGCGGATCGGCGGCCCGCACGCGCGCCCCGGTCTCGTGCCGGTCCCGGCCCCGGCTGACGGTGTAGCAGAACGCCGGGTAGCGGTCGGTGTCGAGGCGGTCGAGGGCGTCGGCGTGGCGCGCGGCCAGTTCCCGCAGCGCCTGCGGGCTCCTGGCCGAGATCTCGAAGCCCTCGGCGCGGGCGGCGGATCCGTCGCTGTTCCTCGCCTCCCGCCGGACCTCGTCCGGCAGGCCGAGGATGACGTGCGCGTTGGTGCCGCTCATGCCGAAGGAGCTCACCCCGGCCCAGCGGCCGCCGGCCGGGTCCCAGTCCTGCAGCTCGGTGGGGACCAGGATGCGGGTGCCGGACAGGTCGATGCGGGGGTTGAGGGTGCGGAAGTGCACCACGGGCGGGATCTTGCGGTGCCGTACGCACAGCATCGCCTTGATCAGGCCGGCGACGCCGGCCGCGCCCTCCAGGTGCCCGACGTTGGTCTTGACGGCGCCGACCGGCAGCGGGGCGTCACCGTTGCGCCGGCCGAGGACGGTGGCCAGCGCCTCCATCTCGATGGGGTCGCCGAGCGCGGTGCCGGTGCCGTGGGCTTCCACGTAGCCGATGTCGGCGGGCTCCAGGCCGGCCTCGGCGAGCGCGGTCTCGATGAGCGCGGCCTGGGACAGGACGTTGGGGGCGGTGAAGCCACCGGAGCGTCCGTCCTGGTTGACGGCGGTGCCGCGGATGACGCCGTGGATGCGGTCGCCGTCCGCCAGGGCCCGGTCGAGCCGTTTGAGCACGACGACGCCGACCCCTTCACCGCGGGTGAAGCCGTTGGCGCGGGCGTCGAAGGTCTTGCACAGGCCGTCGGGTGCCAGCGACCGGGTCTCCTGGACCAGCCGCATCGACCGGGGGGACATGATGAGGTTGGCGCCCGCGGCGAAGGCGACGTCGCACTCGTCGCGGCGCAGCGCCTGGGCCGCGAGGTGCACGGCGACCAGGGACGAGGAGCAGGCGGTGTCGACCGCGAGGGTGGGTCCGGTCAGGCCGAGTGCGTAGGCGATGCGGCCGGCGGCGAAGTTGTGGCCGTTGCCGGTCGTCCAGTACGCGTCGGGTTCGCCGGCCAGCCAGTCGCGGTAGTCCTGCCACATGATGCCCAGGTACAGCCCGGTGCGGGCGGTGCCGAGGCCGGCGGCGGGCAGGGCCGCGTTCTCCAGTGCCTCCCAGGCCACTTCGAGCAGCAGGCGGTGCTGTGGGTCGAGGTGGCGTGCCTCGCGGGGGCTGATGCCGAAGAACGCGGCGTCGAAGTCGAGTACCTCGTCCAGGAAGCCGCCGCGCTGGGGCAATCCCCGCCAGGCGTCCCGGAAGGGGCCCTTGCGTTCTTCGGGCAGGGTGCGGACCAGGTCGCGGCCGGCGGCCAGCGCGTCCCAGTAGGCGTCCAGCGTGTCGATGCCGCCGGGCAGCCGGAGGCCGACGCCGATCACGGCGATCGGCTGGTCGCCGCGCGCCTCGGCGAGTTGCTGCCGCAGGGCGCGGATGGTGTCCATGGCACGGCTGAGCCGGGTGTTCCTCGCCGCGGGCGCGGTCGTCCCTTCCTGCCCTTCCTGCTGGCTGGTGCTGGTCTGTTCCATGTACAGGGGTCCTCGCGTTCCGGGGATGGCGGGTACGGGGATGCGGTCGGCGTGGTGCGGTCAGGTGCCGTCCGGCGCGGGGGCGAGCTGTTCGCACAGGTATGCGGAGAGCGCCTTCGGGCTGCCGTAGGCCCACAGCACGGTCGGCGACAGCCGCAGGCCGAACACCGCCTCCAGCCGGTTGCGCAGTTCCAGGCTCATCAGCGAGTCCAGTCCCAGGGCCTTGAACGGGGTGTCGCGGTCGATGCGTGCGGCGTCGAGCCTGAGCACGCGTCCGGACAGTTCGCGCACCCTGCCCTCGACCAGCTCCGCGCGCTCCTCGGCCGGGGTGTCGAGCAGCCGGGCGAGGAATTCGCCGCCCTGCGCCGCGCCCGCGTCCTCGGCGGCCGCGCGCAGCCGCTGCCAGCTGCCGAGCGCCGCGGTGTCGGGGTAGGCGTCGAACCACTGGCGGGCGTTGATCGGCACGTATCCGGCGACGGGCGTGTCGCGTTCCAGCAGGCGCAGCAGCGCCTGCCACGCCTCGTGGGTGGGGAAGCCGCCCATGCCCCGCTCTTCGAGCCGGGCGCCGCGGCGTTCGTCGGTGGCGGCCAGTCCGACGTCGCTGAACGGGCCCCACTGGACGCTCAGCGCGGGCAGTCCGCGCCGCCTGCGGGACTCGGCAAGCGCGTCCAGACCGGCGTTGGCCGCGGCGTACGCGGCCTGTCCGGCGTTGCCGACGAGCGCGGCGGCCGAGGAGAACAGGACGAAGAAGTCGAGCGGGTCCTGCTCGGTCGCGGCGTCCAGCAGGCGGGCGCCGGTCGTCTTGGGCGCCAGGACGGCGGCGAGCTGCTGCCCGGTGAGGTTGCGCACCGTGGCGTCGGCGAGCAGACCGGCTGCGTGCACGACGCCGCGCAGCGGCGGCAGTTCGGCGCGTACGGCGTCCAGGGCGGCGTGCAGGGCGGCGGCGTCGCTGACGTCGCAGGCGGGCGTGTGCACCGTGACGCCCCGCTCGCGCAGCGCGGCGAGCCTCGGTTCGGCCTCGGGGCGCGGCCCGGAGCGTCCGAGGAGCACCAGGGTGCGGGCGCCGTGCTCGGCGAAGTACTCGGCCAGGGACAGGCCGAGGGCGCCCAGGCCGCCGGTGACGAGGTAGGTGCCGTCCGGCCGCAGCCGGCCTCCGGGCAGCGGTTCGGCGGCGACCTGGTGCACGGTGTGCGGGTCGGTCAGGCAGATCCGGCCGGTGCGGTCCCCGTCGGTGAGCAGGCGCAGGGCCTCGCCGGCCGCGGCGAATGGCATGCCCTGGACCTCTTGGGCCTCGAGTTTGTCGGCGATGACGAGCTCCCACACGGCGCGGAGGGCGCGCGCGAACCGTTCGGGCCGGCTTCGGGGCAGGTCGAGCGGCTCGACGGCGAGCAGGCTCACGCCGCGGCCGAGCGCCTCCAGGCCGAGGCGGCGTCCGGCCTGTGCGTCGGCCCGGCCGACGTGGACGAACCGGCCGCCCTCGGCGAGTACGCCCAGGCCGAGGGTGACGGCGTCCCCGGGGAGGGTGTTGAGGACGAGGTCGACGCCCCGCCCGGCGGTCGCGGCACGGACCTCGGACGCCCAGGACGGGTCGGCGCAGTCGAACACGTCGGTCAGTCCGCGGTCGCGCAGCAGCCGGCGTCCGGCCTCGCTGTCCGCGGTGACGAGCACGCGGGCCCCGAGGGCGCGGGCGATCCCGAGCGCGGCGTGGCCGATGCCGCCGGCCGCGGCGTGGATCAGCACGGTGTCCTCGGGCTCGACATGGGCGAGGTCGTGCAGCGCGTACCAGGCGGCCGCCATGGTCACTGGCAGGGTGGCCGCCCGCGCGTCGTCGAGGTCGTCCGGGACGGGCCGCGCGTGGTCGGCGCGCACCGTGACGTGGCTGGCGAGCGCGTCCGGCGCACAGGCCGCCACCCGGTCTCCCACCGACAGTCCGCTCACCCCGGGTCCTACGGCGGTGACGCGTCCGGCGCACTCGGCCGCAAGCCGGTCGGGCCCGGCCAGTTCGGGGTCGGCGAGGGCACCGGCGGCGACCTCGATCTCGATCTCGCCGGGTCCGGGGTCCCTGCGGGTCAGCGGTATGCAGCGCACGTCCCCGGCGCGTCCGGGCCGGGACGCGCGCGCCACGCGGAACGGCTGGCGCGGGGTGCGCGGCACGGGCAGGGTGCCGCCCGCCTCCTCGGCCGGCAGGCCGCGGGTCAGGCGGGCCGCGAACAGCCGTCCCCGGCGCAGCGCCAGCTGGTCCTCGGTGCCGGGCCCGTGCAACAGGAGCCCGGCGCAGGCCGTGGCCCAGTCGGGGTCGGAGTCGTCGACGTCGACGAGCCGGGGCTCGAGTTCGCCGTGCTCGCGGCGCAGGGTCCGGGTGAAGCCCCAGTAGAGGGCGGCGTCGGAGTCGGGCAGGTCGTCGGCGGTCGCGGCCTGGGCGAGCCGGGTCAGCACGCACAGGCGGGGTGTCGTGCCGAGGTCGGCGCAGGCCCGCGCGAGGTGGGAGAGGGCGAGCAGGCCGCGCCGCGCGGCGTCTGGGGTGTCCGCGGGCGGGGCGAGGAAAAGCACGCCGTCCGGCGCCGCGGTGCCGTCCAACGCGGGGGTCACGGCGGCGGGTTCGTCCCAGCCGCCGGTGTCGTGGTGCTCCGGCCGGGCCCCGGCCGCGGTAAGGGCCGCCACGAGTGCCTCGGTCCGGCGCCCGCCCGGGCCGCACACCAGCCAGTGCCCGGCGTCCGCGGTTTCCGCGGCCTGTCCGGCCTGGTCCGGAGCGGTGATGTCCGTCCAGGCGAGATGGTGCAGGCGGGCGTCGTCGGGGCCGGTGCCGGCGGCCCCGGGCAGCTGCCGGAGTTCGAGCCCTTCCATCAGCGCGAGCGGCCGCCGGCCGGCGTCGTAGAGGCACAGGTCGACCAGCCCGTCGTCGCGGCGCACCGCGTGCGACCACACGGTGGTGACCGGTTCCTCGGGTGTGGCCGGCAGCCACACCTGGCGCACCCCGGTGGGCACCACGGCGCGCGGACCGTCGTGCAGCGGGAGGGACACCTGCAGGGCGCCGTCCCACAGGGCGGGGTGCAGGACATGGGGCCGGTTGCCGGCGTGCAGCCGGTCGTCCAGGACGACCTCGCCGAGGGTCTGCCGCCCGGACGGGTGGGTGTACAGCCGCCGTACGCCCTGGAAGGCGGGCCCGTAGTCGAGGCCGCGCTCGGCGCAGGCGCGGTAGAAGGTGTCGGCGGGCACCGGGTCGGTGCCGGTGTGCCAGTCGGGGAACGGCGGGGCGGCCGGTGCCGTGGCGCGGCGCTCCGCCGTGGCGTCGGCCTGGGCGGTCATGCTGGTCTCCCAGTCGGTGGCGCCCTCGGGCAGCGCCAGCAGCCGGAAGGTGCCGGTCCGGGCGGCGGCCGGGCCGCTGCCGTAGTCGCGCCACTCGGCGGTCAGCCGGGTGCCGTTCCCGGTGAGCGCGATCTCCTTGCGGAAGGCGATGTCGTGCAGGCGGGCGGGTGTGCTGCCGGTCCGGGCCAGTACGGCGTTGACGGCCAGCGTCAGCATCGCGGCGCCGGGCAGCACGGCCGTGCCGTACACCTCGTGGTCGGCGAGCCAGGGCAGGTCGGTGACGGACAGCTCGACCTGGCCCGTCCAGCTGCCGCGTTCGCCGGGGGCCGGGGTGAGCTGCGGTGCGAAGCCGGGGGCGGCGCCGCTGCGGCCGGTGCGCGGCGGGATCCAGTGGCGGTCGGGGCGCAGCGGATAGCCGGGCACGGTGGTGGTGTGGTGGCGGGGCAGTTCGCCGAAGGGTTCGAGCCCGGTGACGTAGGCGCGGGCCAGGGCGCGGGCCATGTCGTCGGGGGTGCCGTGGTGGCGGCGGAGCGTGGGCAGGACGACCGGGGGTTCGGGCCGGGCCGCGGCGAGCTGTTCGACCGCCGGGGCCAGGACGGGGTGCGGGCTGATCTCGACGACGTGGGTGACGCCCTCGTCGAACAGCCTGCTCATGGCGTCGGCGAACAGGACCGGCCGGCGCAGGTTCTCCGTCCAGTAGGCGGCGTCCATCTCGGGGCCGTCGACCGGCGCCACGCGGACCGTGGACATCAGCGGGATGGATCCGGCGCGGGGCCGGGCGGGGGCGAGCGCGGTGAGCAGGTCGTCGCGCAGCGGATCCATCTGGGGGCTGTGCGAGGCGTAGTCGACGTTGACCAGTCGGCAGTAGACGTCCTCGGCCTCCAGCAGTTCCTTCAGATCCAGCACGTCCTGCTCGTCGCCGGAGAGCACGCAGGAGCGGGGGCCGTTGTGCACGGCCAGCGCGACGGTGTCCTCGAAGCCCGCCAGGGCCTCCAGGGCCGCGTCGCGGTCCAGGTCGACGGCGAGCATCCGCCCGCGCCCGGAGGTCTTGCGGGCGATGGCGCTGCGCCGGGCCATGACCAGGGCCGCGTCCTCGTACGACAGGATTCCGGCGAGGGTGGCCGCGGTGATCTCGCCCTGGCTGTGGCCGAGGACGACGTCCGGTTCGACGCCCGAGGCCCGCCACAGCTCGGCCAGGCCGAGGGACATCGCCCACAGGGTCGGCTGGAGCATGTCGATGCGGGTCATCCAGGTGTCGTCGGCCTCGCCGGCGAAGATGGCGCGCAGGTCCCAGTCGACGTGCGGCCGCAGGGCGTTCGCGCAGCGGCCGATGACGTCGGCGAAGTGCGGGCTGTGCCGGTACAGGTCGCGGCCCATGCCGCTCCACTGGGAGCCCTGCCCGGGGAAGACGAACACGGTCCGGCCGCGCGGGACGGCCCGTCCCGTGACGGCTCCCGCTATCTCCTGCTCCGGGTCGGAGGCGGCCGCGACGGCTTCCAGGGCGGCTTGCAGTTCGCCGGTCCGTGAGGCGGGGAGCGCGGCCCGTACGGGGAAGTGGTCGCGGCGCCAGGCCAGGGTGCCTGCGACGGCCGGGAGCCGGGCGTCGTCGTCGCGCGGGTGCGCCGGGGTGCGGGCGTGGTCCGCGGGCGCGGCGAGCGCGTCGGCGAGTTCGGCGGCGCGTCGCGCGAGGGCCGGCGCCTGCTTGGCCGAGAGCGGCACCACCAGCGGCAGCCCGGTACGGCGGGCCGGCCGGGGTTCCTCGGGCAGCTGGGCGGGCGGCGGGCCGGTGACGACGGTGTGGGCGTTGGTCCCGCCCCAGCCGAAGGAGTTGACGCCCATGTAGAGCGGGCCGTCGGCGGGCAGCTCGACCGGTTCGCGTACGACGCTCAGGCCCAGGTCACCGAAGGGGATCTCGGGGTTGAGCTCCTCGCTGTGCAGGCTCGGCGGCACGGCCCGGTGGCGCAGGGCGAGCAGCAGCTTGAAGAGCCCGGCGAGGCCTGCGCCGGCCTCCAGGTGGCCGATGTTGGTCTTCACCGAGCCGATCAGCAGCGGGTCGCCGGTGCGGTCCCGGCCCAGGACCCGGCCGATCGCCGTGGTCTCGATGGGGTCGCCGCGTCCGGTGCCGGTGCCGTGCGCCTCGATGTAGGAGAGTGCGCCGGCCGGCACGATGCCGTCGCCGTAGGCGCGGTCGAGCAGGTCGATCTGGCCGTCGAGGCTGGGGGTGACCAGGCTGTCGCCGCCGCCGTCGTTGTTGACGACGGTGCGCAGGACGAGCCCGTGGATGCGGTCGCCGTCGGCCAGGGCCCGGCCGAGTGTCTTGAGGTGGAGCGCGGCCACGCACTCGCCGCGCACGAATCCGTTGGCGCGCGCGGAGAAGGTGGCGCACCGGCCGTCGGGCGACAGGGCCCCGAAGTGGGTGAGTCCGACGGTGACATGGGGGTCGAGCATGAGGTTGGTGCCGCCGACGACGGCGGCGTCTATCTCGCCCTGCCGCAGTGCCTGCACCGCGAGGTGGAGGGCGACGAGGGAGGAGGAGCAGCCCGTCTCGACGGTCATGCTGGGGCCGCGCAGCCCGAGGAAGTACGACAGGCGGGCGGCGATCACGTCCAGGGCGTTGCCCGGGAGGCTGTGCGGGGTGGGGCGGGCTCCGTGCGCCATGCGCAGCAGTTCGTAGTCGTGCCAGGAGGCTCCGACGTACACCCCCGTCCTGCTGCCGGCGAGCGCCGCGGCCGGCTGCCCCGCGTCCTCCAGGGCGCGCCAGGCGACCTCCAGCAGCAGCCGCTGCTGGGGGTCGATGGCGGCGGCCTCCCGGGGCGACACTCCGAAGAATTCCGCGTCGAACAGGTCGACTCCGTCCAGGAAGCCGCCCACGGCCTGGATCTCGCGCTCGGGGTCGAGCGGGGCCGTGGTGTCCCAGCGGTCCTCGGGCACCGGCCCGATGGCGTCCTTGCCCTCGATCAGCAGGGACCACAGGGCGTCGGCGTCGGGTGCGCCGGGGAAGCGGCCCGCCATGCCGACAACGGCGATCGGTTCCCCATGGCCGTGAGCATCCATCGCGTTCATATCCCGCCTTCCCCGTTGGACGCGAATACTGAACCAAAACCCTGATGTGTCGAACTCCGGGCCATTCGGATCCTATGGGGGACACATTTTGCGGGAACACCCCCTATTTTTCGGGGGCGTTCCCGCCCTGGGCCCCCTATCGCACGGTAGGGGGTGCAGTCCGGTGCTTCCTCATATCCGGCTGCTCAGCCGCATACGCACCAGACCCTTGCTGGCGTTGATCATGCGCGGTCCGATTTCCGGCGGCGCTTCCCGGCGGCACCAGACAGCATTTCGCGCCATCTTGCCGGGGGACATGTTGAAGCAGCGGGTGTCGCGCTCTCCGAGACGGAAGGACGGGGCGATGAAGTCCGCGTTCCGGATGTGGCCGAGGATCCTGTCCGCCGCGTCCTTCGGGCTGGTCGTGCCGGCCTCCACCTGCCGGCACAGGTCGCGAGTGAGGGCGCTCATGGCGTTGAACCCGTCGCTCACCGGCAGGGGCGAGCCGGGCAGCGGTGAGTCCTCCAGTTCGCGGAAGACCTGTTCGGAGCCGCTGCGCCGGAACCGGAAGTGGGCGTCCTCCAGCATGACGTTGCCGAGCATGGTGCCGAGCATCCAGGTGCGGTTGACCGCGTTCCACAGCTCGTAGTCGCCGAACCCGACGAAGGAGCTGTACACGAGGTCGTCGTGGAAGTCGAACAGCCCCTGCTGCAGCGCCTCGACGTAGGAGAAGCGCTCGCTGGACCAGTTGCCGTCGCGGGAGGCGGCGATGAGCCGCCAGCCGAGGGCGTTGACCACTTCCATGGTGTTGGTCAGGCCCCGTGAGTAGAGCGCGTCGATGAACCCGGCCGCGTGCGAGGTGAGGCAGAACCGCTCACCCACGACCTGCTTGGCGGAGTACTGCAACCGGCCCGTCGACACCCAGGGGCGTACCGGGGTGGCCTGCTGGAACTGCCAGGCGATCTCCGGGAACCGCGCCAGGAAGTCGTCGAACTCCCGCTGCGGCGGGGTGTCGTCCTTGGGGAACTTGCGCGGGTCGAGAGTGAGGCCGACGCTGCACAGCGGGTTGATCGAGTCGGGATGGTTGTCGAAGGGGATGACCCACAGCCAGCCGCCGTCGAAGACGTGGTGCAGGGTGCCGTGGTGCCAGGGGTTGGGCTGGTCGTGCCGACGGGCGCCCGGCGCCCGGTCGAAGGGGCGCACCCCGATCATGTGTGTGAACAGGGTGCGGGAGTGGGTGGCGGCCCGCGTGGGCGTCTCCCGCAGTTCGAACTTCTCCGCCAGCGGCGAGCGGAACCCGCTGCCGTCCACGACGTAGTGGGCCCGGAACTCCTCGCCCTTGTCGGTGCGCAGCACGGCGCCGCTGTCGGGGTCGATGTCGATGTCGGTGACCCGGGTGTTCAGCTGCGGGTGCGCCCCGTACCTCACCGCCACGTTGAACAGGTAGGAATCGGTGTCCTGCCGGAACAGGTGGGTCTCGGTACGGATGGCGGAGGGCACGACCAGCTGGTTGATCTCGCGGGGGTCCTGCGCGCGTCCCTCGCGGTGGTAGACGAACCCGAAGTTCTGCTTCTGGCCGCAGTTCCTGGACACCTTGGCCATGATGCCCTTGTGGCTGGAAAGAGCCAGTAGTTCAGGCACGTTGTAGCGGTCGGCGATGACCCGTGTCATTCCCGATGTGTAGGGAATCGTGGACTCGCCGACCGCAAACCGCGGATGGGTGCCCGCGTCCAGCAACAGGACGCGCACCCCGTTTCGTGCGAGCACGGCGCCGAGCATTCCTCCTGCCATGCCGCTGCCGAGTATCGCGACGTCGTACTGCTCGCCCCGACGCGGTGTAGTGCTCTTCTTTTGCGGCAAACCACTCACCATTCCTTCCGAAATGAACGTCCCGGGTCCGTCCGGAGAATTCCGGGCGGTCAGAGAAGACTCGCGGCGGGCAATTCCTTGCGCGCCCGCACCCCCAGCTTCCGGAAGACCCGGGTGAGGTGCTGTTCGACCGTGCTCGTGGTGATCGTGAGTTTCTCGGCGATCTCCCGGTTGGTGTGGCCACGGGCCGCGAGGGCGGCGACCCGGCGTTCGGCGGCGCTCAGCCGCGTCAGCACCCCGCAGGCCTCACCGGCGGTGCCCTGGCCCGCGTACGGGCGCCGTCCGCTCGTGCCGCCGGCCTCCCGGACGGTCCGCAGCAGGGGCAGGGCGCCGGTCTCCTCCGCCATCCGCGCGGCCAGGTCCAGCACCGGCCGCATGCGTCCCAGGCGCCGGATCCTGCCGTAGGCGAGGCCCAGGTCGGCGAGCGCCCCGGCCAGCTGCACCCGGTCCCCGATGCCCTCCAGCAGTTCCACGGCCTCCGTCAGCAGCGCCGGGCGCTCCTGCCACGCACTGGCCGCCGCGACGGCGCGCAGCGACACGGCGCGGGCCCAGCTCGGGTGCTCCCCCGCGAGCGCCAGCTGCTCCCGGGCCAGGGCGCGCGCCCGGTCGGTGTCGCCCAGCGCCAGGTGGGCGTGGGCCGCCTCCGAGCGCCAGGGCACCAGGGTGGGCTGGTCGAAGTGCCACCGCCGCACCAGATCGCCGCAGGCGAGGAAGTCGCCCAGGGCGGCGTGCGGCTGTCCCGCCGCGAGCCGGTAACGGCCCCTGGCGTGCAGGTAGTACAGCCCGAAGCGGCTCTCGAACATCCCCTCCGGCACGGGCACGTCCAGGTAGGCGGCGGCCGCGGCGAGGTCGCCGGCCTCGGTGCCGGCGTGGACCAAGTGCGCGAGCGGTCCGCCCAGGCACACGCCCCAGCTCTCCGCGGGCACCAGGGCCAGCGCGGACTCGGCCAGCCGGCGGGCCTCGGCCAGGTCGCCCCTGCGCACCGCGATGCCGGCGCGCAGGGAGGCGAACTCGGCCGTCCACAACGGCACGTTGCGGTGCCGGGCTTCGGCGAGCCAGTGGTCGCACCAGGTGCTCGCCTCCTCCAGCCGGTCGGCGAAGAAGAGCGCGGCCACGGCGCAGGTGAGCCACTCCTGGGTGTGCTTGGTCAGCTGCATGCCGCGCATGGCAGCCTCCGCGGCGGCGGCCGCCTCGCCGTCCGGCCCGTGCGTGAGGATCCTGGACAGGGCGGCCACTCCCCTGACGCGCGGATCGGCGGCGGCCCCGGCGCGCCCGGGCGCCGCCGTCGTGTCGCCTGCGCGCCGCACCAGCCCGGGGTAGGTGGCGGACAGCAGCTCCCGGGTGGCGTGAATCTCGGCGGCCTCGCGCCGCTCCAGCCGGCCGGCCCGCGCGCCGATGCGGTCCAGGGCCACCACCGCCTCGTCGAACCGCCCGTGCCACATCAGGTACTTGGCCAGCATCAGGGCGTGCCGCTCCGGCAGCCGGCCCTGGTGCAGGGCGGACGCCAGCTCGCCGAGGTGGCGGGCGCTGATCGACGGGTTGAGCAGCCAGGCGGTGCCGGCGAGCAGCGCCTTCAGGCCGACGCGGTCGCAGTCGTCGGTGCAGTGCCGCAGGGCGGTCACCACGCACTCGTGGGCCTCCGCGGCCCGGTTGGCGGCGAGGAAGCGTTCCGCGGCCTCGCGCAGCAGGGGAACCGCCCAGGCGGGCACCGGCCCTTCGACGGCCGACAGGTGCCGGGCCACCTGCGTGGCGGGCGCGCCCTGTGCGTACAGCAGCTCGGCGATGCGCCGGTTCAGGTCGGAGCGCCGCCGCGGGCTCATGCCGTCCCGTACGGCCTGTCGCGCCACCGGGTGGCGCAGCCGGCCGTCATGGGTGAGTCCCGCGGTCTCCAGGGCGCGTACGGCGCGTTCGACCCGGGCGGGTTCCTGCTCCAGCACTCGTGCGGCCCGCGCGGCGACGGCGGTGCCGTCGTCGAGTTCGGCGAGGACCTGGGCCAGGCGCAGCAGCAGCGGGCGGCCGCTGTGCAGACAGCTGAGGACCGTGTCGCCGTAGGCGTCGCCGACGGTGGGCTCGTCGGTCGCGGCCGCCGCGTCCACGGCCGGGCGGGAGTCCTCCGCCAGCGCCCGGACGATCAGCGGATTGCCGCCGCTGATCGCGTGGACCCCGGCGGCCAGGCGCGCGGCCGGGCCGGCGCCGAGCTGCTCGGCGAGCAGCGTCTCGACGCCCGGTGGGGAGAGCGTGCCCAGCGTGATGCGGCGGTGATCGGCCCGGCGCAGCAGTTCCGCGTGCAGCCGGGGGTGGGCCGGCCCGGACAGGGTGCACTCGGCGAGTACGACGGTGAGGCGGCTGTCCGGCAGGCGGTGCAGCAGGTGCAGCAGCCAGTGCAGGCTGAGCGGGTCGGTGAACTGGACGTCGTCCACGCACACCAGCACCGGGGTGTGCTCGGTGCGCTGCAGCACGGCCGTGCACAGCCGGTGCAGGGCCGTCGTGGCGGCCGCGTCCAGCGCGCTGTCGTCGTAGTCCGGCGTCGGGCCGTCGCCGGCGCTGCGGCCGGCCCCGACCAGGCCCTCCAGCAGCTCGGCGGCCGAGCTGCCGTCCTCCAGGGTCACGTCGGCATAGCGCAGCAGCTGGCCGAGGACGCTGCCCGGCGAGTGCCGCTCGGCTCGGGTGCCGACGGCGCTGAGCACGGTCCAGCCCGACTGCTCGGCGCCGCTGAGCACCCTGCGCATCAGTTCCGTCTTGCCGCAGCCGATGCCGCCGCTGATCAGGGCGGTGGATCCGCCGCCGGTCGAGCGGTCGTCGAGCATGCCTAGCAGGGCGGCGAGTTCTCCGTCGCGTTCGACCAGGTGCATCTGTGTGTCTCCTCCTGCGCGTCCTAGACGGACGAGGCGGCCGAGCTGTCCGCGGCCTGCCGCCGGCCGGCCGCGGGTACCTCCACGGGCTTGGTGTAGATCCGGGCCAGCAGCGGCCCGGTCATGGCGGTCGTCACGACGGCCATGACGACCATCAGCGAGTACAGGGAGTCGTCCAGCAGGCCGAGTTGGAGGCCGACGCCGAGGATGACCAGCTCCGTCAGGCCGCGGGTGTTCATGAGCGCGGCCAGGGCAGC
Source organism: Streptomyces sp. NPDC058796 (assembly GCF_042745235.1). NCBI lineage: Bacteria > Bacillati > Actinomycetota > Actinomycetes > Kitasatosporales > Streptomycetaceae > Streptomyces > Streptomyces sp. NPDC058796. The sequence continues at coordinate 480,262 of NZ_JBHYOP010000005.1, forward strand.
GGAGGGGCGGGCCGGCAGGCCCTGGGTGCGCGCGCCCAGGTAGGTGCCGCCGAACTTGCCGGCGATGGCGACCAGCAGGATCACCGCCAGCTGGAGCAGCTCGGTGCCGCCGAGCGCGCCGAGGTCGACCTTCAGGCCGGCGACGACGAAGTAGACGGGCAGCAGGACGGAGGTGACGCGCCCGGTGTGGTCGAGGACGTCGGCGCGCAGCGCGTCGGCCCCCTCCCGGGGCATCACCAGACCGAAGAGGAAGGCGCCGAAGATGAAGTGCATGCCCATCGCCTCGGTGGCGGCGCCGCTGAGCAGGGCGCCGACGAGGAGGACGGCCACGACCCGTGCGGGCGCGGGCGTGTATCCCGGCCGGGGCAGTGCCCAGCGCCGCAGCGCGGGCCGCACGAGCACCACCAGCACCAGCGCGAACGGCACGACGAGGGCCACCGTCCAGTGCCGGCCGGAGCCGCCGACGGCCGCCTGCACGCCGGCCAGGGCCGTCCAGGCGACGACGTCCACGACCGCCGCCGTGGCCAGCGCGATGCCGCCCAGGGAGGTCTTCGCCAGCTTGCGGTCGGTGAGGATACGGGCCAGCACCGGGAACGCGGTCACCGAGACGGACAGCCCGATGAAGACGACGAACGCCACCGGCTGCGTGGCGTCGTGACTCGTCATCAGGAAGTAGGCGAGGCCGATGCCGAGGGCGAACGGCACCACGGTCGAGCCGAGCGCCGCGGCGCCGGCCATCCGGCCCCGGCCGCGCAGGGCGTGGCTCTCCAGCTCCAGGCCGACGGCGAACATGAACAGGACCACGCCGACATCGGCCATCCCGGTCAGCAGGGGGCGTATGTCGTGCGGGAACAGGGTGTCGGCGACGGCCCCGTCGAGCAGGGTCGGCCCGAGCAGGACGCCGGCGAGGATCTCCCCCACCACGGGCGGCTGCCCGACGCGGGTCGCGAGATGTCCGAGGGTGTGGGCGAGGACGAGGATCAAGGCGAGGTCGAAGAGGAGTAGCGCCACCTGATGGCTGGACATGAAGGTGTGGTTCCATCCTTTGCTCGTCTGACCGGATGCCCGCGCGCCCGCCGCGGCCGCACCGCCGCGGGAGGGCCCCGGGGACGGTCCGGCTGCGGCGGGCGAGGGCGGTCAGGAAGCCGGGGCGGACGCGGACGCATCCCCGATCAGGTCGTCCAACGTGATCTGGAACATCGGGTGCTTGCCACTGAGACCGGAGATGAGGGTCACGAAGTCGACGCTGGGATCGTTCTTCTTCTCCGGGTCGACCATCTCCTGCGCCAGGCTGTAGTAGAACTCCTTGTACTTGGTGCGGTCGTAGAACCGCTCCACGAACTCGCGGATCTCGTCGAAGAAGGAGCGGTAGGCGGTCGCGTACCGGTCGAGGGCCTTCTCCTCGATGTGCGGGTGCTTCAGGATCTGGTCGACGATCCGGGTGAGGGTGCTGCCGGCGAGGGTGGCCAGGGCGACGCCGGTGGAGAACAGCGGGTCGACGAAGGCCGCGGAGTCACCGACCAGGACCCAGCCGTTGCCGTAGAAGCTCTTGCTGGTGTACGACCAGTCGCGGGCGGTGCGGTAGCCGGCCGACTGCCGGGCGTTGGCGAGGAGTTCCTTGAGCTTGGTGGTGTTGTCCCGCTGGGTGATGAAGAGTTCCTCCAGCGAGCGGTCGCTGTCGCCGACGTCCGCGGAGCGGGTGACGTAGCCGACGCTGAAGGTGCCCTTGTCGATCGGGATGGCCCAGAACCAGCCGTCCTTGAGGCCTTCGATGAGGATGTTGGTCCACTCGTCGCCGGGCAGCCGGTCGCAGTTGTCGAAGTAGGTCCAGACGGCGACGTTCTGCAGTTCCTCGTGCCAGGTGATCTCGGTCAGCCGGCGGCTGAGCACCCGGGCCTGGCCGGAGGCGTCGACGACGAGGCGGGCCCGCGCCTCGCGGGTGCCCTCGGAGCCGCGCAGGCTGTAGCGCACGCCCGTGACCCGGTCGCCCTCCAGGATGGGCTCCTTGACCGTGGCGTCCTCGATGACGTGGGCGCCCAACTCCCTGGCCCGGTCCAGGATCAGGGCGTCCATGTCGGCGCGCCGCGTGTGGTAGGCGTACGCGTACGGCCCGCCCTTGATGAACGAGAAGTTCCAGGGGATCTGCTCGTTGCCCCACACCAGCGTCCCGCCGTACTTGCGCTCGAAACCGCGGGCGTCCATGCGCTCGGTGATCCCCAGCTCCTGCATGGGCCGCATGAAGGCGGGGATCAGGGACTCGCCGACGTGGTACCGGGGGAAGCGCTCCCGGTCCAGGACCAGCACCCGGTGGCCCTTCTTGGACAGCAGCCCTGCGGTGGTCGCGCCCGCAGGTCCGCCACCTATCACGATGACGTCGAATTCTTCGGGAACTCCGTACAGGCTGAGGGGCATGTGGATCCTTCCGCTGTTCGGTGAGTCATCTGCGCACCGTGCGCGCCGTGGGACAGCGCGTCACATCCCTCAGCCTGCCGACCAGGCCTCCAGACCTTCTAAACGCCGCCGGGCCGGGCCTGCAGAACCTTCTGGACGCCGCCAGGGCGGGTGGGCGCCGGCATCGCCGCGCTCACCCGGCCTTCGCCCGCGGCAGCCGTGGCGATGTGTGCCGGTACTGCGCCAGCCGGCGCAGGGCGGCCGCCCGGGTCACCGAGGGCTCCTCCTCGGCGCACTCCGTCGCGTAGCACCCGATCAAGGACGGGAAGCGGTACGTCGCGTCGTCGTCCTCCACCAGCAGATGGTTCTCGGCGAGCACGTCCAAGTGCCGGCGTACGGTGTCCCGCCCCCAGCCGGTGAGCGCCGCGGCCGCCCCGGCCGTGATCACCGGTCCGTCGTGCAGCCCGAGCAGCCGGAACACGTGCGCGGTCTGCGCGGGCAGCGCGCGGTAGGAGGTGGCGAAGGCGGCGCGCAGCGGGGGCAGCACCTCGTCCTCGGCCGTGGCGCGGGCGAGCCGGTTGCGCTCGGTGCCCTGGGCGTCGGCCAGTTCGGCCAGGGACAGCTCGGGGTGGGCGACGAGCACTTCACCGACGATGTGCAGGGCGAGCGGCAGCCGGGCGCACTGCTCCACCAGGCGGGCCACGGAGGTACGGTCCCCGCGCACCCGTTCCTCGCCGACGAGGTGGCACAGCAGACGCGCCGACTCCTGCTCGGTGAGCGGCGCGAGCCGCACCGCGTGGGCGCCCTCCCGCACGACGAGTCCGCTCTGCCGCCGCCGGCTGGTGACGAGGACACCGCTGGGGCCGTGCGGCAGGAGCGCACGCAACTGCTCGGCGTCGGGGGCGTCGTCGAGGACGAGCAGGACCCGCCTGCCGTGCAGCAGGCTGCGCAGCAGGGCGGTGCGGGCGGGCAGTTCGACGGGCAGGGCGCCGGTGACGCCGAGGCTGCGCAGGAGCTGCGCGAGCGCCTCCATGGTGCCCAGCGGGTGCTTGCCGCTGCCGCAGGCGCCCAAGTCGACGAAGAGCCGGCCGTCGGGGAACTCGGCCGCCAGCCGGTGCGCCACGTGCAGGGCCAGCGCCGTCTTGCCCACCCCGGGCGGGCCCTCGACGACCGAGATGGCGGTCCCGGCGTCCCGGCCGCGCAGCAGGTGGCGCCGCACCGCCGCGATCTGCTCCTCACGCCCGACGAATCCGCGGGGGCGTGCCGGCAGCCGGCTGCGCAGCGCCGCGACGGCCGCCGCGCGGTCCGGGCCCGCCGGGGCCGGTGCGGACCGCGCCGGGCGACGGGCGAACGGCACGGCCGGAGCCCGGTCCGGCCCCGGTAATCGCAGCTCCGGGTCCTCGGCCCGGATCCGCGCGTGCAGCCGCCGGAGTTCGGCGCCCGGTTCGATGCCCAGCTCCTGGGCGAGCAGGCGGTGTGTCTCCTGGTAGACCTCGAAGGCGTGGGCCCGCCGGTCCGACCGGTACAGGGCGAGCATCAGCAGCCAGCGCAGCTTCTCGCGCAGCGGCTCCTGGGCGACGTAGCCCGGCAGCACGCCGAGCACATCGGCGTGGCGGCCGAGGGCGAGCATCACCGACGTCCACTCCTCGACCGCCTCGATGCGCAGCGCCTGGAGCCGGGTGCGCTCCTGATCGGCGTGGGGCCCGGGGACACCGCCGTAGGCGGGGCCGCTCCACAGCGCGAGCGCTGCGTCGTACGCCCGCAGCGCCTCCTCGGAGCAGCCCTCGCCCCGCTTGCGGCCGGCCAGGGCCAGCAGCCGCTCGAAGACGGCGACGTCCACGCGCTCCGGAGCGAGGCGCAGCACGTAGCCCCGGCCCGTCGACTCCAGGACGCCGCCCCGGGACGGGCGGGTGCGCTCCGGTTCCAGGGTCCGGCGCAGTCCGGCCACGTAGGTGTGCACTCCGCCGGCCGCGCTGGTCGGCGCGTCCGCGCCCCACACGCCCTCCACGATGCGGTCGACCTCGACGACCTCGTTCAGCCGCCCGGCGAGCACGCCGAGGACGGCTCGCTGTTTGGGTGGTCCGAGTACGATCTCCTCCCCGTCGCGCCGGGCTCGCGCCGGGCCCAACAGTGTCAGCCTCATAGCTCCCCCCGTTCACCCCCCGTCGCACGACGAGGGGTGGGTCATCGGCGTGCGGTGCCTGCTGCCGTCAGCGTCCGTCGCCCCCGGGCGGGCTGTCATCGCTCAGATTGCTGCAACGTGCCTGGTAGACGACGCGCCGACCATTGTGCGCCACGTCGCGGGAGCACGGGTCCACATTGACCGAGCACTAGGGCTCTGTTTCAATCCGGTGACAGCTCGGGCCTGCTTCAAGGGGGTTGACAGGTCTACGCGCGTGTTCCCCCCGTCGTGGCACCGGTCACCGAGGACACACATCGAAGAAGACGGGGGCACGGGAATGCGCGCGGAGGTCGAACGCGTCATAGAAATCATCCGGGACCGCTTCCAGGACAGTCTCACGCTCACGGAGCTGAGCGAGGAGGTCGGTCTGAGCCGGTTCCACATGGCACGGCTCTTCTGCCAGGAGACAGGACTGCCGCCCGGCCACTACCAGACCGCCGTGCGGATGGAACAGGCGCGCTGGAGGCTGCTGCGCTCCGAGGACAGCATCGCCGATGTCTCGCTCCAGGTCGGCTACGCCAGCGTCGGCACCTTCACCACCAGGTTCACGAAGGTGACGGGGGTGTCGCCGGGCAAGTACCGGCGGCTGGCCTCGCTCGGCGTGGACGCCGACGCGTTCGGGGGAACGGCGCCCGACGCGCCCTTCGGCTACGGGAGCGTGGTAGGGGCGGTGCAGCGCTCCGACGGGCTGCTCGGCGAGGCCCTGTACGTGGCGGCCTTTCCCACGGACCAGGGCGGGCCCCGGTTCGGGGCGCGGCCGGCGCGATGTTGCCGCGTGCCGCGTTCCGACGGGCTGTGGCGGCTGCCGTACATACCGGAGGGCCGCTGGTCGGTCCAGATCGTCTCGCGCACGCTGGGCGGCGGCGTATCGCTGGCGACGTCCTCCCCGTTCCACGTCATGCCCGGATCGGTGACCCGCCTGCTGCTCGGGCTGCATCCCGTGTGGCAGGCGGCGCGCCCGGTGCCGGGGGACTTCCCGGCCGAGGCGGCCGCCCAGTTGCCCGACATGTTCCTCGCCTGACGCACCGGGCGGCCACCGGCCGCCGCGCACGGGTACCGGCCGGCTCACGGCGTCCGGGGGCCGCTCCTGGGATCGGGCGCGGGACCGGCCGGGCCCTGCCCACGGCTGCGCTGCCCGGGCTCGGGCATACCCGGCTCGCCGAGGACAGCCGGTTCGCCGGTGGCGGTCTCCTCGTAAGCAACGCCCGTGAGCCGCTCCGACAGTGACCACAGCCAGCGCGCGGTGGCCTCGTCGCGCATCGCGCGGAAGCCGTCGCTGGGCACCGGCCTTCCGAAGCTCTGCAGGGGTCCGGACGGCGCGATACAGCTGCCGCCGGGCAGATCCGGGTCGGTGGCCGCGTACAGCGTGGGCCAGGCCCCCTGCTCCACGGGTTTGGCCACGGCGTGGACGAGGGGCACCAGCACCTTGCGCCACAGCACGCCCCGGCCCGAGTTGGCACCGCGGCCCAGCACCCCGGTGTCCGTCATCCCCGGGATGGCGATCATGCTGCGCAGCCGCTGTCCGTGCCGGTCGGCCCGGCGCTGCAGTTCGGCCGCGAAGTAGACGTTGGCCTGCTTCGAGCGGCCGTATGCCTGCATGGCCCCGCCGCGGCGCAGTTGTTCCGTGCCCCGCCGGGGGTCCAGCCGGACGAAGCGCTGGTACTCGCTGCTGACGGTGACCACGCGCGGTGCCGGGGCCGCCGTCAGGACCGGCAGCAGCAGGCCGGTGAGGGCGAACGTGCCCAGGTGGTTGACGCCGAAGTGCGGTTCGAAGCCGTCCTCGGTGGGCACGTCCGGCACTGCCACCACGCCCGCGTTGTTCACCAGCAGGTCCAGCCGGCGCCCGCCCCAGCGTTCGGCGAACCGCCGGACGGAGCGCAGGGAGGCCAGGTCCAGCTCCCACGTCTCGACCCGTGCGCCGGGCACCTCGGCCCGCAGCCGCTCCACGGCCGCCCGGCCGCGCGCGGCGCTGCGGCAGGCGAGCACCACTTCGGCGCCCCTCGCGGCGAGTTCACGGGCCGTGGCGTAGCCGATGCCCGTGTTGGCCCCGGTCACCACGGCGGTCCGCCCGGTCTGGTCCGGGATCCTGCGCGGGGTCCACGCGTCGGTGTGCCGGTTCGCGGTGCTCATGGCGTTGCCGTCTCCCTCGTCGGCGGGCGGTCGGATGGCGGGCCCGCTGTCAGCCCGCGGGGGTGGTGGTCGCCGTCCGGCGGGCCGGGGACCGCCGGGCCGCCAGGAGCGTGCGGACCACCGTGCGCGGACGGAACATCGTGGTGGGCGGTGCCAGCAGGTGCTGGAGGTCCATCATCACGCGGTGCACCTGTGGGGACACGTGCGTGGCCAGCATGGCCTCGCGTACGTAGCGGTTGACCAGGTCGTTGCCGAACGGCCGGGGCCCGTCGGTCTCGGGGTAGACGAAGTCGCTCCCGGTGGCCATCTGCCAGGGAGTGGCCAGGGCCCGCGCGGCTCCCTTGTAGTACGAGCGCGCCATCGCCGCCGACGGTGTCCGGAAACGGTCCAGGGATGAGGCCAGGGCGAGGGCCTCCATCACGGCGACCGTCATGCCCTGGCCGTAGAGCGGATTGAAGCTGCAGATGGCGTCGCCGAGCGCCACATAGCCGGCGGGCACGGTGCGCAGGTGCTCGAAGTAGCGTCGCCGCGCGGCGGGATAGGTGAAGCGGCGGGCGTCCGAGGCGTCCAACGGCTCGGCCCGGGAGAGCAGCTCGGCCACGTGCGGGGCGGGCAGCTCGGCCGCGAACTTCTCGAAGCCCGCCGGGTCGACGGGGGCGTGGGACCGGTGCCAGCCGCCCAGGGTCACCATCCACCGGCCGCCCTCGATCGCGAACACCGCCGCGGCCCGCTTGTCGTGCGGGGGGACGGCGGACATCAGGAACAGCAGGCCCTCGTCCAGCATGCGGTCGCCCGGCTCGCGCCGCAGCAGCCGTGTGGTGTACCCGACGTCGATCTTGATCCGGACGACTTCGGGGGCCGGGTACCCGAGGTCCCGCAGCCAGTCCTCGGACCGGTTGGCGCTGCGCCCGGTGGCGTCGACGACGAGGTCGGCGCGGATCTCCTCGCCGCCGTCCAGGGTGACGCCGGTGACCCGGCCGCGGACGCCGGTCAACCCGGCGACCGCCGTCTCGTCGCGCACTGTGACGTTGGGCAGCGCGCGGATCCGCTCCCGCACCGCGTGCTCCAGGAACGCGCGGGTGGCGCTGATGCCCAGCATGCCGCTGGAGAAACTGGCGCGCAGGGCGCCCATCTGATGGAACAGCAGGTCGCAGCCGGGGTCGAAGGGGACGGCTCCCCCTGCGATCAGCTCCTGGGTCAGCTTCGGGAACAGCTTGTCCAGCTTCTGCCGGCCGCTGATCAGGAGCGCGTGGGCGTGCGGGCTCTGCGGCACGCCCTTGCGGTCCCTGGCGTCGGCCGGGAGCGAGTCCCGGTCCAGAAGCGTCACCCGGTCGAACCGGCCGGCGAGGACGCGCGCGGCGACGAGGCCGCCCATCGACGCACCCATGACGACCGCGTGCCTGCCCATCACACTCATGGGTACTCCTCGTTTCTCGTCGGATACGCACCCCGCCGGACTCCGATTGTCGATGAGCAAAGGGGCGCTGTCTTCTCCCGAATTGCTCGCGCGCACCCCTGTCGGCAGTTCGGAAAACCCCTTTCCGGCCGCCTGCCGAATAGGGGGTTTCCAGCCCGCGGGAGGACTCTTACTTTGGTGACCTCAACGGCGGCGACAGGCGCCCGAGTTCGGGAAGGTGTGACGGCGCCGCCCGGATACGGTGGCCTGTTCCAGCGCGTACTCGGGCCACCGGAGCGATCTAGTCGGCCGCGTGCGGGCCCATCGGGTGCAGCCGCGTCAGGACGTTGTCGGGAAGCGGTGCGGCCGACCGGCACGGCCGGGTCCGGCGCAGCAGGCGGGCGAGGGCCGCGGTGCGGTTCCAGATGGGCTCCTCGTCCGCGCACTTGCCGGCGTACGCGTGCAACAGGTCGGGGATGCGGTAGCGGTCCTCGCCCGTCTCCTCCACCAGGTGGGCCTCGGCCAGCGCGTCGAGCCGGCGGCGCGCCTGCTCGTGACCGGTTCCCGCGAGCGTCGCGGCGACGGGCACGGTGATGTCCTGGGCGAAGTACAGTCCGAGCAGCCGGAACATGCGGGCCGCGTCCTCGGGCAGCGCCCGGTAGGAGTTGCGGAAGCTGATGTCCAGGCTCGCCGTCGCGTCGTCGACGACGGTGAGGTGGCCGAGCCGGTTGCCGGCGACCGCGTCCGCGAGTTCCGCGACCGAGAGCCCGGGCTCCTCGACGAGCGCCTGGGCCGCGATCCGCAGGGCGAGCGGCAGGTGTCCGCACAGCCGGGCCAGCCGGAGGGTGGCCTCCGGCTCGGCCGCCGGCCGCGGCCCCGCGAGGAGCTGGATCAGGTCGACCGACTCGTCCGCCGCGAGCGGCCGCAGCGTGACCCGGTGCGCCGCGTGCCGGCGTGCCAGGTCGGCCTGCCGCCAGCGGCTGGTCAGCAGGACGCAGGACGGGCCGCTCAGCAGGGGGTCGAGCCGGGCGCCCCGGGGCACGTCGTCCAGGAAGAGCAGGGTGCGGCGGGAGGCCAGCACGCGCCGGTACAGGGCGGTGCGCTCGGCCGGCTCCGGGGGAAGCGCGCCCTCCGGGACGCCCAGCCCGCGCAGGACGAGCACCTGAGCCTCGGCGGCGGTCACCGGCCTGCCGCGCAGGCTGCTGCCGCCGAGGTCCACGAAGAGCTGGCCGTCGGGGAACCGGTCGTCCATCTCGTGCGCCAGCCGCAGGGCCAGCGCGCTCTTGCCGGTTCCGGGCGCGCCCTCCACCACGGCGACGACCGTCCGCTGCTCGTGCGGGGACGACACCGACCGGGCCATCACCCGGCGCAGCGCCGTCAGTTCCCCGGTCCGTCCGACGAACCCGCGTGCCGTCGGGGGCACTTGAGCCGGCCTGACGGTGCGCAGGGCGACCCTCGTCGCTGCGGGCGCCGCGGTACCGCGCACGGTGGGGCGGTCCAGGGCGAGGAGCAACGGGTCGTCGGTGAGGATCCGCTGGTGCAGGGCCTGGAGCCGGGCCCCGGGCTCGATGCCCAGCTCCCGCCGCAGCAGCGCCCACGTCTCCCGGTACACCTCCAGTGCCTGGGCGCGCCGCCCGCAGCCCTGCAGAGCCAGCATCAGCAGTGCGCGCAGCTCCTCCCGCAGCGGCTCCTTGGCCGTCATTTCCGTCAGCGGTACGACCGCCTCGGTGTACCGGCCCCGGAGCAGCATCTCGCAGCCCCAGTCCTCCACCGCGGCCATGCGCAGCTCCTGCAGCCGTGCCCGCTCCGCGCCAGCGAACGGGCCGGGGACACCCGCGTACGCGTCGCCCCGCCACAGCTCCAGAGCCGACTCCAGCCGGTCGAGCGCCGAGTGGTGCTCCCCGCGCGCGGCGAGCTGCCGGGCTTCGGCCTGGCGACGTTCGAAGGTCCGGGCGTCCACGCTCTCCGGTCGCAGCCACAGGGCGTACCCGTCGCCCTGGGAGACCAGGGCGTGGTTGCTGCACCGGGCCTGGCGCGGCAGCTGCAGCTCGCGCCGGAGCCCGGCGACGTAGGTGTGCACGGCGTTGACGGCGGTCGGCGGAACCTGCTCCCCCCACACCGCGTCGACGATCTCCTCGATGCTCACCGTCTCGCCCAGCCGGGCGGCGAGCACCCCGAGCACAGCCTGCTGCTTGGGCGGTCCGACCGTGATCTCCTGTCCGTACTCCCTGACCCTGACCGCTCCCAGCAACTCCAGCCGCATGCCTCTCCCTCCGCACGGTCCCGACTTCCGACGACAGCCGCTCGTCAACCTCGGGCACCGGTCTCGCCACTGTCCGGCGAGCGGGCAGGGCGGGACGCGCAAGGTCGTCGAGCGGCGCGTCCCCCGCCACTGGCACCAGCATGCGGCCTGCGCGACAGCCGCGTCATCGCCTATGTTGCTGACTCCCCGTGCCGAGCGCGACCGGCACGGAGCCGCGGCTACAGCGCGGGGACGGTCAGCGTGGCCACACGCCTCCTGCGCCGCCGCAGTTCCCTGGCCGCCCTGCGCAGTTTCCGCGCCCGGGTGTCGGCGATGTCCCACACGGTGCTGACGGCGGTCAGGGTGAGCAGGATCGTGCCGTTGACGGCCATCACCGGGGGCCGGTACTCCCGGCCGGTCGCCGCCACGAACTCCGGTTCCTTGCGGGCCGCGAGGCTCAGGTCGGCACGCTCCATCCGGTGCAGCCGCGGCAGCTTCCACAGGCCCGGCAGGGCCGCGTACGCGCGCATCGCGGCCTTGGTCGGCGGTGGCGCCTCGTGGTTCTCCAGGCGCCACAGGGCCCGGCGCTCCAGACCCCGGTGCCAGGCCTCGACCACGCCGGCGACCCGGTGCGGGTCCACCCGGTGCCAGGGCGCCGACTGGGAGAGGTACAGCCGGCGGGTCAGGCCGGTGCGCAGCCGTTCCTGTTCGCCCGTCTCCCGCTCGGAGTAGCCGCCGCCGGTCTCCAGGAGCCAGCGGACCGCGCGGAACCTGCCCAGCAGGGTGGCACCGAAGACGGTGTAGTCGAGCATGTGGTCCAGGATGAAGAAGCGGCTGTCCGCGATGGCCGGGCTGTACTTCGACTTCACCATGGACCGCATGATCCGCCAGTCGGCGGTGGCGGCCCGGTTCACGTGGTCGGCGTAGGCGGTGTCGAACGTCCCCTGCTTGACATCCTGTTCGGCGATGTTGGCGATGTGCCAGGACGTCGTCATCGACAGGGAGATGCCCTGGCTGTAGTAGGCGTCGATGATCGACGAGGCGTCGCCGACCACGGCGTACCGCTTCGGTGAGACGAAGGTGTCGGTGAGGTGCTGGACGTCCCGGTACGCGCTGAACTCCAGCACGTTGTCCTCGGTGAGCCAGTCGAGCAGCGGATAGCGGCGCAGCACCTTCCAGAACACGTCGCGCGCGTTGCCCTCCTCCGGGGGGCGGCCGCGATGGTAGGTGACGCCGACGCTGATCCGGTCGCCGGCGAGCCGGATGAGCCAGATCCAGTAGCCGTCGCCCCACAGATGCACGGTGTTGTGGTCCCGGCGCGCCACGACGCCGTCCGGGAAGACGTAGTTCCAGCGCTCGTCGAAGACGTCGTCGGTGCAGCCTGCGAACTGGGCCCACGCGGCGGTGGTCCGGAAGTCGTCCTCGAGCGGCAGGTCGTGCCCGAACAGGCGGGCCAGCAGCCGGTTGCGCCCGGAGCAGTCCACCACCCAGCGGGCGGCTATCTCGCCGCTGTCGCGCTTGTCACGGGAGCTCCAGCGCAGGACGTGGTCGCGACCGTCCTCGCCGAGTTCCACCTCCCGGACCAGGCCCCGGTCGAACAGGTCCAGCCCCGCCATACCGCGGGCGCGGTCCCGCAGTTCGGCCTCGACCTCGGGGCGGACGATCTGCGCGTCCCGGAACAGGGCGCGGGGGAACAGGGGGTTGTCGAACTTGTCGATCCAGCTCTGCGGGATATGGCTCTCGAACCCCCACTCGGAGACGGACGAGTCGAAGTCGTTGCGGCCCTCCAGGCCGTGCGCCATCCAGAAGCCCTCCTTCTCGAAGGACTTGTTGAAATGGTCGTCCAGCTCGCCCAGCGTCCGCAGGAAGGCGTTGGAGAAGATCAGCAGTGATTCGCCGACCTTGTAGCTGGAGCGCTGCTTGTCCGTGGGCTGGTCGACGCACACGACCGTCAGTCCGCGCTTCGCCAAGGCGATGGCATTGATCAGTCCGACGATGCCCGATCCAATCACACAGACGTCTGCGCGAGTGCGCGGTACCGATTGCTGACGAGCCGCCATGAGGCCTCCCTGCTTCGGCGGATTTACGAACACTCAGTGGCAACGGAGCCGGGACGAACTGCCACAGCGGACGAGGCACTCGACAACCTGCGGCCACCTCGTACGCGGTCGAGCAAATGATGCACCGGATTGCCCGCGGAGCCGAGCCATGGACATCGCGCCAAATACTAAGGCCCGACCGCGGAACAAAAACAGGATTCTGCGGAAGTTCGGCCGCGGCCGGCGGCCGCCGCAGTGGGCCAGGACCTGACATGCGTATTCCGCGACCCATTCCCACTGGTCAAGATAGCCATCTCACCATCCGAACGGACGGTTACCGACGGTGCATGCAGCGGCTATTCACCGATCGCGCAATGGCGCAACTCAGCAAGAACGAAGAAGACAGCGCAAAGTGCTTCCTGCATGATCGGTGACTGCTGGACAAGCCATGCCCAGGAGAGGAGCGCTTACTCATGCCCTGGGTTCCCCGTGAGGGCTCGCCCTCCTTCAACACCGGCCGGAATCCCTGATTCCAGAGTAGGCGACCGAACACGCCATCTCGGCACGGCTCCTCATGCCGTCGTGAATCGACACGGAATCGCGGGCTGATTCACCTGCTCCACTCTTCCGCACCCACTGTTTTCGGCCTTGTTTCCAGACGGGGGTACATGCATGGAGTATTTGGTACAACGGTCCGTCATGACGATCCGCGAGCGCTTCCACGAGCCCTTGAGCCTGGACGACATGGCGCGATCCGCCATGATGAGCAAGTACTACTTCCTACGTCTGTTCAGCCGGGTCACAGGCGTCACGCCCGGGCGGTACCTCAGTGCCGTCCGGCTGCACGAGGCAAAGCGTCTGTTACTCACCACATCACTCAACGTGGCGGACATATCCGCACAGGTCGGATACAGCAGTACCGGTACCTTCTCGAGACGCTTCAGCGAATCGGTCGGGGTCTCCCCCACCCGGTACCGCCAGTTGGAGTGCGCGCAGCCGGTGCGGGATGCCGAGCACCACAGCAGGGCGGACCGGCCCAAGGCCGAGAAGACGGCCGCGGCGACCTCGCTGACCGGCACCATCAGTGCCGAAGAACCGCCACTGTCCGCCGTGTATCTCGGGCTGTTCGACAGCGCGATCCTGCAGGGCCGGCCCGTCGCGACCACGTTCGCCACCGACGAGTTCCGGCTCGACGGCGTGCCGCCAGGCACGTGGTACCTGCACGCCGTGGCCCACTCGGCGGCGGAGTCGCCGGACGAACCGCACACCGAGCCGCCGCTGCTGGTCGACGTGGCCGGCCCGCTGCGGTTCACGGCCGGCGGCCGGGTCACCGTCGACCTGACCATCCGGCCCGCCGACTGGACCCGCCCGCCCATCCTGTCGGCCCTCCCGGTGGTCAGGGGCCGACTGCCGATGTTCGGTTGCGCGACCACATGCGAGCCCGCCGTGACGGGTGGCGCCTGAGCACGACATGAGACGGCGCCGGCGGTCCCGCGGGACGCCGGCGCCGTCTCATGCCCGCGCCGTCACCGTCGCGGGCATCGTGCCGGTCCCCGGGGGCGCGTCACCCCCGGGGCCGGTGGGCCACCACGAGCAGATAGCCGAACTCCCAGACGTCGGTGAGGTCGCCCGGGTCGAACTGGAAGGCCGGATCGTCACCGTGCATCTGCTGGACTTCCGCCGGAACCGCCTGCTTGAGCCGGGAGGCCTCCTGCGTCGTCCGCCTCATCACGTTCTCGCTGATGTCGATCAGCTCGTCGACCATCAGGCCCGCCTCCCGCACCAGCCCGGGATAGTCGTCGAGCGTGACGATGGGCCCCAGGAGCGTCTCCCGGTAGTAGGTCTCGACGGCCGCCCTCTTGTACTCCGGGATGGGGGCCCGCTCGAAGAAGTCGGTGAGCACCACCCGGCCTCCGGGCCTGACGACCCGGGCCATCTCGCGCAGCACCTGACCGCGGTCCGGCATGTGGATGATGGACTCCAGCGCCCAGGCCGCGTCGAAGGAGTCCGCCGCGTACGGCAGTTTCATCGCGTCCGCGAGCTCGAAGCGGACCCGGTCGGCGACCCCCGCCTCCGCCGCCCGCTGGTTGGCGAGCTTCACCTGTTCCTGGCTGACCGTCACGCCGGTGACCTCGGCGCCGGCGGTCTGCGCCAGGTGGACACCGGGGCCGCCGATGCCGCAGCCCACGTCCAGCAGGTGGCCGCCCGCGCCGAGACGCACCTTCTCGATCACGATCTCGGTCAGCCGGGCGGCCGCCTGGGGCAGCGAGGCGTCGTCGTCCGGCCCGTCCCAGTATCCGAAGTGCAGATTCGCCTCCGGGTCGGCCATCGCCGACAGCTGGGCGAACCGGTCGTAGAAGAGCCCGACTTCTGACGGGTCGGGCGCCTTGATTCCACGCATGGCGGATGTCCCCTCAACTCGTGTGTGCCGACCATTCGCATCGCACCGGTGACCGTCACCAGGTGACCGGCAGTTCGTGCACCCCGTAGACGATCATTTCGGAACGCAGCGGTACCTCCGTGGCAGGCACCGCGAGCCGCAGGTCCGGGAACCTCCCGAACAGCGCCGCCAGCGCCACCCGCATCTCGACTCGAGCCAGTTGCTGCCCCAGACACTGGTGCAGGCCGTGCCCGAAGGCCAGGTGGCCGGTGGCGGACCGGGCCACATCCAGTTCCTCGGGGCGCTCGAACCTGCGGGGGTCGCGGTTGGCCGCCGGCAGCGAGACGGTGACCACCTCGCCCTCACGGATCAGCACCCCGCCGACCTCGACGTCCGCCAGCGCCGCCCTCGTCGGACCGTACTGCAGGATGCTCTGGTGGCGCAGCAGCTCCTCGACCGCGCCGTCCAACAGAGCGGGGTCGGTGCTCAGCCGTTCGCGCTGCCCGGGGTGGCACAGCAGCGCGAAGGTACCGAGCGCGATCATGTTGGCGGTGGTCTCGTGACCGGCCACGAGCAGCAGTCCGCCGACGCCCGCCACCTCCTCGTCCGACAGATCGCCGCTGGCGGCCAGTACGCCGAGGATGTCGTCCGTGGGCTCGCTCCGCTTGTCGCGCACTGCGCGCAGCATGATCTCGTCGATGCCGGCGAAGGCGGCTGCCGCCTGCTCCATCGAACTGCCGGTCGACATCAGGACGGTGGCGTTGTGCTGGAAGGCCTCGCGCTCGCCGTAGGGCACGCCGAGGAGCTCGCAGATCACCAGCGACGGGATCGGCAGCGCGTACTGGCTCACCAGGTCGGCGGGACGCCCGTGGGCCGCCATCGCGTCGAGCTGCTGGTGCGCCACCTCCTCGATGCGGGGCGCCAGTTGGTTCATGCGCCGCACCGTGAACAGGCCGGCCAGGGGCTTGCGCAGGCGGCTGTGGTCCGGCGGGTCCATGCTGATGAAGCGGCCGGGTGCCGCCGGCTCGGCCGTCCAGGGGTAGGGAACGGGCAGCCGCTGGAGTTCGCTGCGGGAGCTGAACCGGGCGTCGCCGAGCACCGCGCGTGCCTCGGCGTATCCGGTCACCAGCCAGCCCAGGGTGCCGTCGGGGTAGGAGAGGCGCCGCACCGGCGCCTCCTCGCGCAGATGGGCCAGTTCGCCGGGAGGGGCGAACGGGCCGGTTCGTAAGGTGGGCAGGGCCACTGGCTCGGGTGAGGTCCGTGTCATCTGACGGCCTTTCCGCTCTCACTCGGTGGCGGGGATGGGCTCCCCTCGACTATCAGGAAGGGCTCTCTCGGTCCCGTGGGTCGCCTAGGGGGTGTGCGCCGCAACCAGGACATAGCCGAGTCCTGTGATGTCACTCAGACGCGCGGGATCGAGCTGGTAGGCCGGATCGTCGCCGTACTTCTCCTCGATCTCCACCCGGGCCTCCCGCATCTGCCGCGACAGCTCCTGGGTGGAGCGCCACATCACGTTGGCGGTGATGTCCATGACCTCGTCGAGCACGAGCCCGGCCTCCCGCACGAGACGGGGATAGGAGTCCAGGGTGACCATCGGGCTCATCTTGGCGGCCTGGAAGAACGCGTCGACGGTGCTCTGCTCCGCCTCGGTCAGGGGCTCGCGCTCGCACAGATCGGTGAAGACCACGCGGCCGCCCGGGCGGACGACCCGGGCCACCTCGCCCAGGGCATGTCCGCGGTCCGGCATGTGGATGATCGACTCCAGCAGCCATGCGGCGTCGAACGTGTCGTCGTCGTAGGGCAGTTGCATGGCGTCCGCGTACTCGAAGCGCACCCGGTCGGTCAGATTCCAGGTGGCCGCCAGGTCGTTGGCGAGGGCCACCTGTTCGTGGCTGACGGTGATCCCGGTGACCCGGGCGTCCGAGACCCGGGCGAGGTGGACCGCGGGCCCGCCGATACCGCAGCCCACGTCGAGCAGATGGCCGGCCTCCGGAAGCCGGGCCTGCTCGATCATCAGGGCGGTGAGCTGGGCGGCCGCCTGCTCGAACGTCTCGGTGCCGTCCGGCGACAGCCAGTAGCCGTAGTGCAGGTTGGCGCCGCCGGTGTTGCCGAGCGTCAGCTTCGAGAAGCGGTCGTAGAAGTCGCCCACTTCGGAGCGGTCGTAGCCGACCGCTCCGGGTGTGCCGGCCCTGCTGGGTGCGGGCCCCTTGGCCTGCGTCTCGTCCACGTGCGCGTACCTTTCGTGTGGGGGTGGCCAAGGGCGGCGAGGCGCCCGGGGCCGGGTCCGTGTGGGGCGGCCGGCGGCGGAGAGACGCCCGGGCCCCGGAGGGGGACGGCCCGGGGTCACCAGGTGACCGGGAACCGGTGCATCCCGTAGATGAACATCTCGGAGCGCATGGGGAGTTGGTCGGCCGGCACGGCGGGGCGCAGTCCAGGAAAGCGGCGCAGCAGCGCCGAGTAGCCCACCCGCATCTCGATGCGTGCCAGATGCTGCCCGATGCACTGGTGGATGCCGTGGCCGAAAGTGAGATGACCGGCCGCCGAACGGCCGACGTCCAACTCGTCGGCGCGCTCGAAGCGTGCCGGGTCACGGTTCGCGGCCGGGATGGAGGTGAGAATCACCTCGCCCTTGCGGATCAGCCGGCCCGCCAGCTCGACGTCCTCCAGGGCCGCGCGCAGCGGTCCGTACTGACCGATGCTCAGATACCGCATGAGTTCTTCCACCGCGGCGTCGACCCGGTCGGGTTCGTCGCGCAGGAGGGCCAGCTGGTCCGGGTGGCTGATCAGCGCGTAGGCCCCCAGCGACAGCATGTTGGCGGTCGTCTCATGGCCGGCGATCAGCAGGAGCTTGCCGACGCCGGCGATCTCGGCGTCGGTGAAGTCGCCGCCGGCGGCGAGGCCACTGATGATGTCGTCGCCCGGGTCCGCGCGTTTGTCGTGCACGGTCTGGTGCATGAGTTCGTCGAGCGCGGCGTGTGCCGCCATCATCTCCTCGGGGCTGCCGTCCGTCGACACCGTTGTCGCCGCGTGCCGTTGGAAGGAGTCGCGGGCGCTGGAGGGCACACCGAGCAGTTCGCAGATGGTCAGGGCCGGCAGGGGCAGGGCGAAGTCCCGCACCAGGTCGGCGGGCGGGCCCTGCCGTTCCATCGCCTCGAGGACGCTCTCGGTGGTGCGCTCGATGTGCGGGGTGAGCTGCCTCATGCGCCGCAGTGTGAACTGCCCGGTGAGCGCCTTGCGGTAGCGCGTGTGCTGGGGGGCGTCCATGCCGACGAAGAACCCGGGCGGGGCGGGCGTCGCCTGCCACGGGTACGGCACCGGCATGCGCAGCAGCTCGGTGCGTGCGCTGAAGCGCTGGTCGTCGAGGATGGCCCGCACCACCGAGTGTCCGGTGGCCAGCCAGCCCACGGACCCGTCGGGGAAGGCCAGCGGTCGCAGGGCTGTCTCCTCACTGAGGCGGAGCAGCTCGGGGGGTGGGTCGAACGGGTGGCGGCGGGCCATGGGCAGGGTGACCGGTGCCGGGGACGGCTGCGTCATCCGAACTCTCTCTGGTCAGGTGGCGGCGGCCTGTGCCGCCCTCCGTTGGCGGCGGCCGGTGCCGCGACGGTGGTCGAGGGCCGGTGATCAGCACCCTTCCACCCGCGCTCGGAGGCCTCAACTCCTGTATTGCACAGGCGACCTGGCCACCGTGGGCGAGGCCGACGGCTGGTGAGGGCATCGGGACGTGCGGCAATGTGGGAGATGCCGACGTCCGGCCGGTCGGGGAAGGTGGTGGGTCGCAACGCGGACGCCGGTGACCGGCCGGAGGGACGCCGGTGGCCGGACGGACGGGCGACGGAGATCGGGAGGACACATGGCAGGAGTCACCACCGCGAGCACGGCGTGGATCCGACGCTTCCACCCCTCGCCCGAACGCCGGTGCCGGCTGATCTGCTTTGCGCACGCCGGCGGGTCGGCCAGCGCCTACCATCCGCTGTCCGCCGCGCTGGCACCCGAGGTCGAGGTGCTGGCGGTGCAGTACCCGGGGCGGCACGACCGTCGTGGCGAGGCGCTCGTCGACGACCTCCATGCCCTGGCCGATCTCGCTCATCAGGCCGTGCTTTCGTGGACCGGCGAGCCGTTCGCGCTGTTCGGACACAGCATGGGAGCAGTCGTCGCCTTCGAGGTGGCCCGGCGGATGGAGGCCTCCGCCAGCGCCGCACCGGTCCGGCTGTTCGTGTCGGGCCGGCGAGCCCCCTCCTGCCACCGGCCGGAGAGCGCGCATCTCCTGAGCGACGACGACCTGATCGGGGACGTCGCCTCACTGGGCGGAACCGAGTCGGCCGTCCTGGAGGACCAGGAGATACGGCGTCTGGTGCTGCCGATCATCCGCAACGACTACCGGGCGGTCGAGACCTACCGGTCGGTGCCGGACGCCCGACTGGGGCGTACGCCCGTCACCGCGTTCGTGGGCGACGGCGACCCCCGGGCCACCGTCGAGGAGTCGGCCGCCTGGGAGCGGCACACCTCCGCCGGCTTCGACGCGTCTGTCTTCCCGGGCGGCGGGCACTTCTACCTGTCCGACTTCCGCGCGGAACTCACCCGGCGCATCACCGACCGGCTCCCGGTGCAGGTCTGACCGGCGCGCGGCGCGCCGCCGAGGCCGGAACCCGCGCCCGCGCCGGGCGCGGGTTCCGGCCCGCGGGCTGTGTCAGGAGGGCGCCATGTCGTTCTTCACGGTGCGTGTCACCTGGTGGATACGGCGCAGCCGCCGGTCGTCGGCGACTTCGGCGAACACGTAGAACTCCACCTCGATGGAGCCGCCGGCCTTGAACTCGGCGTGGAAGGTCAGGCGCGTGGCCAGCGCGTCACCGCTCAGCAGCGCCTCGTGCACCTCGTAGCGCATGGCCGCGAAGGTCTGCCGGGCGGCGGGGACGTGCTCGGCGAGCTGGGCCCGCGTCGTCTCGGTGCCGTCGGAGACCTGGGTGAAGTCCGGGGTGTAGAAACGGTCGACCCCCTTCTCGGGGTCGATGTCCGTTAAGACGACCTCCTTGACGTACGAGTTGAAGAACTGGTCGACGAACGCCTCAGGGGTGGTGCCGAGATCGACAGCCATGACCTTCCTCTCCACTAGAAGTGCGATACCCCACCCAGGTATATACCCCAACGCCCCGAATAACCAAGGAACGCGGTCGGCCGTCGGCCACGGGCAGAGCGTTCGCCGGTCGACGACGAGACCGGAGCGGCGCGTGCGGATGCGCGCACACAGCGGTACTATTACCCCCTGGGGGTATATGATCGGAACACGACCCCACCCTGCACGACCGGCTCACCGACGACAGGAGAAGCTCATGACCTTCCCCGTACCTCCCCGGACCGGCGCCGACGCCGGCAAGGCGGCCGAGCCCCTGCCCGCCGGGAGCGTCACCACGACGTACCTGGTCGACGGCATGGTGTGCCATCACTGCGCGAACCACGTGACCAAGGCGATCACCGGACTCGGCGGCGTGCACCGGGTGGACGTCGACGTGCAGGCCGGACGGGTCTCCGTCAGCTCCGAGCGGGAACTGGACGAGGCCCGCCTCACGGAGGCCCTGGACGACATCGGTTACGAACTGACCGGCCGCGCCTGACCGGCCGCCCCCCTCGCCCAGGGGCCCCTTCCCCGCCGCCTCGGCTACTCCCCCTCGCGCAGGCTCAGGGCGCGCGAGGGGCAGGCGCGGACCGCATCGCGGACCGCCGCGTGGTGCTCGGCGGGCGGCCGGTCCACCAGGACGACGACCGTCCCCTCCTCTTCGTCCTGGTCGAACACCTCCGGCGCGGTCAGGGCGCACATCCCCGCCGCGCAGCACATCTCCAGGTCCGCCTCGATCCGCATGTCCCTCTCATTCCGTGTTCGGCGCTCGTCCCGTCCAGGGCTGTCGTCCCGTCCACGACTCTCGCCCGACTCCCCGTTTCTCACTCCCGTGCAGGGCCGGAGGACGGCGGGTGGACGTCACCCCGCGCGCGCCTTGCCGATTACCCGTCGACGCCCTCGACGCCCCGACCCCGACCCCGGAGGGCTCAGCGCGCCACCGCGACGGGCAGTGCGTCGAAGCCCCGCAGCCCCAGCCCCATCCGGCGCCGGGGAGCACCGGCCGCGGTGAGCGGCGGTCCGGCCACCAGCCGGGCCAGCAGGACCTCCGTCTCCAGGTTGGCCAGTTGGGCCCCGAGGCAGAAGTGCACGCCCGCCGCGTACGACAGGTGCACGTTCTCGGCACGGCCGACGTCCAGCCGGTCGGGATCGGCGAACCGGGCAGGGTCCCGGTTGGCCGCGCCGATCACCGTCATGACCGTCTGCCCCTCCTTCAGCTCGACGCCGGCGAACGGCGTCGCCTCCTTCACCACCCGGGCGTCCAGCTGCGCCGGGGTGTCGTACCGCAGCAGTTCCTGAACCGCCGCGGGGATCAACGCCGGTTCCGCGCGAAGCCGTTCGAACTGGTCCGGGTGGTCCAGCAGGGCCTTCAGCCCGTTGCCGAGCAGGTGGGTGGTGGTCTTGATGCCCGCGCCCAGCAACAGCAGCGCGGTGGAGACGATCTCCTGGTCGGTCAGGCCGGCGCCTTCCGCCGCCGTCCCCAGACGACTGATCAGATCGTCCTCCGGCTGGGCGCGCCGACGGGCGAGCAGCCCGTCGAAGTATTCGCACAGCGCCCGCAGCGCGGCAGCCGCCGTGTCGAACACCTCGGCGTCCGTGACCGGCTCCATCAGCGCCGCCAGCGCCTGCGAGCGGGGCAGCACGGCCGGGCGGTCCCCCTCCGGGATGCCGAGCAGATCGGCGATGACGATCTCCGGCAGCGGACGGGCCACGGCCGCCATGAAGTCACCGCCGGTCTGCTCCAGCGTGGAGACCAGGCGATCGGCATGCGCGGTAACCGCGGGGCGCAGCGCCTCGACCTGCCGGTGCGTGAAAACGGCCGAAACCGGTCGGCGCAGCCGGGCGTGCTCCGGCGGGTCGACGAAGGCCATGCTGCGACGAAGCGTCGACATGACCTCCCTGACCCGCTCCTCGGGCACCGGAGCCAGCCGGAAGCCGTCCATGTCGTCGCCCCTGCCCAGCGAGCGGTGGCGCAGCGCGGCGTCACACTCGGCGTGCCCGGTCAGCACCAGAGTGCCGTCCCCGGTGAGCAGCGCGGGCGCCATCTCGCGCAGCCGGTGGTAGCCGGTGTACGGATCGTCGGCCCCCGGACTCTGCAGGATCTCCAGGAACACGGCCTCGGCGGCGGTGTCCTGACGGGCCGTGACACCGGTCGTCTCGGACGGCGACTGGTCCATGGGCGCTACCCCTCCCTGGCGTCGAGCGGGGCACGGCCCCGGGTCCCGCTCAGCGTGTCACCGCCCGAGCCCGGGCCTCATCTCCTGGATTGCCCGCCGGTCACGGCACGGTGGCGCCTCCTTGAGGATGCGGTCACTCCTGGGCGCCATCCTTGTCGGGGATGTCACGGCTGAGCGAGTCGACCCGCACGATGCGGCCGTCGTCCGCCATCTCCAGGAACTCGACGACCTCGATCTTCATGTGCCGGACCCGGTCCCCCTGCTTCATGGCGGCGTGGATGATGTAGCGGCACGCGAAGCGATTGCCGTCCTGCACCGCCTCCAGCACCTCGTAGCGCCCGGTGCCGGGGACCGCCATCTTCCGCAGCGGCCGGACGTGCTTGATCAGACGCTGCCGGTCCATGGCGATGCCACCGCTGACGATGCTGAACCCGGGCGCGTAGAACCGGTCGATGACCGCGCCCGCATCCTCCTCGCCGAACAGCAGCTCTTCGTTGTACTTGTTGTACCGCTCCTCAAGGTAGCCACGAGGATCCATCACGGTGGCGACAGTCATGCGCTGCTCCTCACAGACTTAGATACTCCCAGGGGGTATGCGGGCCGCTCACTCAGTCAATCAGGGCCCCCAGCACCACCGCAACCGCAACCGCCACACACCCACGGCTCCGGCCTCCGACCGGCGGGTTTCGGTCACTACGAGCCCCGCCGGCCCCGCGCCAGGGGGTTCGCCACTGCTTCGCGTGATCTTCGACCGTCTGCCGGCCTGGCCAACTGCGGGTTCCGGCGACGGCGGGCGCCGCGTCCTTCTTCTCTGCGCAAGGAGGATCCGCACCGAGCGGTCCGCGCCGGTCGGCCGACTCGGCTGTGTGAGCGTTGACTTCGCCTCCCAGCGCGGCGGCAGCGCGGGCACCCACGGCCGCGCCATGTCGATGGACCACCACCCGGGCCGCGAGCCCCTCTCCTGCCTCGTGGGCCGGGGCGAGGCCGGCCCGAGGAGAGACGCCCCCACGCCCATCTTCCGGGCACCCCGCGCACATGGCCAATGAGCAATCTCGGCGATGACATCCGGCGCAGGGCCGACGGAACCTTTCTGTGCCGACGGGGGGCGAGCAGCGCGCTTACCTCTGTCTGCCGTGACTTATGACCGATTGACGGCATCCCGGGAGACAACTGTGGGAGCAGCGGACCCCGACCAGCTGCGTTACTTCCTCAAGCGCGTCAGTGGGGAACTGCACCAGACGCGGCGGCGTCTGCAGGAGTTGGAGGACAGCGCCCGAGAGCCGATCGCGATCGTGGGAATGGCCTGCCGCTACCCCGGCGGGGTCACCTCACCCGGGGAGCTGTGGGAGCTGGTCGCCCAGGGGCGTGATGCGATCGGCGGCTTCCCCGCCAACCGCGGCTGGGACCTCGACGCCCTCTTCGACGACCCCACCCAGCCGGGCACCTCGGCCACGCGGTACGGCGGTTTCCTCTACGACGCGGACCAGTTCGACGCCGCCTTCTTCAACATCAGCCCCCGCGAAGCCAAAGCCATCGACCCCCAACAACGCCTCTTGTTGGAGCTCGCCTGGCAGGCCCTGGAACACGCCGGCCTCAACCCCACCCACCTCGCCGACACACCCACCGGCGTCTACACCGGCCTGTCCCCCAACCACTACGGCGCCCACGGAGACACGGATCTCGAGGGCCACCTGATGACTGGCACGAGCCCCGCCGTCGCCTCCGGGCGCATCGCCTACACCCTCGGCCTGACCGGACCCGCCCTCACCATCGACACCGCATGCTCGTCGTCACTGGTTGCGGTGCATCTGGCCTGTCAGGCCCTGCGCAACGGCGAATGCGAGACGGCTCTGGCCGGTGGCGCCACGGTGATGGCCACGCCTGAAATGTTCTTGGAGTTCTCGCGTCAGCACGGCCTCGCCCCCGACGGCCGCTGCAAGGCCTTCGCCGCCGAAGCCGACGGCACCGGCTGGGCCGAAGGCGCAGGACTCATCGTCCTGCAACGCCTCAGCGACGCCCTCGCCCAAGGCCGCACAATCCTCGCCGTGATCGCGGGCTCCGCCGTCAACCAGGACGGCGCCAGCAACGGACTCACCGCCCCCAACGGCCCCTCCCAAGAACGGGTGATCCGCCAGGCCCTGGACAACGCACGCCTCACCCCCGACGACATCGACGCCGTCGAAGCCCACGGCACCGGCACCCGCCTAGGCGACCCCATCGAAGCCCACGCCCTGCTCAACACCTACGGCCGACACCACACACCGGAACGGCCGCTCTATCTCGGATCGCTGAAGTCCAACGTCGGCCACAGCCAAGCCGCAGCGGGTATCGGCGGTCTGATCAAGATGGTCCAGGCGATCCAGCACGGCGAGCTGCCGCGTACCCTCCACGCCGACCAGCCCTCACCCCACATCGACTGGGATCAGGGGCACGTCAGCCTGCTCACCGAGCACACGCCCTGGCCCGAGACGGACCGGCCCCGCCGCGCCGCCGTCTCGTCCTTCGGCGTCAGCGGCACCAACGCCCACTTGATCGTGGAGCAGCCGCCGGCGACAGAGGGATCCGGCGAGGACGAGGCGTCAGAACAGCCCAACCTGCCCACGGTGTTGACTCTGTCAGCCAGGAGTTCGGGCGCGCTGCAGACCCACGCTGCCCGGATACGCGCCCACCTCGACGAACGTCCGGAGGTGCCGCTGTCCACGGTCGCCGACGCCCTGGCCGCCCGGGCCGCGCTGCCGCACCGCGCCGTCATCGTCACCCGCGACCGCGCCCAGGCCCGGGAAGCCCTCGACGCGGCCGCCGAGGGGGCTCCGCATCCGGCGCTGGTCACCGGTCAGGCGACTGACGGCGAAGAGGGCGGGACGGTGTTCGTGTTTCCGGGTCAGGGTTCGCAGTACCCCGGCATGGCCCGCACCCTCTACACCACCTCACCCACCTTCCGCGACAGCATCCACGCCTGCCAGGACGCCCTCGCCCCCTACATCGACTTCACCATCCCCGACGTCCTCACCCAACACCCCAACGCCCCCACCCTCGACCGCGTCGACATCGTCCAACCCACCCTCTTCGCCGTCCTCACCGCCCTCGCCCACCACTGGCAACACCACGGCATCCACCCCCACGCCGTCATCGGCCACTCCCAAGGCGAAATCGCCGCAGCCCACATCGCCGGCGCCCTCACCCTCCAAGACGCCGCCCGCATCGTCGCCCTCCGCAGCCAAGCCCTCACCACCCTCGAAGGCCACGGCGCCATGGCCTCCCTCACCCTCCCCGCCACCCAAACCCAACAACTCCTCACCCCCTGGACCAACCACCTCACCATCGCCGCCATCAACGGCCCCCACACCACCATC